>CAMBDA010000034.1 GCA_945865175.1 uncultured Prevotellaceae bacterium | reverse complement strand
CTTTGGCAGGCCTCTCCAGGCCCCCTTGTTCCGAATTGCGGTGCAAAGGTACATCCTTTTTCCGAAACGGCCAAATAAATTGGTCATTTTTTTGAAACTATCCTATCAAATATTTGCTTTTGGGCAGGAATGACACCAATTTGGTGGTGATGGCACAACTGACGAAGGTGGCAATGGCAATGCAGGGAATGGCTGCTACAGTGGGCAGCAGGGGCTTCAGAACAGAAGTCCACATGCCCAGCCAGAAAATGTGCATCAGGTACATGCCGAAGCTCAGACGCGAGAGTGCGGCCACCAGGCGTGGGGTGCGCTGCTGGCGGATGCAACTGAAGAGCAGGAAGGCACCGGCGGTGAGGACAAGTACGTTGAGGGTGCAGAAGCTCCATCCGATTTCCAGACGGGGCGTTTCGTGGAGCTGGCCGGGAATGGCCTGGCAGTAGAACGACAGGATGGTGACCACGGCACCGGCCGCCACGGCGATGGCACCTACTGTAAGCTTGGTGGAGCGGCTCCAGCTGAGGTGGAAACGGATGTAGTGGGCCAGCACCAGATAGCCCAGATAGCCGCTGAAGTACCACAGGGCATGGTATTCGTTCCAGAAGCATTGTCCCCATATCTCGCCCCACAGACGAATCATGAAGGGCATGCAGGTGCTCACGGCAAAGAGCAGCAGGAAGAAGCGTTCCTCGCGGGCGGTAGCCTGCCTGATCCAGGGAGAAATCATGGGGATGAACAGGTAGAGGCTAATGAGGGGGTACATGAACCACAGGTGGCCGGCCAGGGTGGGGAAGTTGAGCAGCAGGCGCGAGAGGTCGGTCCTGCAGGTGTCCCATCCTATCTGCCCCCACAGCATGGGCAGGGTGCTATAGAGCACGGCAAAGACGAACATGGGCGGAAGGATGCGCATGAAGCGGCGGCGGTAGAATGCCCACATCGTCTGGCCTTCCCGCATGGGCACGAGCAGGTAGGCCGACACAATCATGAACAGGGGCACCGACATGCGGGAGAATCCGTCGTAGACCGACACCCACAGACGGTCGGTTTCGTTGGCAAGATAGGCTGTGGGGCCTACCATATCGGTGGCATCGGGCGCACCATAATAGTTCTCGGCGGCATGGACCAGCATCACCAGAAAGCATGCCACCACGCGTACGTAGTCCAGAAATACGATTCTTTCTTCTTCTCTTTTCATCACTTTATTCCTTCTTTTAGCTGTGTTTTTTAGAGTTTTCCGTGGCAAAGATAGTAAAAAAAAGACAGAATGGCGGTTCTCATCCTGGCAAAAAATGTCATCGGCGGGTGTTTTTTATGGTATGGGGATGTTTTTTTTTGCGTATTCAGTGTGGCATTTATGGAAAAAGCCATAAATTTGCAGGCTGAAAACCGTATTCAGTCAATTACATTGTATTAATATGAAAAAACAATCATTAGGCACCTTGTGTGTGCAGGCCGGCTACCAGCCGGGAAAGGGTGAACCCCGACAGATGCCAATCGTGCAGAGCACGACGTTCAAATATGAGACCAGCCTTCAGATGGGCCGGTTGTTCGACCTGGAAGAGGAGGGCTATTTCTACACTCGTCTGCAGAACCCCACCAACGACCGTGTGGCAGCCAGGATTGCGGCGCTTGAGGGCGGTGTGGCAGCCATGCTCACCTCCAGCGGACAGGCCGCCAATTTCTTTGCCTGCCTCAATATCTGCCAGGCAGGCGACCACATCGTAAGCGCGGCAGGCATCTATGGCGGCACGTTCAACCTGCTGGGCACCACCTTCAGGAAGATGGGCATCGAGGTGACGTTTGTGGACCAGGAAGCCAGCGAGGAGGAGATTGCCGCAGCTTTCCGTCCCAACACCAAGCTGCTCTTCGGCGAGACCATTTCCAATCCGGGCGTAAAGGTGCTCGACATCGAGAAGTTTGCCCGCATCGCCCACAGCCACGGAGTGCCCCTGGTGGTGGACAACACCTTTGCTACCCCCATCAACTGCCGTCCCTTCGAATTCGGGGCCGACATCGTCACCCATTCCACCACCAAGTACATGGACGGCCACGGCACATCGGTGGGTGGTGCCATTGTGGACAGCGGCAACTTTGACTGGGAGGCTCATGCCGAGCGCTTCCCGGGCCTGACCACACCCGACGAAAGCTATCATGGCATCGTGTACACCCAGCGTTTCGGCAAACTGGCCTACATCACCAAGGCCACCAGCCAGCTGATGCGCGACCTGGGCAGCATCCAGTCACCCCAGAATGCGTTTTACCTGAACCTGGGCCTGCAGACACTCCATCTGCGTATGCCCGCCACCTGCGAGAATGCACGCAAGATTGCCGCTTTTCTGCACGATGACCCGCGTGTGGCCTGGATCAATTATCCCGACCTCCCGGACGACAGCCAGCACCAGCTGCAGCAGAAGTATCTGCCCAATGGTTCTTGTGGCGTGATGGCTTTCGGTTTGAAGGGCGGGCGTGACTTCAGCATCCGTTTCATGGACAGCCTCCGGCTCATCAGCATCGCCACCCATGTGGCCGACTGTCACAGCTGTGTGCTGCACCCTGCCAGCCACACGCATCGCCAGCTCACCGACGAGCAGCTGGAGGAGGCTGGCATCAGCCCCGACCTGATTCGTCTGTCGGTGGGCATAGAGGATGCCGACGACTTGATAGACGACATCCGTCAGGCCATAGAAGTGGCCGAGGCCGGACGCTAGTCCCGCCTTTCATAGCAAGTCCTTCAGTTCCCCCAGGCTGTGAACGATGTGGTTCACAGGCCGGGGGAATGCTGTTTTCAGGCGTTTCCGCTCCAGATAGATGGCGTCCAGCCCGTAGCGAAGGGCACCGACGATGTCCGTGTCGGGGTTGTCGCCAATCATAAGGGTGGTGGACGGGCAGGCCCCTGTCTGCCGGAAGGCATAGTCGAAAAAGGCAGGCAGGGGTTTGTTGGCACCGGCATCTTCCGAAAGGATGACGGTGTCGAAGAAACGCATCGTGTCCGAGGCTTCCAGCTTGCGGTACTGCACCTCGTGGAACCCGTTGCTGCACACGTGCATCCGATAGCCCTGCAGGCGCAGGTAGGTGAGCACCTCGTGCGCCTGGGGCAGCACCCCAGGCTTGCATGCATTGCGGTCCAGGAAGAAATTGCTCATCTGCAGACAGTATTCCACTGTCGGGTGGAGTCCTTTTCCCAGGGAAAGAGGCTGGCGGAAACGCTCTACAATCAGGTGGTCGCGGCTCACCTCTCCCCGAGCATATTGGGCCCACAGGGCCTCGTTTGTTTCCCAATAGGGCTTGTAGAACTCCTCGGGCCTGGCAAAATAGCGTGCCAGTCCGAAGTGGGCATACGTTTCCTCCAGTGACAGCTGGGCGTTGCCATGGGTGTCGTAGATGGTGTCGTCGAAATCGATGAACAAATCCTTGTAGCGTGTCATGATGCGTTGAAAGTTTTTTCCAGAAGTTAGAAGAGCGTCACCTCCGCCATGCCGGGCAGGCCTTCCGAGACGCCCTCGATGGTGATGCGAAGATGCTGTATCTTGCGTCCTACGCCCACGGGCTTGAAATCCCATCCCGTGCATTCGCGTTCCAGCAGCGGTTCCCATTGCGTGCCGTCGGCAGAGGTCTCCACCTTGTGGCGGTAGGAGGAACTGTCTTTCTGGAACATGATGCGGCAGGCGGTCACGTAGGTAGGTTCCTTGAGCGAGAGGGTGACCACATGGGGCAGCTGGGCATTGGCGGCAATCCACCAGCTGCGGTCGTTCCGGTCGGTGAGGTTTTCTGCGGGATAGCTGTTGTGGCTGCTGCCCACCTTCACAGCCGCTATGGGCAGGGGAGTCATGGCCAGAATCTTTTTCTCCCAGAGCGACTGTTTCTGCACCACACCGTCTTCCTCGTTGCCCGTGAAGGCGGTGTGTGTGCCGTCGGCCAGGCGGGGCTGGGGCGAACGGCGTGTTCTGACGGTGGCCTTTCCGGGTTGCAGTCCTTCGGCTGCGGCATGTACCGTGATGCGGCCGGCCTTTCGCGTTGTACGCACAAAGGCAAAGCCCACGCCGCCCTCTGTCTGCTGCGGATTGACGGCAATGCGGGGAATGCCGTCACCGATGAGGCTGCCTTCGCCTTCCACGCGGAAGGTCACTTGGCTGGAAGCGTCGTACACCCTGGTGCCGGACTCGTCGCATACCTCCACATACACGGGAACCATGTCCGATCCGTCGGCCAGCGGTTCTATTCCGTCGGTCTTGATTGTCACCTTCAGGTGGTGGGCCGGACCGGGTGTGGCCGTTTCGTGTGTGGCCACCACCTTGCCGCCGATGAGCGCCTCGGCCCTGAGCGTGCCGGCTTCATAGTTTCCGGCATCGAAAACATACAGCGGACTGCCGCCGCGCGCCACCACGGGGGCATAGAGGGGCGCACGTTCTTTCCTTGTCTGGGTGCCCAGCAGCCGGCCGTTGCGGTAGAGGCGTACTTCCTCGGCATTCGAGAACACCGTGATGTCATGGGTGGAGGAGGCGTACTGCGCTCCTGCGTTGTGGGAGGCAATGTGCACCATGGGGCCTTCGTAGAGCCCGGGCTGCGACACCGAAGCGTCCCGCATGCTCTGCAGCATGTAGTAGCATGGCTTGGGATAGCGGTTGATGTCCACCACTCCGCTGTACATGGTCTCGTCTTGGCTGCCGCGGGCATAGTCGTTGTAGCTCCATAGGAAATGGCCTGCCATGTGGGGGTTGGCATCGAGCATGCACCAGTCGAAATAGCCGTCTCCGCACAGCTGCACGATGCGGCTCATGCATTGTTTCAGCTGTTCCTCTTCGTTTTCCATGAGCGACACGCGCGGTTTGAAGCCTGCCCCGTCGCCCCATTCGCGGGTGAGCACGGGCTTCACGGCAATGAAGTCTTCGGGGAAGTTGCTCATCACGTTGCCGTCGCGCGGATAGCCTTTCACCTGTTTGTAGAACACATCGTGGCAGTCTATCTTGTCTTCGTTGCCCAGGTAGTCGCCGGCCGTATACATCTGGTCGCCGGGATATTCGGCATGCACGATGCGCTGGATGTCGTTGGCCAGCGAGAGGGGATAGCGCGATTCGTTGAGCGCAGTCTCCCACAGTACGACGGAGGGATGGTTGCGGTCGCGTCTCACCATCTGTCGGCCCACTTCAAAGAGGCGGTTGATGAAGGTGGAGTCGGGATTGAAGAACTGCCATCCGGGAATACATTCCACCACCAGCAGGCCGTTCCGGTCGCAGGCATCCAGGAAGGCAGGGTCCTGGGGATAGTGCGCTGCACGCACGGCATTGTAGCCGCCCTGCTTCAGGGAAATCACGTCGCGCTCCTGCATGGAATTGGAGGCTGCATCGCCCACGTTGGGATAGGCCTGGTGGCGGTTGGCTCCGCGCAGGTAGAGGGGTTCGTCGTTGATGAAGAATCCGTCGGTGGTGTAACGGATGGTGCGTATGCCCACCTGCTGTGTGGTGGCATCGATGGTGCGCCTGCCTTGGAGCAGGCGTGTGTGCAGGGTGTAGAGGTGCGGGGTGTAGGGGTGCCACAGGGCGGGATGGTCCACGCTCAGGTCCTGGCTCACGGTGTGGGTGCCCTGGGCTGCAAGCGTGAAGTCCGTGATGGCTGTGGCCACGGTGTGTCCGGCTTCGTCCTTGAGTGTGGCATGCAGGGTGAGGCTTCGGCTCTCGCCCGTAAGGTTGCGGGTGTGGGTGTCCACGTGTACGACGGCCTGCTGGCGGCTCACCTTCGGGAAAGTGATGAACTGTCCTCCGCCGGCCACTACGTCCTCCTGCAGCGGGTCGGTGATGAACACCTTGTCGGTGATTACCATGCGCACATCGCGATAGATGCCGCTGTAGTAGTAGAAGTCCATGCCGGCCTGTGGCTTGCCCGGAGGCGTGAGCGGGTCGTCGGCTGCCGTCACACGCACGGCCAGCACATTCGTTCCGTTCCATTGGATGTGGGGCGTCAGGTCGGCCACAAAGCCCATGTAGCCTCCATGGTGAGTGGTGAGGAGGTGGCCGTTGAGGTAGACCTCGCAGTTCTTCATCACGCCTTCAAACTCCACCACTACGCGTTTGCCGGCATACTTCCCGGGCAGGTTGAAATAGCGTCTGTACCAGCCCACACCGTCGTAGATGCTGCCTCCGCCGCAGTGCTTCTTCTCCAGTTGCATCACGTGGGGGAGGGTGGCTGGCATCCAGTGGCTGTCGTCGGTGGACGGAGCTTGTGCACCGGCCGTCTCTCCCCGGTGGAAGGCCCAGTTGTTGTTCATTTGCAATACGGTGCGCTGTGCCCATGTCATGGCGGACAGGCAGCAGACAAGGGCCAGGGAGACGATTCTCTTCCCTATGGCCTTTTCCAGTGGAATCGGTAGTCTTTTGTTCATGTGTGTTTTTTAAATGCTATTTGTATGGGATTGTAATTGTCGTTGTAATGCCGTTCACACGCGAACCCCTTCCCGCTGCATCTTGAGCATCTCCTTGGGGACGGCGGCGCGAACCGACTGGCAGAGGAGCCGGCTTACGGCATCGCGCACAAAATCGTTGCGGGTCATCAGCACCACTTCGCGTGTGGGCACTGGTATGGCAAATGGGCGCACCATCTCGCGCTGCTGGGAGGAGAACTGTTCCAGGGCCAGCTGGGGGATGAAGGTGATCCCCTTGCCGCCTTCCACCATGCGCATGAAGGTTTCGATGCTGCCCAGCGAATAGGTGTTCTGGCTGCTCTGTGCTGCTTTCAAGTGGCAGAACTTCACCAGCTGGTCACGGAAGCAGTGGCCTTCATCGAGCAGCCACAGGTATTCGTCGTTCAGGTCGGACGTGCGGATGCGTTCATGCGTGAACAGCTTGTCGGTGCGCGACACGTATGCCATGAACTGCTCATAGAAGAGGGTTTGCAGGCTGAACTCCTCCATGCCGTCCAGCCGCACCAGTATGGCTGCGTCCAGGTCGCCCTGTCGCACGGCCCGGCAGATGTCGCTGGTCTTCATCTCCACCACCCTCAGTTCCATTTCGGGATGGGTGGCGCATAGCTGCGGCAGGAAACGGGGCAGCAGGTAGGGTGCAATGGTGGGCAGGATGCCCAGCCTGAAGCGTCCGCTCACCTTCTGCTTCTCGTTGGCCACCAGGTCGCGTATGCCCCTTGCCATGGCCAATGTTTTTTCTGCCCTTTCGGCCACGGCCTCTCCTATGGCCGTGGGTATTACGCGCCCAGCCGTGCGGTCAAAGAGCCTGACGCCCAGCTCCGCTTCCAGCTTTTGTATCATGGCACTGAGTGTGGGCTGTGTCACTCCACAATATGCGGCAGCCTTGGCAAATTGCCGCAGTCGGTTCACTGCCACCACGTATTCCAGTTGTTGAAGGGTCATATATAATTAATAGGTATAGAATGATATTCGCAGTGCAAATTTACCATATTTGTCATTACTGTGCAACAAAAATAGAGAAAATCTATGTAGGGATAAACAAATTATATTTGTGCGTTTCAAAAAGTGTTGGTATTTTTGCAGCGGAATTCAATTAAAAAGACCAATTTTTAAAACGAAAACGAACATGAAAGAACTGAAAGGAACAAAAACTGAGAAGAACCTGATGGAAGCCTTTGCGGGCGAGTCGCAGGCACGCAACAAGTATTCCTACTATGCCTCTCAGGCCAAGAAGGACGGGTATCAGCAGATAGCAGCCCTCTTTGAGGAAACCGCTGCCAACGAGAAGGAGCATGCAAAGCTGTGGTTCAAGTATCTGCAGGGCGGTGCCATCAAGAGCACTGTGGAAAACCTCAAGGATGCTGCCGAGGGCGAAAACTACGAGTGGACCAACATGTATGACCGTATGGCCCGGGAGGCCGATGAGGAAGGATTCCACGAGATTGCCGCCAAGATGCGTGGTGTGGCCGCCATCGAGAAGGCCCACGAGGAGCGCTACCTCAAGCTGCTCCAGAATATCGAGCAGGGCATCGTGTTCTCGCGTGAGGGCGACACCGTATGGCAGTGCCGCAACTGTGGTCACATCGTCATTGGCAAGGAGGCTCCCGAACTGTGCCCCGTGTGCGCCCATCCGCTCAGCTATTTCGAGGTGAAGGCCGAGAATTATTAAGCAAAGTGTGGAACCCCGATTTTAATCAGAACTGACTATGACACCTGGCAATCCCGAAGCAGGCAAGCAGAAGTACGTATGCAACCTGTGCCGTTGTGAAGTGGAGTTCGACGGTGAAATGCCCGACGACTTCAAGTGTCCCCGCTGCAAGACTGGAAAGGAAAACTTTCGCAAGGTAGAGTAATCGGATGGCATTCGACCTTATCCCTTGCCCTAATACAGAAGACGGTGTGCCAAACAGCACACCGTCTTCTGTATTAGGGTACTTCTGATATAAACGTGGATATGGAATTATGTCGCCCCTTCGTTTTTTTACGATTACACAATACCAAGAATGGGCTGCATAACAGGGGAATCTGGTTTCTAGAGCAGCTTGAACCTTACGGTGAAGATAGCGTTGCGGGGACGGAGCCGGGAGGTCTGGGTGTAGATGTCGAGACCTCTGTAGGAGACGCGGGTGTATTGCCGCTGGTCGAAGAGGTTGTTCATCTGCAGTTCCAGGTCGATGCGTTTCAGCTTCAGCTTGGCCGTGGCATCGCCGAACCAGGCGTGGCGGTTGGTGGCGGAGAGGTTGTTGTAGCTGTCTTCGGCGGCGAGGGAGAGCGTGAGGGTCTTGGCGGGATAGACGCTCATGGAGAGGCGCTGCGTGTTGCTGCGCACACGGGTGGAGACATCCTGATGGCCGTCGGTATAGCTGCGGCTCTGGCTGAATCCGCAGCCATAGACCACTCCCAGCCATTCGATGGGGCTGAAGGAGAACGAACAGCCATAGTTGACCGACTGGGCACGGTACTGATAGAGGCCTCCCGCAACCAGTTGCTCGCTTTCGGTGTGCCTGAACCCCGCGAATGCGCGGATGGAGGACCGCCAGAAGTCGAAACCCTTGCTGGCCTCGCTGCTGAGGGTGTAGTGGTCGGCTGTGGTGGGTTGGTTGACGGCCTGCACCACGCTGGTGGCTCCCTCGTAGGAGTAGCCGTAGATCTGGTTGTCGTGGGTGCGGCGGTAGTTGAAGCCGATGTTGGCGAAGAGGGCGTGGATGGCACTGCGGTAGCGCAGCCCGGCATTGGCACCGTAGTTCTTGGTCTCGGAGAGTTGTTCGACGTAGGAGCGCTGGAACGTGCGGTAGTTCGACATGATGTAGCCGCTGTAGATGCCGCCCGGGTCGCCCACGGTCTTGGAGTAGCTGCACCCCGTGTTGAGCCACAGGTCGCGGGTGATGGTCCAGTTCACGGAGAGCGAGGGGAAGAAGAGCAGGTGGGTGTAGCCGTGCCTGTCCTCCCGTATGCGGTCGTCGAGGGTCTGGCCGTAGAGGTTGAGCGGCAGGCCCAGAGTGATGCCCAGGTCGTGTGTCTCGTATTTGTAGGTCTGGTCGAGTGCCACGGAGTAGGTGTTGTACCACAAGTCGTTGTTCAGCTGTCCCCTTCCTGCCGGCGGTGTGAATCCGTCCAGGTCGGTCTTGATGCCGTGGAGGTTGGCTGTTCCGCTGATGCCGTAGCTCAGCTTGAAGCAGTCTCCCAGGCGTATGTTGTAGGCGGTGTTGAAGCGGCCTGCAATGTGGCGCGAGGTGATGTCCTGCGCATGGATCGTGTGTGTGCCTGTCAGCAGTGAGTCGATGGTGGCTGTGAGCGTGTTGGGCCGTTGGGCATAGCCGCCCGAAAAATGCAGGTTGAAATGGTTCTTGCCGATGTTGCGGATGGTGTTGAAGGTGTTCGATACGGTGAGCTGCGGGCGGTCGAAGTGTTGGCGTATGCGCTCGCTCCCTCCGGCTGTCGGCATGGCTCCCGTGCATTCCGATAACAGCTGGCCGGCCACGCGGTCGCTGTTCCATCGGGTGTCCAGTTTCAGCACGTTGGCGGCGAATCCGTCGCGGGCGTTCCTGTTGTAGCGGGCCTGTATGTTCAGGTTGTTCACCTTTGTCTCGCTGGTCATGGTCTCGGTGGTGAGCAGCCGTCTGTCTTCGCTCACGAAGCGGTCTTCTACACTGCTGCCTTCACGGCGGATGCGGTCGTTGTGGTAGGCGATGTTCAGTCCTGCCTCCCGGTCGTTCTTGAATTTCTCCAGGTGGTTCATCGTGAGGATGTGGCTGTGGTTGTCGAAGGTTCGCTTCTGCGGCAGGCCCGAGCCGCCGGGCAGCAGGGCACCTGTGGGGCAGAAGGGGTAGAGCCCCACGCTGTTGATGCCGGAATAATGCTCGGTCAGTTCCTTCGACACGTCGTCGCCCGTGTTGTTTCCTTTATACAGCGTCATGTTCTGCCTGCGCCGGCCAAAGTACATGCCCACCGCTTCCGCCGTCCAGAGCGGATTCCGGCCTATGGTGTTCCCGCCCTCGTCCAGCACTCGGGAGCCGATGCCCCATCCCCCGGCCATCTGCCCTCCTGCACCCATCATCGTGTTCACGGCCACGGTGCCTTTGGCCGAGTTCTTCAGCTTGAGGTTGATGGCCACGTCGTCGGTCAGTTCCTTGCCCTGCAGCATCTTCACGGGCTGGTGGTTCTCCAGCACCTGCACGGTGGCCACATCGCTGGCGTTGATGTTGTTGGTGGCCAGACCGTAGCGGCCCTGCAGCAGGTCCATCTCCTCCACATAGAACTTCTTGATGGCCTTGCCGTTGTACTTTATCTTCCCGTTGTCGGCCACCTCGATACCCGGCATACGTTTCAGCACATCGCCGATGACGCGGTCGCCCTGCTGCTGATAGGCTCCCACGAGGTAGTTCACCGTGTCGCCCTCCTGGCGGATCTTCTGTGCCTTCACGTTGACCTCCTTCAGCTGCACGTCCTGCAGCTTTACGCGGAAATCCACCCGCCCGGAATGGTTCTTCACTATTTTCACCTGCTGGCCGATGGCAAGCCCCGAGGCGGTGACGGTCAGCGAGTCGGCCGGGCTTTTGATTTCCAGGCGGTAGTGCCCTTTGCTGTCGGTGTCGGCAAAACCGAGGATATTGCTCGATCCTTTTGGTGCTGCGGTGACGTATGCATCCACCGCCTTTCCCTGCGCATCGAGCACAGTGCCTTCGATCATGGTCTGGGCGTGGGCCGTGTGGAATAGTGCGGCGACGGCTATAAAAACGACGATGATTCTTGCTCTCATGATTTGTTCCTGTTCTAATGGGGTGTATTGATGTGGATTTGACTCCCGTTTTACTGTTATGTGTTATTCCAACTCTAAGGGCTCATAATGTACGGGCCTGGGCTGTGGTCCTTCCATGCGTACCCAGCCAAGGGTGCGATGGTAGTCCTCATTGACTCTGCGCTCAAACTTCAAGACTTTGGCACGGTTGATGGGACGATGCTGTTTGTATGGGTTGGACAGCATGGGGATTCGCATGTTGTTCACTCTCACACACTCGAAGGTGTAGAGCCTGTCTGTGTCGTATACCTTTACAATCAGCCCCGGCAAACCTCCGAATTTCCACGGCCCGAACCTCATCGGAATCTCTGTAGTAAACCAGGCTTCAAAGTCACGCCCATGATAATGGCAGGTGGCTTTCTGGCAATGGTAGCTGCAGATGGTGGCTGTATCCTGTGTGAGTGACCATTGCTGTGACGGATAGGGCTCATCGTAATAGCCGTTATATGCACTGTCTGGTTCGCGGGTATAGGTTCTCACTTTTCCGTCCTGAATAAACCACGTATGGTATTGCATCTCACTCCAGCGTCCCTTTCCACCACGTCCCCGCGGCAATAGCCGACTGGGATAATTGCCAGAATGGTTGTGCCGCTGGTAGACGGTAAGGAGTGAGTCCGATTCCCAAACGTAGTGGCTGTAATATTTGTTGCGTGTTTTACCAATCTCCAGCCGTTGCAGGTCGAGGTAGGATTCTTCGTCTTGTATGTCAATCGCATTGAAGGCATACCAAACACATGCGGTGGCAGTATCCACTGTGATATATTTGTCGATGTTCGATTTTGTCATATATGGCACCTTGCCTTGCTTGTTTTGGGAGAACGTATTAGCGGAACATACCAATGGCAATAAGAGTATTGAAATGGGTGTTTTTACAGAGCGGACGTTAATGGCATTCATTTCTTTCTGTCGAAGCCCTTCAGCAGAAAGGGCGTTCAGCTTTAATCGTTTGATTTTCATAAATACTATAGTTTAGATGTTAGTAATCAAGTGAATTGTTCCTGATGTGCATCTGTCTATAAGACGCAGAAAACGGGAAACCCAATACCCCCTGGGTGCTGTTTTTGTTGTTTTATTCCAATTCCAGCGGTTCGTAAGGTGTAAACTTCGACATGGCTTCGTCCATTACTACATTTCCTGCGGCCCCGCTAGTGGCATGTGGCTTTCTGACAGCGGTGGCCGAGAATGGTCTGCGTTTCCGTGCCCATCTTCCATTGCTGCAAGGGGTATGTTTCCTTTTCATTCCTTCTCCAGCTGTTCATATGGTCTCGGAATGGAAACCAGTATGCCCGTATCGGTATTGATGAAACCGACGGTCTTGAAATAATCGCGGTTGAGGTCCCCCTGCAGTTTCCACACCTTTTGTCGGGTTGACGTCCCATAGTGTTTCTTTGGGTACTGGTAGATGGGGTAGTCGCCTTTCTCAATGCCAATGGCTTCGAAAGTGTAGAGCCTGTCTGTGTCATAAAGTTTGAGAATCAGGCCAGGCAGTCCGCCAAACTTCCACGGCCCTCTTCGGATAGGGATGTCAGTGGCAAACCATGCCACAAAGTCGCGTCCTCTCCAGTGGCATGTGGCTTTCTGGCATTGGTGTTCCAGAATGGTCCGCGTTTCCTCGGAGAGTGTCCACTCCCAGTGGGGCACTGGCTCGCTGTAGCGGTAATGGTGGAAAATGCGATAGGGCATCGTGGCCCATTCTGTAAGCGTGTCACCCTTGATGAAGATGGCCGACCACTGGTATTCGCTCCATGTGGTTGGCTCACGTCCTTTCATGCCTAGAAAACGTTGGTACGCTTCGGCTTCGGGATGTTCTTTGTGCCATTTTTCAAAGGTGTCGTCAGCCTTTTCTGCGAACAGGCTGCAATACTTCGTGCATGTTTTGCCTATCTGCAACTGGCCGAGGTCAAGGTAGGTGTTCATGTCCTTAATGTCCTCGGCGTTCCAGGCATAGAGGATCCTGATGCTCGCACGGTCGATGACTTTCCTTTCAAGTGTTCCTCGGTAGTACGGGTCGGGGCATCCTCCGCTGCCTTGCTTCTGCTGGGCAAAGGCAAACTGCCCAATCATGAGCAGTATAGCCATTGTGGTAATCGTCTGTTTCATTACTAAAGCCTGTAGGGTATGCTGAAATTGAAGATGCAGCGGACGGGCTTCCCGTCCTTCTGGGCGGGCACGAACTTCGGAAGCAGCTTGGCCACGCGCAGGGCTTCGTTGTCGAGCAGCGGGTCAACTTCGCGGATTATCTCGAAGTGTGTGGGCGTTCCGTCCTTCTCCACCACCATTTGCACGATGACTGTTCCTTGCAGTTCATTCTTTATCGCCTCCTCGGGGTAATGCAGGTTCTTGTTCAGAAAGTCGAGCAGGAATGTCATGGAGTCCTCTGCGTCGTACTTGGGGCGCACGTCGGGATTGTTGCAGATGCTGTCTTCTGGTGCTGCCTGTGGAGCTGCTTCTTGGGGCATTACCGTAGTCGTGTCGTTTCCGCTGTTGCCCGTCTGGGCACTGCCCGTGCAGGATGTTCCTGCCATGGCTACTATAATGAGTAACGAAATTATTTGTATATTCATTGTGATAAGAGTTATATTCTCGTAGCGGGCGTATATAACCATATGGTCATGTACCCACCCTTGTTAACAATTAATTACAGAAATTAGACGCATAAAAAATATACCATCATTTTTCTTTTGGAAAAACAACCGGCAAATCACCATCTTCAGAATTATAACCTGTAGTAGTACAGCTGTTACGATGTTCCGAGTCGTAACCATGAGCATAATTTGCCATTTTGTTGTCGTTTGTAGACGCTCCTCCTTGGTTCTCATAATAACAGGAGCAACTGCAGTCAGTTCCAGCTCCTCCGATAAGGGATACCATCTCTTTTGAATTGATAACTGCAGATGCCATTGATGTCAACTTAAAACGTTTGATTTTCATAAATACTTTAATTTAGATGTTAATAACTAAGTGAATTATTCCTAATGCGCATAGGCTTTTTTTGTTGTTGATTTTATTCTAATATACTGTAATGACCATTATTCAGAGGAACAGCCAAATATGCTTTATTCTTACACCCTTGTATTGAAGACTGTATGGCATGGAGTGGCATTATATTTGACTGAATACTCATAACGATGTCTTTTCATTCCTTCTCCAGCTGTTCATACGGTCTCGGAATGGAAACCAGTATGCCCGTGTCGGAATTGACCGTGCCGACGGTTTTGTGGAAATTTCTGTTGAGGTCCCCCTGCAGTTTCCATACCTTTTGTCGGGTTGACACTCCATAGTGCTTCTTTGGATACTGGTAGATGGGATAGTTGCCTTTCTCAATGCCAATGGCTTCGAATGTATAGAGCCTGTCTGTGTCATAAAGTTTGAGAATCAGGCCAGGCAGTCCGCCAAACTTCCACGGCCCTCTTCGGATAGGGATGTCAGTGGCAAACCATGCCACAAAGTCGCGTCCTCTCCAGTGGCATGTGGCTTTCTGGCATTGGTGTTCCAGAATGGTCCGCGTTTCCTCGGAGAGTGTCCACTCCCAGTGGGGCACTGGCTCGCTGTAGCGGTAATGGTGGAAAATGCGATAGGGCATCGTGGCCCATTCTGTAAGCGTGTCACCCTTGATGAAGATGGCCGACCACTGGTATTCGCTCCATGTGGTTGGCTCACGTCCTTTCATGCCTAGAAAACGTTGGTACGCTTCGGCTTCGGGATGTTCTTTGTGCCATTTTTCAAAGGTGTCGTCAGCCTTTTCTGCGAACAGGCTGCAATACTTCGTGCATGTTTTGCCTATCTGCAACTGGCCGAGGTCAAGGTAGGTGTTCATGTCCTTAATGTCCTCGGCGTTCCAGGCATAGAGGATCCTGATGCTCGCACGGTCGATGACTTTCCTTTCAAGTGTTCCTCGGTAGTACGGGTCGGGGCATCCTCCGCTGCCCTGCTTCTGCTGGGCAAAGGCAAACTGCCCAATCATGAGCAGTATTGCCATTGTGGTAATCGTCTTCTTCATCATTTCAATCTCGTTTATCCATTAGGGGGGCATATAACCATTTGGTACATGCACCTTCCCATTTTTAATTAACAATTAAAATAAGGTGCAAATAGTCTATGCCATCAATTTTCTTTCGGGAAGACAACAGGAAAGTTTCCATTTTCAGAGCTATAGCCAGCTGCGACACAACTGTTACGGTCTGTCGAGTGATAGCCATATGCAAAATTAGCCATTTTGTTGTCCTCGGTAGATGCCCCGCCTTGGTTTTGATAATAGCAAGCACAGCTACATTCTGTTCCTGTACCTCCAATAAGAGTACTCATCTCTTTGGATTTGATTACTACTGATGTCATTGACGTCAATTTGAAACGTTTGATTTTCATAAATACTTTAGTTTTAATGTTAGTAATCAGGTGAATTTTCCCTAATGCGCATCTGTCTATAAGACGCGGAAATCGGCAAACCCAATACCCCCTGGATGCTACTTTTTTTGTTTATTTGAAAATTGAAATGAGGGATTCCATGCAAAGGGGATGGTTTCTTATTCCAGCTCCAGTGGCTCGTAGGGATAAGTCTTGGAGATGATGTTGCCGTCCATGTCCCTCCATCCCAGTGTCCTGCCAGGGCACTCGTTAATCTTACGCTCAAACTTCAGCACTGTCTCGCGCTTGATGGGGCGTCGGCGGGCGTATTTGCTCCTGAACATAGGCTGGCTGACGTGCTCCACGTTGGTACACTCGAAGGTGTAGAGATGGTCGGTGTCATAGACCTTGACAATAAGGCCGGGCAGGCCTCCGAACTTCCATGGGCCATACTTGATGGGCACCTCAGGTGTGAACCATGCCTCGAAATCCCGGCCGTGATAGTGGCAGGTGGCTTTCTGGCAATGGTAGCCGCCTATGATGGCCGTGTCCTGCGTGAGTGTCCACTGCTGGTTGAGGTAGGGCTCATCGTAGTACCCCTCGTATTCGGGCAGACGCTCGCGGTTGTATGTCCGCATCACGCCGTTTTCCGCTATCAGCACATGATATTGCAGTTCGTTCCAGTTGCCTTTGCCATTGCGCCCGCGAGGGAGCTGTTCTCTGGAGAATTCGCTTGATCGTTTTGTCCTGTAATCCACAGTGCGCAACGAGTCTGACTCCCACACGAAATAACTGTAGTACTTGTTGCAATGACTTCCCACCTCCAGTATCTGCCAGTCTATGTAGGAGTTCTCGTCTCTGATGTCGAGGGCGTTCAGCGCGTACCACACGCGGATGATGGCAGTGTCGATGGTTACATAGTTGTCGGTGTTCGACATTGCTACATAGCCAATTTTGCTTTGCTTGTTCTGGGCCAACACCATGGAGGTCGTACAGAACAAGACTATTGCTATTATATATCTCATATATGTATGACAAAAGATTCTTCAGGGGCAATTTTGCCCCTGAAGGAATGTAGCACCTAGATTAGTCTGTGAATATTGGCATTGGCGGATTTTCATATCTCCATTCTCCGTCATCATCACAGACATAGTAATTGTACTCAGAAAAATAGCCTTTCTGATGATTTGCATTTTTATTGGCGGCAGTTGTTGAACCACCAGGTTGGCCTTCAAAAAGACAACCACAACCACAGGTGTCACCACCGATAATGGCATTCATCTCTTTCTGCCGAAGTCCTTCTGCAGAAAGAGCATTCAGCTTTAATCGTTTGATTTTCATAAAATCTTTTAATTAATATGTTAATAAAAACAAGCTAATGTATATATTATTCCAACTCCAGTGGGTCGTATGAATAGCGCTGCGTCTTGGGACGGAAATTGAAGTCGAGCATGCCGGAGAGTTCGTTGAAGCGGCGGTTCCACTCACCCTGCATCTTCCACACCTTTTCGCGGGTGCTCTTCTTGTAGTACCGCTCCTCTGGCTGGTAGATGGGGAAGGAGCCGTATTCCACGCTGACGGCCTCCCATGTATAAACGTGCTTGGTGTCATATACCTTCATGATTAGCCCGGGCAGACCGCCGAACTTCCACGGCCCCGACTTCAAGGGAATCTGCGACGTGAACCACGCCACGAAGTCGCGGCCCCGCCAGTGACACGTGGCTTTCTGGCACTGGTAGCCGCAAACGGTCTGCTTCTCCGTGCCCAGCGTCCACTGCATCGACGGCCACGACTCCGTATAGCGGTAGTGTGCCGTTTCGGGGCTGGGCATGATGGCCCACTCCGTCAACTCGTTGCCATGAACATAGAAATAGCCATACTGATATTCCGTCCAGGAGGCAGACTCGCGCCCATGCAGGCACAGCCCATTGGGGTAGTAACTCTTGTCGCGATTCGTTTTCAGCCACGCCCTCAGTGCCGAGTCGTTCTGCGCCACGAAATAACTGGTGTAGAGCGTCAGCCCCTTGTCGGCAAGCAACTGTCCGCAGTCTATCCACGACTCCGGGTCGTGTATGTCCTTCGGCTGGAAGGCATACTTGATTCTAATCTTGCTGGTGCCTACCACCGTGGGCTTCTTCATGCCGTAGTCGGCGGGCATCGGCCTCAATGCCTTTCCCTGCTTCTGCTGCGCCCATGCCGACACGGCGGCGAGGGCAAAGATGAGGGTGATGATTTTGCGCATAGTCTATTTCTTTTGATTCTCTATCTCCATGTAGTTCCTGCCGTCCTCGGTCTTCTTGATTTCGTACTTCGGCGGATTGCCTTTGTAAATGATGTTCATGATTTCGTGGACGTCCTCTTCGGTGAGGTCATCGCCGTCAAGGGTCGGGTCGTGGACGAGAAGGGTATAGCGGGGGTCGAAGAAACAGCGCAGGCAGCGACGGGTCTTCAGCCAGTGCCACAGGTCTTCGAAGGCCCAGCCGATGCGTGTCCACAGCCTGTTGATGGTGCTGAGGTAGATGAGCAGGGCGAAACACGCGAGCGTGATGATGATGAAACGTTTCGTCTTAGTTTTTTACTCTTTCTCTAATGGTTCGTAAGGTGTAAACTTCGACACGGCTTCGCCCATCACCACATTTCCTGCGGCATCGACGGAGGCTTTATGATAGTCTGCGGCCTTGAACCAGTTCTCGTTGAATGTCTTTTGCATCTTCCACACCTTTTCGCGGGTGGAGGCGCGGTAGGTCTTGAAGTCGTATTTGTAGATGGGATAAGGCTTCGACGAGATTTGCACGGCCTCGAAACGATAGATGCCCGCCGTGTCCTGCAACTTCAGAATGAGACCGGGCAGACCGCCGAACTTCCATGGGCCGGCCTTCACGGGGATGTCGGGCGCAAACCACGCCACGAAGTCACGGCCCCGCCAGTGGCACGTTGCTTTCTGACAGCGGTGGCCGAGAATGGTTTGCGTCTCTGCGCCCATCTTCCATTGCTGTAAGGGGTATGTTTCCGTATAGTAGGCATTGTACTTGCCCAACGATTGCGGCATAGTGGCGTACTCCGTCAGTTTCCCGCCCGAGATAAAGAGGTCAGAATATTCATACTCGCTCCATCTGTCTGGCTTCTTTCCTCCATTGCCGAGGAAACGCGGGGCTGTCCTTGAACCAGGATGGGATTTAGCCCAAGCCCCAATCAGTGAGTCGGAGCGAAAGAGGAAATCGCTGTAATACTTTATCGCGCGCTTTCCGATGTCCAAGCGTTGCTGGTCGATGTACGTGTTTACATCCTTCACATTGTCGGCGTTGAAAGCATACCACACCCGGATGCGGGTTGTGTCGACGACGTTCATTTTCCCTGCGTCCCTGCTATTCGGAGTGGGACAATGGGCGTTTTTGGGCTGCGCCAATGCACTTAGACACACAAAACATGTTACAATATAGACAATTAACTGTTTCATTGTTTCCTCTAATTAGTGTTCATTAATTAAACAATTTACATGTACATAAATTGCACAAGGTAGTATTCCTCAACAATACTAATAAAATTTCGTATTATACAGCCATTGTAGTACAATGAGTAGGTAAGAAAACTCACCTACTCATTGCTTTACTTTACGATACAGAAACATTTCCAGACATTCCCAGACCTAGCTCGTCATCATAAGAGAACTGATTACATCCCTGGCTTGAATAGCCTCCAATTCCATAATTGGCATACGTGTTTGTTCCACTTGGTGAGCCACCCTGCCCATACCAATAACAAGAGCAAGTGCAACTTTTTCCGCCAACAATGGCATCCATTTCTTTCTGCCGAAGTCCTTCTGCAGAAAGAGCATTCAGCTTTAATCGTTTGATTTTCATAAAAATTCTTAGTTAAATTGTTAATAATAAAAATATAAGCTAATGTAACATATTAGTATAATGTTATTCAAGTTCCAATGGGTCGTAGGGATAACGCTGCGTCTTGGGACGGAAGTTGAAATCGAGCATCCCGGAGAGTTCATTGAAGCGTCGGTTCCACTCGCCTTGCATCTTCCACACCTTTTCGCGGGTGCTCTTCTTGTAGTACCGCTCCTCTGGCTGGTAGATGGGGAAGGAGCCGTATTCCACGCTGACGGCCTCCCATGTATAAACGTGCTTGGTGTCATATACCTTCATGATTAGCCCGGGCAGACCGCCGAACTTCCACGGCCCCGACTTCAAGGGAATCTGCGACGTGAACCACGCCACGAAGTCGCGGCCCCGCCAGTGACACGTGGCTTTCTGGCACTGGTAGCCGCAAACGGTCTGCTTCTCCGTGCCCAGCGTCCACTGCATCGACGGCCACGACTCCGTATAGCGGTAGTGTGCCGTTTCGGGGCTGGGCATGATGGCCCACTCCGTCAACTCGTTGCCATGAACATAGAAATAGCCATACTGATATTCCGTCCAGGAGGCAGACTCGCGCCCATGCAGGCACAGCCCATTGGGGTAGTAACTCTTGTCGCGATTCGTTTTCAGCCACGCCCTCAGTGCCGAGTCGTTCTGCGCCACGAAATAACTGGTGTAGAGCGTCAGCCCCTTGTCGGCAAGCAACTGTCCGCAGTCTATCCACGACTCCGGGTCGTGTATGTCCTTCGGCTGGAAGGCATACTTGATTCTAATCTTACTGGTGCCTACCACGGTGGGCTTCTTCATGCCGTAGTCGGCAGGCATCGGCCTAACCGCCTTTCCCTGCTTCTGCTGTGCACTTACTCCACCGCACACAACGGCGAGGGCGAGGATGATGGTAATGATACTTTTGTTCATGATGCTATGTGTTTATTCCAATTCCAGCGGGTCGTAGGGATGGGGATTGGATTTCAGTTGTCCTGTGCGGCGGTCAACGGCGCCACCTGCTTTCAAGTGGTCGCGGTTGGCGGCTACCTGTAGTTTATAGACGTGGGCGCGAGTGTCCTTGTGGAATCCGTCGTACTTTCGCTTGATGATGGGGAACGTGCCGGAGCGTAGGCTGACGGCCTCCCATGTGTAGAGCTTCTGTGTGTCGTAAAGCTTCAATATCAGGCCGGGAAGACCGCCGAACGACCATGGACCGAGGCGCATGGGAATGTCGGCGGCGAACCATGCCACGAAATCGCGGCCCCGCCAATGGGTGGTAGCTTTCTGGCACTGGTGACCGAGGATGGTCTGTTGCTCATTGGTCAACGTCCACTTTTGCTGTGCGGCATGCTCGGTGTAGTAGGCATTGTAGCGCTCCATCGCCCACGGCATCCAGGCGTAGAAGGTCTGCTGACCCTGCTCGGTGAAAATCTCCGTTGACTGATACTCGCTCCAGTACTGCCCCTCACGACCTATGGTATAAAAGGTGTTGGGTACGCCCTCGGCGTTGGGGTTTGCCTTCATGTAGGCATCGTAGAGCGAGTCGCCCCGTTCTAAGAAGCGGCTGTAGTGCTTGCTCAGCTGCGTGCCCGCCCTGAGGACGTGCAGGTCGAGGTACGTGTCGGGATTGCTGATGTCCGTGGCGTTCAGCGCATACTCCACTTCGAGTTGTGCTTGTCCTATCACAGTGGTCTTACCCACGCCCCTCGGCTTCGGCCGCATGACGTGTCCCTGCTTCTGTTGCGAAAATGCAGAAGAATTGACACAAAACACCAAATATAAAAAAGCTGCAAATACCTTTTTTATTTTATTTGCATTCATAAATTATTTAACATATAAACACATTTTTCAAAATTCCGTCGGCATAAAAGCACTTGGGGGGAGGTTGAATACTGCCAAGTTCATTAACGGCGAGTCTGCTCGGGCCAATATAAAGCTCCATTCTCGTCTTCATAAGTAAATGGGCTGCAACCATGCTGTGAATATGGCAAATTAAGTTGATAATTAGCCATGTTGTTGTCGTCTATTGAAGAACCACCTTGATTTGCCCAATAACATGAGCACCCACATGAGTTGCCACCAACAATGGCATCCATTTCTTTCTGTCGAAGTCCTTCCGCAGAAAGAGCATTCAATTTGAAACGTTTGATTTTCATAAATACTTTAGTTTTATGTTAGTAATCAGGTGAATTGTCCCTAATGCGCATCTGTCTATAAGACGCGGAAATCGGCAAAGCTAATACCCCCTGGGTGCTACTTTTTTTGTTTATTTGAAAATTGAGATGAGCGACTCCATGCAAAGGGAATGGTTTTTTATTCCAGCTCCAGTGGCTCGTAGGGATAAGTCCTGGAGATGATGTTGCCATTCATATCCTTCGTTCCCAGTGTCCTGCCAGGGCACTCGTTAATCTTACGCTCAAACTTCAGCACTGTCTCGCGCTTGATGGGGCGTCGGCGGGCGTATTTGCTCCTGACCATAGGCTGGCTGACGTGCTCCACGTTGGTACACTCGAAGGTGTAGAGGTGGTCGGTGTCATAGACCTTGACAATAAGGCCGGGCAGGCCTCCGAACTTCCACGGGCCATACTTGATGGGCACCTCAGGTGTGAACCACGCCTCGAAGTCCCGGCCGTGATAGTGGCAGGTGGCTTTCTGGCAATGGTAGCCTCCTATGATGGCCGTGTCCTGCGTGAGTGTCCACTGCTGGTTGGGGTAGGGCTCGTCGTAATAGCCCTCATACTCGGGCAGTCGTTCGCGGTTGTATGTCCGCATCACGCCGTTTTCCGCTATCAGCACATGATATTGCAGTTCGTTCCAGTTGCCTTTGCCATTGCGCCCGCGAGGGAGCTGTTCTCTGGAGAATTCGCTTGATCGTTTTGTCCTGTAATCCACAGTGCGCAACGAGTCTGACTCCCACACGAAATAACTGTAGTACTTGTTGCAATGACTTCCCACCTCCAGTATCTGCCAGTCTATGTAGGAGTTCTCGTCTCTGATGTCGAGGGCGTTCAGCGCGTACCACACACGGACGATGGCTGTGTCGATGGTAATGTAGTTGTCAATGTTAGAAAAGGCGATGTACGCAATCCTGCTCTGCTTGTTTTGCGCATATACCAGAGTATTTATATTTGCAAATAATAGGACTGTTGTTATAAATGTTTTTATCATGTAACTAATTGATTGTTAGTGCAGGGAATTTTTTCCCATAAAATATAAGATTAGTCCGAATAAATAGGAATCGGGGGATCATTAAACTCCCAATTGCCATAATCGTCACAAATGTAATAGTTATATTCGGAGAAGTAGCCCTTTTGAAAGTTCGCACTTTGGTTGTCTTTCGTGGAAGAGCCTCCTGGTTGGCCTGCGAAAAGACAACCACAACCACAGGTGTCACCACCGATAATCGCGTTCATTTCTTTCTGTCGAATCCCTTCGGCAGAAAGGGCGTTCAGCTTTAATCGTTTGATTTTCATAAGTGCTTTAGTTTAAATGTTAGTAATCAAGTGAATTGTTCCTGATGTGCATCTGTCTATAAGACGCAGAATGCGGCAAACCCAATACCCCCTGAGGCTTTTTTTTCGTCCGAAAAACAATGTACCTTGTCGCGCCTGTTGCTTGTTTTATCATTTCCCCGAGTATCCGGTCATCATAGAATGTATGTTCGGCTGTCCCAGTCTTGACATCGAGAACAAGAGCTGGCAGCCTGTGACACATGATGCCGCTACAACTCTACACTCCACATTATTTGCGTTTAACTATTTTATTATCAGATAAATGCAGAATGTAGAGTCGGATAGTACTCTACATCTTGCAATATATTGATTATCAATGTATAACGAAAGAATAATGTAGAGTGTAGAGTGTTTGCGGAGCAGGCTCATATCTATTCATAGTGACACTTGCTTCGACAACAAGGCAAATGTCTTGGCCAAGCCTGTCACCGGGATGACAGTCGGTGATACATAAGCTATTCCACCCCATAGACCTGCTTTACGATGTGCCATCGTTCGCGAAGGTCATCGTCAATGTTCTCCTTGGCCAGTTCTTCGAAAAGGAATTCCCAGTCGTACTGCGGATGTTCCTTCTGCATCTTCTGAGCCCAGGTGCGGTATTGCCCGTCGGTCCAGTGGACGGCGGGCAGATTGCGGAAGAACTCGTAATGGGGAATGTTCATTTCCTGGATCAGACTTTCTGCACGTTCAAGGGAGGTCTGCGGAGTTTCCCTGCTGGCATAGACATAAAGCTTGTAGTCGGCATACTTGAGCGACGGCTTTATCTCCTCGCGCACCGACCAATTGAAGGGGTCTTTCTCCCAGGAGGTCAGGCTGTGGTGGATCCAGTTGCCCCGGGTGCCCTGCCCCTCGCAGATGCCCAGACGGCCGTCGGCGTGGAGGAAGATGGTGTGCTCGCGGATGGCGTTGCTCCTGGCAGTGGAGGGAATCATGTCGTCTTTTGTCACCAGGTTGACAGTGACAGCCCAATGTCCGTCGGGGGTAATCTCCATCTTCTTCAGCGTCTTGTTGGTGAGCATGGGCATGTGGTCCTTGTCGAAGGCCTTGCCGTCGAGCTTCATGGTCACCCGCTGGCGTCCGTTGAGGAAGATGTACCTCAAATGGGTGTCCTCGATATAGCTGTCCAGCGTGGAGCTGCCTGTAGCGAACGTCTCGCCCTCTATCATGATGAACTCGCCGAGGTGGTTCCTGCCCTTGACATGATTCACATACACGCCCGGGCACAGGTTGACGATGAAGCCGTCGCCCCATCGGGATTTCTTCTTTGGGAAATACTCTACAAGAGGCTTGTCCTCGACGCTCGTGTCGATGGACACCTGCTTTGTCTGGGTGTGCCTGATGGTGGCCACAGATGCCATGACGGCCAGCGCTACGCCAAACACGATGCCCACAACGGCTGACGCTTTCTTCCATATCTCCCGGCTTCGCGACGGCGTGTGGCCGATAACCTCACGCCTGAACTTCTCCCATTCACGGTCCACGTCGGGCATTCCAATCTTGCGGTCAATGTCTTCAATATTCATAGCTTTTGAAAATTGCGGGGTTAAAGATTACCAATGGTTGAAAACAGCTATTTGGCGAACCTGAGCACGGCCCTTATCTTGGACAATGACTTGCGGATGTGCTTGTTCACGGCCGACGGACTTATCCCGAGTGCATCGGCCGTCTGGCGGTAGGTCATGTCCTCGTCGTAGTGCATCCTCAGGATGCGGCGGTCCTGTTCTGTCAGCTGTTCGCTGATGGCCCGGCCTAGTTCGTTCATCAGTTCTTCGTGCTCAAGTTCCTGCTGGCGGCTTTGCTCCACGAGTTGGTCTTCCAGAAGTTCTGTGGTGAGCATCCTTTCCCGCACGATCGA
Organism: uncultured Prevotellaceae bacterium; assembly: GCA_945865175.1. Classification (GTDB taxonomy): domain Bacteria; phylum Bacteroidota; class Bacteroidia; order Bacteroidales; family Bacteroidaceae; genus Physcousia. Next base: position 7,409 of record CAMBDA010000034.1, on the reverse strand, counting down.
TACGCTCTGGTTGCGGGTGGCGGCCAGCAGGTAGCCCCTGATGCTGGCAGGATTGATGTTCGGCTGCCGTTTCCACAGCTGGGCGAACACGTGTCCCACCGCATCGCGGGAGTCCTCCTGGTCCTCCGTGATGGAATAGGCCAGCCTGTACATGGCTGGGTAGTGGGTCTTGTATATCAGCTCAAAATGTTTCAGACTGTAGTCCATACGTTGATTCTGTGTTGTCTCTGCCTATAGGACGCGGAAAACGGCAAACCAAATACCCCTGTGCATCATTTTTTTTCTTTTTTTTATGGTAGCGGCAAAAACAGGTTATCGTTCAGACAAAGAAGAGGCGTGTCCTGCCCCTCCAAGGCGCAGAACACGCTCACCTTTCTTTGGCTGAACGGTAGTTATGGACGCTGGGAAGAGAGAGCCTCCTCAATCTTTTCTTTCAGCGGGTCGATTCCGCCAAAGCCCGTCTGCTCGTAGAAGAGCTTGCCTTGGCTGTCGTAGATGTAGTACTGCGGAATTCCGTTGAGATGGGGGATGGCCTTCCAGATGGCATCGGGCAGCCGGTAGTGGATGCCCGGCATGGAGGCTATCTGTTTGGTCCACTGGTTGGCGGGACTGCTTTCGTTGGTGACATAGACGAAACGTATGGGGCGGCCTGCCCATTGCGACTTCAGCGGTTCCATGGCCTTGATGCCGCTCATGCAGGGACCGCACCATGTGGCCCACAGGTCGAAGAACAGCACCACTCCGGGATTCTCCCGCACCACCGTGGCGATGAATTCCTCGCCCGTGCAGTCGGGGGTGTCCATCACCTTCACCTCGGCAGCTGCCTCGCGGAGCCGCTCTATGGCATGGCGCGTGGAGTCGTTCATTGCCTGCAGTTCCTTCCTGTAGATTGAGGGAATCGTGTCGAAGGCGGTCTCCGGCACGGCTTCCATGCCTCGTATGCGCCCTGCCAGATTCATGGCGCGGGCATAGTCTTCCATCCATTCTGTCACCACGCCCCCTATATGGTTGGCATGGGCATAGTCCAGATAAGTGGCATCGCCCACCAGATAGAACGAGCGTCCGTCCTTCAGCAAGGCCAGGTCGGCGGCATGGCTGTCCTGCAAGGTGGCAGAGCCGTCCTTCACACATTCCATATAGCGCATCAAATATCTCGATTCGGCCCACAGCCGCCCATAGTCCTTCTGTCTGCGCGAATAGGCCTTGTTCTTCTCTATCTGCTGCACCTTGCCCTGCAAGGCTTCCCAAAGGGAATCGGCCGGCACCTTGTAGAAGGTGTTGTAGTAAATCCATCTTTCGTCAAAACTCACCTGCTGAAGGTCGGCCAGGGGTCCCTCAAACTGGATTATCCTTTCGGTGGGGAGGGGCTTCTTGTAAATCTTTGCGTAGGAGCCTATGCTGGCTGTCTCGTCCACGTTGATGGTGGCCTCATAGCCCGGAACCATCAGCACGCTGAACTGCTGGAACGGATAGGGGGCTGCCACCGCGGCCAAATAGGTACTGCTGGCTTCAATCTCGTAGCTGTTTTCTGTGAAACCGAGAAACCTGTCGTCCGAAAAACGGTTGTTCAGTCCGAACATCGCTGTGTTGTCCCGGGTCTTTGTGCCGTCGTGCCTGTACACGTTAAGAGTGTACCGTGCCTTTCCGTATTGGGGAGTGATGGGGGGCAGGGGTTTGTTCTTGTCGTAGGGGTAGGGTGTGGGCTTGCCCAGGGCAAATGGGTAATGCTTGCCGTCCAGACGGATGCCCTGCGTATTGAAGTTCGACTTTTCCGTTTCCACAAAATCGAAGACCTTTACCTTCTTGTCGAGAGGCTCAAACTCCGCGCTCACGGAGTCGTACTCCCATGTGTAGTGTTTCGAGGGGTCGAGCGCCTCGCTGCTCACCACCTGCCCTTTGGAGCGCTTGAAGACGGTGGCCTTGGTCATCCGATAGGTTTTTCCCCCACTGGTAAGGTGGGATTCTGCCGATAGGCGCCATGTGCCACCAGAGGACACTTTGAATCCTATCGTGGCGGCTGATTGTCCCAGCACCACGGTGCTGGGACGGAACGAGAGGCCGCCGCTGCTGAATGCAGGTCGGTCCACCACCTTGTCCTTGGCAAGGGCGGCAGAGGATGCCATCATGGCGATGACGAGCAAGAGGGTTTGTTTCATTTTATCTGCTTTTCTTTTTTTGATTTACGGATGCAAAGATAGTCCATTTCGCTGGAACGCACAGGCATTCAATAGGCAATTTCTTCAACGCGCGCCGTGTTTTTAACATTTATTTTTTGAAATTGACTATTTAGCGAAAGAAGGGTAGGGTGTTCTGCGCCCTACCCGTTGGGGCGAAATAATTCCATATTTTCGAGGGACGTATTCCGGGAACAGATGGAACAGATAAAAGAGAAACAGTAGTTGAAAAATTTTCAAGCAAAATTTTATATAGTATAAATATTATATAACCTGTTATTTGTCATGATTCTCATTTTTGTTTATCTGTTCTATCATATCAGCTTATATCCGATGCCCCTTACATTGATGATTCGGATGGAAGGGTCGTGGGAGAGTTTGCGACGCAGTTTGGTGATGAAAACGTGCAGGCTGCGGGTGTTGAAATAACTGTCGTCTCCCCAAAGCTCGAGCAGCACGTCCTGATTGCTGACCACTTCACCTTTGTGGCGGCAAAGAAGATGGAGAATTTCTGATTCCCGGTGGCTGAGCGGGATGATTTCGGCCGTGATGTTTTCAGTGGCGTACACCAGATGTTCTTTCATGGTGTCGAGCTGGTAGTCACCGATGATGTAGGTCGTGGGCTCTTCCTGCCGGGGTGTAGCCGGAACCACGAATGCGCGCCCTATCAACGCCTTTATTCTCACAATCAGTTCGAGCATGCCGAATGGTTTGCGCAGATAGTCGTTGGCACCCGTCTCAAATCCTTTTACCACGTCTTCGGTTTCGGACAGTGCCGTGAGAAAGAGGATGGGCGTGGCCACATCCTTGCTCCTGATTCGGCGCACCATTTCATAGCCGTCCATTTTGGGCATCATCACGTCGGCCACGACAATGTCGGGCTGTTTGTGGAAAAACATCTGCAGGCCCTGTTCTCCGTTGCTGGCAGTCATCACCTGGAACCCCTGCGAACGGAGTGTGTCGCGGATGATGGTAGCCAGTGTGGCCTCGTCTTCCACCAGCAGAATCTTTGTCTCGCTGTTCATCTGAATAAGAGTGTGAATGTTGTTCCTTTTCCTTGCTCGCTCTCTACGTCCACCGTTCCGCCGTGGAGCCTCATCATCGTGGCTACATAGTACAGTCCCAGTCCGTAGCCCTTGATATCGTGCTGGGTGCCGCTTGGCACGCGATAGAACTTGTCGAAGATGTGTTTCTGATGGACTCTGGCAATGCCTATGCCGTGGTCGCTGATCTTGATGATGACATAGCCTTTTGGCTCTTCCCTGCTGCATGATATAGTCACATCTGCGCTGTAGCGCGAATACTTGACAGCATTGTCGACCACATTGCCGACTATCTGGACGAAATGCTGGCGGTCGGCTGTTATGCAGAGGTCCGAGGGGCAGACATGAAGAGTAATCGTTACCGGTTTCTCTGCCCTCAGCTGCTGCTCCTCCACGATGCCGGCAAGTGTCTCTTGCAGATGGATGCTTTCCTTGTGGAGGGTGAATGCCTTTCTTCTTTTCATGCTCATCGACAGGATTTGCTCTATCATGTCACTGAGTTTCCGCAGCTGGTCAAGCGACAGTTTCAGATAGGTTTCCCTCGCCTTGCTGTCGAGGTCGTGGGCAAACTGAAGCAGGGCATCATTGGCCGCATACGCCACCGATACGGGCGTCTTCAGCTCATGCGTGATGTTGTGTGTGAAGTCGTCCTTCATTTCTTCCAGTGAACGCTGGCGCAGCATGGTCCATATCAGGTACCAGAACACGAGGACGAGAATGAGGAGCGTGGCAGCAGAACTGGCAAGTATGCCTGTCATCTGCCGGAGTGCGCTTCGGCCAAGCGGTTCAATCAGCAGGCGGTAGAAGCGGCTGTGGGACGTGTCGTACTGATACTCAAAAACGAGGGCTCCATCCGAGGGCGCATAGCCTGGGGTGGACAGGATGGAGAGCGTGTCGGTTTTCGCTTTTGATGTCGTGTGCTGTCGAGTATGCAGATGGTACAGCCGGTGCCTGGAGTCGATGTGCCTGTCGTTGAGCCGTGCGGTCAGCAGACTGTCAAACACACGCACGTCGGGTTCTCTCACCACGTCCACTCCTGTATGTATGCCCTGTTGCATCATCTTCGTAAGGTCGTCCACCGACTGCCTTTTGTCTACCATTCCCGTAAACATCGTCTCCCTGTTGTCCTCATCAGTTGGTCTTGGAGGGCTACTTGTGCGTTGCGAACTGATGTCAACCGAGATACTCCGGCCTTGTCCGTGACTTTCGCGCCTGACGGTAAGGCTGTCGCGCCATCCGCCCTGGTGGATTACAATGGCATCGGTGTCGTTTCGTGAGACTTTGGTCTGGACACCTTGGTTCACAATGCGTTTGTCCTTGTCCAGGGCGTAACCTGTCTGAAACGTCACCTCTCCGTGCCTTATGTGCCTGTCGTCCGACAAACGGGCAATTCTCAATACCAGCTCATTATAATCACTGATGCGCATGGCCTCCCGTACGGCCGTCTCCATCTCCTGTTTTTGGGTGACGTAGAGGTTGTGGAGCCAGTATGCCTGATAGGTGAATATCACAATGAGTGCGGTGCATACAAGTGCTGTAATCGTCTTCAACGGTAGTTTCATGCTGCAAAGGTAAGACTATTTACGCCAAAGAGAAAAGGATGGTAAGACAAAATAACACTTTTCTTTTTCTGCGATAAGACTACATAACACGGAAATCTTCCGTGGGTGCTTTCTCTGCTTTACCTTTGCACTGGAAATAAAACCAAACAACGAAGAAGATGAAGAAAACACTTGTTACGTCAGTGGTTGTGGCGTTCTCACTTTGTGCCAAAGCACAGGAAACGGCTGATTCTGCAGCCGTAGCTTTCAATGACAGCCTGTTAGCCACCCTTCCCGAACTGATGATTACCGGGCAGAAGCCAGTGGTGAAGGTGGATGGGGCCAAGCTCGTATTTGATGTCCAGTCCTTTATCAAGGACGCGCCTGCCAGCAATGCCTTCGAAGCCTTGAAACTGCTGCCAGGTGTGGCTCCGCAGGAAGATGACCTCAGTCTGGGCGGAACACCTGTGTCGCTGATGGTCAATGGAAAACTGACCTCCATGACGCACAAGCAGATGGTTGCCTTGCTCAGGTCGATGCCGGCCAACCGTGTGCAGAAGGCCGAGGTGATGTATTCCGCACCTGCGCGCTATCAGGTGCATGGCGCATTAATTAATATTGTATTGGCCAAAGACGCCCAGCATGACTCCTCGCTGCAGGGCGAACTGTTTGGCAAGGCGGAAACCCAGCATGAAGGGCACTATGCTGAGCGTGCAGCACTCGCTTTCCATAAAGGCATCGTCTCTGTCGACGGCTATTACGCTCTCTCCCACGGCAAGTCGTACCAAACCACCGACAAGACGGGAATCCACACTCTTGACAACGGTGAAAAGTATGATATCGGCACACACATGGCCATCTGGGGCGACAACCGCCCCGTTCACGACTATCGCCTTGCCACCGACATTGACTTTGCCAAGAACCACCAGCTGAGCATCAGTTGTTCCGGATACTACAAGGACAAGGACCTACACACGAAGATGAACGGCCTGCAAAACTCGGCGATGGACAACTACGTAAAGGACATTCTGCACAATGCCCATCTCGACTACACACTTCCCATCGGCCTCAACCTCGGTGCCGACTTCACCTATTATGAAGACAACAAGACACAAGACATGACCAGTTCTCTATTAGGAGAAAAACTGGACTTCATCACCACCGCACAACAGCGCATCAACCGCTCGAAGTTCTTTGCGCGTGAGGAACATCAGTTGGGGAAGAAGGCAAGGGTGAACTATGGAATGGTTTATACCCACATCATCGACCACAGCCGGCAGGACTATGTGCCCACAGAAGAAACTGACGCAGACAAGCTCCCATCTCCCCTTTCCTCTCGACGCACGGAAAACGTGCTGAACATCTATGGTGGAGGAAGCGTGAATCTGAGCGACAAACTTTCTGCAGAACTCTCGCTTGCCACGGAACATTCCAAAACCACACTATGGGACGAGTGGGACTTTTATCCTACCCTGTCGGGTACTTATATGCCAAGCTCTGGACACGTATGGCAGCTGTCATTCTCTACGGATAAGAAATATCCTGATTTCTGGGCTGTGCAGAACGTCACTTCCTATTATGGAGGTCAATATGAGCAGATTGTCGGTAATCCTGCACTCAAGCCATCAAAGGACTACTTGTTGTCGCTAGTCTACATGCTTCACAACAAATACATGTTCCGAGGATGGTTCAGTCATGCCAAGGACTACTTCACCCAGACCATGTTTCAGGCTCGCGACCAATTGGTGGAGATTGACAGGTTCGACAACTTCGACTTCTATCAGGATGCAGGAATAATGATAAGCTCACCCTGGAAGCCCGCATGGTGGTTCGACTCCCGTGCCACCCTGTTCGGCAAATGGATGCGTGTGAAGGACAGCGACTACTTCGACTGCCCATTCGACCGCAACATAGCCTACGCCATGCTGTCGGCCAACGCCACTTTCCGTTTTGTGCGCAGCCACGACCTCTCGCTCACCCTCAACGGCTTTGCGCGCACCAAGTCCTATCAGGGTCCGCTCGACCTTCCTGCATCGGGCAATCTCGACCTCAGTCTCCGCTATGCCTGCCTCAGTGGCAACGCCATCCTCATCCTCTACTGCAACGACCTCTTCCAGACAATGATGATCACTCCCGAGAATCATTGGGCAGGTCAGGATATGCGCAATCGGTTTTCCTGCTTCCGCACCGTCGGTCTCTCCTTCACCTACCGCTTCGGTGGCTATAAGGCCAAGAAGCGCGAGGCAGTTGACACATCGAGGATGAAGAAATAAAGATCGTATCTTTGGGAACATGGATTGTTATAGCGGTCGGTGTGCATCACATAACAGTTATGTGCAGGATGAAATAAAGGATTTCCTGACTTCGTCATTGCGTCACCCTGAATCACGTTTTTCTAACTGCAAGCTAAATGATAATCAACCTTTATATATCTATTACACTTACCCGATATCAGGTTCTTTCTTTTCGGACTTACGAAACTTTATGCTTAATCCCCCCTGATTTATCGGGTGGGCCATAATGAAGCAGATAAGGTAACATGGATGGAAAAAACATCTTGGCGGGACAAAAAAAGAGAAACCCGTTTGGGCTTCTTTCTTGCGGTGCGTACGGGACTCGAACCCGTGACCCCATGCGTGACAGGCATGTAT
>CAMBDA010000033.1 GCA_945865175.1 uncultured Prevotellaceae bacterium | reverse complement strand
AGCCTCTTAACGCAGGTAAAATCGCAGAACTCAGCGGTCTCGACCGCAAAGAGGTGGATGCAGCCATGAAGCAGCTGAAGGCAGAGGGCGCAATCGTCTCTCCTGTTCGTTGCAAATGGGCACCTGCAGAGTGATGGTACAGGACTCGACAACATATTATGTATGGATAGGCGGGTCATGTGACTACGGACACAAAGAACGTGCTGGTGGTGCTGCCGTTGTGATAGAACTGATGGAGCAGCGAGAGCAGAGTCAAAGAGATTTGAACTCTGCCGAGTCGCGACAGAAGAAGACTAAGAGTCAACACGACGGTAGCATCATCAGTCGTGATGTCATCAGCGATTTGCATACCACAGAGTTCCGTATGATGCTCACGCTTATAGTTAAAGTAATGAACGAGCTGCCAGAAGGTTCGGACATTCTTTTCCTAACCAACGCAGCCTACATCCAGAACTTTGACAAGACACCTACAGCGAAGTCTGCCAATCCAGACCTCATCAGTCAGTGTATCGAGGCGAAAACACGGCACAATTCTGTTAGTGTCAAAATCGTACCATACCACAAGAGTCCATTGCTCATCGAAACACATGACATGGCAACAGAAGCTATGGCAAAGACAAGAAAAGAATACCACCATGACATCCAATGAGCAGGCATTGTTTGGCATGATGCAAGAATTAGGCTACAGTCATGGCCTTTACATCACCGCCCTACAAATACTCTCGCAAGACAGACTTGCGGTAAGCGACATGCTCGCATATCTTTACGAGGAACAGCCTTCTGAAGAAGCTGTCATCAAGGAAATCGCAAGGATATGCGAGACATATCATCTTAACAAAGAATAATATTATGACCGAGGACAATCGTACATATATAGCCATCGACCTGAAATCGTTCTTCGCTTCCGTGGAATGCGTGGAACGGGGGCTTGACCCGCTCACCACCAATCTGGTGGTGGCCGATGTGAGCCGTACGGAGAAGACCATCTGTCTGGCAGTCACACCCTCCCTCAAGGCGTACGGCATCGGCGGAAGGGCAAGGCTGTTCGAGGTGGTGCAGCGGTTGCGTGAGGTGAACTGCGAACGAAGCCGCAGGTCCCCTGCAGGAAGGCTGACAGGGAAATCGTGGAAGGACGAGGAACTCAGCGCCCACGCAGACTGGGAAGTTGATTACCTTACGGCCCCTCCCCGCATGGCCAAATACATCGAATACAGCACGCGCATCTATCAGATTTACTTGAAATACATCGCTCCGGAGGATATCCATGTGTATAGCATCGATGAGGTGTTCATGGACGTGACAGCCTATCTGGGCACCTACAGGATGAAGGCCCACGAACTGGCCATGACCATGATACGCGATGTACTGAAAAACACGGGGATAACGGCGACAGCCGGCATCGGCACCAACCTCTACCTGTGCAAGATAGCCATGGACATCATGGCAAAGAAGGCACCGGCCGACAAAGACGGGGTGCGCATTGCAGAACTCGACGAGATGAGCTATCGCAGACATTTGTGGGACTATACGCCCATCACCAAGTTCTGGCGCGTGGGGCGGGGCATAGCGGAAAAACTCGCACAGTACGGCATGTACACCATGGGCGATGTGGCTCTTTGTTCCGTGAAGCGGGAAGAACTGCTCTACAAGCTCTTCGGTGTGAATGCAGAACTCCTTATCGACCATGCCTGGGGATGGGAACCCGTCACCATGGACTATGTGAAGACTTACCGCCCTGAAACCCACTCGCTGAGCAGCGGACAGGTGCTCACCGAACCGTACACCATACAGAAGGCTAGGGTAGTGGTGCAGGAGATGGCCGATGCCGTGGCGCTCGACCTCGTGAGCAAGCGTCTCGTCACCGACCAGCTGGTGCTGACCGTGGGATATGACGTAGAGTCGCTCACCCGCCCGGATATACGGGTTGAATATGAGGGTGCTGTCTGCATCGACCATTACGGCCGTCAGGTGCCCAGGCCGGCGCATGGGACAGCCAACCTGGGCAGGCACACTTCCTCCTCCAGGCAAATCATGGAGGCCGTGGCTTCTCTTTACGACAGGATTGTCCATCCCCACCTGCTGGTGCGCCGTCTCACTTTGGCCACCAACCATGTCATCACCGAGGAAAAGGCCCTGCGGGCAAGGGCGGTTCCTGTACAGCTGGACCTCTTTACCGACTATGATGCCCTCCGTGCGCAACAGAAGGCTGAAAGGGAAGCACTGGCCAAGGAACGCAGGATGCAGGAGGCCCTGTTGGGCATCAAAAGCAAGTATGGCAAGAACGCTGTTCTTCGGGGGCTGAATCTGGAGGAGGGTGCCACGGCCATCGAACGCAACAAGCAGATAGGAGGACACAAGGCATGAGCATGGACAAGTACGATGCTATCATCAACCTCCCGCATCATGTGTCGAAGACCCGTCCTCGGATGACCATGTACCAGCGCGCTGCTCAGTTCGCCCCCTTTGCGGCGCTTACAGGACACAGTGAAGCCCTTTGCGAAACGGCCCGTCTCACCCAGCAGGCAAAGGAGCTCTCCGACAGCGAATGTGACAACCTCAACCGGCAGATGGCGCTGCTTCTTGCCCACATTCAGGAGCATCCCCACGTGTGCATCACCCACTTTGTGCCCGACCCGTACAAGACGGGCGGAAGCTATGTCACCCATTCCGGCATCCTCAGCAAATGGGACGAATATGAACACATTTTTACCTTCGACGATGGCACGCGCATCCCCGCCGGCACCATCGTCTGCATCCATTATAACGAACCTGCACAATGAACAATGCTGCGCAAATGGTTTACATACAATGCTATTGCTCACCCTGTGGGGAACTGATTCTGGCATCGATGGGCGATGAACTGTGTCTGTGTGACTGGAACGGCATGCCGTGTGCCGAACGAAACAAACGTAGGATTGAGCGGTTCGTGAAGGCTGATTTCAGCATGGAGCCCTCTCCGGTCCTTGAGAAGACCATGAGGCAGCTGGATGAATATTTTGCAGGCACCCGCAAGGAGTTCAATATTCCGCTGCACCCTGTCGGGACGGACTTCCAGCTCCGGGTATGGAGGGCATTGCTCGATATTCCATACGGAGAAACCAGGAGCTATATGGAAATAGCCGAGAAAGTAGGCAATGCAAGGAGTGCAAGGGCCGTGGCACAGGCCATCGGTGCCAACGGCATCGACATCCTTATCCCCTGCCATCGCGTCATTGGCAGCAACCGTTCACTGACAGGGTTCGCGGGAGGATTGGAAAAAAAAGAGTTCTTGCTGGCACTAGAGAGGGCAGGCCGTCTATAACCTTTTTTCCGGAAATGTGTTCCGCATAAAAACCAAGAGCGGTTAATTATATGGCCTCTGTATGCTTATTATTCTGAATATAATTTGTAACTTTGCACGCAGAAATAGGAAAAGAGACAGAATGAAAGGAATGAAGAAGATTATCATCACAGTCACTATGCTGTCATTGCTTGCGGCATGTACAGGCAAAGAAAACAGTAAACATCAAGAGAACATTGTACAAAACCAAAACGTTATGATACTGGATATCGACAACTTCAAGTGGACAAGGCAGCCAGAGAGTTGCTCCATCCAGAATGACACCATAGAGGTGGTCACAAAACCAGGCACCGACCTTTGGCAACGCACCTATTACCATTTTCGGAACGACAACGCCCCTGTATTCCAGATGGAGACAGAGGAAAAGTATTTCAGTTTCATCGTGAAGACAGACTTCACCGAAAGCCATCATCGGTTTGACCAATGCGGCATTGTCCTTTATCTTGACAGCGATAACTGGTTGAAGGGCAGTGTAGAATACGAAAACGAGGCGTTTCAGCATTTGGGGAGCGTAGTGACCAATAATGGTTATTCTGACTGGGCGACAACAGCCATTCCGGCCAATGTCAAGACGATGTGGTATAGGCTATCTCGCAGAGAGGATGACTATTGTATCGAATGCTCTCAGGATGGTGTACACTTCACGCAGATGAGAGTGTGCCACATGCATCAGGGCGGAGGCAAGATACAATTCGGCATATATGCCTGTTCTCCGGAGCAGTCATCTTTCAAGGCGGTCTTCACCGACATGAAACTGACAGCATGTGCATGGAAGGCCCACGACGGTCAACAGCCTGACTGAAAGATACAACTAGACACCACAGAGGAATCTTATGAATATCAGGATATTCTCAACAAACAAGTAAATAGCAGATGAAGATACATCAAATAGTATTCAGCCCCACAGGAGGTACTCGACGCGTGAGCGAAACCCTATGTAGGGGCATAGACAAGGAAAGTGTTGTGACAGACCTGTGCGTCAAGGCCGCTGACATCCGGCCGGCCCATATCCATGAGGATGACCTGGCAGTCATTGCTCTGCCCGTTTTTGCAGGACGTGTGCCGGCATTGGCTGTAGAACGTCTGCGGATGGTAAATCCCCACGGGGCGAAATGTGTGGTGGTAGCTGTCTATGGCAACCGTGCCTACGATGATGCACTATTGGAGATGCAGGACGTGGCCACAGAGATGGGTTTCCGTGTGATTGCTGCTGTAGGAGCCGTAGCCGAGCACAGTATCATCAGGAAATATGGCAAAGGCCGACCCGATGCCGATGATGAACAGACGCTCCGACGTTTCGCTGCTGACATCATGAAGAAGGCAGAAGGTACAGACTGCGCTATGCCAAAGCTTCCAGGCAACCGTCCTTACAAGAAAGGCGGCAAGGTGCCACACCCCAAAGGAAGACGCGGATGCAATCGTTGTGGCCTTTGCGCCAGACAATGTCCAGCCGATGCCATTCCACTATCTGACCCCAAAACGGTTGATACTGCCAAGTGCATATCCTGCATGAAGTGCGTGTCGGTATGCCCAACAGGGGTGAGAAACATTGGAGCGGTCATGAACTTCCTGGCAACACAAGGTCTGAAAAAAGTCTGTGCCACCAGGAAAGAAAACGAGTTGTATATCTAAAAATCCCTTAGGGTCAGGTATGGCATGCACCTAATCTTTCGTATTGAAGACAAGCGTCCATAGGTAGATATAACACTTTGAATCAGAAATAATGTAAAATAACATTTGTGGATAAAATTGAAGAATTGGCGCTCGCCATGATTGAATATAACAACGGCGACCCCAAGCGCATACAGCATACGACTAAAGTTCATGCCTACGCCTCGGTGATAGGCAGAAGTGAAGGATTGGACGAGGAAACGCAGTTCATACTAGAAAGTGCAGCCCTCGTTCATGACATGGGAATAAGGGCGAGTGAACAGAAATATGGACATCAAAACGGCAAGCTACAGGAGCAGGAAGGTCCTGCTGTCGCCCGGGAGCTGCTGACACGTCTTGGCGGTTATTCAGACAAAGAGATTGAACGTATCTGTTGGCTCGTAGGCCATCACCACACCTACCATGTGTGCGAGGATTGGGACTATCAGATACTCATCGAGGCTGACTTCCTCGTTAATCTGTATGAGGACGAAGAATCCCCTCATGCTATACGTGCTGTCCGCAAGAACATCTTCCGGACAGGGAGCGGAACAAGAATGCTTGAAACAATGTATGGCATAGATGAGTGCAAGAATGAATAACACGCGCATAGAAGAAGAAAAGGCGGTGGTGGAGCAGATGATACGTCTGTATTGCCGGAAATGCGAAGGGCATGACGAACTATGCCCAAGCTGCAAGGAACTGCTGGACTATGCCCACAGCCGACTCAGCAGATGTCGTTATGGCGAGCACAAGCCCACCTGCAAGAAATGTCCCGTGCATTGCTACAGGCCAGAGATGAAAGAGCGTATCAGAATGGTGATGAGATGGTCGGGACCCAGGATGATTATCTACCATCCGATAGCAGCTATCAGGCATCTGATGCGTGAAAGGATAACCCTTTCCCTCTCGCCCAGCCAATGATTCCGAAAACCCGGCCTCCTGTGCTATTCTTCTGAGATGAGGTTGTGAGCGCCTGACCCTAGGACAGTCACCAGATATGAGCCTTGTATTTCAGCACGTGTGTGAGTGCCGTCTATGAGTAGCGTATGGGTTTTCCCATATCGGGGAAGCCATATCTCGGTAGTGGTGTTGGGAGGCGTGACCACATGGATTTCAAACCGGTTGCATTGGCTGTTGTCATAGGTGATGCGCACATCGCCTTGGATGGTGGGGATGATGGCACTGGCAAACTCCAGGGTTCCGGGATGGGGCTTGATGCGCAATTTGCGGAATCCGCCTTCCAATGGTTCCAGCCCCATCACATAGCGGGGAATGAGATTGGCTGGAGCAGCACCCCATGCATGGTTCCAGTCGAGGTTGGGCTTGAAGACCGGATCCCAGGCCTCCAGACATACACTGCTGCCCAAGCGAATCATATTGTACCAGCTCCGCTTGCCTGTGGCATTGAGCAGCGACATGGCATATTCGTCGACGCCCGCTTCGAAAAGGGCATCCATCAGGAACTGGGCACCATATACGCTACATGCCATTCCGCGCGACTGTATGTGGTTGCACACGGTACTGAGATGTTCGGCAGGCACCAGTTGGAATGCCAGTGCGAACATGTTGGCATGCAGGCTTTGGTGGCTGCTTCCTGGTGCATCGCTGTAACATCCGGTTTGCGGATTGAAGAAGTGCTGGTTGAAGAGGGTGAAGAAACGGTCGGCATCTTGAGTGTAGGTTGTGGCATCCTGAGTGTGACCAAGGACTGTGGCTATCTGCTCCATCATCCTGAGCGTACGGTAGTGGTAGGCATTCACCACAGCATTGTAGCGTGAGAGTACGAATCCATCGGCCTCTCCTTCTTCAGTCTTTTCTATGCCTGCAGCTCCGGATTGCGGCCAATCCACGATGTCGCGTATTGCTTTGCCGTGGAAACCCAGTTGGCGCAGAATAGCAGGAGTCTGCATCTTGCTGGTCACAAGTCCCGTGCTGTCTCGCAGCGCAGACAGTGTACGTTGGCGGAGCATGTCGTAGTGACGGCTGATGAGGAGGGTGTCGCCTGTATAAAGATAGTCGTTCCATGCCATGAGCACCGATTGCATAAGCCATTCAGTGGGCCATGTGGGCCATTTGATGAGATGGTCGATGGTGTACCGGGCCATGGAGAACTCTTGGTCCACACTATAATGGGACAGTTGGTTGATATAGGCATCTGCCTCGTAGGGAATGCGCTCACGGTCACCGTCTACATACACTCCACAGAAGGAGGTGGCCTTGATGGTGTGCTTGCACAGTTGCCACACGCGATTCAGTACAGAATCGTTGCAGCTGAACCAGGAGGCTCCTGGGTCGAAGGGGTAATGCACGCTGTGACGGACAATGTCGTTTTTGCGCAACAGCCCGTTATAGTGTTCCAGCTCGCAATAGCGGAATGGATAAACCTCCCCGATATAGGAGGGCATGAGGATGGGGTGTACACCACTCTCGTTTGCATTGGGGTCGGTATTTCTCTTGTCAGGGATAATCTGGAGGGTATAGGTGTGCTGTCCTTGGCGCAGAGGTATACGATAGGACGTATAGCGTATGGAGCCTCCAGGATGACGGTCCACTCGCCCGTCTTTCTGAGCCTCACCCAAATGGAGGGTGACAGTGTCCTGGCTGCCTGTAGCAAAGAGCGAGAGCGTTACCTGTCCGAATGTGGCTTGTCCGAAGTCAATGAAATAAACGTTGTTTTCATGGGTTATGCCGATGGGGGCTTCGTAGGATTTCTGCAGTGGATAGCGTGCTATGGTATCAGAAAAGGTGGAGGCTGTGCGGAATGCCTTTGGCTCGGAATAAAGGCTTATTTGTCCATAGTTGTCCCATACCCTCACACGCCACCAATAGCACTGTCCCGACTGTAATGCTTTTCCGTCATACGGGACCGCCAGGTTCTGGGATGATTCCACACGTCCGCTGTCCCAAAGGTCGGGAGCATCGGCCAGCAGTTTCTCTCTGCTGGTTGCCAGCTGTATCTCGTAGGCTTGCTGGATGGTGTTGGGATGTGAGGTGGAGAGCTGCCAACTCAGGTGTGGGGTGGGGGTGTGTATCTCGGCAACCTTCAGCCGTGTGTCCTGGAAGGCCATCTCCAGGGAAATGGTGCTGAGCACACCCTCCTTGAAAACACAGTCGGTGTGTTCCAGCAAATCTGTCATCAATCGTCTGGGGGCATTCACTTGGGCACAGACGATTGACGGCAGAATAAGGGTCAGGGTCAGTAAGAACCTATTTGCGGACCACCAGAATGGAGAGTTCGTAGAGCACATATAAGGGTATGAAAACGAGCATGAGTGTGAAGGGGTCACCGCTGGGGGTGATAAAGGCTGCACCTACCAGCAGTACCACCACAGCATGACGGCGGTATTCGGTGAGCATTCCTTTGTTGAGCAGGCCAAGGCTGGAGAGCAACCATGCCAGCAGCGGCATCTCAAACACAATACCCATCACCAGGATGAGCATGGTGAAATTGCCGATATAGGAGGACAGGTTTATCTGGTTGTGGATGGAAGCGCTGAGCTCATATTCCATCAGAAACCTGAATGTGAAGGGGAAGACAAGCAAATAGCCGATGGCACATCCGATGAAGAACATCACGGTTCCGCCAAGGAAGGCCGGACGCAGATGCTTGATTTCATTGTCGAAAAGGGCCGGTCTGATGAATTTCCACACTTCGTAAATGATGTAGGGAAAGGTGATGATGGCAGCCAGCGATATGGCTGTCTGGATGTGGGTCATGAACTGGCTTGCTACGTTGATGTTGATGATTTCCACGGAAAAGTCGGGGTTCATCTGAATCAGTCCATGACCATGCTTCTGAAGCCATTGGTAGACAAAGAAATTGTTGGAGGTGGGGGCCAGAATGTAGTTGTCGAAAATGTAGGGCATGGCTATGAATGTACCCACCATGCACACACACAGGAAACACGCGATGCGGAATATGGCCCAGCGGAGCACTTCCAGGTGGTCCCAAAACGACATGCTCTCGCCAGCCTCTTCTTCGGGTGCACCGGCCTCTTTGTTGGTAATCTGTTTTTTCTCTTCCATTATTTTAATTGAAAAAGGGGTTGCACAGCCCTTTAGGAAGACCTGCAACCCCTTGTGTAGATAAATGATTATTCGTATGATTCCTTTACAAACGCTGCATTGAGCAGATAGTCGGCACTCATCTTCATGCCGGCCATGATGTCGGGCGTGCTGGCGTGCTCCAGCTCCACAATCCAGCCTTTCAGGCCTGCCGTTTCGGCATTGTTGAAGATGGCGTCGAAGCCTACCATTCCACTTTGTCCGATTTCGCTGTCATCCTTGATGTGGAGCAGTGTGAAGCGTCCGGGGTATTTCTTGAACATCGCTACAGGAGCCACCTGGCCGCGAACGGTCCAGTAGACATCCATTTCGAAGAAAAGCTTGGCAGGATCGGTGTTCTCAAGCATGTATTCGAGCATCACCTTGTCCTCAACCTTCTGGTACTCGTGGCTGTGGTTGTGGTAACCCAGTTTCATGCCAGCTGCGTTCACGCGGCTGCCCACTTCGCTGTAGAACTCGCAGATAACCTTCAGGGCTTCCAGTGTGGGAGGAACGTTGCACCAGGGAATCACGATGTAGCTGCATCCGGCACGCTTGTGGGCATCGATGCACTGGTCCCACCACTTGAGGGCTTCCGTAAAGTCACGGTTCTGGATTTCCTCGTCGGAAAGGTTACGGGTGGTGTGTGAACTGAGCACCTTCAGGCCAGCGGCCTCAATGGCTGCCTTGAACTCTTCAGGCTCCATGCCATAGAGCTTGCCATTATCATAGCAGGCAGCCTCCACAGCGGTGTATCCCATCTCGGCCAGACGCTTGAGCACATCGGCCTGGTTCTGGGCAAACTTGTCGGGGTCACCGATAAGGTCGCGCACGCTGTACATCTGGAACGCCATTTCCTTCTTGGGCTGTTGCTGCTGTTGTGCAGCGGGGGCGCAGGCAGTGACAATGGTGCATGAAAGTATGCAGAGCAGAATCAATAACTTTTTCATGTTTGTTGTCTTTTTTGTTTGTTTTTGAATAATTGTTTTGTCTGTGGTTGCGGCTTATTCATAAGAAGGCTTTACAAACTTTGCTGCCTTGAGATAGTCAGCGCTCAGTTTCATGCCTTCCAGAATGTCGGCGCTGCTTCCATGTTCAAGCTCTACCACCCAGCCCTTCAATCCGGCTG
Source organism: uncultured Prevotellaceae bacterium (assembly GCA_945865175.1). Taxonomy (GTDB): domain Bacteria; phylum Bacteroidota; class Bacteroidia; order Bacteroidales; family Bacteroidaceae; genus Physcousia. The sequence goes on along the minus strand of CAMBDA010000033.1, from coordinate 24,489 downwards.
TTTCAGCGTTCTTGAAGATGGCGTCAAAACCCACCATGCCACTCTGGCCAATCTCGGTGTGGTCCTTGATGTGGAGCAGGGTGAAGCGTCCGGGGTACTTCTTGAAATACTCCACTGGGCTCACTTGTCCACGGACAGCCCAGTATACATCCATCTCGAAGAAGACCTTGGTGGGGTCGGTGTGCTCAATCATATAGTCGTACCACACCTTGCCTTCCACCTTGTTGAATTCGTGGGAATGGTTGTGGTAGCCAAACTTCAGACCGGCGGCATTGGCCCTTTCACCAATCTTATTGAGGTAGTCGCAGATGACCTGGGCTTCCTTGAGGTTGCGGGGGTAGTTGACACCAGGGTTCACCAGATATTTCATCCCTGCGGCCTTATGGGCAGCAATACATTGATCCCACCATGCAAGGGCACCCTGGAAATTGCCCGAGGCCAGTTCCTCATCGTTGAGGTTGTGCCCCACGTGGCTCGAAAGCACCTTCAGCCCGGCAGCCTCAATATCGGCCTTGAACTGTTCGGGCGTCACGCCATACAGTTTTCCGTCGCCATAGTGTGCAGCTTCCACAGCTGTATATCCCATTGCTGCCAGCTGCTTCAGAGCGCTTTCATGGTTCTTTGCATATTTGCCTGGGTCACCGATAAGGTCGCGCACGCTGTACATCTGGAAGGCAATCTCTTTCTTCTTGGCATTGGCCGGGAGACCCATTGACAGGGCCACCACCAGAAGCAGAGCATAGGAGAAAATCCTTTTCATTTTTTTGTTAAAGCTAAATGGTAAATGTTACTTGATAACTTTCACACGGATATTACGATACCATACTTCATCGCCGTGATCCTGGAAGCCGAAATAGCCCTTCTTGTCGTCACCGCCACAGTTCTTGAGCAGCTGGAATGCCAAGGGCCAGTTCTTCTCACTGAACTTGCTGCTCTGCAGCAGGTCGATCCATTCCTGGCCCCACAGCTGGTAGCTGAGCACCTTCACACCGTTCTGGTAGTGGGTTACCTTGCCGTTCTTCACGGTAATCTTCACCTTGTTCCATTCGCCGGCAGGCTTTGCATTCTGAGGCTTGGCCACAATCATGTCGTAGAGTGAGGTGGACTGACGGATACCCAGTGTGGCACCTAGTTTGGCATCGGGATGACGCTCGTTGTCGAGCACCTGGCACTCGGGACAGGAGATGTAGATGGGCTGGTAGTTGAGCTTGGCATCCTTGTTCACAGTGACTACAGCCGATACGGGACCGTCCTTAAACTCCTTTGTCTCGGTCTTGGCAGGTTCCAGCGTAGCCGTTTCCTTGGCCAGATAGAAGATGCCGGAATTGCCGCCTTCGCTAATCTTCCATTCCAATTCGAAGATGAAGTTCTGGAACTGGTGGGTGAAGATGATGTCGCCACCTTCGCCTTCGCCCTGTCCGTTGAAGTGAAGGGCACCGTCCTTGACGTTCCACTTGCTGGGCACATGGTCCTTGCCATAGCCTCTCCAGCCCTTCAGGTCCTTTCCATTGAACAATTCATAATAGCCGTCCTTGTCAACGGTCAGTTCGCTCAGGTCGATTTCGGGATTCTGTGCGATGAAGTACTGGATTCCCTGTGCTTGGGAATTAATAGCTGCCACCATGGCGGTGGCAGCTAGAATTGATTTTATTTTCATGTTTGAAAATGACAAATTAAAATGATTTCCTTGTGTTACACAGACGTTTGTCTTTAGTCGGTGGGAAGCTCGGGCAGCACATAGCCGTTCTGGTAAACGGGCTTAACCAGCTCTGCGGCAAACTTGCGAGCGTCTACGGGGTCTGTGAAAGTCTTGTTGAATGTGGGGTGTCCGTCGTGGATAGAGAAGCCGTCCTTGATCATGGCATTCACCTTGGCACCCTCGGGAATATTGGTGAACTTCATGTTCTCACCGTCCCAGTCCAGAATCTGGTTGAGACCCTGCAGACGGATGGCGCACACACCCATGGCAACCATTTCGTTGAACGGACCTGCTTCGCTGAAGTCAGAACTGGTCTTTACGCGTGTTGCGGGATCTTCCAGACAAGCACGCACCCAGTCGCGCTGGTGAGATACGGTCACGCGGCGGCATACCTTGGGAGCATTGGGCTTGCGGCCGCTCAGCAGGTAGGGGGATTCGCCGTAGCAACCTACAATCATCACGTCCTTGGTACCGTAGAAGATGGCACCACCACCGCTGATGTTCAGGCTCTTGCCGGCGGGCAACTGTTCGGGACGGGGAGGAATCAGACCGCCATCGTACCATGTCACTTCTACCTCGGGCATGGCCACACGGGGACGGTTGGGACGTGCGGGGAAGGTATACTTCACCATCTGTGCATTGGGACAGCTCTCGGCCATCAGCGGGGTGGAGCTACCCTGAATCTTGATGGGATAACCCAGGTCGAGGGCCTTGAATACGGGATGCAGGATGTGGCAGGCCATGTCACCCAGCGCACCTGTACCGAAGTCCCACCATCCGCGGAAGTTCCAGGGGTGATAGACGGAGTTGTAGTCGCGCTTGGGAGCCGGACCGATGAAGGCATCCCAGTTGAGGGTGTCGGGAATCTTGTGAACTTCGGCAGGATGTTCCAGACCCTGGGGCCAGATAGGACGGTCGGTGAAAGCGTCTACGCGGGTTACTTCGCCGATTTCGCCGTTCCACAGCCATTCGCAGGCCAGGTTCACACCTTCGCCGCTGGCACCCTGGTTACCCATCTGTGTGGCCACACCAGCCTTGGCGGCCAGCTTGGTGAGCAGACGGGATTCGTATACCGTACGGGTGAGGGGCTTCTCGCAATATACATGCTTGCCAGCAATCAGCGCTTCAGCGGCAATGATGGCATGCGTGTGGTCGGCTGTACCGATAACCACGCCGTCGGCCTGTTCCAGCAGTTCGGCATACATGGTCTTGTAGTCGTGATAGAGCTTGATGTTGGGGTAGAGCTTCTTGTACTCATCGAGTACGCCCTTGGCATACTTCCAGTCTACATCAGCCAGTCCGATGAATTCTACATCATCATAGAGCTCTGTGTCGCTCTTCTTGCAGCATCCATTGATGTCGGCATGACCACGGCCACCCACACCTACGCCCAGCAGTTTCAGCTTGGTAGGGGTCTTGGCTTTCTTCTTACTTGCCTGGGCAGCCAGCACTTCGCTGGGTGTCATGGCCAGTGCAGCAGTAGCTGCTGTTCCTGCTTTGAGGAACGATCTTCTTGACATTTTGTCCATGATTCTATGAATTTGTTGAGTTAGTAGGATGAATTTTAGAGTTTTATAAACTTTTGCTTATTTTGTTTCTGTTGGATTGGTTTCGGTCTGCTTTGGAGCGGGTGCTTCGTTGATTTCCTTCTCGATTTCGTTCATTCCATCCTTGAAGCTCTTCACGCCCTTGCCCAAACCACGCATCAGTTCGGGAATCTTCTTGCCACCAAAGAGCAGGAGAATCACAAGCGCGATGATGATGATTTCCCCACCTCCTAAATTGCCAAAAAATAAAAATTGACCAGTCATGTTCTTTTTTTTGTTTCGTTTTTGTTTTAAAATATTGTTTAACAAGGATTTCTGATGCCGGATATTTACAAATCATGCATCATAACGTCCTATTTTTGCTGTTTTCTTGTCTAAAGTTATATATATATATTCAAACAAACGTGAAAAGGTTCGTTATTTTATGTCTTTTTAACAAAAAATATAGGAATGCCCCTATGAGTGCATCCCTATATATAATTAATGTACAGGCTTTACAGCAGCTGGCGCTGGCTACTTCTCTGTGCTTGGAATTGCTATCTGCAGGCAGAGCTCGTCCAGTTGCTTTTGGTCAAGTGTGCCGGGTGCATCCAGCATCACATCGCGTCCGCTGTTGTTCTTAGGGAAGGCAATGCAGTCGCGGATGCTGTCGAGTCCGGCAAAAAGACTTACCCAGCGGTCAAGACCATAGGCCAGTCCGCCGTGAGGAGGTGCTCCGTATTTGAAGGCGTTCATCAGGAAGCCGAATTGCTGCTGGGCCTTCTCGGGTGTGAAGCCCAGTATCTCGAACATCTTTGCCTGAAGCTGCTGGTCGTGGATTCGGATGCTTCCGCCACCCACTTCCACACCATTGCATACCATATCGTATGCATCGGCGCGTACAGCTGCAGGATCGGTATCAAGCAGGGGGATGTCCTCGCTCTTGGGATGGGTGAAGGGATGGTGCATGGCCATGAGGCGTCCTTCCTCCTCGCTCCATTCAAACATGGGGAAATCCACAACCCACAGAAGCGCAAACTTGTTCTTGTCGCGCAGCCCCATGCGGTTGCCCATCTCCAGGCGCAGTTCGCACAACTGCTTGCGTACCTTCATGGCATCGTCTCCGCTGAGGATCAGGATGAGATCGCCGGGTTGGGCCCCCATCTTCTCCTTGAGGCTGTTGAGCACCTCGGGGGAGTAGAACTTGTCCACGCTGCTCTTTACGCTTCCGTCGGGTTGTACGCGTGCGTAAACGAGGCCCTTGGCACCTATCTGCGGACGCTTCACGAAATCGGTGAGTTGGTCTATTTGCTTGCGGGTGTAGGAAGCCTGTCCTGTGGCACAGATACCTCCGATGTAGGCAGCTTCATTGAACACACTGAATTCGCCTGTGCCACAAAGGGTGTCCATCAGTTCCACAAAGGTCATGCCGAAGCGTGTGTCAGGCTTGTCGGAGCCATACAGACGCATGGCATCGGCCCATGTCATACGGGGGAAGTCTTCGGCCAGTTCCACACCTCTGAGTGTACGGAACAGATGTTTGGCCATGCCTTCGAAAAGCTGTATGATGTCTTCCTGCTGTACAAAGGACATTTCGCAGTCGATCTGTGTGAACTCCGGCTGACGGTCGGCACGCAGGTCTTCATCGCGGAAGCACTTTACAATCTGGAAATAGCGGTCCATGCCGGCAACCATCAGCAGCTGCTTCAGGGTTTGCGGACTCTGGGGCAGGGCATAGAACTGTCCGGGATTCATACGGCTGGGCACCACGAAGTCACGTGCACCTTCGGGAGTGGAGCCGATGAGCATGGGAGTTTCAATCTCCAGGAATCCTTTGCTGTCAAGATAGCGGCGTACCTCCATTGTCATGCGGTGGCGCAGTTCGATATTGCTCCGCACAGCCTGCCGGCGCAGATCCAGATAGCGGTATTTCATGCGGATGTCGTCTCCGCCGTCTGTGTTGTCCTCGATGGTGAACGGAGGTGTTACACTTTCGTTCAGCACGACCAGCGTCTGGGCGATGATTTCAATCTCGCCTGTGGGCAGGTGGCTGTTCTTGCTCTCTCTCTCACACACGGTGCCTGTGAGCTGAATCACGTATTCACGGCCCAGCTTGTTGGCGCGTTCACACAGTGAGGCATCTTTTTCTTCGTTGAAGACAATCTGGGTGATGCCGTAGCGGTCGCGCAGGTCGACGAATGTCATGCCGCCCATTTTGCGCACACGCTGTACCCATCCTGCCAGTGTCACTTCGCTTCCGGCATCAGCCAGGCGCAGTTCTCCACATGTTTTGGTTCTGTACATAGTAGTATCTTACGGTTATGTTTATACTTTCTTTTCTTGGCTTTCTTCCGTTCTGTGGCTGTGCGTTGGGCGCAGCAGGAACGAAAAAAGAGAAGGGATAGCTTTGCGGGCCATCCCTTCTCTTCTGTACGCCCTCAGGGGCTCGAACCCTGGACCCATTGATTAAGAGTCAATTGCTCTACCAACTGAGCTAAGGACGCATCCTCATAAAGCTTTTTTGTACGCCCTCAGGGGCTCGAACCCTGGACCCATTGATTAAGAGTCAATTGCTCTACCAACTGAGCTAAGGACGCTTGCTTTCTGTTTTGCGAGTGCAAAGGTATGGACTTTTTGCGATATGGCCAAATGTTTTCCCTTTTTTTTTTAATTTTCGTTCAATTCATACACCTCTGAGGGTGTCTTACGCTTCAATATCTCAATTTTGAAGTCTGTTCCTGGCTGTATGCCGTAGCTTTGCAGGATGCTTTCCACGGTCTTTCTGGCCAACTCCGGATGGTTGTTCTCCTCGCTGAGGTGGCACAGCCATACGTGGTGAAGCGCGGGCGTGGCATGCTTGGCCAGCAGGGTAGCCGCCGATTTGTTGCTTAGGTGCCCCTTGTCGCTCTTTATCCTTCCTTTCAGATAGGCAGGGTAGGGACCCATGTTGAGCATGTCTTCATCGTGGTTGGCTTCCAGTACCAGGTAGTTTGCACGTGCCACTTCCTGCTCGATGGTGGGTGTGGCGTGACCTACATCCGTGATGAGGCAGAACGTGATGCCGCCGTGCTCCACCCTGTAGCCCACACAGTCGGTGCTGTCGTGAGGCACTTCAAAGGGTGTCACTGTGAGGTCTCCCACTGTAACGCCAACGGTTTTCTGCAGGAATCTCATCTTTTCTGGAGCAATGCGCCCCGACACGGCATAGTTGCGGGTGATGCCATGGTATACCTTTTCTGTAGTATATAGAGGTATATTGAATTCGTTGGCAAAGGTGGCCACAGCCTTGATATGGTCGGCATGGTCGTGCGTGATGAAGACGGCATCCAGTCCGCCCATCTGCATGCCCAAATCACGAAAATAGCGGCGCATGGTTCGTGCGCCCACTCCCGCGTCAATGAGGATGCTGGTCTGGGCAGTACAGAGGAAATAGCAATTTCCGCTGCTTCCTGAACCTAATGATACGAATTTCATCTCCTTTTGACTTGTTTTTCCTGCAAAGTTACGGTTTTGTGGCCAATCCGACAAGTTTTGCTTCCATTTTTTTCGTCTAGAATGGAAGTCCCACAGCAAAGTGGAGGCTGAAATCGCGGTTGAACTGGGGATGGACAATGGGAAAGTGCCTGCGCGAATCTGTAAAGGCAGGATGAACTGCTTTCATACCTCCGTCCAGACGCAGAATGAAATAGTCGAAGTTGAGCCTCAGACCAAGGCCATAAGACACTGCTATCTGACGCCAGAACGTGTCGAAGCGAAACTGTCCGCCAGATTGTTCTTCGTATGAGCGAAGGGTCCATATATTGCCTGCATCCACAAATACGGCTCCGTGTATTTTCCAGAACAGATGGGTACGGTACTCGGCATTCATGTCCAGCTTGATGTCGCCCGTCTGATTGATGAAATCGATGCGGCCGTCGCTTCCGTTGTAGGTGCCGGGCCCCAGCTCTCTCACACTCCATCCTCTCACACTGTTGGCACCGCCGCTGAAGTAGCGCTTTTCATAGGGCAGGATGGTGCTGTTGCCGTATGGGAATGCCACGCCTGCTCCCAGGTGGAGGGCAAAGGAGTTGCGGTTGTCTATCCTGAAGCTCTTGGCCAGGTCAAAGTCGAGCTTTACATATTCGGCGTATGCGATGTTGAAGAGTGTATACTGGTTCTGGCTGTTCTTGCCTGCCGAGAACAGGTTGCTCATGCCATAGAGCAGGTTGCCTGCCGTCTCTATCCCCGCACGCAAGGTGTAGGCATTCAGTCCGTAGTTGTTGTTGGCTGCGTTCATGGGGCTGGAATGGTAGGTGAAGGTGTAGCCCCATTTCATGATGAAGAGGTTCTCATAGTTGTATCGGAGGATGGCGTTCTTGCTGTCGGGGTCCTCCAGGTACAGCTTGCGGAAGGTGTCGCTTATCCAGGGCATGAACACATAGTTGAGGTCGAGCAGGTCCACCTTGTGCTGGCGGCTGCGGTTGAGGCGGTTCCAGCGGTAGCGAAGGGCTCCTGTCACCACGCGGCGGTGAAACTCAGGGCGGTCCTGCGAGTCGTACATCAGGCTCACTTCTGTGGTGGCCTGTGCCCTCTGGCGGAACTGACGACCGGCAAAGGGGAACTTGAAGTCGGGAAAAGTGATACCCATCTCTGCACTGTACTCTATATAATCCTGGTCGGTGTAGCCGTTCAGTCCCCTGATGGCTTCGTATGCCCCTCGCAGCTTGATGCTGAGGAGCTCGGCTCCGCGGAAGATGTTCCTGTTCTGGTAGGATGCCAGGATGGCAGCCCCCAGGTCACCGGCCGAGTTGGTTCCTTCCAGTTCCAGGCTGATGGAGTTGACCTTGCTGGGGAGCAGCGAGATATTGGCATGGAGCAGGGTACTGTCGTACGGTTCGGGCGTAAACTTCACGTTGGTGCTCATCACAGCTCCCAGTCGCATCATCCGCGCGTAAGTGTTCTGTACGTTCGTTTCCCGGTACAGGTCTCCCTTGTGGATCTCGCTGGCAGCATGCAGCACCTTGGGACGTATGCACAGCGGGGTGGCAGGGTCGTCGCCCTGCATGAAGTCTACGTCCCCGATGCGATAAATCTGGTGGGGCTGGGGCTGCGAAAGCCTGTTCCGGCGATAGGGCCGGAGTTCCATTTTCAGGTCCACCTGCCGGTTGCCCACTGTGGTATCGGCCTGAAAGTGGATGAAATCCTTGTGGAACCTGTAGTAGCCGTTGTTGAGCAGGAGGGTGTTCAGCCGCGACCGTTCAGCCTCCAGCTGGTTCAAGTTGAAGTCCATGCCAGGGTAGAGCAGGGTCTTGCTGTCGATGCTGTCCAGCAGGGCGGCAATGCCTTCATCCTGTATCTGGCAGTCGAGCGAGCGCACCTTGTAGCATGGGCCGGGATCAATCTCGTAGAACAGATGGGTCTTGTGGCCTTTGGTCAGTGTGATGGTACGCACGGTAGCGTTCAGGTAGCCCTGATGCTGCACGGCGGCCTGCAGGTCGTATTGTGTCTTCAGGGCTGTCTGTTCGTCATAGATGACCGGTGCTTCTCCCAGCTTGCGCACAAAGCGGTTGATGCGCTTGGTGCTATCGGTGCCGGACAGACAGTAGATGCCCAACGGCGCCTTCACACACGAGAACCACCGGTTGTTGGGGTGCTGGCGTATGTAGCCCTGCAGGTTCGTGGTTTTGAACGAGGCACTGTCGCTATACAGGCTCACCTTGTCCAGCAGCGTGGCTCCTTCGGGAAGGAACTTGGACACTGAACACGATGTGGCCAGGGCCGCCGTCAAGGCAAGGACACACGCTTTGCTTGCAATCTTTTTTCTGTTCACGGTACAAAGGTAAGACTATTTCCGCAAAAATCATTCATTTTTTTGCGGATTCTTCGATAATTCGTCGTATATTTGCACTGTCTTTACATCTGATTTTATATGATAAGCAAGGCTATTATCAAGAAAATACATTCGCTTGAACAGCGGAAATACCGACTGCAGGAACAGCTCTTTGTGGCCGAAGGTCCCAAGCTGGTAGGTGAATTGTGTGCCACGATGAAACCGGTCTATCTGGCGGCCTTACCAGCGTGGATAGCCGATAACCAGTCGTTGGCCGACAGTGTGGAGCACGATGTGGTAAGCCCTGATGAACTGCGGCGCACCAGCCTTCTGTGTCAGCCGCAGCAGGTGGTGGCACTTTTTCCCATTCCACAGCGCACGCTCTCTCCCGAGACACTCGACGGACAGCTGTCCCTCATGCTCGATTGTGTACAGGACCCGGGCAATCTGGGCACCATCATAAGGCTTGCCGACTGGTTCGGCATCCGCCATGTAGTGTGCTCCCCCGACACGGCCGACATCTACAATCCCAAGGCCACACAGGCCACTATGGGCGCATTGGCACGTGTGGAGGTGCACTACTGTAGCCTGCCTTCTATCCTTGCCCACACATCCCTGCCAGTCTTTGGCACCTTCCTCGACGGTGACAATATTTATCAGCGTCCGCTCTCGCCCCATGGCATTGTGATTATGGGCAATGAGGGGCGTGGCATCAGTCCTGAGGTGGAATCCTTTGTCAGCGAACGCCTTTTCATCCCCAACTACCCGTTGGGCGCTGTCACCACCGAAAGTCTGAATGTGGCCATTGCCACAAGCATCGTTTGTGCAGAATTCCGCCGGCGTTCGCTATGACAGCGCTTCGCCCCGTCCGTCTATCATGAAAGCCCCGGCCATAAGTGCGACCGGGGCTTTCATGACCAATAGGAAATACATCGTGGCTTACAATGCCTTTATCTTGCGCAGATATTCCACAATCTGATCCATCCATGTGTAGCAGCCTGTACCTGGAGAGGCATAGTTCTGGAAACAGTGCTCACTCCGGGCCAGGGTGTGGAGCTCACACTGTATGCCCATGCTCCGCATCTTCTCCCACACCTTCACCGAGTTCATGGCTGCCCATCCGTCGGCATCACCATGGATGAGGAACATCGGGGCCGTATGCAGGTCAAAGCTGAATTCGGGCACCAGCACAGCGCTGTCTTCATTGCCTCCCTGGCTGTTGGGTGCATTGGCTCCGTCCGTGAGCGCATAGGCCGGATAGATGCCCAGTCCCCACTGCACGTTGCAGGGCAACTTGTCTATGTCGTCAATAGGCCAGTAGGACTGGTGCATGGATGAGGTGACACCCATCAGTGTCAGATGGCCGCCGGCCGAACTGCCCATGATACCTATTTTGCCGGGGTCCAGTCCGTGTGAAGCAGCCTTGCTGCGTACGATGCGGATGGCACGCTGGAGGTCTTGCCATGCAGTAGTGTGCTTGGCCAGTCCTTTGGGCCGAGGGGTACGGTACTTCATTGTCACCACGGTCATGCCCAGTTCGTTGAGATAGCGTCGTAGGGGAGCCACTTCGAATCCGTCCGGGTTGTTGCCCTCATAGGCGCCGCCGCTATAGATGATTTGTATGGCATTGGTCTTTTTTTCCTTCGGGAAGTGCCATTCCAGGTAGGGCTTGCACTGGTGCTCCTGTGCACATGGCATCTTGCCTTCCGGCCATACGTCCTCTGCTACCTTTTCCTTGCGTGCATCATCGCTGGGGTAGCGCTTCATGATGTCCTCCTTCGGGGCCAGCTTGCTGTAAAACTCCATCTGGTTCATAAACTCTATGCCTCGTTCCAGACCGAAGGCACCATGTCCCTCGTTGGGGTAGAGATGCAGTTCGGCGGGAATGTGCCTGCGGCGCAGTTCTCTATAAATCAGAGTGGAACCGTTGGGCGAATAGATGTCCAGTCCTCCGTGATGGAGCGACATGGGGCAGGTCTTCTCGTCAAACTTGAACACATCGGACAGTTTCACGTCCATTCCATAGCCTTGGCGGGTGGCAGGTGTGCCTTCCTCCCCGTCGTTTGTTACGTAGGCCGGAGCATTCACGATGGCCCAGTTGATATGGCAGGGGATGGTGTCCAGTGCATCCACCTGTTCATAAGCCGGTGTCTGTGAGCTGGTAGCCAGCAACAGTGCCAGATGGGAACCGGCCGACATGGATATGGTGCCAATCTTTTCGGGGTCGAACCCTCGCTTCTTGGCCTGACTGCGCACCATGCGCACAGCCCTTTGCGCATCCTCCCACGCAGTCTGGTAGATGGGCAGACCTGTGGGGCGGGGCGTGCGGTACACAAAGTTGACGCACTGTATACCCTGGCGGGTCAGCGTCTCGTGCCACAGTTTGATTAACCCCACATCACAGCAGTTCTGGTAGGCTCCGCCCGAGATGAGAATCATACAGGCACCGTTGCGCACTTTCTCGTCGGGTTTCTCAAACCATTCCAGATAAGCCACGCGATGCTTGTCGGCCTTAAACTTGGGGTCGCCGGCCTCATCTGTCATGGCTGCAATCTGATGTTCTTGGCGATGGGGCATCTTTCCTTTGGGCCACACCGTCTGACGTTCCCATGCGTAGCTGCTCCATGCACACAGCAGTGCAGCCACCAGCAATAACATTCTTTTCTTCATGATAACAATTCGTTTACGTATAGGGTGATTTTGTTCTTTGGTTTCTGCAAAGTTACATATATTTCCGCACATCTGCAATATTCAGATGGGAATATTTGGCCGTTCCATTCGATTTTTATCTGTTGTTGCTGTGACAGCCCCAACTTGCCTCCTCGCGTGCCTTCCTTAGATTGTCGGTGAAGGCGCTTTGCCCAAAGGGGTGTACATCGTGAATGGACAGAAGATTCTCAAATAACAGTTGTGAAAAAGATGCTAAATAGACATAATAAAATAATAAAGGTATTGACAAGAACGTGATTATTCAATATCTTTGCAGCGAGAATCCGCGAGTGTGACGTTGCACTCCATTTAAAGAAAGGAGACATTATGACAAAACAAAGGGAAATCTATCGTTGTCCTGTTTGCGGCAACATGGTGGAAGTCTTGAATCCTGGAGCAGGCGAATTGGTGTGCTGCGGCAAACCAATGATACTGCTACAGGAGAACACAACCGACGCTGCACAGGAAAAACATGTGCCTGTGGTTGAGAAAACAGCCGATGGGTACCGCGTGAAGGTGGGCAGTGTGGAGCATCCGATGCTCGACGAGCACTTTATCCAGTGGATAGAGTTGCTGACGCCCAAGTCGGTATTGAGGCGTGAACTGAAGCCAGGATGCAAGCCCGAGGCTACGTTCATCACTAACGAGGAGTGTCTGTGTGCCAGGGCGTACTGCAACCTGCATGGTATGTGGAAAGCATGACGATGCCAATCGGACTGCAAAATCTATCATAATCCCCTAAAACCAACAAGTAAGTTGTAGTTTTGGGGGATTATCGGTTTTTATGAAAAAAAGCTATATTTTATGGTTTGCCGACCTGAGCATTGGATATGACCCAAGTACCGAATTTGAAGTTCATTAGCTGCCTCGTTTCTTCAAGAAGCGGATGACCTGGTGGCGGTTCTTGGTGCGGTCGCGCTTGCATGAGACGTGAATCCAGTAGATGCGGCGGTCGGAGGTTTCCTTGATGAGCTGGTCGAAGTCGCAATGGTCCATGATCCAGGCGAACCTACGGTTGAGGATGTCGGTGTTGGTGAAGCGTTGGCCTTGCCCGTTGGTCAAGCCATGCACGGGGATGTGGATGTCGCAGGCTTCTCCGGTCATGTGCTGGGAGTCTTTCGCACCTCCCACCTTGACGTTGAGCAGGGGGCAGCGGTAGCCGCTGATGATGATGACCCCCTCCTCCTCCCCCTTATGAGGGGGAGTGCTGGAATTGATGAAGGCACGGAGGGGTTCGAGAATCTCTTTGCACAGCTGCTGGAGGGCTGGGATATACTGGGATGGTACATGGTTGTCGATGCCAAGCTTGGTGGCGGTGGCTGAACGTTCGAACTCTGCGAGCTTGAAGTGCGGTGATAAAAGTAAGTCTTTCATTGTGGTGCAGGAATTAAATTACACGTTTGATTTTGATGAACAGGAAGGTGAGCAGGGCTCCGACTGCGAACCAGAAGGTGAATCGGGTCAGGTGGTCAAAGAAGGTCAGGGGTCGGGTGATTTCCTTCACCTCGGTGACTGTCACTTGATAAGGGATGCTGTCGTGGTGTACCTCATGGATGGTGTCGCGGTGTAGGCGGTAGCGGTACTCGATTGAAACGTCACGGAGATAGACGGTGTCGCGCGAGCGGTCGAGCAGGCGGTCTTGGAAAATGTAGATGGAATCGTACTGCACTTGGCTCAGACAGAGGGTATCTGTAGATGTGTGTTCCACGAGCCCGGACACATGGCGTGAGGTTGAACAACCGTAAACTGCAAGAAGTGAAAGGGAGAGCAACTCGCATAACTGAGGCTTGGGAAAGATTCTCAGGCAGCCTCGCTTGAGCAGGTTGTGGAGTAGGTTGAGCAGTCGTTTCATGCCTTGATGATTTTGAGGGTTATTTCCTTGCCTCGCTGGATGGTCATGCGGAGGCGTGCATAGAGGGTATCGAATACCTCGCGGGGGTGGACGAGCAGCCCCTGGCATTGGCGCAGCCCCACAAGGATGCTGCCGTCCTGGCGCGAGTGGATGCCGTTGCCTGGTTTTATCATGGGGCAGAAACGCGGCATGGCAGTGTTGTGGTTGACGTAAGTCCTGCGAGGGCAGGCGGCACAGTCGCTGGGCGATGGTGACAGTGACGGCGATAGCACAATGGGCATCTTCCGGGCATACTGGCTGCACTTGATGAGGTGGACGCGATAGTGGCCTGGGGCAAGGCATGAGAAGGTGTTTTCGAGGGTGTTGCAGATGTGGATACCGTCGATGCTGAGGCGACCCTCGGTGATTTCACCGTTCACCGATGTACGTTGTAATGTGATGATCATAATAGGAAAATAAAAAAAATGCGAGTTACGCGTTAACAGTTAACACTTGGGCTGGAGATGGCGCACATAAAAGTCGCTGTAGTCCTTGCACCCCGGGGGCAGTGAGTGGCGCACAAGACACAGGCCGGCATCGGTGGCTATGCGAGTGAGCTGAAGGTAGAGCTTCTCCCCGGGGATATCCTGGTCGGGATACATGTGGAGTGTGGAGCGTCGGTCGATGAGCGTGGAGCGGATGGTCTCGATGTCCTTGCGGTTGAGGAGGGTGGCCGATGGTATGGCAATGGCCTTGTGGCCACTGGAGAGCATAGCCCAACAGTCGCTGGCCCCTTCGGTGATGTAGAGCGGTTCTCCTTCCTTGAGAAGCTTCAGTACGGGCAGATTGTAGATGTGGCAGGTGTGGCCGTAGGGAAACTTGAAGCGAGGTGCTGTAGTTGATGGCCGGCAATGACCCAGATTGCGGCTCTGCACGCCTATGAGGTTGCCGTTGATGTCGATCTGGAGCCATGTGGTGCCTTGCCTGTCAGTGTAGGAGTTGAGGCGACACCATCCTACCACCTTTTCATTGAGCTTGCGCTCGCCGAAGAGAAATGCGCGTGCTGCCTGACAGAGGAAGGGATGCTCGAAGAACCTGATATATTTTTCGGGGTTGAATGCCCGTTTGGGCGCAGAAGGCTTGTCGTGAGGTATGAACTCCTGCATGATGATGTTGTTTTCGTCAGCAAGCCACTGACAAGCCTCTACGAAAGATTTTCGGAGATGGTGCATCACAAGGTCGATGGGGCCTCCGTGGGCATCGCATACAAAGCACTTGTAGGTATTCTTGGCCACGCTGTAATGCAGGCTCGGGTGACTGTCATCGTGAAACGGGCACAGGCTCCTGTGGCGGCTCACGCCAAGGCCCAATCTCTGAGCCACTCCCTCGATGGGGAGTGCTCGGAGTTCAGAGAGTTGCTGTTCAGTAATTCTTGGCATAAATATCCTTGTTTTCTTTTGATGCGTAAATGAGTTTGGCACTCTTCCACTTCGAGATGAACACCCGTGCGGGAGTCGACAGGTCGAGCTTGACGATGAGCTCGCGCAGTTGGTCCCGGCTGAATTGGTCGGGCAACTGGTCGTAGAGGCTTACCTTGACACAATCGTCGTTCTCGTCAGTCTTGTGCATCTGTTCGTATTGGCGTCCCCATCGGTTGAGCAGCCCATCCACGATGTAGGTGGCCATGAAGCGATAGAACCGGGCCACATGCTTCTGTCGGGCGGCATCCTCTCCCCAGAGGTGATAGAGCAGACATGCCATGCGTGCAGCCGACACGGAGGCTCGCTTGTAGAAGCAGTTGCGGGCGCGGGACCCCGTCTTCAGCACCAGTTGGCGTTGCTCCGAGCACCATCGGCGCACGTGATAGTCCATCCACTCCATGGGCACCACATGTAGGGGTTGGAGCTGGCCGTCGGGCGCATAGGTGAGGTTCATGAGATGCTGCACGGTGTCGTTGATTTCAGTCTGCTCCCCGTCGGTGAGGGGACGGAAATGAGGTGCATCCTCGCCCATGAGGTCACCCAGGTCGGTGAGCACCTTTCGTGTACAGTTTCCTCCCTCGATGGAGCGTTTGTCCATATACTCCTTGAGGGCATTCTCTGTGGCGCAGAAGAGCGAGCAGTAGATAATATCCACATCGGCATTGTAACTGGCATCCGACAGCGTGTCGGAGCCATATTCCGCCCCCAGGTCATAGGCCAGACGGTCCATGGTTCGCAGGTCGGCAAAGGCGCGCTTGTTGGATTCGGTCATCGTGGCCAGCTCCTCGTTGTAGAACCAGAAGGCGAGCGGTTCGCCATACTTGCGGATGAACATGTCGGCACGCTTGACGAGCTTCGCCTTGGTGATGGTCTGCAGACAGCGAACATCGGTGACGGGTTCCTCGGGCAACTGCTTGTTCTTCGAAGAGGTCTTCTTCAGGTCCTGATAGGCCTGTTCGAGGCGTTTCATCTCCTGGTCGCGCAGTTTGAGGGGATGCATGATTGTCTTGACGATAGGTCGGGTGAATGACTTTCCGCTGGCAGCCTCTGCTACCACGAGCACCTGCAGCAGGAGTGCGTGGAGGTCGAGGTCGTAGGTGTACTTGAATCGCAAGCGGGTGGCTAAGGCGCAATAGCAGTCGATGGCGGTGAGGATGGCCGGCACCTTGAACTGTGCCGGAGCCGAATCCCAGTAGGCTCTCACGGCAGGCGGAAAGTCGGCCGAAGTGAGCGTAGGTACAGTGAGTGTCTCTTTCATACTTAGTCGATGATTTTTAGTGCGTTGACGATTTCTTGGTAAACTTCCTCGGCAAATGTGCGCTTGTCGAATCCCTTGTCCATGGTCTTCAGGTGGCACTGATAGCGGCCGTTCTGCATCTTCACCATTGAGATGTACTTGCCATCGAAGAGTTTGGGATTGCGGGGTGGGCGCCCCTTGCGGACGGCTTCCTCAAAGAGGAATCCATTGTCAGTCTTACTGAACACGCCATTAAGGCATTGATTGCCTGATAGTTCCTCAGTATTTTGGAAGGCGCAGGTGAGGTTCACGTTTGAATAATTCTTTTTCTTCATAATATAAAGAGTTTTATTATTATCATTGCTCAGGGCAGATTAATGTTGAGTGAAGGGTATGATTTCCTGGATGGTGGTGTCTTGATAGCTGGAGCCGTTGTACTCGCGTGCCGAGAATCGGAGCGAAGCCCACACGGTTTCTCCGGCATAGAACTTCACCTGATTGCCGATGAGGGAAGCCACATACGAGTTTTCATACTTGCCACCGAACTCTTGCAGGACGATGGTCGATTTCTGTGTGGTGCCATTCTGCGTGTTGATGGCCACCGGGTCTGTCTGACTGACTACCTTGAATAATGATTTCATAACAAAAAAAATTAACAAACACACAAATAACTCTAATCTAACGAATTTATCGGAGCGGCCGAAGGTTACACGCTTCGATGATGATGCGCTGAATCATATCCAGCATCGGGTTGTCGATGGGCTGGATGCCGTTGCCCTCGAGACAGTCGAGCAGTGCGATGCAGAGGGTGACCTGATAGGGTCGCTTGACGATGCGCAGGATAGGCTTGACCCTCTCCTGCTGCTCCGGCTTGAGGTGGTTGAAGAGGTCGCCCTGAACCGATGGCGGATAGACGAAATCGGTCTTGTGGTTCTCTGTTACGCCAATGGCGGTTGTCAATTCTGAAATAGTCTTTTTCATAACCGAATAAGATTTAAATTGTAAGACATGCAATAATTGTTTGCGAGACAGGGACCGGTGGTGTCCCGCGGCAGACCCTTGTTTCAGGAATCCGGTGCAAAGGTATGGCTGTCTGCTGTAGTAAACGGAGACGCTCGGTTTACTGCTTGAATTTGTCCAGAATCTCGCGCAAAGCCCTTAGTTGAGCGCGCTCAAAGAGGTAACGACTCATGCCCGTGTAGCGGTTAGTGCGATGCTGGGTGCCTTCGAGGATACAATGCAGTCGCTGGGCGGGTATGCCCTTGTCATATATGCCGTACTCGCGCAGGAGGCACACGAGGACTGTCACACGGTACCAGTTGACCATACCCCGCGAGCTGCTGTAACGTGAGAAGAAGAAGAGAGGAGCGAGCCTGTCGTCATGGAGAACAGATTCCCAGATGTCGCCCACCCGAGGACATGACGAATATTCGGCAATGGGCTGCACATAGGCCAGGATGTCGGCCACGGGCTGCAGGCCATTGTCGGAGGTCGGCTCCCCAGGGGCAGTGCCTTCGGGAGCGATAAAGAGTCTTCCCTCGCGTGCTGCCTGGCGCAGGAGGGCGATGTCGAAGTCTTCGATGCTGACTTCACGCAGTTGACGTTTCTTGTCATTCATAACTGTTTGTCGAGTTATGAACAGAGAAACTCCGGAGCTTGACCACCGTGGCTTGTTTCTGTGCCGCGACTGCCACCGTGGCACCCTGTTCGGGTTAAACTTGGTGCAAAGCTACGACATCTAACGTATTGAAAAAAAGATATTTAACGAAAATGCCCAAATCTATGTGGCACGATATGGCGTGATGTGAAGCGATGTGGCGCTATGTGGCTGTATGTGTCAAAAGTATGTGTCGGCTATGTGGTATATATGTGGTAAATATTGGGCATGATGAAAAAAATATAGAATAAGCCCCAAAAAATATTCGGTTATATCGATAATATTAATACTTTTTTATAATTTTGCAGTCGTAAAAATATTCATTACCTATGATTTCATTGTTTGACGATGAAAGACTTCAAGAGCTCAGGCACGAATATCAGACGAGCCGCCTCTTCTGTTCGCTTTATCCAGCACTTGCCTACCTGGAGCGTATGTATGGTGAGCTTTCGCCTGCACAGATATGGCACGAGATGGAGGTATTCTGTGCTGGGCGTCTGCTGGAGGCGCAAGCGTTGGAGATGGAGGTTATCGACTTGTGGAACAGTCTTCAAAGAAGGTATTCGGCCTTCAGCATGCCCGATGGACAGATCATCAATCGCACCCCGCGTCAGGCTGAATATACGGCTGTGTGCGTGATGACGTGCGTGTGTTTCCGTTTGGTTGCCGAACCAGACAAGCTTTCCACATGGAACTCCTCAGAGGCTGTCAAGGAGATACTAAAGTTAGTAGCCAATCATCCCGTACATTATCATCTCTATCTTGCCCAGAGAAAGAGAGAACAATGGCTCGAAGATTCCGGACGCATGATAGAGCGCGAGCCGTGGGTGGATGGAGTGGATAGCAGGCAGGTCAGAAATGAGATAAGGAAAGCCGAGGGCGCGAGCGAAGATGAGCTGCATACGATTTTCAATAGCCTATACATAACGATTTCGCTGGAGCAGTGGACTACCTTCGTGGGCAGATGCGAGGCTGAGATGACGTTCCAGAACAAGATCGACCGCATTGCTTATCTGGTGATGGCAAGCCACAAGGACTGGCTGAAAGGTCCCAGAACCATCAAGATTGCCTCATGGGTGAACCTGATGAACAACATTCTGGGCGACAAGAAGAAGATGCAGCAGGCCGAAGTGTCGCGCAAGTGGAACGAGATGAAGAGTCAGAAGTTCTACGATAGCTTGTTGGAGCTTAACAACCGTTTCGACTTCAAGTCGAAAAACATCTCAGCCGACTTTTTCAAACGATTGAAAGAGAACGTGAAACTCATGCATCAGAAATATAACCCATAATCAATATCAGATCAAAATGGCAACAAACCAAAAACTACAAATACCGGTATATACCTACGAATTCATGCCTGTGGAGAAGCCACAGAACACGCTCTTTGAGTCAAAGGAAGACATCGAGAAGAGAATTGAGGAGCTAAAGAAGCACAAGCAGGAAATCATGCAGAAATACATCGACCGCATAGCCAATGGTGAATTGGTTCCGAAATTGGGCAATAAGGAGTTCCGCTGCAAGACTCTCTACAACTCAGGAGGAGTGACAATATTCAAGATGGAGAACATCAAGGACGAAGCCTACGACTGGAACTTCGGTGTGGAGCGACACAAGATAGGACCCAACTGTCACGTCATCATTGACAACCGCAAGGATATGCAGCACATTGCCATTGAGCGCAAGCCCAAAGCGTTCTCTTCGCCCAATATCGTGAAGAATATCCTCAGCGAGACACTCCGTCCGCTGATCAAGCAGGAGGGGCTGCTGATTGAAATCAACCCACAGTTCCATCCAAAGGACTTCTGGGACTTCATCGATGCCAACCGTGAGTATGGCATAAAGGAAATCCGCTTCTATTTCCCTTACCCCAACCTGCCCGCCATCTCCGACAAGTATGGCAATGCGATGAAGGAGATAGGCATTGACTACCACTGTATGCCAGGGCTTATTCTCTTCGCTCCCGACGATCTCGACATGGTGCTCGATAGAGAGGACCCTGGGCTGAACTTCTGGATCGAGGCCGCTGGCGAGAGCGGCATTCCGGTGGCAATACAGACAAAGAAAAAGGGGTCGCGCATCCATCTGGTGGGCAAGAACAAGTGCGTCACCTGGCCGCTCGATAAAAAGGTGCTTGACACGCTCGACCCCCAGCCTAACAAAGTGCAACAGCAGGAGCTGAAGCTGGAGTTTCTCGAAGAAGACGAAAAGGCTCGCATGCAGGAGAAGATTACCGAGTTTGTCAATAACGGCCGCTTCATCAAAATCGGTACTGTTTAAGTTTGCCGAAGTTTTTGCTGGCAGTTGTCGGTTACCCCGGTTATCCGGGTTACCCCCTATGTTTTTATTATATGAAAATGCTTTTTCTCATGATGCGATGTGGAGCGATGAGGACTCATTGAGGAGGCTTTGTAGGTGTTAGTGATTAGTGATATCTTTTCTTTTCACTCTTGTTGATAATAATTGATTATGAAGAATGAGATTATTAGGCTTAAACACGTTCAAAAAGAGGATTTTCTTGGTTTAATACCAAAAAAACAACCAGAAAGTTGTGTCATTCATCGTTTCTGAGTAAATTTGCACATGAGTAACAAGAAGCAGGAATAGCTTCATGAACACTACTATTGACAATATTCAAGCATCTTGATGAGATTGAATAAAATAAAGTTGAAACTATGACGGCACAAAGTGAAGCTGCATTGGAAGCTGGATTGATAGAAACACTAAAGCAGATGGACTATGAATATGTCCAGATTGCCGAGGAGGAAAACCTGCAATCCAATTTCAAACGCCAGCTGGAAAGGCACAACCACAGGCAGTTGGCGGAACATGGACGGACGGAGTTCACGGCAGAGGAGTTTGACAAGATACTCATCTACCTTGAAGGTGGCACTCGTTTCGAGAAAGCCAAGAAACTTCGTGACCTTTACCCTTTGGACACTGCCGATGGCAAGCGTATTTGGGTGGAGTTCTTGAACCGTCACCAATGGTGCCAGAATGAGTTCCAGGTCTCCAATCAGATAACTGTCGAGAGCAGAAAGAAGTGCCGTTATGATGTGACGATCATTGTCAATGGTCTGCCACTTGTGCAGATTGAATTGAAGAAACGTGGAGTGGAACTGAAACAGGCTTACAACCAGATTCAACGCTATCACAAGACATCGTTTCATGGCTTGTTCGACTATATCCAGCTTTTCGTTATCTCCAATGGTGTCAACACCCGATATTTTGCCAACAATCCCAACAGCGGATATAAGTTCACGTTCAACTGGACGGATGCCGAGAATGTGCCGTTCAACGACCTCTCGATGTTTGCCCAGTTCTTCTTCGACAAATGCACTTTGGGCAAGATGCTCAGCAAATATATCGTGTTGCATGAGGGCGACAAGTGCCTGATGGTGTTGCGCCCTTACCAGTATTATGCCGTGGAGCGCATACTCGACAAGGTGCAGAACTCCAACAAGAACGGATATATATGGCATACGACAGGTGCAGGCAAGACCCTCACCTCGTTCAAGGCTGCTCAGTTGGTGAGCGAGATAGACGGCATTGACAAGGTGATTAAGTACATTTAGTTGGGAATAAATAAAAGATATTGATATGATAAAGATTATTCAGTCACTAGATTTAGGACATGATTATAAATGCTGGCAAAATTGGGGCGTCAGTATTTACAACAAGAAATGGCAGCATGTTCATTTGCATCAAGGAGATATGGATGGTGCTTGTGCCGTCTATTCTATAATGATGTATTTAATTTCCCTAAAAGTGCTGACAAGAAAACAGGTTATTGATTTGAATACAAAGTTTGACGGTCGAGTTTCTAAAGGAAGGCTGTACAAAGAGTTTTTCACCGAAAACGGATTGTGCCGAGATGGTTTCTATTTTACTGAAATAGAAAGTAAACTACAGCATTCCTTTGCCAAAACTGTGACTTCACATGCTGAACAATATGATGCGACCGCAAAAGGGCAGCAAAAGATGTTGAGTGCTATTAGACAAAGTTTAGATTGCGATGAACCAATTATGATAGCAGAAGTATTCAAACAAGGTGGAGCACATGCTATTTTAGCAATTGGCTATGAGGAAAGAAATAATGAAATAACAAAATTATTTTGTTTGGATCCAGGGTCTGCTATTCCATGCAATGCGTATTGGAACATGGTAATTATCATAAATCAGAATCCTAATTCAAAGTACTCACATATATCAATCGATTCTGACAATAGAAGCAGCGATGTGTATGTAGATGAAACACTTATTATAAAAAGAAAATAATATGGACTTTAGTTGGAACGATATATATCAAGACTTCTTAAATAGCAAAATCAGGAAGTGTTCGGAACGAGAATTCCAGAATAGTATTTCTTCAGTATTCCGTTTTTATCTTCGATGGCAAAACGGCATCGTTGCAGAAGAGTGTATTCCTATTGGGGCAACAAATACCATTCGTCCGGATTTTGTCTTGTACAAAGACGAAATGCCACAGGTGGTGATAGAATCCAAAGAACCCAATCATATTCAGACTGATAGGAATAAAGAGCAACTGTTTTCCTATATGCGCCAGAAGAAAGTGGATTTCGGTTTATATATAGGAGAAATGATACAATTGTATTATGACGAGCCTACTGATGCAGAATTGCCGCTGCTGATGTTTACATTAGAATACGACAAAGAGAATCCATATGGCACTACGTTTGTCAGCCTTTTCAACTTTGTAGATTTTGACAAGAATCGACTTACGGATTATTGCACCAATAGAATTAAAGAGATACAAAAGGAAAAGCAATTGGAGATTGACATTCAGCAGTTGACGTCAAATGAAGGAGTGAATTTGTGTTCGTCCTTACTAAAATCACATTTTATTTCAAAAAGGTATTCCGAAACGGATGTGGAAATGATTTTGGATGATATTGAGATTACTCTCAAGCGAAAAAACGATAATATATCAACCTCATCATTCGTAGATATTACAAGGGAGTTTCCAACCCAAATTCCTGTTAGAAATGAATTTAGAACATCTAAAAAGAGACTGAAATATTCGATTAATGGTAAAGGTGCGTATTATAAGAATGGAAGTGCTTTGGAATTGGTCAAAGTGTATCTGAGTGACCATCCATCAACATATAATTCTATAGTTTCTATATTTAACGGATATATACCGAACTATGTGCTATCCAAAGAAGAAGTTGAAAGAAAGGAAGGGCATTCTTTTGACAAAAATAAAACAAAAAGATGGCATAAAGATAGTCCGTTGGTAAGCAGTGACGGTGTCACGTTCTATGTGACAACTCAAGTTGGAGATAATTGTCCTATTGATTTTAAGGACATTGTATCGCTATCAGAGAGATTAGGATATAAAATAGAACCCATATCTTAAGACTATGTCGGAAGAACTACAACAGAAACTGCGCACACAGCTTTGGACTGTGGCAAATACCTTGCGAGGCAATATGTCGGCAAGTGACTGATACCAAAGGCATTATGGAACGTTTTGTTTCAGAAAGCCTTATACAACAGGACGAGGTAGGCTACAGTATTACAGAACTCGGAGCATTGTTATTTGCAAAATCCCTTGGAGCTTTTGATGGACTGAAACGTAAGGTTGTCAGAGTTGTTGTGTATAAGGGTAAGAGCAAATTAGAAACGATACGTGAGCAAATCTTTGATAAAGGTTATGCAATAGGCTTTGAGAGTATGGTTTCATGGATAAACAGCCAACTTCCTGCAAATGAGGAAATCGGACAGGCTCTTCGGAAAGATGTAACAATGTACCCGGAAATAGCTATAAGAGAGTTGGTAGCCAATATGTGCATCCACCAAGATTTTGCAGAGCAGGGATTTCCAATGGTAGAGATTTATTCTGATCGCATAGAAATATCCAATCCTGGGCAACCCCTTATCAGTGTAGAGCGTTTCATTGATGAATATCAGTCGCGCAACGATTCCCTTGCAGACATCATGAGAAGAATGGGTATCTGTGAGGAGAAAGGCAGCGGTATGGATAAAACGATTTTTAGCATCGAACTATTTCAATTGCCTCCACTTCGTTTTCAAGTTCAGGAAAGCAGAACTACAGCAACATTGTTCTCATACCGAAAGTTTGCAGACATAGATAAGAACGAAAGGGTTAGGGCTTGTTATCAGCATGCATGTTTAAGATATGTATCTAACGAGAAAATGAATAACCAGTCGCTTCGTGCCCGTTTGGGTATCGAAGACAAGAACTATCCTATGGCCTCACGGATTATCAAAGATGCGCTGGAAGCGAGGGTGATAAAAGAGGAAAACCCTGACGGTGGCTCAAGGCATAACTATGTGCCATATTGGGCATAACCCATGTAACTGGCATGTAACTGAAAGAATAAAAAACGGAGTGAAGACAAACGTAAATTTCTGAATATCAATATTGTGATTATGTAACTGGCATGTAACTGAGCATTGCTCATAACTTAAAGAACAGAAAATATGATAACAACAAATAATAATATTGTTGTCCGCTAAACATGAAAGGTTGGTTTGAACCAGTTGTTATTCAACGAG
>CAMBDA010000032.1 GCA_945865175.1 uncultured Prevotellaceae bacterium | reverse complement strand
GCAGCGTTGCAGTTATAGGGCCCAAAATAACTGCAACAACTGCAACAACTGCAACGCTCCCCCAAAAAGTGCCCGTTTTCTTGCCCGAAAGGCGGAAAAAGCGTATCTTTGCAGCTGCAAACACCTGGTAACAATCTGTAATGAACACGCAAAGGCAAGCATTCCTCCTGCCCACGGGGAAAAAGACCTTTTGCACGCACGCGGTATGCGATATAATGATTTTAGGCGTTCCCTAAAAGAAATTCTGCAAAAAACAAGCGCGTGTTTAACACACTTTAACCACTATTCTAAAGGTTTTTTTAAGAAACATTAGTAATTTTGCAGCACGAAGAAACCTAATTAAAGCTACATGAAACAGATTCTAAGACAATTCAAATACCTTGCCATGGGACTGGTGGCCTTTACCGCCTGCAAGGAGGAGATAGACACTTCGGCGCGCTATGTGTTCACCGAATACACCATCGCCAGCTATCTGGAGAGCCACGAACAGTTCAGCGAATACGTGCGGCTGATGAAACAGCAGCCCGTGAGCGACCTGTCGGAGACCTCCGTGTTCCAGCTCATGACCGCCTATGGCTACTACACCTGCTTTGCCCCCACCAACGAGGCCATACAGCTCTACCTGGACTCGCTGGTCATCAAGGGTGTGATTCCCGAAGCCTCGTGGGACGCCTTCGACTCGGACCGCAAGCGCGACTCCATCCGGGCCATCGTGGTGATGAACAGCATCCTCGACGGCACGGAGCAGGAACGCACCTTCGCCACCGCCGAATTCCCCTATAACAACGAGGAGTTCTCGCTCAACACCATGGCCGACCGCAAGGTGAGCGTCACCTACGACAACAACGACCTGGACGCCCTCTTCATCGACGGCATCTGCCCCGTGTCGAGGAAGAACCGCGACATCGTGGCCGTGAACGGCTACATCCACGAGATCGGCTACGTGGTGAACCCCGTGAACGAAACACTGGGAAGCCTGATGCACCAGATGGCACAGAAGCCCGAGAGCGGCTACTGCGTGATGGGCCGCCTGCTGGATGCCTGCTGTCTCACCGACACGCTGAGCGCCGTCAAGGACGACGTGTACGAGCGGCTCGTGAAGTCGGGCGTGATAAAGGAGGTCTTCGACACGCCGGCCAGCCATTTCCGCAACGTGAAGCGCCCCGACCGGCGCAAGTATGGCTTCACGCTCTTTGCCGAGACCGACGAGTTCTGGAGCAACACCCTGGGCAAGCCCGTGGCCGACATCTCGGCCGAGGACGTGAAACGCTGGGTCATCGACCAGGGCTTCTATCCCGATGCAGTGGACAACGGCGACTACACCGACGAGAACAACGTGCTCAACCAGTTTGTCACCTACCACCTGCTGCCCATGCGACTGTCGCCCGACAAGCTGGTTATCCACTACAACGAAAAGGGCTTCTCGTTCAAGATAAACCGAGGCCCCACCATCCCCGTGTGGGCACACTATGTGACCATGGGCAAGCGCCGCCTGCTGCGCATCTGGGAAAGCCTGGAGAGCAACGGCGTATACCTGAACCGCTTCCCCGTGCTCGACAACGGCCGCCACGGCACCTATCACGAGGTTTCCTGCACCGAGGAGAACGAGGGCATGCTGCTCGACACGAGAACCGACGGCGAGGTGATAAAACTGGTGAACTCCGTCATCTACCCCATCGACAAGCCGCTGGTGTATGACGACCACGTGCGCCGCGAACTCAAGCGCCAGCGCCTGCGCTACGACATCTTCGACTTCACCGAGGAGATGATGAACAACGACCTGCGCAACATGGGCTACACCACCAGCCGCAGCTTCACCACCGACGAGGAGTACAAGTATTTCAACAACCTGTGGATAAACTCGCGCGAAACCTATTTCTTCATGCTCAACGGATGGGACCAGGGATGGCCCAACTACCAGGCCGACGAGGTGTGCACCGAAGGCCTCTATGACTGCACGTGGAAGCTCCCGCCCGTGCCCATGAGCGGTATCTATGAGATTCGCATGGGCGTGTCCACCGAAAGTGCGTGGCGCGGCATCTGCCAGATTTATTTCGGCACCAATCGCGAGGACCTCAAGCCCATGGGCATCCCCGTGGACATGGCGCTTGGCGGCCAGCGGCGCAACCTCGACGGCAAGATATATCCCAGCAACGTGGGCTGGGAACCCGACCTGGAAGACGATGACGACTACAACGCCGAGGTGGACAAGAAGATGCGCAACAACGGCTTCATGAAAGGCCCCGAATACATTGTGGAAGACCCCGGCTCTGCCATCACCAACCGCATGCAGGAAAAGTCGACCCGCCGCATCATCGTGCGCGAATACATGAGCGCCGACGAGGTGTACTACCTGCGCTTCAAGACCGTGCAGGACCTGCTGAGCAAGCAGCTCTTCCTCGACTACATCGAATGGTGCCCCAAGGAGGTATACGACAATCCCGAGACACCCGAGGATGTCTGGTGAACAAGAGATCATTGTTTTACCCTAAAAAAATAAATGCGAATGAGAAAGATTTTTACAACACTGGCTGCAGTGGCTCTGGCACTGACCGCCAGCGCGCAGGGCATCACCCCTGTGGGCGCAAACATCGCCGTGCTCCCGTCCACAAGATGGAGCGGTGCCGCCTACACGGCCAAGGTGTGGTCGGTCAACCCCAACCAGCCCTTCATGACAGAGAACGGGCTCACCAACAACCCCAACTACAACGTCATCATGCAGACACCCGCCGAGGATGCCAACGGCCTCCAGTGGTATGAGGTGGGCTACGACGAAACCACCCTCACGCCCAGCGACTGGGACGAGGGCCAGAACATCGCATGGGAAGACCACAACGCTCCCTTCTCCCACAGCACCGAATGGAACGGGATATCCGGCTACCAGTGGGCCACCCTCGACTACATGGCCGACATCTACATCCGCCGCACCTTCAGCACCGACATGCTGCTCTCGGGCGACGTGTATCTGGCATGCGGCCACGACGACGCCCCCTGCGAGTACTATCTCAACGGCGAGCTGATATGGTCGAAGACAGGCCTCGAAGTGGACCACTATGAGGAAAAGGTGGACCCCATCACCGGCGAAACCTACCAGGAGGCCATCTACAAGGACGCCTGGAACGAGAACGAGTATGTGAAGCTCACCGACGAGCAGAAGAGCCTCATCAAGCTGGGCGGTGAGGAGAACCTCCTGGCCGTGCACGTACACCAGAACTGGGGCGGCGCATTTGCCGACTGCGGCCTCTACACCAAGGTGGAGGGCGGCCTGGAAATGGGCTACGCCATTCCATGGGACGGCAAGGTCATCTACAACTCACTGGGCGGCTACAACATGAACGGACTCCACGAATGGGAGAAGCTCTATGAGGCCCAGGAAGGCGACATCTACACCATCCACATGGACGGTGCCTCCGGCAGCGAGGACGAGAACGGCAATCCCCTGTGGAACTCGCAGGTGCAGTTCAAGACTCCGCTGAAGCTCTCTGCCGACAATGCCTACACCCTGGCCATGACACTGACGGCCGACTGTGACTACAGCGACGTGCGCATCAAGCTCACCGAGAACGACAACGACGAGGTGCTGGCAGGCGAAGAGAGCATCAGCCTCACCGCCGGCGAAGCGTTCCAGTATGAGGGCATCGTGGAGGGCATGGACGTGAAGAACCTGAAGATTGTGCTCAACCTGGCCGGCGGCGAGCCCGGCTCTGCTGTACAGATCTCCGACATGTCGATTACCGACAGCGAGGGCAAGGAGCTCTGGATCGGCTGCCACTACTTCAACTATTTCTACATGACCGAGACCGTCACCAACGAGGAGGACGGCTCCACCACCGTACGCCAGTTGCCCTCGCCCAATGTGGAAGGACGCACCGAGACCCTGGCATGGACGCTCCCCGAATATGACGACGAGATGTGGGACACCTGGAAGATGCCCTGCGGCAATGCCGGCTACATGCCCGAGTTGCAGACCATCTGGCCGGGCGGATGGGGTCACTACGACTACACCGGCGACGGCTGGGAAGGCCACAACACCAACCTGTGGGTGCGCCGCACCTTTGAGCTCGAGAAAATCAACGAGCGTCTGAGCTATGCACTCAACGTGTGCCACGACGACACCTACGAGACCTATGTGAACGGCCATCTGCTGCAGAAGAACGACGGCTGGACCGACGGCAAGAACCCCGTGCAGGTGCACATCCCCGCCAAGTATCTGAATGTGGGCAAGAACGTCATCGCCACCTACATCCAGCAGAACTTCGGCGGCCGCTTCTATGACTGTGGCATCAATGTGGAGGAAGTGAACTACAACGAGTGTGCCGAGGCCCTGATGGCAGCCATTGCCAAAGCCGAGGCCGAGCACCCCGAGTTCACACAAGCCATCCGCGACTCGCTGGCAAGACTGGCTGCAGAAGGCAGGGCAGAGCTTGAGAACAACCCAGATGCCGCCGAGCTCAAGGAGCTTGCAAAGACTATCGAACAGCGCATCAGCGAGTTTGCCGGCGTTGCCAACAGTCTGGCCACCGTGCGCGCCACGCTGGCTCTCTGCCAGAAGGAGAACAAGGGCTACATCACCGCTGCCATCGAGAACGCCGCTTTCATCGACACCTGCCTCACGGCCGGAGAGATTGACCCCTTCCTCACCGAACTGCGTGTGGCCCGCAAGCGCAACGCCGCCGAGCGCCGCACAGAAACCTTCGTCGGTTCCCTGCCCGAGGAGGGCGGACAGTACTACTTCTACAACGTGGCCGACAAGCGCTTCCTGGGCGGCGGTGAATCGTGGGGTGCCCATGCCGTCACCGAATATGCCTCCAACCCCTTCCAGCTCGAGAAACTCACCATGGCCGGTGAACCGCTGGAGAAGGGCTTCCGCATCCGCACCTTCCGCAACAATGGCTACACCGGCGAAGGCTATCCGCTGGAATACCTGGGCTACAACGGCTATGTGGACTGCATCACGGACGACGCCTGGGAGTTCATCCCCGTGGAGGGCAAGACCAACGTGTTCAACATCGCCCGTGCAAACGGCGAACGCGAGGACGGCTCACGCTTCCTGCTGGGTATGCGCAGCGAGGACAACGGCCTGTATATGGGCTTCAACCAGTGGAATGTGGTGGACACCGACCTGAAGACGGCCGAACTGGAAACCAACCAGTGGATGCTCGTGGGCAAGGAGGAGCTGGACGCCCTCATGATGGATGCCACAGCCGAACATCCTGCCGATGCCACCCACCTCATCAACAATCCCGGCTACGACCAGCGCCTGCCCATCGATGACTGGTACTGCATCAATGTGGGCGGAGGCATTGGCGTATGGGGCCGTGGAGGCGACTTCGTGGACTTCGTATATGAAGGATGGAACACCCAGAGCTACGACCTTTCCTGCTGCCTCTTCGACGTCATGCCCGGATGGTATGAAATCCGCGTGCAGGGCTACTACCGCGACGGCCACTACACCACACACCTGAGAAAGGTGGGCCTGGGCGAGGACGTGCAGCAGCTGGCCTACCTCTATGCACTTCCCAACGGAGGCCTGCGCATGGACGCTGAGGAAGCACCCGAAACCGCACTCCTCCGCTCCTACTCCGACGGTATCAACATGGTGCCCGGCATGGGACGCAGGGATGACTTTGCCGAGGACTATACCGATGCTGAGGGCAACCCGAAGCACTATCAGGGCGACGGCACACGCTATCTGCCCGATGCATGCTGGAGCGCAGCCGAGGAATACTTCCAGAACGGCCTCTACTGGAACAGCCTTATGGTGTATGTGCCCGAAGGCGGCCAGTTCCGTTTCGGTGTCTTCAAGGAGGCACTCACAGCCATGGAAGGCGACTGGGTGGTAGTGGACAACTGGCGCCTCACCTACTACGGCAACCAGCCCAACAAGCCCGACGGCATCGGCACCATCGAAGCCGCAGAAACGCCGGCAGCCGGCAGCCCCGCCATCTACAACCTTTCTGGCCAGAAACTGCTGAAGGCACAGAAGGGTGTGAACATCATCGGTGGTCGCAAGATCGTTGTGAAATAAGCCCATCATCCGCCCGGCTGTCTTCCCCCAAGGGAAGCCGGGCGTGACAGGGACAGCATACCGCCCTGAAGGCTCTCTCCTGCCTTCAGGGCGTTTTCTTGTGTGTCGGGGGCACGACACACCTTGTTTTCTCTGTTTTCGTGAGCGCTGGCCCCTCCAAAAAACGGGGAAACCGAGGGGGCTGTTGCAGTTGTTGCAGTTGTTGCAGTTATTTTGAAGCCTATAACTGCAACAGATGGCATCCGGCTGTGAGGTTTTCCACCTCACGGTAGTCTGTGGGCCGTTCGGTTCTGATGATCATATCTGAAGGGGAAAAATCACTCTACCTCACTTTTGGGCATGATGACACACAGCAGCAGATACAGCAGGATGCCGGGGAAGGAGAAGGAGAAGAACGTGAGCAGGGCATATCCCGCACGCACCAGGGTGGGGTCCACCTCGAAGAAGTCTGCGATGCCTCCGCACACACCGGCTAGCATACGGTCGGAGGACTTTGTGAGCTTTTTGTACATAACAATAACTATTAAATGATGAAACATTGTGGTTGAAAACCGGTGCAAAGATAGGATGAATCCGCCCGTTTTCCAAATAAATGGGACAGACGGGCGGAATATGTGACGAATGGAAAGGCCAGGGACAGACGGAACGGCTATTGGGACGAACGGGCGGGATTCTTGATGCGCTCCTTCACCTCGCCCACGTATGCCTTCGACACGGGCACCACCATGCGGCAATGGTTCATCAGAAGGCCGATGCCGCTGCTGCGGCTCTCCACCTTCTGCACATGGCTGAGATTGACGACATAGGCACGATGGCACTGCATCACATGGGCGCATCCGGCCAGCGCAGCCACCACGCTCTTGATGCTCATGCGCAGCGTGGCATGGGAGCAGGTGCCGTCGGGGAGAAGATGGTGGACATACACGTAGTTCCCCGCCGACTCTGCGAAAAGGAAACGGGAAGGCAACAGGGAGAGGCTCTCCCTGGTGGCGCTGTCCAGACGGACAAGGGTTTCCTGCTCCTCTTGCTCCGCAGTGCGTGCGCGCTCCATCAGCATGCCGCTGAGCAGCTGGGCCTCCGCTAGCTGTTGCTGGTAGAAACGCCTCCAGTACACATTGCGCCAATAAAGGCCGATGATGAACGACGAACACAGGCACACCATGAGTGTCCACAGGTAGTTGCTCCACGACAGATGGTTGTCTACCTGCTCATTGCTGGCAAAGAAATGGAGGAAGAGCGCCATCAGCACAGGCATGAGCACGATGTTGCACAACTGGAAAGCCATGCCCCGGCGGTTGTTGTAGGCAGGGCCGCGCCGTGGGTCGTGGGGCATACGGAAAAGGAGGCGGACAGCATATTCGCACACGATGCACGAGAAGACAATCACCAACGAGATGCCCAGCAGCAGCGGGAGCCGGCGGCTGCCGAGGTCCGACAGGCCGAACGGCTGGAACACGGCCACGAACAGAGCGCCGATGAGCCCGCTGATAAACTTTTCCCGTA
The DNA here is from genome assembly GCA_945865175.1 of uncultured Prevotellaceae bacterium. GTDB lineage: Bacteria > Bacteroidota > Bacteroidia > Bacteroidales > Bacteroidaceae > Physcousia. The sequence continues at coordinate 27,978 of CAMBDA010000032.1, read as the reverse complement.
TCATGGGCCTCCGCTAGCGCAAAATCTTCTTCACAAGGGTCTGTCCGTCGGCATAGGTGGTCTGCTGGAAGGTGATGCCAGGGCCGGGATGGCTCACGCGCATACCGCTGGCATTGTAATAGGCCACCTTCACCACCTTGGCGCTTACCACATTGGGCTGGCGGAGGGCTGTGGCCGTCACGTCCAGACGGAACGGCTGCACGCGGCTGCCCATGATGGCATCGGGCTGCATGGCCAGGGTCTGGCTGGCCGTGAACACCTGTCCCCCGGAGTCGGCCACACGGAAGGCCAGCGGCTCGCCACCCTCACCGTGGATGGTGAAGAAGAGCCGGCCGTCGATGAGGGTGCCCGTGCCACGGCATTCGTCGCCGCTGAAAGCAGCCACCTGGAAGTCGCCCTCAGTGACAGGCACGCCATCGGCATAGAGCACGGCCACGGCATTCATCACGTTGGGATAGGCATGTGGCTGGGGATGCCACGAGGAGATTTCCTCGGTCGCACGCGCCGGTGCATAGCGTTTCTGACGGCTGGCCGGCTGGCTCAGGGCGGTCCATCGGAATGTCTGCGGCTGGCCGCATCGCATCAGATAGGCACGCCCGGGAGACAGGGCCTGCAACGTGCCCTTCCAGGCTCCCTCCTCAAAGGTGGCAAAGCCTTCCAGGCCCACCACGGCATCTCCCTCGGCGGGCAGATAGTCGGACAGTGCGGCCTCCAGAGCCGTGGCGTTATAGAGCGGCACGCCCAGCCAGTTCCAGCCCTCATGCACCGTCACGGGCTGCTCCAGATCGTACAGTTCGCCCCGGAGTGTGATGTCGGTGGGGCGGGTCATCTTCAGCTTGTAGCCCGCTGCCGGATGGAGGGCGTCCATGAGGTCCTCCCACTGCCCGTCCCCGGCCAGCACGGCCTCGGCCTGCTCGCTGCGGATACACTGGGCATAAGGGGTGAAGCGGCTGCTGTGGGCCGGCTGCTGCAGGTTGTGCGAGGTCCAGTTCCACCCCTCGGCCAGGGCCAGAGTGATGGCCACCACATTGTCCTGCCAGGGGGTGGAGCCGATGGCGGCAAAGTCGTAGGACCCCAGCTGGTTGGCCCATTCGATGGTGGGCTGTCCGGTAAGGGCGGTCATGACACCGCCGTCGGGATAGCGGCCATAGGTGTGCCAGCGCGGCTGTTCCATGTACACCATTTCATCGGCCCATGTACCGTCGGCCGCCTGCAGGCCCACATAGGCCCCGTCGGCATTGGAGAGCTTGAACGGTGCATGCAACTGGTTCACGGGCGACAGTTTGTCGCACCAGATGATGCGGTGGCCATGGGCGGGCACCACAGTGGAGGCATCCGTGCCCTCGGCGCTGATGCGGTACTTGAGCGGTTCCTTCCTGTCGTCGGTCAGATACATGCCCTCCATGTCGATGTCCTCGGCCGTGGTGTTGTACACCTCCAGCCAGTCGTTGCGCTTGAACCGGTCGTTCATGTGGATGTCGTTGCCCGCGCTCACTTCGTTGATGCGCAGCGGAGACGCACCTGCCTGCCACATCGCCATCTGGTCGCCCACAGGGTCAAAGCAAGCCGTAATCGTGTAGGTGCCGCTTTCGTGTGCCTCGCTCAGACAGAAGGTTTCCTCCTCGCTGATGATGGAAGACGAGGCGGACACCAGCACCATGCGGGCCTCAAAGAAGATGTCGCTGCTGGAGCCCGATGTGTTGTGCACCTCCACAGCCAGCGTGTTGTCGCCCTTCCTGAGCAGCGAGGCCGGCACCTCCACCTTGCCAAAGGCCGCGACGTTGGACTCGTAGCTGGTGCTGTAGTCGGCATACTGGCTTCCGCTCTGCTGGTTGTAGGTTCCCACCTCCACGCCGTTGACATAGAAGATGGCACCGTCGTCGATATAATAGTACAGATAGATGCGTTCGTCTTCGCCAGGGAGGCTGGTGAGCTGGAACCGGTGGCGGAAATAGTAGGTGGGCCGCTTGTTGGAAGCATTGCCGCCATAGTCGAGCGTAGTGTTGTAGTCGGCCAGGCCTGCGCTGGTGCCCACGGAGCCATAGCCCATGGGAGCCTTGCCCGTGGCCCACCCGCGCTCATTGTAGTCGGTGTCCTTCCAGTTCTTTCCGTCGAGCGAGCCCTTGTCGTAATAGGCCCACTGGCTTTTGTAGGGGACAAGGACGGTATTGCTCACCTCGCTGCTGACAGCCTTCCATCCCCTGAACACATAACCTGCCGGAGCCTTGGCCGTGAGGGTGATGGGGGGGAACAGCTGGCCGTCAAAAGTGCCCGTGGGCACTTCCTGCCCTCCCACAAGGATGCGCGCCTGGGGGATGTTGGCACCAAGGGCCACATTATAGGGGGCGGACAGGCCCAGGAACGCCCTGAGGTTGCGCAGGCGGGTGGAGCGCCGGCCCGTGTCGGAGATGACACCGGCCAGCCAGTTGGCAGAACCGGAAGGGCTGTTGCCCTCGATGGCCAGAGCCGCCTGTGTGGTGGCCACCATCCCGTTGATAATCTCCTTGCTGCGCTCAGGGGTGAACACACTGCCCGCCACCAGCGAGAAAGCGTTGGCGAACTGGCGTTTGAAGGGCACATACTTGAGCATGTTGAAGAAGTTCTCGACGATGGGGTTCTTGCCGTCAAACTCGCTGAAGCGTCCGTCGTAGCCGTTGAGCATGGCATAGAGGCTGCCTATCATGTTGTCGTTGCTGAAACCCGAGTCGGTGTCAAACATCACAAAATGGAAGCGTCCGTTGTCCTTGCGGCTGCGGAAGCCCTTCAGGTTGTTGCAGTTGGTGAGCCAGTCGCCGGCACCGATATAGCATTCGGCGGCCATGTAGTTGCAGAATTCGTCCACGTCTACGAGCGCACATATCTGCTGCCACAGGCCATCATTGGTGGGGTCGGAGGCAAGCTGCCGCGCGAGGCCGATCCATTGCTTCATGGCTTCCTTGTCGCCGTCGCCCTGCACATAGCCCACGGTGGGGTCTATCTCGAAATGGTCCATCTCGTCCGTATCGATGCCGTACTGGCTCTCGCCGAAGTTGCGGTTGTTGTTGTCGCGTATGTTGAGCATGCCCAGGTAGTCGCCGTTGAAGAACACATGGCAGGGCTGCCAGTCCTGGCAGTCCACATAGAAGCCCGAGCGAATGATAATCTGCTGGATGGCGGGGTCGATGATGCGGGCGTAGGTGTCGTTGCCGCCGTTGCGCACCTGCAGGGTCTTATACTTATTGTATTTCTTCTGCCCGCTGTAGAAGGAATAGTTGAAGGAATTGAGTCCCTCATACACCTTGCCTGTCTTCAGGCGGAAGGAGGCCTTCATGGGCCACCCGTTGCCGCCACCGTAGGCACGCGACCACCCGCCGGCAATCTTGAAGTCGGTCTCCTGGTTAAGAGCCATCTCGTAAGTGCCGTCCTTGGGCACCAGATACTCCATGTTGACGGGCCGCTCCCAGTCCATGTTCCAGTTGCAGGGGGAGCTCTGGCCCTTTCCGCTCACGCCGTTGGTACCCTTGGTGTACACGCCTATCTGGTCGTCATACAGATGGTCGGGGTCGGTGGCGACGGAGAGCACGGGCAGGTAGTATTCGCCCGTCTGCCGGATGTAGGAGCGGGTGACCACGGGGCTGGGCAGGGCATCCTTGCTCACCAGCACAAAGCGGTAGACGGTGGTGGAGGTCACGGTGAACCGTCCCGTGACGGAGGTGAGGCCGTGGCTGGCCGTGGGGGTGGAGCCGTCCTTGGTGTAGCGCAGCGTGGCACCGGCGGGAATCTTCACCGTGATATTGGTGCGTCCGTCGATGACCATCGAAGGCGTGTCCACCTCGGGCGCATCCCATCGCCGGGTGGCGAAGGTGGATGCCTGGTTGGACGTGCCCGGAGTGGGCGCAAAGGTCCATCCCCATTGGTCACCGCCGTCTGTCTGCCGGGCGTATGAGCAGCGGGCAATGGCGGGCAGATAATGCAGGCCGGGGCCCACGGTGCCGTCGGCCCTCACCAGGGCAATGTCGCCGCCCTCGGGGTCGAGCTTGAAGGGTATCTGCAGATGGGACGCGCCGCCGTAGATGCCGTCCTGGCTGTTGTGGTCGAACCACAGCACCTTGTACCCGCCCGCAGGCACCATGCCATGGGACAGCGACAACCTGCAGGTCTCCGTCACACCGTCAAAATCGGTGTGGCGCAGCGTGGCATCGGCCAACGACACCACCTTGTCGGTGGGGTTGTAGAGCTCTATCCATCCGCCATAGTTGTTCGAGGGGTCAAGAAAACGGTCGATGTTGGCCACCTGCACCTCGTTGATGCACAAGCCGGACAAGTCGGTGCTGTAGTCTGTGGCCGCACTCAACAGGTACACCTGCAGTTCGGCCGCATGCCATATCTTGCGGAAGCCCGTGCCCGAGCCGGCGCAATCGATGACCGTGAAGCGCAGATAGCGCACGGGGTCCTTCACCGCCCAGGGGTCGGAGTTGACGCCATTGAAGCCGGTATAGGGCAAGGCCACCGTGTCGGCCACCTGCCAGTTGGTGCCGTCCGTACTTGTGCTCACCACCACGCTGGTGGGATGGTCGTTTGTCGTGTTGCGCCGATGCATATGGAGCGTCATCAGGCCCTTCACCTCCTGCTGCAGGTCGACGTCTATCCAGTGGAAGTCGCCCTCGATCTGGTTGTGCCAGTCGGAATGCCAGAAGGTGCTCACGTTGCCGTCGATGAGCGCACCGATGTCGGCGCCCTCCAGATAATCGCTGAAAGGGCTGCTCAGCTGGCTCTTGTCGGTTATCAACGGGATGCCCGCATCGGTGTCGGCCGCTGCAGCACGCGAGGGGAGCAACGACACTGCCGTGAGTGCCACTGCCAGGAAAAGGGGATGTATTTTCATTTGTGTTTCTTTGTTTTGGCTACAAAGTTAGTGTTTTTTCTCCGTTTATTCTATATGTTTCCACGAAAAATTCCTGTCTCATGGGAATATATTCTCCCTTCGCTTTGCCGATATGGAGAAAAAAGCCTACCTTTGGCCCATGAATCTACGCACAACCCTGGTTTTGGCCCTCCTTTGCACTTTGCAGGCAGAGGCACAGGACAGCACCGCCGAGCGCGACATGCTGAGGCAGGGGCTGGTGGACGTGGCACAGCTGGACACCACCCTCCACGTGGACCTCATGTATGCCCGCAGCGACAACTTCATGGGGCGCGTGCTCTATACCGGCCTGCGGCGGGCCTATCTCCACCCCCTGGCCGCACGCGCACTGGTGAAGGCCCAGCGCCTGCTGCGCCTGCTGCGCCCCGAGCTGAGCCTGAAGGTCTACGATGCCGCCCGCCCCATGCACATCCAGCAGGCCATGTGGAACGCCGTGGCCGGCACGGACAAGCGCATCTATGTGAGCAACCCCCGCAACGGCGGCGGCCTGCACAACTACGGCATGGCCGTCGACGTCACCCTGTGCCATGCCCAGACGGGCGACACGCTGCCAATGGGCACTGTCATCGACCACCTGGGGCCCGAGGCCCACACCGACCGGGAGGACTCGCTGCTGGCCCAAGGCCTCATCAGCAGGCAGGCACTGGCCCACAGGCGCCTGCTGCGCCAGGTGATGCAGCAGGCGGGCTTCATCCCGCTGAAGACCGAGTGGTGGCACTTCAACAAAATTTCACGGGCGCAGGCAAAGGCCCATTACAAGCCAATCAGATGACCAACGAAAGCTACATCTCACTACACCGCCACGACAACGTGGACGCGCTGGCACTCAAGGGTGCCCCCGAGGGCGTGGACCTGCCCTACTGCCTCCATCAGATCAAGGGCTGGCAGACGGCCTGCCGGAAACTGCCCCGATGGGCGGAGGTGGAAGGTCTCGTGTTCCCGCCCTCCCTGTCAATGGAGCAATGCTCCTCCCAGCCCACAGCGGCCTACAAGCAAGCGTTGGTGGAGCGGCTGCTGCCTCCCGGCCGGCGCCGGGCCATGGCAGACCTCACGGGCGGCCTGGGCGTGGACTTCAGCCATCTGGCCCCGCTCTTCCACGAGGCGCACTATGTGGAATGCCAGCCCGGACTGTGCCACACGGCCCGCCACAACCTGCCACTGCTGGGACTCGCCCATGCCACGGTCCACCAGACGGACAGCACGGCCTTTGCGGCTTCCATGCCCGAGACGGACCTGGTGTATGCCGACCCCGCGCGACGGGATGCCGACGGACGGCGCACCGTGTGGCTGGAGCATTGCACGCCCGACCTCACACAACTGCTCCCCCTGCTGGAGGGCCGCACCTCCCTGCTGCTGGTGAAGCTCTCGCCCATGCTCGACATCGCGCGCGCCCTGCAACAGCTACGGGGCGTGGCCGAGGTGCACGTGGTGAGCGTGGAGGGCGAATGCCGCGAACTGCTGCTGGCCATCATCCCCGGCCACGAAGGACGGCCCGTCTTCCATTGCGCGGAACTGGGGCGCCATCCCTACAGTTTCTGCGGCACACTCCCCGAACCTGTCCGGGAGGGCACATCCACACTCCAGCACTATCTTTTCGAGCCTGGAGCCGCCCTGCTGAAGGCGGGGATGCAGGATGCCGCATGCACGCGCTGGCAGCTACACAAACTGCACCCCAACAGCCACCTCTACACCGGCAGCCTGCCACTGCCCCACTACCCCGGACGCATGTTCTGCGTGGCAGACTGCTACAGCTTCTCCAAGCAGGACCTCAAGCGACTGCGGGAGCGGCTGCCACAGGCCAACCTGACGGTGCGCAACTTCCCCGCCACGGTCGTGGACCTGCGCAAGCGGCTAAAACTGAAGGAAGGGGGCCACGACTATCTCTTTGCCACCACCCTGGCCGACGGCAGGCGTGTGCTCATCCATTGCCAGCGGCCCTCCGCCACGTGAAACGTCAAACACATTTAATTTCAATTCTATATGAACAATCCCTATCTGAAATCCCTGATGGCCGTGATGATGTTCCTCGTCATCCAGGGGCTGGGCGGCATAGCCACCACAGCAGCCGGCTTGCAAAACAGCATTACCGCCCTGGCGTTTACCGTCATCCTCTGCGGCCTGGCCTGCTGCCTGCTGCTGGCAGGCACTAGGATGGCGCGCCTGCAGGAGGCTTTCCGTCCGGCACCCGTGAGCTGGCGCATGGCCGGCACCGCCCTGCTGGGCTTCCTCACAGGCGTGGCGGGCCTGGCTCTGCTGTCCGAGCAGCTGGACCTCCCGGACATGATGGAGGACCAGTTTATCGGTCTCTCGCACAATCCCTGGGGCATCCTTTCGGTATGTCTGGCGGGCCCCGTGCTGGAGGAACTGTTTTTCCGCGAGGGCATCCAGGGCCACATCCAGCGTGCAGGCGGCAAGCCGGTCATGGCCATTCTGGCCTCGGGCCTGCTCTTCGGCCTCATCCACCTCAATCCGGCCCAGGTGCCCTTTGCCGCCTGTATCGGCATCCTGCTGGGCATCGTCTACCACAAGACGGGCCACAATATCCTCCTGTGCAGCCTCCTGCACATCCTCAACAACACGGTCTCCATCATTGAGCTGAGGGTGCTGGGCGAGGAGGCACGCACCTTCCGCATGGACGCGCTCCTGGGCGGTCCCGCCGTGGCCATCGTCCTGATGGTGCTCTGTCTGGCAGCCTGCATGGCCCTGTATGCAAGGCTCTGGCGCATGCAGGAGACTGCCTGATGAGAGGGGGCTGTTGCAGTTGTTGCAGTTGTTGCAGTTATTTTGAAGCCTATAACTGCAACAGCCGCCAGCGGAAAAACGCCCGCCTGTGTGAAGGAAAAGGACGAAAAACTTTTGTAACCCGCCAAAAATCACTACCTTTGCAGCCGATTAGATTGAACCTACCTTCACATAGATGAAAACATTCAAGGATTTGGGCTTGTGCGACGAGTTGCTGCAAGCCATTGGGGAGCAGGGATATGAGCATCCTATGCCCGTACAGGAGGAAGTGATTCCATGGTTGCTCTCGGAAGAGCAGACGCAGGCCGACCTCATAGCGCTGGCCCAGACAGGAACCGGGAAGACGGCTTCCTATGGCCTGCCCGTGCTGCAACGGCTGAAGGACAATGCACAGGCGGGCATCAAGTCGCTGGTGCTGAGCCCCACGCGTGAACTGTGCCTGCAGATTGCCGACGACCTGGAGGGTTTTGCCAAATACCTGCCCCAGTTGCGGGTGCTGGCTGTGTATGGCGGCGCCAACATAGAGCCGCAGATAAGGGCCTTGCGCGCGGGAGTGGACATCGTGGTGGCCACGCCCGGCCGACTGATTGACCTGATGCGCCGCGGAGTGGCCGACCTGACCCACATACAGCATGTGGTGCTCGACGAGGCCGACGAGATGCTGAGCATGGGCTTCCAGGAGGACCTGGACGCCATTCTGGAGGGAATCCCCCAGGCGCACAGCACAATGCTGTTCAGCGCCACCATGAGCCGCGAGATAGAACGCATCGCCGGCCATTATCTGCATGACGCCCACACCATCCAGGTGGGGAGCCGCAACGAGGGTGCCGAGAACGTGAACCACATCTACTATATGGTGCATGCCAAGGACAAGTACCTGGCGCTGAAACGGGTGGTGGACTATTTCCCCCGCATCTATGCCATCGTGTTCTGCCGCACCCGTATGGAGACGCAGGAGGTGGCCGACAACCTGATACGCGACGGCTACAATGCCGATGCCCTGCACGGCGACCTGAGCCAGCAGCAGCGCGACCTGACGATGCAGAAGTTCCGCCACCACCGCACCCAACTGCTCGTGGCCACCGACGTGGCCGCACGCGGGCTGGACGTGGACGACCTGACCCACGTAATCAACTACGGTATGCCCGATGACGTGGAGAACTATACCCACCGCAGCGGCCGCACGGGACGCGCGGGCAAGAAGGGCACCAGCATCTGCATCATCCACGTGAAGGAGCGCGCGCGGATAAAGCAGGTGGAGAAGGTGATACAGAAGCAGTTTGTCCAGGGCACGCTGCCCGACCCCAAGGACATCTGTGCCAAGCAGCTCTACCATGTGATTGACGAGATTGAGCGCGTGGAGGTGGACGAGGAGGAGATTGCACAGTTCCTGCCCGAGGTGGCCAGGCGATGGGAATGGCTCGACAAGGAAGACCTCATCAAGCGCGTGCTGAGCCGCGAGTTCGGCCGCTTCCTGCAGTACTATGCCAACGCCCCCGAGATACAGACCGTGGACGTGAAGTCGGGCAAGAAAGACACCGCGGGCGAAGGGAGCGGCAAGCGCAGGCGTTCGGGCGGCAAGGCCGAGGAAGGCTACACCCGCCTGTTCCTCAACGTGGGCAAGATTGACGGCCAGTTCGCGCGCGAAATCATCGGCCTTATCAACAACAATGTGAAGGGCGACAAGGTGGAGATAGGGCGCATAGACCTGATGAAGAACTTCAGTTTTGTGGAGGTGGCCGAGAAGGATGCCGAGCGTGTGGTGAAGGGCCTCCGCCATGGCGTCACCGTGAAGGGGCGCAGTGTGGTGGCCGACTATGCCGACCGCGGCGGACATGCCGAGGGCGGCGGCAGTGCGGCAGAGAAGCCGGCCAAGGCCGACCGGAAGAAACCGGCTGCCAAGACTGCCAAGGCGGACCGCAAGAAACGCACCGACGAGGGCGCGGAACAGCTGCAGCCCAAGGGCAAGCACTACAGCAAGGAGGACTGGATGAAGTTTCTCCATCCCGAAACGGTGGTGGACCTGGATGACATGCCCGAAGGATGGGCACGCAGAAAACCCAAGAAAAAGAAATAATAATAAAGCGAAGGACTATGATAAGAAAAATGCTAGTGGCAGTCCTGTGGACAGCGGCTGCCTTTGCGGCCAGGGCCGATGAGGGCATGTGGATGCTCCGCAATATCGATGCCAAGACTGCCAGTGTGATGAAAGACCTGGGACTGACGCTCTCGCCCGAGGAACTCTACAACCCCGACGGCACATCGCTCAAGGATGCCGTGGTGTGCTTTGGCGGCTTCTGCTCGGGCGTGGTGGTGAGCCCCGACGGCCTGGTCTTCACCAACCATCATTGCGGCTACGGTGCCATCCAGTCGCTCTCCACTCCGGAGGACGACATCCTGAAGAACGGATTCGTGGCGCGCAACCATGCCGAAGAGCGGCCCGTGGAGGGCCTTTTCGTGCGCTTCCTGGTGCGCATGGAGGAATGCTCCGGCCGTGTGATGCGTGCGCTTGACAGCCTCTATCGCGCCTGTCCGTCGGAACCGGCGGCCGAGGTGTATACCCGCCATATCGACTCCATCCTCACAGCTGTGGAGCGCGACTATGAGAAGGCCAATCCGGGCATGGTGTGCACGGCGAAGAGCTTCTATGGCGACAATGCCTATTATGTGTCCATCTACCGCCAGTATGACGACATCCGTCTGGTGTTCACCGTGCCCGAGACGCTGGGCAAGTTCGGCGGCGACACGGACAACTGGATGTGGCCGCGCCAGACCAGCGATTTCAGTGTGTTCCGCATCTATGCCACGCCCGAGGGCGAACCGGCCTTCTACAGTGCCGACAACGTGCCCCTCCATCCCCGCCGTTATGCTCGTGTGAGCCTGGACGGCTACCGCAGCGGCGACTATTGCATGACCGTGGGCTATCCCGGCAGCACCAGCCGCTATCTGAGCTCATGGGGCATCCGCCAGCGTGTGGACGACGTGAACGCCTCGCTCATCCAGGTGCGTGGCGCCAAGCAGGAGGTGTGGAAGCAGCGCATGCAGGCCGACCGTGCGGTGGCCATCAAGTATGCCAGCAAGTGGGCCTCCAGCAGCAACTACTGGAAAAACTCCATCGGCATGAACAAGGCCGTGAAGGAACTGGACGTGATAGGGCAGAAGGAGCAACTGGAGGCGCGCATCGCCAAGTGGTACAATGCCGACCCGTCGCTCAAGGCACGCTTTGGCCAGATGTTCCCCCAGCTGAGCCTCCATTATGGCCATGTGAGCGAGGATGTGCGGGCCAGGGGCTTCTTTGTGGAGACCTTCAACAGGGGCATTGAGCTGTTCAGTGTGGCGCGCCGCATCAACATGACCTCATGGGAGGCCGACAGCCAGCAGGTGGCCGCCATGCGCGAGAGCCTCACCCGCTTCTACAAGGACTATGACCCGCAGCTCGACGAGCAGACGATGGGCGTACTGCTGCAGAACTACCGTCAGCAGGTGGCTCCCCGTTTCCTGCCCCGTTTCTATGGCCGCATCGACAGTGTGTATGGCGGTGACTGCCAGCGCTTTGCCCATGCGGTGTTTGAGCAGTCGGTGCTGAGCAAGCCTTCCTGTGTGGACCGGCTGGCCGAAATTGTGGCCGACTCGGCACTGCGCGACACTGACCCCGCGCTCGTGTATGCCCAGGACCTCACCGAAACGCTCTCGGGCCTCTACGGCGGTGTGGCCGAGTCGCAGAAAATCATTGCCTACAACGAGCATCTGCTCACGCAGGCGTTGCTGGAGATGGACCAGCAGAATCCCCACTACAGCGATGCCAACATGACCATGCGCCTGAGCTACGGCTTTGTCCAGGACTATACGGCCCAGGGCAACCACTACGACTATTACACCAATGCGCAGAGTCTCCTCGACAAGGTGGCCCGCCAGCACGAAATTGAGGACTACCGCATGGAGGACGACATCGTGACGCTCATCCGCCAGAACCGCTTCGGCCGCTATGCCGACCGCAGTACGGGCGACATGCACCTGTGCTTCCTGAGCAACAACGACATCACGGGCGGCAATTCGGGCAGCCCCATGTTCAACGGCAAGGGCGAGCTGATAGGCCTGGCCTTCGACGGCAACTGGGAGGCCATGAGCGGCGACATCAGCTTCAACGGCTCGCTGCAGCGCTGCATCGGTGTGGACATCCGCTATGTCCTGTTCCTGATGGACAAATGGGGGCATGCCGACCACCTGCTGCGCGAAATGGGATTGTAGAGGGGCGAGGAGCAGTGCCTTGGTGGGGTCTAATGGTGCCTTGCAGGCCGCTACGGCAGGCGGTAGATGCCCCCTCCAACCAGGTGCACCAGGTTTTTCAGCTCCATCTCCAGGAGCAGGGCGTTGAGTGCGGCCATGGGCATGCGAGTGTCCTTGGCAAGCTGGTGGACAGACTTGTAGTCGCATCCCATGAGCGCATCGGTGACGGCCTGCTCCTGGGGTGAGAGGGAAGGAAAGAGCTGCTGCTGTAGCCCCTGGGACAGCTGTCGTTTCATCTCGATTTCCTTGTCCCATCCCAAATCTTCCACCATTTCATCGATGCATCTGAGCAAATGGGCCTTTTGCTGGCGGATGAGCATATTGCATCCCTCCGACCACTTGTCCTGGGGACGTCCTGGCACGGCAAACACCTCCCGCCCATAGCTGTCGGCCAGGGCGGTGGTGATGAGCGATCCTCCCTTGGCGGCACTTTCAATCATGATGAGGGCGTCACACATGCCCGCCACGATACGGTTGCGCTGCACAAAGTTTTTCTTGTCCGCATGGGTGTGGCTCATGAACTCGGTGACCAGCCCGCCTTGCCGGAGCATCTGCACCGCCGTTTCGCGGTGAATGCTGGGATAAATCTGGTCGAGGCCGTGTGCCAGGACACCCACTGTGGGCAGTCCGTAGCTGAGCGCAGCGCGGTGGGCCTCGATGTCGATGCCGTAGGCCAGTCCGCTCACAATCAAGGTGCCGGGCAGCAACTGTGCCAGCCGTTCCACCATGCTCCGGCATGTGGCCCTCCCGTGGTCGGTGGCCTGACGGGTGCCCACAATGCCCACGACGTGGCGGGCGTTGAGGTCGGCGGTGCCGCTGGCATAGAGCAGGATGGGGGCATCAGGACAATCCCTGAAGCGCATGGGGTATGCCTCGTCGTGCAGGCAGAGGCATTTGACCTGCTTCCTTTCTGCAAACTCCATCTCTTCGTGGGCGCGGACCAGACAGCTGTCCATCTCCTTGAAGGCGGCCTCTATCCGTGGCGTGTAGCCTTTCAGCATTGCAGCCAGTTCATGACGGTGGGCATACACCTCGGAGGCACTACCCATTTCCGTCACCAGCGCCTTTTTTTCCTGCAGGCTCAGCCGGGGAAGCCTGGCCAGTGCCATGCTGTACAACACCTCCTGCGCCGTCATTGCCGGACAAGGTAAGGTTCAATCAATGTGTCCAGCTGGGGGCACACCTGCAGGCGGCCGTCCACCAGGCAGACGGTGTCTACGGTGGCGCGCACGGCCAGTTTCTCGTCGGGCAGGCGGAAGATGTCCTGCAGGAACACGTATTTGATGCCGTCTTTCCGCACGTTGAGGCGGCTCACAAACTCGTCGCCGCTGCGGAGCGGTGTCTTGAAGGCCATGGTCAGGCGTGCCACCACGGCATCAATGCCCTGCTGGTGCATCTGGGCGAAGCTGATGCCGGCCTTGAGCAGGAACTCGTGGCGCGTGTGCTCGATGTAGTGCTGGTAGTTGGCATTGTTGACAATGCCCTGAAGGTCGCACTCATAGTCGCGCACCTTCATCTTCAGTTCGTAGGAGTAGTTCATAGTTGTTTCAAGTATTCGTAGCCGAAATGACAGCGCAGGCAGTCATAGCGGTCACAGTATTCGCGTTTCAGTTGGATGAGTGCCTGGCTGTGGGCGGCGGTGCCGGCCTCCAGTCCGCAGGCGCTCCATTGGCGGATGATGTAGTTGTTCTCGGCCGGAAGCGACTCCAGCAGGTCCATGGCGCGGCTGACGAGCGTGTCGTTGCCCTGCGCCTGGCCATACGCATAGAGGAGCGGTGCCACGGTGTTGATGGCAATCAGCCGGATGGCGGACACCGAGAGCGGTGCTCCCTGAAGGCAGCGCTGCAGCAGGGCCGTGTCGGACGCTTCGAGGAGGGCATGCAGCTGTGCGCCTCCGTGGTGGAAGACAGCGGCCAGCTGCAGGATGCGCAGGTGGGGGAAATTGTACGGCCTGGTGCGCAGGTAGCGCCACAGGAAGGGCGGCGGTGCGGGCAGCGAGAACTTGTGGGCCAGATAGGCATATTCGGCCTCGGCCTTTTGCGCATCGCATCCATCGTGGGGACCCAGATGGCCGATGAGGCCTGCCGTGCCCAGAAAGAGGGCCTGCACCTGCAGCAGGTTGTTGCGGTGCTTGGCGGCGGCAGCCAGAGGCACGTGGGCGGCCCATTCCTCCAGCAGTTCACCGTTGATGCCGAAGCCGAAGTTGCGGGCCAGCGTCGCAAAGGCCGCCTGCTCCCAGTCGCCCCGGCTCTCCTTCACCCGTTTCAGAATGCGTGCGCTTTTCCCGTCGAGCCGTTCGGCCAGCAACTGTTCCATCCAGCTGTGCACCTTCAGGGAGGGGATGGAGGCCACCACGCGGTGGCAGCGCGGATAATCGTCGGTCTGGCAGAGCTCCTGGTAGCGTGTGAGCATGTGGGCCGGAAAGTCGATCTGCAGGGTGGGCAATGCCTTCCCGTCCTGGGTCACGGCCTGGGCGTCGGCCGTCTGCACCACATGGAGCACCACGTTGTTGTAGCGTGCGTCCTCGTGGTGCCCGTGCCGGAACCAGTCGGAGGCCTTCACGTGGATTTCCACATATCCGGCCCACACGGTCTGGCCTATCTTCACCTTGGCGTTGAAGAAGTCGGCCCCCTGGTTGCGGTTGGCCTGTCCGGGGTCGATTACCTCCACGCTTTCCCCCTCGGTGGTGAGGAGGGGTCTGAGCGGGAGAATCTTGTGTTTCCATGCAAAATGGAGTAGCTTTTCCATGCTTTTGGCGGGTGATTACGTTAAATTTTGAAACAAAAATAGTGAATTTCAAGCTAAAAGCAGTATATTTGCGCCGAAAATTCAAAAAACAAATGAAAATAGCATTGATTGGATATGGCAAGATGGGCCATATGATAGAAGAAATCGCAAAAAAACGTGGTCACGAGATTGTTTCGATTATCGACATCGACAATCTCGAGGATTTTGATTCGCCTGCCTTCTGCAGCGCGGATGTTGCCATCGAATTTACAGCCCCCCATGTGGCATACGACAACTATCTGCGCGCCTTTGCCCACCATGTGAAGGTGGTGAGCGGCTCCACGGGCTGGCTCAAGGAGCATGGCGAGGATGTGAAACGCATGTGTGAGGAGCAGGGGCAGACACTGTTCTGGAGTTCCAACTTCAGTCTGGGCGTCACCGTGTTCCGTGCCGTGAACCGCTATCTGGCCCGCATCATGAACCGCTTCCCCTCCTATACGCCTTCGATGGAGGAGGTGCACCACATCCACAAACTGGACCATCCCAGCGGCACAGCCATCACCCTGGCCGAGGAACTGGTGGCGGAGACCGACAGGATGGACGGATGGCAGATGGGGCGGCTGGTGCAGCCCGACGGCACTGTGGAGGAAGCCTCCTGTCTGGCCCCTGACAAGCTCACCATCGACAGTGTGCGCCGCGGCGAGGTGCCGGGCATACACAGCATCACCTGGGACAGCGAGGCCGACGCCATCACCATCACCCACGATGCCCACAGCCGCCGCGGATTTGCGCTGGGCGCCGTGCTGGCAGCAGAGTATACGGCCGAGCACAGCGGACTGCTCACGATGGAGGACCTGTTCCAGTTCTGAGCGCCGCCCTCCCCTTTCTTTTTAACCTCCCTCCAACAGAGGATTACCTCCTTTAATAAATGAAAAAGAAAAAACAACCCATCACCAAGGCCGATTGGGCCAAAGTAGTGATTTACACCCTGCTCTATATTGCCTTCCTTGCATGGATAGGCAGCTGGTGGGGACTGATTGTCGTACCCTTCCTTGTGGATGCCTACACCACCCGCCTGGTGCCCTGGACGTGGTGGAAAGACCTGGAGAACCCCATCGCCCGCATGGTGATGAGCTGGGTGGATGCCATCGTGTTTTCGCTGGTGGCCGTCTATTTCTTCAATATCTATTTCTTCCAGAACTATACCATCCCCAGCAGTTCGCTGGAGAAGAGCCTGCTGGTGGGCGACTATCTGTTTGTGAGCAAGATGAGCTATGGCCCGCGTGTGCCCCAGACACCGCTCCATGCCCCCTTGTGCCAGCACACCCTGCCCTGGGGAGGCAAGAGCTACATCGAGTGGCCGCAGTGGGAATACAAGCGTGTGACACCGCGACCTGTGGGGCAAAACGACATTGTGGTGTTCAACTATCCTGCCGGCGACACCATCGTCACATCCCCGGCCTACCAGGCCGCCGACTATTATATGATGTGCTATGTCTTTGGCCGACAGCTGATGCAGCAGAACGGTGGCATCGTCAGCCTGGACAGCCTGTCGCCCCTGGAGCGCTACCGCACCTTTGAGCAGATGTACAATCTGGGCCGCCAGTACATCGCCTTCTCCAGTTCCGAGTTCGGAGCGGTGGACCACCGACCGGTTGACCGCAGGGAAAACTATGTGAAGCGGTGTGTGGGACTGCCAGGACAGACGCTGCAGATAAAGGACCGCATCATCTATATCGACGGACAGCCACAGAAGGAGCCCGATCATGTGCAGTACAACTACAGGGTGGAGCTCAACGGGAACCTGCCCGACGAACTTGTCTACGAACTGGGCATCAGCCAGGACGACCTGCAGGAACTCTACCAGACGGGAGTGTGCCCCCTTACGGCCAAGGCGAAGGAGGCATTGCTGGCACGCACCGACCTGGTGGCCTCCGTCACGGATGTGGATTACCGCGAGTCGGAGAGCCTTTATCCCCTCAACGGTCACACGGGATGGACCCAGGACAACTATGGCCCTATCCTCATCCCCAACAAGGGACTCACCATCCCGCTCTCGCTGGACAACTTGCCTCTGTATGAGCGTCCCATCCGCGTGTACGAGGGCAACAGGCTGGAAGTGACCGATGCGGGGGACATCCTGATCAACGGGGAGAAGGCCGACAGCTACACCTTCCGCATGGATTATTACTGGATGATGGGCGACAACCGCCACAACAGCGCCGACTCGCGCTTCTGGGGCTTTGTGCCCGAGGACCACGTGGTGGGCAAGCCCCTCATGATATGGCTCAGCACCGACAAGGACCGTGGCGGACTGCGCCATATCCGCTGGAACCGCCTGTTCTCGCTGGTCGACAATATCAGGTGACACCCCTTTTTCCAGAATGGCGATGGGACGTACGGTCAGGATTGTGCTGTGGGTTTTTGCCGTTTGGGCGGCCGTGGCCCTGTGCCGCACCTGCTGGCTGACGCTGGTGGAGGTGCCGCAGGCCTGTATGCAACCTTCCTTTCTGGCCGGCGACCGGCTGCTGGTGGACCGCTGGCAGTGCGGCTTCCGTGTCCCCTTCATGGACTTCCATGCCTATCACCGATGGGGACGCCGGCGCCCGGCCAAAGGCGACTGGGTGGTCTTCAATATGCCTGTGGCAGGCAACCGCCCCGACACGTCGGCCTTGTGTGTGGGGCGCGTGATGGGGTGTCCGGGCGATACGGTGTGGATGGGTGCCCGCGGACGCGCCTGCAGCCATCGCAGCTATGCCGCAGGGTGCATCTGGCCGGTGGCCGTGCCCGCAGCCCGCTCCTATGTGCAGCTGTGCCGCTGGAATGCTGCCATCTATCACCAGACCATCCGCATGCACGAGCCCGATTCGGTGGCCCACATCCAGAAGGATGCCTCGCCCTATTTCCGCTTTGCCCACAACTATTACTGGATGGAGTCGGGCAGCGACACCTCCTATTTCGATTCGCGCGTCTTCGGTTTTGTACCCGAGGAGTGCCTGGTGGGCACCGTGGCATGTGTGGCCTTTTCCCTCAATCCCGACCTCCCGCTCCACCAGGCCTGGCGGCGCGGCCGTTTTCTGGCATCGCCCTATGAATGAACCCCTGTTACTGCCCACTGCCTATCTGGCCCCTGTGCCCTACTATGCGGCCCTCTATCGTGCGGGGGAGGCCAGCATCGAGGTGCATGAGCATTATGTGAAGCAGACCTTCCGCAACCGTTGCATGATTGCAGGGCCCGACGGCCCTTTTCCGCTGTCCGTTCCCGTGGTGAAGCCCGAAAACCCCGGCATACCCGTCTGTCAGGTGCGCATCAGCGACCATGGCAACTGGCGCCATCTGCATTGGCGTGCGCTGCAGAGCGCCTATGGGCGCACCCCTTTCTTCGAGTTCTATGAGGACGACTTCCGCCCCTTTTTCCAGCCCGGCTGGGAATATCTCGCCGATTTCAACCGGCAGCTGCTCCACACCGTGTGCGGGCTCATAGGCTTCCGGCCCCGGCTTGGCGATACCACTGCCTTCCGGCGTGTGCCCGACTGGCCGCTCCCCCAGGGGCCCGAGCGGCCCTATTACCAGGTGTTCGCCCCCCGCCACGGTTTTCTTCCGGGACTGAGCATCGTGGACCTGCTCTTCAATATGGGCCCCGAATCCATCCTTTACCTATGACCCCCGTCCATCCCCTTCCCGCATCCACTGAGGAGTTGGCGTCGCCCCGCTGCTTCACCTTCCCCTTTTGCTACCAGCCCCATCCGCTGTGTGTGGCGGCTGCTGCCCGGGTGCGCACCTATTTGCGCAGCCAGCCGCAGTGGCATGGCGAACTTGCGCTGGGCAAGATGATGGGCGTGCTGGTGGTGGAGCAGGAGGGACGGCGCGGTTTTCTGGCGGCCTTCTCCGGCACGTTGGGAGGGACGGCGGTTCATCCCTATTTTGTGCCTCCTGTCTACGACACCACCTTGCCGGCGGGCCATTTTGCTGTCGAGCAGGCGCGCATATCCGACATCAATGCCCGCATCAGCCGCCTCCGGGCGCAGCATGCGGATACCGGGCCCCTCAGGCAGCAGGCCGACGAGGCGGTGGCATCGGCCCGTGAGCGCATGGAGTCGGCGCGTGCCGAGCGTCATCGGCTGCGTGCCACACTGGATGCCCGGTCGCTGGCCGCGTGCCACGATGAAATGGTGCGTCAGAGCCAGTTCCTGAAGGCCGAACTCCGCAGGGTGAGGCAGCACTGGCAGCAGATACTGGCCGAGGCCGAGGCGCCCAACCGCCGGCTCGACCAGCAGATTGCCGGCCTGGAGGCCGAGCGCAGGCAGCGCAGCAATGCGCTTCAGGACTGGCTGTTCGGCCAGTATGTGTTTGCCAACGCCCGTGGCGAAGAGCGCACCCTCCTGCAGATTTTCGACCCGGTGCGCCCTCCTGCGGGGGCAGGCGACTGCTGTGCACCCAAACTGCTGCAGGCCTGCTATCGCATGGGTTACAGGCCCGTGTGCATGGCCGAGTTCTGGGTGGGTCGTCCGCCGGTGGGCGAGGTGCGTGTGGACGGCCATTTCTACCCTGCCTGCCATGCCAAGTGCCGCCCCATCCTGCAGTTCATGCTCCAGGGGCTTCCACTCGATGCCAATCCGTTGCTGGAGTGGCGTCCGGGACAGTTGCGCGAGGTGTATCGTGCCAGCGACTTCGTGGTGCTGAGCAAGCCCTCGGGCATGCTGTCGGTGCCGGGAAAGGACAATCTGCCTTCGGTGTACAGCCTGGTGCAGAGCCGCTATCCGCAGGCCCGGGGGCCCATGATGGTGCATCGGCTCGACATGGACACCAGCGGCCTTCTGGTGGTGGCGCTCACGCCGGAGGCCCATCATCGCCTGCAGCGCCTTTTCGAGCAGCGTCTGGTGGCCAAGACCTATATGGCCCTGCTGGAGCATCCCATGCCTGTGGGTCGCCGGGGCACCATCAGCCTTCCCTTGGCTCCCGACCTCCTTCATCGTCCCTGCCAGCGGGTGGACGAGGCGCATGGCAAGGCGGCCCTCACCCACTACCGCGTGGTGGACAACATCGGGGGCCATGCCCTGGTAGAACTGGTCCCCCACACGGGACGCACCCATCAGCTGCGTGTCCATTGTGCCCATCATCTGGGGCTGGGCAATCCCATCGTGGGCGACCGCCTGTATGGCACTCCGGCAGTCCGCCTGATGCTCCACGCTGCCCGTCTGGCCTTCGACAGCTATGCCTTTGAGGATGATTTACAGGGTTTCTTGATGAAAAATGGGGATAAATTTGCTTTGTTAGCATAAATTTGCTTATCTTTGTGGCCAATAGTCACCCAAATACAAACAAAATGCGCATCGAAAACACCAAAAACCAATAATATGCTTAAACAAACTATCACCTCACTGTGCCTTTTGGTCGGTATGAACCTCTCGGCACAAGAAAACCTCCTGGAAGGTTTTGACTACGGAAGGCAGGAAGCCCCGCAGGGCAACGAATGGCAGTCGCCCGAAAGACTCTCTTTGGGCAAGGAGCAGCCGCAGGCCTACATGTTTCATTTTGCCACCGCTGAGCAGGCCAGACAGGTGATGCCCACGGCATCCACCTATTACCAGACGCTCGACGGCCAGTGGAAATTCCATTGGGTGCCCTCGCCCGACAAACGGCCGGCCGACTTCTTCAAGGCGGATTATGACGTCACCTCGTGGGACAACATCGAGGTGCCGGGATGCTGGAACGTACAGGGACTGCAGACCGACGGCACCATGAAGTACGGTGTGCCCATCTATGTGAACCAGCCGGTAATCTTCTACCATCAGGTGGCTGTGGACGACTGGAAGAAGGGCGTGATGCGTGTACCCTCCGACACGCGCTACACCACCTACAAGTACCCCAACGAGGTGGGTTCCTATCGCCGCACATTCACCGTGCCGGCCGAATGGAAAGGACGCCACGTGTTCATCAACTTCGACGGTGTGGACAGTTTCTTCTATCTATGGATCAACGGCCGCTATGTGGGCTTCAGCAAGAACAGCCGCAACACCGCACGCTTCGACATCACCGACCTCCTGACCGAGGGCGAGAACATGGTGGCCGTGGAGGTGTATCGCAACAGCGACGCTTCCTTCCTGGAGGCGCAGGACATGTTCCGCCTGCCGGGCATCATCCGCAGCACCTATCTCACCAGTGTGCCGGAGGCTGAAATCCGCGACCTGGCCGTGCGCACGGCCTCCATTGCCGGCCAGCAGGCCACCCTCACCGTGGATGCCGAGGTGCGCAATCTGGGCAAGAAGGACCTCAAGGACCACACAATAGCCTATACCATCTATCCCGTAGAACTGTACGGCGATGCCACATCCGATGCCGTAAAGGAGGCCACCGCTGCACTCGACAAGGTGATGAAGGGCACCACGCTTGGCAACCATTCCGAGTTCCAGATGGAGCAGCCCCGCCTGTGGAGCGCCGAGGCTCCCTACCGCTATGTGCTGGTGGCAGAGCTGAAGGACAAGAAGGGCCGTGTGCTCGACCGTACCAGCACCTATTTTGGTGTGCGCACTGTGCAAATCCGCCAGACAGCGGCCCAGGACGATGAGTTCGGGCTGGCAGGCCGCTATTTCTATGTCAACGACAAGCCTGTGAAACTGAAGGGCGTGAACCGCCACGAAACCAATCCCTCGCGCGGTCATGCCATCACGCATGCCCAGATGCAAGAGGAGGTGTTCCTGATGAAGCGCGGCAACATCAATCATGTGCGTCTGAGCCACTATGCCAACGACCCCTACTGGTACTACCTCACCGACAAGTACGGTCTCTATCTGGAGGATGAGGCCAACATCGAGAGCCACGAATACTACTACGGAGAGGCATCGCTGTCCCATCCCAAGGAGTGGCGCAATGCCCACATCGCCCGCAACATGGAGATGGTGCGCGCTCATGTGAATGCGCCGTCCATCGTCATCTGGAGTCTGGGCAACGAGGCCGGTCCCGGCGACAACTTCGTGGCAGCCTATCAGGCCATCAAGGACTACGACACCAGCCGTCCCGTGCAGTATGAGCGCAACAACGACATCGTGGACATGGGCTCCAACCAGTACCCTTCCGTATCGTGGGTGCAGGAGGTGGCCAAGGGAAAGGCCGGCGTGAAATACCCCTACCACATCTCTGAATACGCCCATTCCATGGGAAACTCGCTGGGCAACCTGGTGGACTACTGGGAGGCCATGGAGAGCACCAATTTCTTCTGTGGAGCGGCCATCTGGGACTGGGTGGACCAGGCCATTGACACCTATACGCCCCAGGGCGTGAAGTATCTGGGCTACGGCGGCGACCATGGCGACTGGCCCAACGACGGCATGTTCTGCATGAACGGCATCATGCTGCCCGACCTCACACCCAAACCCCAGTACTATGAGGTGAAGAAGGTCTACCAGAACGTGGGCGTGAAACTGGCCGGCGACAACACAACGGTGGAAATCTTCAACAAGAACTATTTCGAACCGCTCGCCTGCGATGTGGTATACCGCGTTTCCCAGGAAGGCCAGGTGATGGAAGAGGGCACCCTGCCCGGCGTAAAGGGACTGGCTCCCCGTAGCGCACGCAAGGTGCAGATTCCCACCCAGATATTTGCCCGCAGTGGATGGGAACAGGTGACCATCGAGGTGGACTTCCTCCTTCCCCAGGACATGCCTTGGGCAAAGAAGGGCTATGTGCAGATGGCAGAGCAGTTCGAGTTCCGCCAGGGTGCGGCCAAAAGCCCCTACAAGCCTATCGCCCAGGTGGCCACGAACGGTGGCGAGCTCACTGTGGAGCAGACCCCCGAGGCCATCCGCGTCACCGGCGGCAATGGTTTCAAGGTAGCCTTTGACAACGCAGACGGTAGCATACGTGCCTATATGGCGGACGGCCATGCCCTCATCGAGGACGGAAACGGCCCCAAATTGGATGCCTTCCGCGCTCCTGTGGACAACGACAACTGGGCATGGAACCAGTGGTTCCAGAACGGCCTTTACGACCTCAGGCACACGGCGCAGGAGGCTCCCGTGGTCATCCGTGAAAAGGACGGCAGCGTGAGCATCGTATACACCGTGCGCAGCCAGGCCACCCACCACGGACAGGCCGTGCACCGTCCGGGCAAGGCCGGTGAGCCTATCATTGAGATAAAGCAAGGCAAGGAGATGGGCGAGGATGAGTTCCATTTCACCACCACACAGCGCTATACGGTTTATCCCGACGGCAGCATCAACCTCGTGAGCAGCATTGTCAGCAGCGATGCCAGCCTGCCTCTGCCCCGTCTGGGCTATGTGGTGAAGTTGCCTCGCCAGTACAACCAGTATACTTATTATGGTCGTGGCCCGCTCAACAACTATGCCGACCGCAAGACCGGCTCTTTCTTCGGCCGCTATAGCAGCACCGTAGAGCAGCAGTTCGTCAATTTCGCCAAGCCCCAGAGCATGGGCAACCGCGAGGAGGTGAGCTGGTGTGCACTCACCGACAAGCAGGGCGACGGTCTGGCCTTTGTGGCCGACTATGAGCGCCGTATGAGCACATCGGCCCTGCCCTGGAGCGCCCTGCAGATGACACTGGCCTCTCATCCCCACGAACTGCCTCAGAGCGATGGCAACTATCTCCACCTCGACTGTCAGGTGACCGGCCTTGGCGGCAACAGCTGCGGACAGGGCGGTCCTCTGGGCAAAGACCGCGTGCGGGGTGCCCTCCACCAAATGGGCTTTGTCATCCGTCCTGTCAGCAAGGACAATCTGGCTGAGCGTGTGCGCGTGCAGACCTCCAATCTGTGTCCTGTCACCATCGTGCGTGACCGTGCCGGTGTGCTCTCCATCCTTGGTGACCAGAACGACAAGAGCGGCCGCCAGATATGCTACACCGTCCAGCCCACGGGCAGCAAGAAGGCAGGCAAGCCCCAGATGGTGACGGCCGGCCAGGAACTGCGCCTGCGCGAGGGTGGCGTTGTCACCGCATGGTATGAAGGCGAGGAATCCGTAAAGACCACCGCCACCTTCGGCCGCATAGAGAATGTACCTGTTGAGGTGGCCTATGTGAGCAGCGAGGAGGGCCCCGGCGGCGAGGTGGCCAAGAACCTCGTGGACGGCAATCCTGCCACCATCTGGCACACGATGTACAGCATCACCGTGCCCAAGTACCCCCACTGGGTGGACTTCGACTGTGGAGAGGCCAAGACCATCAAGGGCTTCACCTATCTGCCTCGCCAGGACAGCCGCAACGGCCACATCAAGGGCTATAAGGTGCAGCTCAGCATGGACGGCAAGAACTGGGGCGACACGGTGTGCCAGGGCGAGTTTGAGAACAATGCCAAGGAGAAGAAGGTGACCTTCGACAAGCCCCAGAAGGCCCGCTACCTCCGTTTCACTGCGCTCAGTAGCCAGGACGGCCAGGACTTCGCCAGCGGTGCCGAGTTTACGGTGCTGGCCGAATAGGACGCCTGTAAATACGATTGGCAAAGGGTCCCGAACCAGTGAGAGAACGGTTCGGGACCCTTTGTGCTGTCTTATCCCCCTTTTCCGGAAGTGTGCCGGAGCCTCTATTCCAGCAGGCGGCGTGCCTGCAGGGCGTCGCTGGCCAGCTGGCTGCGCAGTTCTTCCAGCGAACCGAAGCGCCGCTCCGCTCTCAGCCTTTCCTCCAGTTGCAGCTCCAGCCGCTGCCGGTAGATGTCTCCCTGGAAGTCCATGATATGCACCTCGATGGTGATCTCCTCCCCGTTGTCCAGTGTGGGGCGCCTGCCGATGTTGAGCATGCCCTTGTATCTGTTCCCGCCGGGCAGTACAACCCATGTGGCATACACACCGCGTGCCGGCACCAGCTTCTCCTCAGGCACTTCGATGTTAGCCGTGGGGAATCCCAGCGTGCGCCCTATCTGGTGGCCTTTCACCACGGTCCCTTCCATGCTGTACCGCCGGCCCAGCATACGGTTGGCCTGGCTTATGTCGCCTTCTTCCAGCCTGTGCCGCACCACACTGCTGCTCACGTGTTCTCCCTCCATTTCGTGGGCCCTCACCACCTCTATGCCGCAGGCCCGTCCCCATGCCCGGTATTGCTCCAGAGTGCCACCCCCGTGGCCGAACTGGTGTTCGTAGCCCATCACCAGGGTGTCCACGTGGAACTGCTCTTTCAGCACCTTTTGCATGAATTCCTGTGCCGATAGCAGGCTCATCTGCCTGCTGAAATGCAGCATCTCCACCCTGTCTGCGCCTGTGGCGTGTAGCAGGGCCATCTTCTCGTCGGGGAGGGTGAGCAGGCGCGGTTCATGGCCGGGCTGCACGATGGCTTTGGGATGGGGGTGCATGGTCACGATGAGGCTCTTTCCGCCCTCCCTCCGGGCGGTTTCGGTCACCTGCCTTATCAGATACTGATGTCCGCGGTGCACACCGTCAAAAAAACCTATGGTTGCTGTAATTGTGCTCATTTCGGGTTGCAAAATTAGACAAAAGATGTGTGATTCACAAATTTTCCATCCATTCATTTGCATATTTCCGGGGAAATACCTAACTTTGCATCGCAAAAGTGGGGCTATCCATGCCTTTCTTGCATCGGACTTGTAGCTCAGTTGGTTAGAGCAACAGACTCATAATCTGGAGGTCCTAGGTTCAAGCCCTAGCTGGTCCACACTGAAAATCAAGCAGGTAAGCCAAAAACTTAACTGCTTTTTTTTTATTAGTGACCTTCAAGTGACCTTTTCGGGACAAAACTCATCTCCCGTGACCTTTTGATATTTCATGAAATGATTAGTAATTGAGCGTCATTTCAATTACCAAGCGAAAATAACCAATGGCACCTTTTCTCTATGATGAAGCCGTGAAACACGGTACCACAACAAGGAGGGGTTCCGCAAACTAAAGTCGTTTATTGGTTACGCCACCAGAGACAAAGAAGTTTATTGGAGAATTTCCCAGAAGCCTCCTTCGTCTAGTCCTTTTCGCTAAACGACGCCTCATTCTTGCAGTTCCTTTATTCTCGTCGCAATAGTTTGGCATGATTTATCTTTCAGGATTGCCATCTGTGTGGTTGTAATGAACTTGTCAGATACTAATAGCTCAACATTTTTTTTGTCTACTTCTGTAAGGTTTCTGTAAAGTTGTCTGTCTGACCACTTGATTCATTATTGCTTTCTGGGGCATTCGCATCACTGACATACACGCCTTCAATGGCATCTATTACATGAACTCATGTGCAAATATTGTTAAAAATCAAGCTAAAATAAAGGAATTACGTCGGTTGTAATCGTGTTTTTAATGTTTTTTAATATCTTTGCATCAAACATCAAGAAATTTTCATGGAAAATCTGAATAGAATCAAAGGAGCATTGGCTGATGCTGGTAAAACTGGCGTCTGGCTTGCTGGCCAATTAGGGAAGGATCCCGTAACGGTTTCCAAGTGGTGCACCATCATGGGTGACGTTCTATTGTTAGGAGGACGAGAGATAATTTGTAATCTTGTGTCCATCAAAAGTTTCTCTTCGCCAACTCGGATTTGAGAATTACGAACCATTGCCTCCCAAGTTCTTTGAGGACATAAATGAAATTGTGTTTCACAGCGAATGGGATATTGACCACAACTTTTCAAAATATGAGCACATAAGAGTACAAAGAATTGAACGCTTCCCTGATAAATATAAGGATCTTGAAGCTGAAGACCTGGGTCAAAAGATGGACAACGCAATAAAATTCGCAACAAAGATTGCACAAAGAAATTATAAGTTCATCATACCGATGTATTATCCAACGGCACATCGTATTCAATTACTTATGCCTATATATCTTGAAACTTCTTATACTTCTCAGCCTGACTTTGCATTGGTTCTTACTCCACATGCTAACGAAAGAGTTTATACACCAGAAACAATTTTAGGGTTGGATGAAGTCTATCAAGATGCAAGACTTGTTGCTAAACCAGAGGAATCGTGGTTAAATCCTCGAATGATAAAGTAATGGTAAATCGCAAGAACCTCTTTGACGGCGAAAGCTATAAAGCTCAATTTGCAGATATTACCTATCGGTGGCTTATGAGTCGCCGATGGGTAACTTATGCAGATGTATTAGCTGAGTATTTGGACTTAAATTCTGCTGACGATTTAGAATACTCAATATCAAAATACTACGAATATTCAAAAGATGATGATGAGAAGAAAAAAGGCATAAGAGAATTGAAGAAGGCTTTCCCTGAGGTTTGCAATGCCATCAGAGAAAGAATGGGTGACAATTGCATTGAAGAGGAAGGTAACAACAGGAGCAAAAGGTTTAGGTACGTTGGGGAAAATGATAATCCTCTTGCTGACATGCAAGTTGCAAAAACAATAGATAATCTTAACCAATATTGGAAGTTCTGCCAAGATTCAGCTGGTTTGATGCCAATGCCCTGGTTGGAGTACTTCTTCAAGAACTGTCATGATATTTTAGCGATAAGGAAGAAGCGCCAGAAAGGAGAACAGGTAATAAGCGCAAGCCTTGACCGCATCTTGACTAATATTGAGTATCTGCCATCGCTGTATGAAGCCATCACCAACAAAATGGTTTTGGAGATTGACTACAAGCCATACGATGAGGAAGAGGTAACGCTGCTGTTCCATCCCCACTACCTAAAGGAATATAATGGCAGATGGCATCTGTTCGGTCATGCAGAAGGAAGGGTACCGGAAAATGGCTACAACGTACCTCTTGACAGAATACTATCAAAGCCTCGTGAGAGATCAAGAGTAGAATATGTGGCAGCACCGAAGCATTTCTATGATGGGTTCTTCAAGAACATCGTTGGCGTAAGTCACGTAAAAGATGCAGAGAAGGAGCATATTATAATACGCGCGCATATACATAAAATATTTAAGTTAATGGACACGAAGCCCCTTCATCGAAGTTATACTCTTGTGAAACCTTTCGGCAAGTATGACGATGGTGAGTATGCAGAGTTCTCTGTTGATGTAGAACCGAACAACGAGTTCTATGGTCGCATACTACAGATGGGAGCAGGATTGGAGGTGATTTCACCAGAATCTGTTAGAGAAGAAATGGCACAACGGGTGCATAAATTAGCCACATTATACCCATAAAAGAATAGTGGAATGGTTCCAAATAGTAAGGAACCATTATACACTCGACTACTTGGTTTTATTAGCGAAAGACGTATTACCTTTGCAGCGTCAAACTTCGATACCACCTCGGAGTTGACGCTGCAAATCATTGGTGGGTGCAAAGGAAGGTAGACGAAATAGACATGAGTATGACAGAAATTCAGTCAAAAGCTGACAATCTTGCAAACTATATGGCGAAAACGGAGCATGTCCACCCACTCGGAGCGGTCTAATCCACCCACTTTTG
>CAMBDA010000031.1 GCA_945865175.1 uncultured Prevotellaceae bacterium | reverse complement strand
CACTCGTTGCCGCAAAGGCACTCCCAGCCCTCTCGGGCAGTTCTCTCACCTACAATCCGGAGAAGAACGTGTACCTCACCCTTGGTTACACCAGCGCAGCTGGCAACACCTACTATAAGGCAATCCGCCTATCTGACCGACTTGCCGTGTACTACCACATAGGTGAAGGCCATACGCACACCTTCCTGAACGGCATCACGCTCTTCGCATGGAACGGGCAGAAGGCAAACATCATCGCACAGAAATTCTGGGGCGGCTACAACAACTGGAGATACTTCAACGAGCGCACAGCCAAAGAGGAGAGCATCATCATGCTGAAGGACTTCCTCGCAGGACAGGCAAAGGCAATGGGAAGCGTCATAGCTGACAGCCAGCTGCTCGCCTTCTCCAGAAACATGATCGAGGAAACTCAGCAGAAGTTGCTCCGATAAGCCTGGGGAGCAGAGAGAAACAACCAAAGTCAGAAACCAAGAAAAACAGACAAACAGATGGCATCACTTAAAAAAGCGATCAACAAAGACTTGTTCGACAAGATCCTGCCAACGTTTGGCAACCCAAGAGTTCACGTTCCTGTTTGGGACGAAGGTCAGAAGATGTTCCTCTGTGAGGAATACGAGAGTGGCAACGGACACCGCTACTACAAAGGCGTGCGATTCTGCGACCGTATCGTCATAGTGGAAAAGGTGGGGCTCTACCACACCTGGACCTACATCGACGGCATCGAAGTATATGCATTCAACGGCAAAAGGCTGGAGCTCGTACAGAAGCGCGACTACGACAAGACATTCCGCAACGAAGAGTTCATCCGTCATGAGACGGAAACCATGGTACGCAACTACTTCGAGGGGGTTCTGAAGGCACAGCGGTCATCCATGCCACAGGAACAACTTGAAGCACAAGCCAAAGGCATCGTAGAAGGTTGCTACAAGAGCTTCCTTGATAGCGATTTCAACACACGTCTCACCCAAATCCTCCCACAAATCGAACAAAAGTAGGACATGCAGAACACACAGATAGACACACAGAACCACGAGCAGCAGCTTGCATACGAGCTTGTTGCAAACACAAACTCCAGCTTCTTCCTCACTGGTCGTGCTGGTACTGGTAAGACAACCTTCCTCCACAACGTGCAGAAGTTAGTGGGGAAACAGTTCGTCACCCTTGCACCAACAGGTGTGGCAGCCATCCTTGCCGGTGGTGACACCATCCACTCTTTCTTCGGTCTTCCGATGGAGGTTTGTGCTCCAGGAACCTGCGGAAAGATGAACGAAGCAAGAATCCTTACCCTTCTCCATGCAGATACCATCATCATCGATGAGGTGTCGATGGTAAGATGTGATGTGATGGATGCCATCGACTACACCATGCGTAAGGCACTCAGAAACAACATGCCATTCGGAGGCAAGCAGATGATCTTCGTCGGCGACATGTTCCAATTGCCTCCTGTGGTGAAACAAGGACCGGAGAAAGACCTGCTGAAGGACTTGTACCACACGGACGATTTCTTCTTCTACAAGTCGGATGTCATCAAGCGCATGCGACTCGTGAAGATTGAGTTTCAGAAGGTGTACCGTCAGGATGATGAGCACTTCCTTCACATCCTAGAGAACGTGCGCATGAACAAGGTGACCCCAGAGGATATCATGTACCTAAATGGTCGTGTACAAACTCCAAGCGAAGCGGATGGTGCGGTCATCACACTGGCATCCATCAACAAGACTGCCGACGAGATCAACATTCAGCGACTGGAAGAGATTGAAGCAGAGGAGTTCGTGTACGAAGGTACAGTGGACGGCAACTTTGAGGAGAAGCGTTTCCCCGTGGAGTTGAAGCTTCGTCTGAAGGTTGGTGCCCAGGTAATGTTCACACGCAACGACCAGCAGAAGCGATGGGCAAATGGTACGCTCGGAAAGGTGACCAAGCTCACCAAGGACGAAATAAGCGTCACACTCAACAATGGTGAAACGTACGTTGTGCCTTGCTGCTCATGGGAATCGTACAGCTACGATTACAACAAGGAGGAGCGCAAGATGAAGAAGGAACTGACAGGTACCTTCACGCAGTACCCTCTGAAGTTGGCATGGGCGATAACGGTACACAAAAGCCAGGGCATGACCTTCGACAAACTCTCGCTCGACCTGAGTCGAGGCATGTTTGCTGCTGGACAGCTATATGTGGCACTCAGCCGTGTGCGTACGTTGGAAGGTCTATACCTTTCAAAGAACGTCATCCCTCAGTATGCCCATACAAGTCGTGAAGTGCTCACTTACGCAAGCGAGTACAACAACGAACAGCAGATTGGCAACGAGATTGAGAGTGGCAAGGCTGTCTATGGCGCTCTTCAGCAGAATGACTATGACGAGGCAGCTAAACAGTACCTAATGCTTGTAGCAAAGAAGGCTGAGGATGGCGACTTCAAGGAGGCGATGCAGCAAGCAAAGCGATTTCTGGACATATTGGTGTGTGACGAGCACCTTTATGGAGCCATAGAGGATGTGCCAGAAAGTCTTCACCGTTCAAGCCATTGGGCTCCGAAGTTCATTGCAGCCTTGCTGAGTCTCTACGCTCAGAAGTATGAGGAGGCATTGGCTCTCATTGGTGAGGTGTTGGAAGGACATCTATGTGCTGAGGCTCTGTACATCAAGTCACGTGCCTTGGCAAAGCTTGAACGCTACACAGAAGCTGACGAAACGAACTGTCAGTTGGCGAATGTGTTCGAGATGGCAACACCTGACGCAAAGGTCCTTTTCATGATTGCCATGCTCAATGAGATGCACATTGGAGATCCCGGCCTCGACCTCATGCGTAAGCTGGTGGAGGCACGACCAAAGTACGACCTTGGCATCCTTGCCTTGCGAACATTGATGCAGAGCCATGGATTGCATCTTGACAAACAGTCAGACAACAACTGCGAATTGGTGGATCTCTTCAACTCTGATGCCACGGAAGAGGAGTTCCTTGCCCAACTGAAGGTGTGCCGCGAGAAAGCGCCAAAGGCAATTGCTTACCTGATTCGCCGAATCAAGAAGCAGGAGTTCAATGAAGAGCAACCCATCGAGGAATGATGGGAGGCTCTTCTCAAACCGAAAAGATAAACATGGAGAAATTCACAGCAGAACTGAGAGATATACAGCAAATAAAGTTCCCAATTGTCAAAACAGCATTTAAGGGAAAGGATTACCAGATATACATCGGTGTCATGATGATAGACACGGGTTCTGTAAACTGTACTCTGAACAAGTCTGTTCTTCCTTACCTCAATGACGATGCTGCCATTGAGGGGAAAACGATGAAGATTCATTCCGTTCAAGGCAATGGAGTGGAGTGTCAAGGGTACTCGTTGTCATTTCGCATAGGTAATGGAGTATTCTCTGACACTTTCTATGTCAATAAAGATATGGACTTCAGCCAGATGTTCGATGGTCCGTTTATCGGCATTATCGGTCACGAGTTTCTAAGGCGCAGCAATATCGTGCTTGACTATGAGACGGAAACATTACATGCTTCAGAAGGAAATGTTGAAGGCAATCCAGAGGATTATGCTTTCTTCTTCCCGATGTCATACGGTTTGAAGCAATACAACATCCCGGTTGTTGGTCTTGTCTATGGTAATAAGGAGTATCTGATGGTGGCAGATTCTGGAGCAAATGATACGGTCATCACCAAACACTTGATGGATGATGCTGGAATCTGTGTGAGACATTTGGATAATGATGGAACCGTAACCTGTTTTACTACAGACACGCTGGAAACAGCATTGTATGATGTCACTTTGAGCATCATCAGCGTGGGTGGAACGCCAGAATGCCCTAAACTATACACGCAAAACGACAATGCTCAAGTCATTAGCAATTGCCAGCATATAATGGAAGGATTAAAGGATGCAGAAGGCAATGACCTTATGCCTGTTTCTGGCATGTTGTCATCCAGCTTTATGCTCAAGAACAAATGGGTACTTGATTTTGGAACAGGGGTGATGTATCAGATGATTCAGTATGCACTTTACAAAGCGGTCTACTGTTTCAGTGAATGAAGGAAAAAAAGTGTCTAGTGAAATCTGGAAAAGAAAAGGATGTCAACATACCTCGCCAAGTATCTAAACATACTTTGCCATTTATCTTTAGATACTTTGCCATTTATGTTGACATACTTTTTTGGGGGTGTTATAGGCGACATAATTCCATATCCCGCCGATCCCCTACACCGTCCCCGGAGATGGCGTTTTGCACGGAGCTGTTGCAGTTGTTGCAGTTGTTGCAGTTATTTTGGGGCCTATAACTGCAACGGCCGCATGGAAGGCCGGGGGATGCCGACTGTCTTGCGCCTTCCTGCCGGATATGCAAGAAGGGACTAGAGTTGTGATACCGGCACAGCTGTTAGTATTTTACATTGAGCCAGGGCGCATGGGCCTCCACCCACTGCTTCACGGCAATGGGCACATCGGTACACATGCGGTCGGCACCCAGATAGGCACCCAGCATGAAGTCCTCCACGCTCTGGCCCGGCCACAGGCTCACGATGATGCCCGCCTTGTGGGCTTTTGCCACCATCTCACGGCTGGTGCCCTGCATGGTACAGCCAAGGGTATGGATACCCACTGTGAGCGCTGTGGCAATGGTGGCGTCGGAGAGAGGTTGTCCGATAATGAGGAGCAGCTCGGCCTCCGGATGATGCTCCTGCAAATAGCGCAGGCCGCGGTAGTCGCTCGAGGTGAAGACAAACTGGGAGCCGCGCGTGCGGATGGTCTGCACCGTCTGGTAGACCTTCTCCACATAGGTCTCCAGGCGTTCACGGGGATAGAGGTGCTGGGGGCCGGACTTGAGTTCCCATTCCACATACAGGCTGTCCTTGCCGTCGAAGAAGCGAGCCAGCTCGTCCATCCGGAGAATGGGATGGTCCTGCTTGGTGCGCAAGGAGTCTATCTGGGAGGAGTTCATTTCCTCCAGGATGCCGTGGCCATTGGTGGTGCGGTCGAGCGAATGGTCGTGCATGATATAGAGCACCCCGTCGGCCGACATGCGCACGTCCGTTTCGAAGCCCGTATACCCTGCATCCCAGCTTTTCCGGAAGGCATACAGGGTGTTCTCGTCGTGCTCCATGCGTCCTCCGCGGTGCGAGAAGGCACGTATCTGCTGTGTCTGTGCCAGGGCTTGGCCTGTGCCGCACAGGAGCATGAACGCGGCCAGAAGCGGAAACAGGCGCGTGCCTGCAAGAAGTTTCTGTGTCATCGTATGATTTTTTTTGGTTCTTGAAAAAGGGAGGCTCCCCCATCCTTAGAAACAGGGTACAGGGGAGCCTCCGCCATGCATATAAACAAACAGTGTTATGAATTCTGTCGTCAGTCGGCCAACTTGGCCTTGATGAACTCGCGGTTGAGGCGCGCGATGTTGGCGATGGTCTCACACTTGGGGCACACGGCTTCGCAGGCACGCGTGTTGGTGCAGTTGCCAAAGCCCAGTTCGTCCATCTTGGCAATCATGCTCTTGGCCCTGCGGGCGGCCTCCACACGGCCCTGGGGAAGCAGGGCCAGCTGGCTCACCTTGGAAGACACGAAGAGCATGGCTGAGCCGTTCTTGCAGGCGGCCACACAGGCACCGCAGCCGATGCAGCTGGCGCAGTCCATGGCCTCGTCGGCATCGGCCTTGGGGATGAGGATGGCATTGGCATCCTGGGGCTGTCCGGTGCGGATGGTGGTGTAGCCGCCGGCCTGGATAATCTTGTCGAAGGCACTGCGGTCTACCATGCAGTCCTTGATGACGGGGAAGCCGGCACTACGCCAGGGCTCCACGGTGATGGTGTCGCCGTTCTTGAACTTGCGCATGTAGAGCTGGCAGGTGGTGGCTCCGCGGCTGGTTTTCCCGTGGGGGGTGCCGTTGATGTAGAGCGAGCACATGCCGCAGATGCCTTCGCGGCAGTCGTGGTCAAAGACGAAAGGCTCCTTGCCGGCTTCGATGAGCTCTTCGTTGAGAATATCCAGCATCTCCAGGAATGAGGTGTCGTCGGGGATATTCTTCATCTCGTGTGTATCGAAATGTCCCTTGTCCTTGGGACCGTTCTGCTTCCAATACTTGATTGTGAAACTGATATTTGCCATAGTTAGCTCTTGTAATTACGTGTTTGTACTTTGATTGCTTCATACACCAGCGGCTCCTTGTAGAGCACGGGGGCCTTCTCGTCGTCGCCCTGGTATTCCCAGCAGCCCACATAGAAGTAGTTCTCGTCGTCGCGCTTGGCTTCGCCTTCCTCGGTCTGGTATTCCTCGCGGAAGTGTCCGCCGCAGGATTCGTTGCGCGACAGGGCATCGTTGGCGATGAGCAGCCCCATAAGGAAGAAGTCTTCCAGGCGGAGGGCCTTCTCCAGCTCGGTGTTCACGC
Source organism: uncultured Prevotellaceae bacterium (assembly GCA_945865175.1). Classification (GTDB taxonomy): domain Bacteria; phylum Bacteroidota; class Bacteroidia; order Bacteroidales; family Bacteroidaceae; genus Physcousia. Next base: position 30,453 of record CAMBDA010000031.1, on the reverse strand, counting down.
CGTCGAGCTGCGGGATGAACAGGTCGGTGTAGAACTTTTGGCGGAGTTTCTTGATCATCTCTATGCCTTCCTTCAGGCCCTCGGCGGTGCGGCCCATGCCCACGTGTTCCCACATGATGTGGCCCAGTTCCTTGTGGATGCTGTCGACCGACGACTTGCCCTTGATGCCCATCAGACGGTCGATGCGGGCCTTCACGGCCTTCTCCGTCTGGTCAAACTCGGGCAGCGAGGTGCTGAAACGGGGCACGGTAATCTGGTCGGCCAAATAGTTCTGGATGGTGTAGGGCAACACGAAATAGCCGTCGGCCAGACCCTGCATCAGCGCGCTGGCACCCAGGCGGTTGGCGCCATGGTCGGAGAAGTTGCACTCGCCGATGGCGAAGAGGCCCCTGATGCTGGTCATCAGCTCGTAGTCCACCCAGATGCCGCCCATGGTGTAGTGGATGGCGGGGAAAATCTGCATGGGCTCGTTGTAGGGCGACACGTCGGTGATTTCCTCATACATGTCGAAAAGGTTGCCATAGCGTGCGGCAATGGTGTCCTTGCCGAAGTCGCGGATGGCCTCGCTGAAGTCCAGGAACACGGCCAGGCCGGTGTTGTTCACGCCGAAGCCCTTGTCGCAGCGCTCCTTGGCGGCACGTGAGGCCACGTCGCGGGGCACCAGGTTACCGAAAGCGGGATAGCGGCGCTCCAGGTAGTAGTCGCGGTCTTCCTCGGGGATGTCGCTGCCCTTCTTGGTGCCGGCCTGCAGGGCCTTGGCATCCTCCAGCTTCTTGGGCACCCAGATGCGGCCGTCGTTGCGCAGCGACTCGGACATCAGGGTGAGCTTGGACTGCTTGTCACCATGGACGGGGATGCAGGTGGGATGAATTTGCACGTAGGAGGGGTTGGCAAAATAGGCACCCTTGCGGTAGCAGGCAATGGCTGCAGAGCAGTTACAGCCCATGGCGTTGGTGGAGAGGAAATAGGTGTTGCCATAGCCGCCGGTGGCAATGACCACTGCATGGGCGGCAAAGCGCTCCAGCTGGCCGGTCACCAGGTTGCGGGCGATGATGCCGCGGGCACGGCCGTCGATGATGACGAGGTCGAGCATCTCGTAGCGGGTGTACAGCTTCACGGTGCCGGCGTTCACCTGGCAGCTCAGTGCGCTGTAGGCACCCAGCAGCAGCTGCTGGCCAGTCTGGCCCTTGGCGTAGAACGTACGGCTCACCTGTGCGCCGCCGAAGGAGCGGTTGGCCAGCATGCCGCCGTATTCGCGGGCAAAGGGCACACCCTGGGCCACACACTGGTCGATGATGCTGTTAGACACCTCGGCCAGACGGTACACGTTGGCTTCGCGGGCACGATAGTCGCCGCCCTTGACGGTGTCGTAGAACAGGCGGTACACCGAGTCTCCGTCGTTCTGATAGTTCTTGGCTGCATTGATACCTCCCTGCGCAGCGATGGAGTGTGCACGACGGGGGGAGTCCTGGATGCAGAAGTTGAGCACATGGAAACCCATTTCGCCGAGCGATGCGGCGGCACTGGCGCCTGCCAGACCGGTTCCCACCACGATAATATCCAGTTTGCGCTTGTTCTTGGGGTTGACAAGCTTCTGATGAGCCTTGTAGTTGGTCCATTTCTCTGCCACTGGTCCCTCAGGGATTCTAGAATCTATAGTCTTTGACATAGTTGATTTTACAATTATTAATTACACATCTTGATTGTCTCAGCATCCCAGTCCACAGCAACCGCCGGCCACGGGTTGCATGTCGGCAGGGGCATAGCCGCAGGCAAAGGCCACAGCCACGGCGGCGAACATGAGGATGACCACAGTGGTATAGACCGTGCCAATCATTCTCCAGCGGCACAGCCAGATGTGGCCGCTCCAGCCCAGCGTCTGCATGGCGCTCCAGAAGCCATGGTTGAGATGTAGCCACAGGGCAGCCAGCCACACCAGGTAGATGACGGTGTACACAGGACAGGCGAATGTCTGTGCAATGAAGGCCGTGCCGTCAGTGGGGGCAATGGGGCCGTGTACGCCCACGAGTTCGGCATACATCATGTTGTACCAGAAATTGTAGAGATGGAGGCCCATGCCCAGGATCACGATGATGCCCAGCACCAGCATGTTCTGGCTGGCCCACTCTACGGCCTCGGGCTTGTCAGTGACAGCATAACGATTGTTGCCACGAGCCTTACGGTTCTGCAAGGTGAGCCAGAAGGCATACACGAAATGCAAGGCCACCAGCGCGGCCAGGCCGAGGGTTGCCACCACGGCATACCAGTTGGCGCCCAAAAACTCGCAAATCATGTTGTAACCCTGCGCACTGATGAGAGCCACAACGTTCATTGACGCATGAAAGGTCAAGAACAGGACAAGCGCAATGCCTGTGACAGACATCACCACTTTCCTACCGATTGATGAATTGATTAACCACATAAATTTGAAAATTAGTATTGTTTTTGAAAAATTTGTTTCATCGGATTTCCTGTATCACGATGCAAAAATAATGGAAAAAAGTGATTTGGACAAGAAAAATTATCAAATGTTCAGAGAAAAGCACTACTTTTGCACTAGAATAATTGCTTTTAGGTAAAAAACAAGCCAATGGAATTGAAATATGATGTGGTTGTGATTGGTGCGGGGCACGCCGGATGCGAAGCCGCAGCAGCCAGCGCAAGAATGGGTGCCAGCACATGCCTGGTGACCATGGACATGAACAAGATTGCCCAGATGAGCTGTAACCCTGCTGTGGGCGGAATAGCCAAGGGCCAGATTGTGCGCGAGGTGGATGCACTGGGTGGACAGATGGGCATCGTCACAGACCGCACCGCCATCCAGTTCAGGATGCTCAACCGCAGTAAGGGGCCGGCCATGTGGAGCCCCAGGGCACAATGCGACCGCAGCAAGTTCATCTGGACATGGCGCTCAATCCTGGAAAATACACCGGGGCTACACATCTGGCAGGACCAGGTGAAGGAGCTCCTGGTGGAGGACGGACGCGCCATGGGCGTGACCACCTATATGGATGTCACACTGAGGGCACGTTGTGTGGTGCTCACGACTGGCACGTTTCTGAACGGACTCATGCACATCGGCAGCACCCGGCTCCCCGGAGGACGATGCGCAGAACCTCCCAGCCTCCACCTCACGGAGAGCATCACACGCCACGGCATACGCAGCGGCCGCATGAAGACAGGCACCCCGGTGCGCATAGACGGCCGCAGCATCCACTACGAGGAGATGGCACGGCAGGACGGCGACGATGCTGTGCAGCGGTTCTCTTATATGGAAGAGGGGCGCAGGCTGCCCCAGCTCCCCTGCTGGATTACCTACACCAATCCCGAGGTGCACCGCATCCTGCGCGAAGGACTACCCTTCTCGCCGCTCTACAACGGGCAAATCCGGAGCATAGGCCCGCGCTACTGTCCCAGCATCGAGACAAAGATTGTCACCTTTGCCGACAAGGAGCAGCACCAACTGTTTCTGGAGCCCGAAGGCACCGACACCCGCGAGATGTACCTTAACGGTTTCAGCAGCAGTCTGCCCATCGATGTGCAGTTGCAGGCACTGCGACAGATACCGGCCTTCCGCGACATTCAGATTTACCGCCCTGGCTATGCCATCGAATACGATTTCTTCGACCCCACCCAGCTGCGACACACACTGGAGTCGAAAGTGGTGGAGGGGCTGTTCATGGCCGGACAGGTGAACGGAACCACCGGCTACGAGGAAGCCGCAGGCCAGGGACTCATCGCAGGCATGAATGCAGCACTAAAATGCGGAGGAAAAGAGCGTTTCACCCTAGGCCGCGACGAAGCCTACATCGGTGTACTCATCGATGACTTGGTGACAAAAGGGGTTAACGAGCCCTACCGCATGTTCACCTCGCGTGCCGAATACCGCATCCTGCTGCGCCAGGACGATGCAGATGCACGGCTTACGGAAAGGAGTTTCCGCGCAGGATTGGCCGATACGGCACGATACGACCGATGGGTGGACAAGAAAGAAAGGATGGAGGAACTGATGACGTTCTGTACCGGCCACAGCGTAAAGGCCCATGCAATCAACGACGCGTTGACAGCAATGGGAACGGCCCCACTGGCCAAGGGCTGCAAGCTCATCGACCTTATTGCTCGCCCGCAGCTTTCCATCGCCTCGCTGGCACCGCACATCCCCGCCTTGTCCCATCTGCTCGACACCCTCACACACGACCGCGAGGAAATTGTAGAGGCTGTAGAGATTGGCATTAAATATAAAGGATATATTGTAAGGGAGCGGGAACTGGCCGAAAAGATGCGCCGCTTGGAAGACATCCACATCCAGGGGCGAATTGACTATGAACAGGTACTGGCGCTCTCCACAGAGGCCAGACAGAAGCTAAAGCAAATCGACCCGGAGACACTGGGGCAGGCCTCACGCATCTCGGGCGTGTCGCCCAGCGACGTGTCTGTGCTGATGGTACTGATGGGGAGATAGCAGGGCGTTTCACGTGAAACAAGACTTAAATACTTTAACAATAAAATACTGGTAATGAACAACAAGAAACTGATTGACAATCTGAGAAACGTGCCGGATTTCCCCATCAAAGGCATACAGTTCAAGGACGTGAGCACACTGTATAAGGATGCCGAATGCCTGCAGATAATGGTGGACGAGCTGTACGACATCTACCGCGACAAGGGCATCACCAAGGTGGTGGGCATAGAGAGCCGCGGATTTGTGGTGGGTGCCGCACTGGCAGTGAAGTTGGGCGCAGGATTCGTGATGTGCCGCAAGCCGGGCAAACTGCCCTGGCAGACGAAGCGCGCCACCTATATGAAGGAATACGGCGAGGACAGCATCGAAATCAGCACAGACGCAATCGACCCCACCGACCGTGTGCTCATCCATGACGACCTGCTGGCCACCGGAGGCAGCATGCAGGCCGCCATCCAACTGGTGAGGCAGTTCCATCCACAGCAGGTATATGCCGGATTCATCATTGAATTGCTCATCGAGGGATTGCACGGACGCGATCTTCTGGACAAGGACGTACCAGTAGACACACTGCTGCAAATCCGATGAGCGAGTCATTTACCCCACCCCATCGCCACAATGAAGACTATCCATCTGGACGAAGAAAAGATTGAGCGCCTCAAGCGTACGGCACTGGCATTGCCCGAATGCCCGGGATGCTACCAGTATCTGGACGAAGGGGGCACTATTATCTACGTTGGAAAGGCAAAAAACCTGCGAAGGAGGGTGTACAGCTATTTCAGCAAGGAACACGAAAACCTGAAGACACGCGTACTGGTGAGCAAAATCAACGATATCAAGTATGTAGTAGTGAAGACAGAGGAGGATGCGCTACTGCTGGAAAACAACCTTATCAAGAAATGGTCACCGCGCTACAACATCCTGCTCAAGGACGGAAAAACCTATCCTAGCATCTGCATTTCGAACGATTATTTGCCCAAGATCTTCCAGACAAGGCGGATTGACCGCCGGACGGGCACATACTTCGGGCCCTACAGCCATATCCCCACGCTTCGCCACCTGCTGGAGCTCATCAAGAAACTCTACCCCCTGCGCACCTGCAGCCTGCAGATAACAGCCGAAAGCATCAGCGCAGGCAAGCACAAGGAGTGTCTGGAATACCACATCAAGAACTGCATGGCACCCTGCGTAGGACGAATCAGCCGCGACCAGTATATGCAATACATCGCCGAGGCGCGCGAAATCCTGAAGGGAAACACAGCATCGCTGCAGGCGCAGATGATGGAGCAAATGCAGCAGTTGGCATCCGAAATGCGATTCGAAGAGGCCGAATCCATCAAGAGAAAATACCTGTTGCTCGACAACTACCGTGCCCATAGCGAGGTGGTAAGCAGCATGCTCCACAACATCGACGTGTTCAACATCGAGGACAGCCCACAGGTGGCCTATGTGAACTACCTGCATGTGGTTAAGGGATGCATCTGCCAGGCCTTCACATTCGAATTTCCCAAGAAGCTCGACGAGACGCCCCAGGAGATTCTGGTTCTTGCAATAGGTGAGATAAGGAGTCGTTATAGCAGTGAAAGTAAGGAGATTATCACGCCGTTCCCCGTGGAACTTTCGCTCCAGGACATCCTCATCACAGTGCCACAACGGGGCGACAAAAAGAAACTACTGGAGCTGAGCAAACTGAATGTGCTACAATACAAGAAGGACAAGCAAGCGCAGAGCGACAAGCTCAACCCCGAACAGAAAGCCACACGCCTGATGAAGGAACTTCAGGACTGCCTGCTGCTGCCCTCCCTTCCCATGCACATTGAATGCTTCGACAACAGTAACATCAGCGGAAGCGATGCGGTAGCAGGATGCATCGTATTCAAGAAATGCAAGCCCAGTAAGGCCGACTACCGCCGCTACACCATCAAGACCGTAGACGGACCCGACGACTATGCCAGCATGCAGGAGGTAGTGAGGCGCAGGTACAGTCGCATGAAGGAAGAGGACACACCCCTGCCCGACCTTATCATCACCGACGGTGGAAGGGGCCAGATGGAGGCCGTACGCAAGGTGGTGGAAGACGAGCTGCACCTGTCCATCCCCATTGCAGGACTTGCCAAGGACAACAGACACACCACCCACGAACTTCTCTATGGCTTCCCTCCCAAGGTGATTGGCATGAAGACCGACAGCAGTCTTTTCCGCCTGCTAGTGGAGATTCAGAACGAGGTGCACCGCTATGCCATCCGTTTCCACCGCGAAAAGCGCAGCCGCAGGCAGGTAGAAAGCAAGTTGGACCATATTAGGGGCATTGGCCCCAAAACAAAACAGCTACTGCTAAAGGAACTGAAGAGTGTGAAACGCATCTCTGAAACCAGGGTGGAACAGCTGAGGGACATTGTTGGGCAACAGAAAGCACTCCTCATCTATGCGTACTTCCATCCTGCAGAAGGGCATCAGCCCGCTTCGGAGGCGTAACGCACAGACACGGGACAATACAAATATAATATACATATATAATATAAACATACAATGAGAGCAGTAATCCAAAGAGTGAGCCAGGCCAGCGTCACCATTGGCGGAGCTGAAAAGAGCCGCATCCAACAGGGGTTTCTGGTGCTGCTGGGAATAGAGGAATCGGACAGCCAGGAGGACACCGAATGGCTTGTGAGAAAGATTATAGGCCTTAGAGTCTTTGACGATGAGCAGGGTGTGATGAACCTCAATATAGAACAAATAGGGGGCAACATCATCGTGGTGAGCCAGTTCACGCTGATGGCCAGCTACAAGAAGGGCAACCGCCCAAGCTGGCTGCGCGCAGCCGGCCACGAAACCGCCGTGCCGCTCTACGAGGCCTTCGTGGACGCGCTTTCCAAGGGCCTTGGCAGGCCCGTGGGCACAGGAGAATTTGGGGCCGACATGAAGGTTTCGCTTGTCAACGACGGCCCGGTAACCATCTGTATGGACACACACAACAAAGAATAACGCCCCATGGAACAGCATCCCGAACTCACCCTGAAAGCGGCCCAGCAGGCCGTGGACGACTGGATTCACACCTACGGCGTGCGTTATTTCAGCGAACTCACAAACATGGCTGTCCTCACAGAGGAAGTGGGTGAACTGGCACGTGTAATGGCGCGGAAATATGGGGACCAGTCCTTCAAACCCGGTGAAAAAGACAACCTGGAGGAGGAGATGGCCGATGTGCTGTGGGTGCTCCTGTGCCTGGCCAACCAGACGGGCGTGGACCTGAACGAGGCGATCCAAAAAAGCATCCAGAAGAAGACCTCACGCGACAAGGACAGGCACCGCGAAAACCCCAAGCTGAGGTAGTCCACACCACCACCCACGCTCTCCTGACGGCTTTCGCCCAGGGGACGAAGCCACAGAACATGCAGAATATCAAACTGAAAACAAACAATATAGCAGAAAAAAGAGTATATGATTACAGAAGAACAAAACAAGTATGAACAGGCGCTGAGCCTCTACCCCACCGACATCAATGATGAGGAAGTGAAAGCACAAGTGGCACGCATCATGGAGGAAAAAGTGCCACAGAACAATACAGAAGCCGTAAAACGGTTCCTGCTGGGCAGCGTGGAACTGACCTCACTGAAGGCCACCGACAACGACGAAAGCATTCTTAAACTCACAGAGAAGGTGAACGCTTTCGACAACGACTACCCCACCCTACCCCATGTGGCCACCATCTGCGTGTACCCCTGCTTTGCCGGCATCGTGAGCGAGAGTCTGGAAGTGGACGGTGTGGAAGTGGCCTGTGTGAGCGGCAACTTTCCCTCCTCGCAGGCGCTGCTGGACGTGAAATGCGTGGAAACAGCGCTGGCCATCAACGATGGTGCAACGGAGATAGACATGGTGATGAGTGTGGGCCGTTTTCTGGCCGGCGACTATGAAACAGTGTGCGACGAGATTCAGCAGATAAAGGAGGCTTGCCGCGAACATCCGCTGAAAGTGATTCTGGAAACCGGACTTCTGGGAAAATCCTCGCTCATCAAGAAGGCCAGCATCCTGGCCATGTATGCCGGTGCCGACTACATCAAGACAAGCACCGGCAAGGAAAAGCCAGCCGCCACACCCGAAGCCGCCTACGTGATGTGCCAGGCCATCAAGGAGTACTACGAGCAGACAGGCATACGCATCGGCTTCAAGCCTGCAGGAGGCATGAACACGATAGAGGACGCGCTCGTGTACTATACCATCGTGAAGGAGGTACTGGGCGAAGAATGGCTCACCAACCGGATGTTCCGGCTTGGCACAAGCCGACTGTGCAATCTGCTCATCAACGACCTCCTGAAGGCGGAAATCAACTATTTCTAGCCAAAAATCGAGGCCACCAAACAGCCCCTCGGCAAGGAAGGTGGCTGCAAGTGGCCTGATTTTGGGGTCTGAAATTGGTTCATCCAGCTGACATTCCATCATTTAGACATAAAAATCCATGTTACCCTAAAGATATAGAATAGAAAAACGATGAAGAAAAAACTGCTTTTTGGATGCCTGACAGCCTCCATGCTGCTCTCATCCTGCGTGGTGAGCAAGAAAAAGTTCATCATCGCCGAAACGGGGCGACTGAACGCCCTGTATAGCCGCGACAGCCTGGCCAACCTGCTTCAGGGCGCGCGCGACGACTACTCCGCACTCACCACCCGCTGCAATGCCCTGCTTCAAGACACGGCCCAACTGCGAAGCGGTCTGCGCAACTACCAGTCGATGCTGGCCAACAACATGACCGAGAACAAGAAGCTCTCGGCCTCACTCTCCGACCGCGAGAAAACCATCACCCAACTACAGGCCATGATAGACGAGCAGACGCAGAAGGTGCAGCGCCTGCTCAGCAGTGTCAAGGATGCCCTGCTGGGTTTCAGCAGTGAAGACCTCACCGTCCGTGAGGAAAGCGGCAAGGTGTATGTGGCCATGAGCGACAAGCTGCTCTTTGAGTCGGGCAAAGCCGTGGTGAACGAGCTGGGCAAGAATGCGCTGGGCAAGCTGGCAGAAGTGCTCAACCGGCAGACAGATATCGACGTGTACATAGAGGGGCACACCGACAGCATCCCCATCCGCACAGCCGTATACCAGGACAACTGGGACCTGAGCGTAATCCGCGCCACCAGTGTAGTGCGCATTCTCACACAGACTTACGGTGTGAGCCCCATGCAGATTCAGCCCTGCGGCAGGGGCGAATACAAGCCCATCGATGACAACACCACGCCCGAAGGACGTGCTCGCAACCGACGCACGGAAATCATCATGGCTCCCAAACTGGACAAACTTTTTGACATGCTACGATAAAGATTCTCCATCTTTTGCGGAAACGAATCATCCTAGATTGTTTACCATCTAGTGGGATTCGTTTTCAAAAAGCAAAGCTCTTTCAGGGCGTGGCCGCGCGATGGATTAATGGGGCCAAGCGCCCCGATATGATACGATTACGCCCTTTCAAGGCTTTGGTTGAGACACGCCGATGACGATAGGGTTTCAGTCCCACATCCTGAGCCATGTCGCCCCCTTCAGGGCTGGGAGACCAGAATCCCTAGGGACTGCTGGCCAACAAAAACCCTGAAAGAGTGACATAATCTAGCACAGGGCCCGAGCCCTGTGTACCACAGGTCCCCCTCTCAGCAGCAGACCCCGGCGAGGCGACATAATTCCATATCCCGCCGATTCTACCTCCCTGGGAAGGCGTTTTGCACGGAGCTGTTGCAGTTGCTGCAGTTATTTTCGGGCCTATAACTGCAACAGTAGCATGGAACACCTGGGGCCAACGTACTCCGACGGCCACTATCAGCAGCTGTTCTATGTCATCTTCTCGCTCTTCTGCTGATATGTGAATGCGGAGGTTCACACACCGAAAGCCTCCAAGTATGCCCCTCAGGACTGCCCATTGAATAAGTGGGCATCCGATTGGCTCTCCCGTTTGGCTTGTCCAAGAACTGCGATCCCGATCAACGTACCATCGGGGGACTGGAAGATAGAAATAAAGTAAATTTCCCTGGCTAAACTGGCCGGCAACTCAATTTTTTGTGTAAATTTGCGGCCTCATGTGTGGAACAACCTTTAATAATAGTAATGAAAAATGAACAGAAGTAGATGGTTTATCGGATTGCTCCTGGGGATGCTGTGCGTCCAGGCCGACGGCCTGCGGTCGGCCTGCCTGAAAATCAGGGCAAAGGGGAAATAAAGGACTCCTCTGGAAAAAACGTCCTCCCTCCCCCCCTCTGGACAGGAGAAGAGGGAGGGCGGCCAGAGGAATGATGATGCGCATGGCAACGCCTCCCCAGTTGCCCACGTGCATGGTGTGGAGAATACTGCAGAGTCTTTTTTCCCCCGTTTGGGCATGCTGCCTGCGCCAGATGCGCTGATTTCTGTTCAAAAAACAGTTATTTTACGATTTATGGTGAAATTTTCAGCCTTTGTGTTTGTGCGTGAGGGCAAAGTTTCATAACTTTGCAATACTTTTTTGATACAAATCCTGCAATGAGTCCAAGAAAACTGAATCATCTGCTGCGCCAGACCATAGATGAATTGTCGAACAACAATTCGTTGAATGGCTTGTTTCTGGAACATCACGATGGCTATCCGCTACCCTCAGGACCAGAGATAGCGGAAATCATAGAATTGTGTAGAGCGGTTCTTTTTCCCGGTTTTTACGGCAAGTCCACCATCAGTGGCGACACACTCGCCTATCATATAGGAGTAAGCGTGGAGCGGCTCTATGAGTTGCTCCACCACCAGATACAGGCTGGCCTGTGTGTCGGCAGCAAGCAGCCCAACACCGAATGCCCCACCCAGAAGGCACAGGAACTGACGGTTGCCTTCATTTCAACACTGCCCGCCCTGAGACAACTGCTGGCCACCGACGTGGAGGCCGCCTACAACGGTGATCCGGCCGCGGAGTCCTATGGCGAAATCATCAGCTGCTATCCCGTAATCAAGGCCATATCCAACTATCGTATCGCCCATCAGCTGCTCGTGCTGGGTGTGCCCCTGATACCGCGCATCATCACCGAAATGGCACACAGCGAGACGGGCATCGACATCCATCCGGCAGCCACCATCGGCCACCATTTCACCATCGACCACGGAACCGGTGTGGTCATCGGCGCCACGTGCATCATCGGCAACCATGTGAAGCTCTACCAGGGCGTCACCCTCGGGGCCAAGAGTTTTCCACTCGACGATAACGGCCACCCCATCAAAGGCATCCCCCGCCACCCCATCCTGGAGGACGGGGTCATCGTCTACAGCAATGCCACGGTGCTCGGACGCATCACCATTGCCAGGGGCACCATCATCGGCGGTAACCTGTGGGTGACGGAGAGCACAAAGCCGGGCGAGCATCTAGTGCAGGCCAAGAAGAGAAAAACAAGCAAAAATGACATAATAATACTTCCCGAAGACTTGGGAGGCTTATAAAACTGAACATGCAAGAATTTGAACTTATTGCCAAGACCTTCCAGGGTCTGGAAAACGTACTGGCCACCGAGCTGATCGACCTGGGTGCCAACAACATTAAGATTGGCAGGCGCATGGTGTCGTTCACCGGCGACCTGGAACTGATGTACCGTGCCAACTTTGAGCTGCGCACGGCCATCCGCGTACTGAAGCCCCTGAAACACTTCCAGGCCAGGACGGCCGACGAGGTGTATGATGCCGTGAAGCAAATCGACTGGCAGGAAATCCTCACCGTGGACCAGACCTTTGCCGTAGACAGCGTGGTCTTCAGCAACGAATTCCGCCACAGCAAGTTTGTGGCCTACAAGGTGAAGGATGCCATCGTGGACCAGTTCCGCGAACGCACGGGCAACCGCCCCAACATCCGCATCATCAATCCCGACATCAAACTCAATATCCACATCGCCGAATACGACTGCACCCTGAGCCTGGACAGCAGCGGTGAAAGCCTCCATCGCAGAGGATACCGGCAGGAGCAGGTGGAAGCACCGCTCAACGAGGTACTGGCCGCAGGCATCATCATGATGACCGGATGGAAGGGCGAAACCGACTTTATCGACCCCATGTGCGGCAGCGGCACCCTCCCCATCGAAGCCGCGCTCATCGCCAGAGGCATAAGCCCGGGAGTGTTCCGCAGGGAATATGCCTTCGAGAAATGGGCCGACTTTGACCAGGAACTCTTTGACCGCATCTATGACGACGACTCGAAGGAGAAGCCCTTCGACCATCATATCTACGGCTACGACATCAACCGCAATGCCGTAGACATCGCCTCGCGCAACGTAAAGGCGGCCGGTCTGGGCAAAGACATCACCCTAGAGCAGCGCGACTTCAAGGACTTCACCCAGCCCGCCAACAAGAGCATCATGGTGATGAACCCGCCCTACGGTGAGCGCATCTCTTCGCCCGACCTGCTGGGGCTCTACAAGATGATAGGCGAACGCCTGAAGCACCAGTTCCAGGAAAACGACGCCTGGGTGCTGAGTTACCGCGAGGAATGCTTCGACCAGATAGGACTGAAACCCTCGCTGCGCGTGCCCCTCTTCAATGGGTCGCTGGAATGCGAACTGCGCAAGTACCAGACCTATTCAGGCAAATTCAGCGACATGCGTGCCCAGGGCATCGACATCAAGACTGCACAGGAGCGCCGCATGATGGCCGAAAAAAAACGCTTCAAGCAGAACCGCGACTTCCGCAAAGGACTTGACGAGGAAGAAGACCGCACCAGCCACCACATGGGGCAGAAATACGGAAAGACCGACCGCAGGGAAGGCTACCGCAGCGACCGCCGCAACTACCACGACGAGGAAGGCTTCCGCAGCGACCGCCGACAGGACCGCAGAGAATATGACCGAAAGAGCCAGGACCGCAGAGAATATGACCGAAGGAGCCAGGGCCGCTGGGACGACCGTGCGCTGGAAAAGGCACGCGCAAAGGCCAACGGCAAGGGACGAAGAAACAACAACAGCTACAACAACCGTTTTGACAATGAAGACTAGAACCCATACCCTATCATTGCTGCTATTACCCATAATCATGATGACTGCAAGCACAGACCTGGCAGCCCAGAAGCCCCTGACCCTGGAACACCTGTTGGGCGGCGGCAACCAGTACCACCAGATGGTGCCCGAGAACAAGCATCTCACGTGGTGGGGCAATACTGCCCTGGAGACACGCGCCGAGGAGGTGGCCGACGCGGACGGCGGCAAGGTGCTCTTCAGCATAGAAGACCTCAACCAGTGGGCCGGCAAGAAAATTGCCTACAGCGGCCACAACACCCGCTTCCCCTATGAAGGAGAACCGCTGGTGCTGGTGACAGGAGCCAGAGAGCGCACGCTCATCGACTTCACCCGCCACACCGTGGAATGGACACAGTCCATCCCCGAAGGAGCGGCCAACCAGGACTGGAACCCGCAGAGCAGAAACCTGGCCTATACCGTGAAGGGCAACCTGTACGTACAGACGGCCGACGGCAAAACCCTGCAGGTGACCACCGACGGCAGCACCGACGGCTCGGACAACATCGTATACGGCACCAGCGTGCACCGCAACGAATGGGGCATCGAGAAAGGCACCTTCTGGAGCCCCGACGGCAAGAAACTGGCTTTCTATCGCATGGACCAGTCGATGGTTCCCAGCTATCCGCAAGTGGACATCACCACCCGCATTGCTACCACCTACACCGATCACTACCCCATGGCCGGAGAAAGGAGCCACGAGGTGAAGGTGGGCATCTATGACGTAGAAACCGGCACCACCACATGGATGGACCTGGTGGGAGAGAAGGAAGACTACCACACCAATCTGTCCTGGGCACCCGATGGCAAGACCCTCTATGTGTTCGAACTCAACCGCCGGCAGAACCACATGCGCCTGATGGCCTACGACACGGCCACCGGACAACCCCTGAGGGAGTTGCTCTCGGAGAAGGATGACAAATACGTGGAACCCATGCACGAGCTGGCCTTCCTGCCCTGGGACGAAGGCAAAGCCATCATGCAGAGCCAGCGCGACGGATACAACCACCTGTACGTGCTGGACGTGAACAGCGGACAGGCCAGGCAACTCACCCGCGGGCCGTGGGTGGTGCAGCAGATGGTAGGATTCAACACCAGGCAGAAAAGCGTAATCTACAGGAGCAACGAGCGCGACCCGCGCTATTCCTGCCTCTATGCCGTGAGCGTGAAGACAGGGAAGACCACCCCGCTGGGCGACCAGGAAGGCGTGCACAGCGCCACCTGCAGCGCCGACGGCAGCAGGGTCATCGATTCGTGGAGCAGTCCCTCGGTGCCCCGGAGCGTAAACCTGGTAGAGACGGCCAAGGGAAAAGCCGTGAACCTCCTCACGGCCGCCGACCCCTGGAAGGAACAGGGCTTCAGCATCCCCGAGATTACCAGCGGCTCCATCAAGGCCGCCGACGGAGTGACCGACCTGTTCTTCAGGATGGTACTGCCCGTAGGGTTCGATTCCACCAAAAAATACCCCGCCGTGGTGTATGTATACGGAGGTCCTCATGCCCACAACGTACAGGCATCCTGGCACTGGGGAATGCGCGGATGGGAAGCCTACATGGCACAGTTGGGCTATGTGCTCTTCATCCTGGACAACCGGGGCAGCGAATGGCGCGGACTGGCCTTTGAACAGGCTACATGGCACCAACTGGGCGTGGTGGAGATGCAGGACCAGCTGCAGGGCGTGGAATATCTCAAGAGCCAGCCCTGGGTGGATGCCCAGCGGCTGGGCGTGCACGGATGGAGCTTTGGCGGATTCATGACCAGCAGTCTCATGTGCACCTATCCCGATGTGTTCAAGGTGGGCGTGGCCGGAGGCCCCGTCATCGACTGGAAATACTATGAGGTGATGTATGGCGAACGCTACATGGGCACCCCGCAGGACAATCCCGAGGGATATGCCTCCACCAGCCTCCTGGGCAAGGCCGGCAACCTGAAGGGCCGCCTGCAGGTAATCCTGGGCTACAACGACCCCACCTGTGTGCCCCAGCATAGCCTTTCCTTTATCCGCGCATGTGAAGACGCCGGCACACAGCCCGACCTCTTCCTCTACCCCGGACAGGGCCACAACATGTACGGGCGCGACCAGATTCACCTGCACGAGCGCATCACGCGCTACTTTGAGGACTATCTCAAATAGCATCAGACAAACACAATACATTGATACACCTATTTAAACACAGGAAAAAGACATGAACATACTACTTTTGGGAAGCGGCGGCCGCGAGCACGCCCTGGCCTGGAAGATTGCCCAGAGCCCCAAGACAAGCCAGCTGTATATCGCCCCCGGAAACGCGGGCACCGCACAAGTGGGTACCAATGTCCCCATCAAGGCCGATGATTTTGACACCATCAGGGACTTTGTGCTGGAGCACAAGGTGGACATGGTGGTAGTAGGACCCGAAGACCCTCTGGTGAAGGGCATCTACGACTATTTCAAGGCCGACCCCCATCTGGCCGCCGTCCCCGTCATCGGGCCCAGCCGCCAGGGAGCGGTGCTTGAGGGCAGCAAGGACTATGCCAAGGCCTTCATGCAGCGCCACCATATTCCCACAGCCGCCTACCGCACCTTCACGGGCGACACCCTGGAGGAGGGAAAGGCCTTTCTGCGCACCCTGCAACCGCCCTACGTGCTCAAGGCTGACGGCCTCTGTGCCGGAAAGGGCGTGCTCATCCTGCCCACTCTGGAGGAGGCCGAACGCGAACTGGAGGAGATGCTGGGAGGCATGTTTGGCAATGCCAGCAGCCGTGTGGTGATAGAGGAATTCATGGCCGGCATCGAATGCTCGGTGTTTGTGCTCACCGACGGCCGCCACTATGCCATCCTGCCCGAAGCCAAAGACTACAAGCGCATCGGCGAAGGCGACACCGGGCTAAACACCGGTGGCATGGGCAGTGTGAGCCCCGTGCCCTTTGCCGACAAGGAATGGATGGCCAAGGTGGAGAACCGTATCATACGCCCCACAGTGGAAGGCCTGGCAGAGGAAGGCATCGACTACCATGGATTCATCTTCTTCGGCCTCATCAATGTGGACGGCGACCCAAAGGTGATAGAGTATAACGTGCGCATGGGCGACCCTGAGACGGAAACCGTAATGCTGCGCCTCAAGACCGACCTGGTGGAACTGTTCCAGGCCGTTGCCGAAAACAGGCTGGACGATTGCAAGGTGGAGACCGATGCTCGCAGCGCCGTGTGCGTGATGCTGGTGAGCGGCGGTTATCCCGGTGCCTATGGCAAGGGCTATCCCATCACAGGACTCGACCAGGTGGAAGGCAGTGTGGTGTTCCATGCAGGCACTTCCCTGAAGGACGGACAGGTGGTAACCGCCGGCGGCCGTGTGATGGCCGTGAGCAGCTATGGTTCCACCAAGGCCGAAGCCCTGGCCAAGAGTTTTGCCGAGGCTCAGAAAATCAATTTTGAGAAGAAATACTTCCGTTCCGACATAGGAGCCGACCTCTAATGAGAGACAGCAGGTTGCAAAACCGCATGGCAGAGAGCGCGCTCACATTCCCCACATGCGTGGCGCTCACTGCCCTGCTCTGGTGTAGGCCGCTGACAGGTACGCTGTGGGAGAACATCACGGGCGGGGTGCTGTGCCTCATCTCCGTGGTCATGCTCATCACGTCCGATGCCTACTGCAAGTTCGTACGCAAGCACACCCAGTTTGCCGAATGCTACTGGCTTCTGTGCGTGGCGGTGATGGGTTTCTTCCGGCAGGGGCTACGCGAAGGAGTGGTGGTGACGCTTTTTGCCGCAAGCTTCTATCTGCTGCTGCACACCTATCAGCAACGAAAGGCCACGGGCACAACATTCAACGCCTTTGCCCTGCTGGCAATGGGCAGCATGGGATTCCCGCCGCTGCTGTGCCTGTGCCTGTGCTACTGGTGGTACATGTATGCCTTCATGCGCTGCCTCACGGGACGCACGCTCATGGCCGGCCTCATCGGGCTGGCCACTCCCTTCTGGTTTGTGGGCACATGGTGTCTGTGGACGGGCCAGACAGAGCCACTACAGCAATTTGCAGCCGGCTTTGAGGGGCTACAGTTCCCCCAGTGGGGATGGTATGCAGCGCTGACCGTGCCCCACATCATCGGATGGAGCCTCACACTGCTTCTGGCACTGGTGGGCAGTCTCCACTATCTGGCCAACTGCTACGACGACAACATCAGCGTGCGCATGTGCCTCTACGTGTGTGTGTGCCAGACACTGGTAACAGGGATTGCCCTGGCTTTTCAGCCCACCCTCCACGTCATGCTGCTACCCATGGCCGTACTCAGCAGCGCGCCCCTTGTGTCGCACTATTTTTCCCTCTCAAAGAGTAGGGTCAGCCACATACTCTTTATCCTCACACTTATCATTTTTGCCGCCATGGCAATGTTACGACTATGGATGCCATCATTCTATTCCTGATGGAGTATGGCTACCTGGGCATGGGGGTGTCGGCCTTCATTGCCGGTAGCGTATTCCCGTTCAGCAGCGAGCTGGTGCTGGCCGGGCTGCTGCTGTCGGGGCTGAGCCCCTGGCCGCTCTTCGTGAGCGCCACCGCAGGCAATGTGCTGGGCAGCATGTTCAACTACTGGGTGGGCACCCTGGGGCGCCTGGAGTGGATAGAACGCTATCTCCACGTCCCACGCGAGAAAATATTCAGGGCCCAGCGCTGGATGCAGCACGGAGGCGCATGGATGGGCTTTTTCTGCTTTCTGCCCATTCTGGGGAGCGTGCTCAGCGTCACGCTGGGATTCATGCGCAGCGGTGTGGTCACATCGTTCATAAGCATCCTTTTGGGCAAAGCCCTCCGTTATGCCCTGCTCATCTGGGCCTTGGACATGGTATAAATGCCCCTCTGTTAACTAAAAATAAGACAGAAATGGAGCCTGCCTCCGCAAAATTGTATAACTTTGCAGCCAGAAAATAATTAACAACCATTTTTTCATAATGAAACAGTTCAAAATCGTAGACAACCTGATGGGTTGGATCACCTTTGCCATTGCGGCCTTTGTGTACTGCAGTACCATCGAGCCCACGGCTAGTTTTTGGGACTGTCCGGAGTTTATCACCACTGCCTACAAGTTGGAAGTGGGACATCCGCCCGGCGCACCCTTCTTCATGCTCATGGGAAACCTGTTCACCCAGTTTGTGAGCGACCCCACCATGGTGGCACGCATGGTCAACACCATGAGCGCCCTCTTCAGTGCGGCCTGCATCATGTTCCTCTTCTGGAGCATCAGCCACCTCACACGCAAACTCGTGGGCACCGATGGTGTGGTAACCTCCCTGTCGCAGCTCATCACGGTAGAAGCATCCGCCCTTACCGGCGCACTCATCTACACCTTCAGTGACACCTTCTGGTTCAGCGCTGTGGAGGGTGAGGTATATGCCTCCAGCAGTCTGTTCACGGCTGTGGTCTTCTGGCTCATCCTCAAATGGGAGGAGCATGCCGACGAGCCCCATAGCGACCGCTGGCTCATCCTCATTGCCTACCTTACGGGCCTCAGCATCGGCGTGCACCTGCTCAACCTGCTGTGTCTGCCCGCCATCGTGCTGGTGTATTATTACAAGAAATACCCCAAGGCCAATGCCAAGGGCTCCATGGTGGCCCTGGGCGTGAGCTTTCTGCTGGTGGCCGCCGTGCTCTACGGCATCGTGCCAGGCATCGTGAAGGTGGGCGGATGGTTTGAGCTGTTCTTTGTCAACACGCTGGGCCTCCCCTTCAACACAGGCCTCATCGTGTACATGGTACTGCTGGTGGCCATCGTGCTGTGGAGTATCTATGAAACCGCCCGACAGCGCAACCGCCGGCTCATGAACATCTCCTTCCTGCTCAGTGTAGGCATGCTGGGCATTCCCTTCTACAGCTACGGCATCACCAGCATCGTGGTGGGCGTGGTGGTGCTGGGTCTCCTGCTGGCCTGCCTCAACTACAAGAAGATGGGACACTATCTCGTGAGCGCACGCATAATGAACACTACCCTGCTGTGCATGCTCATGATTATGATAGGCTACAGCTCGTATGCCGTCATCGTCATCCGCAGCTCCGCCAATACGCCCATGGACCAGAACAGCCCCGAAGACATTTTCACCCTGGGCACCTATCTGAGCCGCGAGCAGTATGGCGACCACCCGCTCTTCTACGGTCCTGCCTACACCAGTCAGGTGCTGCTCCGCCCTGACGGCAATTACTGCGTGCCTGTGAGCAAACAGGGAGCCCCCGTGTACCAGCGTAAGGAAAAGGCCAGCCCCGACGAGCCCGACCGCTATGAAATACAGCGCTACGACGTGGAATACGTCTATGCCCAGAACATGCTCTTCCCCCGCATGTACAGCGACCGTCCCGAACACGTGGAGGCCTATGAGAGCTGGATGGGCGGCGTCAAGGGCAAGGAGGTGATGTATGACCGCTGTGGCGAGATGGTAAAGGTGAAGGTGCCCACGATGCTGGAGAACCTCCGCTTCTTCTTCAGCTACCAAGTCAACTTCATGTACTGGCGCTATTTCATGTGGAACTTCGCCGGCCGGCAGAACGACATCCAAGGCAACGGCGAATGGGAAAAGGGCAACTGGATAACGGGCATTCCCTTCCTCGACAACCTGCGGCTGGGCGACCAGAGCCAGCTCCCCGCCGAGCTGCGTGAGAACAAGGGCCGCAATGTCTTCTACTGCCTGCCCCTGCTGCTGGGACTGATTGGCTTCTTCTGGCAGCTCTTCCACAAGCGCAACCTGGTGGACGGCACTGGAGAAAAGCAGTTCTGGGTGGTGTTCTTCCTGTTCTTCATGACCGGACTTGCCATTGTCATCTACCTCAACCAGACACCCATGCAACCGCGTGAGCGTGACTATGCCTATGCAGGCTCGTTCTATGCCTTCGCCATCTGGTGTGGCATGGGTGTGGCCGGCGTTTGCGAGGCCCTGCGCAGGGTGCTCAAGAGCGACAACCTGTGTGCCGCCCTCAGTTGCCTGTGTGTACTGGTGCCCATTCAGATGGCCGGCCAGACATGGGACGACCACGACCGTTCGGGACGCTACACCTGCCGCGACTTCGGACAGAACTATCTGCAAACCCTCCAGGAGGGCGCTGGTCCCATCATCTTCACCAACGGCGACAACGACACCTTCCCCCTGTGGTATTGCCAGGAGACCGAAGGCCTGCGCACCGATGCACGTGTGTGCAACCTCTCCTATCTGCAGACCGACTGGTATATCGACCAGATGAAGCGACCCGCCTACGACAGTCCCTCCGTGCCCATCCACTGGAGCCGCCTACAGTATGTCGCCGGTACCCGTGAAGGCATCAGCGTGCGCCCCAACACCCTGAAGCAGGTAATCGACTACTACAAGGACAACCCTGAACTGATGCGCGAGATGCTGGGCGACAACCCTTACGAGTTGCGCAACATCATCGACAAATGGGTGCTCAACGACAATCCCGAACTTCAGATTATCCCCACCGACAGCATCGTCCTCACTATCGACAAGGAAGCCGTACGCAAGAGCGGCATGATGATGGCCGCCGATAGCATCCCCGATGTGATGCATATCAGCCTCAAGGGCAAACGCGCCGTTTACAAGAGCGAGATGATGATGTACGAGATGCTGGCACAGTGCAACTGGACCCGCCCGCTGTATGTGGCCTACACCGTGGGTCCGAGCAACTATGGTGCCCTGGGCGACTATTTCGTGCAGGAAGGCCTGGCCTACCGCGTGACACCCTTCAACACCAAACAGAGCGGCCGCGACATCGACACCGACCGCATGTTTGACAACATGATGCACAAGTACAAGTTTGGCGGCCTCGAGAAGGAAGGTCTCTACATCGACGAAACCGTCATGCGCATGTGCTACACCCACCGCCGCAACTTCTCACGTCTGGCTCAGAGCCTGCTCGAAGAGAACAAGGCCGACAGCGCCGCACAGGTGGTGAAATATGCCAACCAGGTGCTGCCCGCCTACAACGTGCCCCACAACTATCCCAGCGGTTCGCTCGACCTGGCACGCGTGGCCATTCAGGTGAACCTCAAGGAGGAAGCCGAGACCATGGCCATGGCAGTGGCACAGAACGCATCGGAATACGTGGAATGGTATCTGTCGCTGCCCACCAATATCATGCTCCTCAACGACAAGGAGCTGATGTACAACATGTCCATCCTGCATAGTTCCATCGAGGTGCTCCAGAGTGCCGGGAGCGACAAGGCAGCCATGTATGAGCAGCGGCTGGGCACCTTCAATCAGAGCCTGCAGAAGATAGTCTCCGGCTTATGATTATCGAACAACCGGCCATATTCCTGCGGTGGATTTATCCGCATGCCCTGTGGAGAATGGACCGTCACAGGAAGGCAGTATACCTGACCTTCGACGACGGTCCCATCCCCGCAGCCACGCCCTTCATCCTGGACACACTGGAGCGGTTCGGCGCACGCGCCACCTTCTTCATGGTGGGCGACAATGCGCAAAAGTACCCCCATCTGGTGCGCGAGGTGAGAAGCCGCGGCCACCGCATCGGCAACCACACCTTCCACCACCTGGGTGGCCTGAGATGGAAATACGAGGAGTATCTGCAGGATGTGTATCTGGCGGGCGAACTGCTCCACACCGACCTCTTCCGCCCACCCCACGGGTGGATGAGGGTGTCGCAGTACCACCGTTTGCGGAAAGAAGGCTTCAAGGTGGTGATGTGGGACGTGGTCACACGCGACTACAGCTGCTATCTCTCGGCCGATGATGTGGTGCAGAACGTAAAGCGCTACACCCGCCCGGGCAGCATCATCACCTTCCACGACTCGCTCAAGAGCATCGACAAACTGAAAGGCGCGCTGCCACGTGCGCTTCAATGGCTGTGTGAACAAGGATATGAATTCTGTGTATTTGAATAGCAACGACATCAAAGCCAAGGCCCTGCGCCTTGGCTTTTCTGCTTGCGGCATGGCCCGGGCACTGCCGCTCGATGCTGAGGCACAGACCCACTTCGGCCGCTGGATAGCAACGGGCGCCCACGCAGGCATGGACTATATGGCACGCCACACCCCGCTACGCATGGACCCCTCACTGCTGGTGCCAGGTGCCCGCACGGTAATTTCTGTGGCCCTCCCCTATCGCCCCGCACATCCTGTAGAGGGACTGGCATGGTATGCCCATGGCAAGGACTACCACATGGTGATGAAGGAACGTCTGCAGCAGTTGTTGCAGCTGGCAGGCGCTACAGGCCGCTGTTTTGTGGACACCGCCCCAATGGCAGAGAAATACTGGGCATGGCAGTGTGGCCTTGGGTGGCAGGGCCGCCATTCCCAGCTGGTGATTCCCGGCCAGGGCAGCACCTTTTTTCTGGGTGAGCTGGTGGTGATGGAAGAAGCCGACCACTACGACGTGCCCATGGCAAACCGCTGCGGCTCCTGCCATCGCTGTGTGGATGCCTGTCCGTCCCATGCGCTGGACAGCGGATGGCTGGATGCCCGCCGCTGCCTCAGCTATCTCACCATCGAGCACCGCGGTCCCTGGCCGGAACCCCTCCATCTGAAAGAGGCCTTCTACGGATGTGACCAGTGCTCGCTAGCGTGCCCCCATGCCAGTCATGCCCCCTGCGGTGACGCCGCATTCCAGCCCTCCGAGGCCCTTCTGTCCATGACACCCTCCGACTGGCACTCCCTCACGGAGGAGCAATACCGGCTGCTCTTCAAGGGCAGTGCCGTGAAGCGGGCCAAGTATGACGGCCTCATGCGCAACATCCGCGCCTGGAACCCCTCCGCTGGCGGTTAATAGCTGACGCTCACCTCCAAACCCAGTTCACGGATAAGGGTGGCTATGGCATCCAGTTTTTCCCGCGGGGCCTTCCGCAGCCCCTCGGCTGGCGTTTCCCTGTCGATGGTGTAAATCATCACCATCCGTGGTCTAATGCGCTTGAGTGCATCCAGATAGGGCCCTACATAGGCAGGCAGCGTATTGTCTACATCCGCTCCTTCATAGGCACCCTGCATGAACATCGTCTGCACAATACATTGCCCGCCGAAACCGCACATCGCCTCCACGATGCGTTCCACATCATAGCGACCCGTTGGTCGGTCGGTGCGGCGGATGTATGCGGCATCCACCGTATCGAGCTTCAGGATGTTATTGTCCACCTTCATCAGAGCCTCCCTCACCTGAGGGCGGAGAATCTGTGTGGCATTGCTCAGCACGCTCACCTTGGCCATGGGACAATAACAGTTGCGCAGGCGGATGACCTCGTCCACAATCTCCGGGAAGTGGGGATTCATGGTGGGTTCTCCATTGCCGGCGAAAGTGAGCACATCGGGCAGCTGCCCCTGCTCACGCATCTCGCACAGTTTCTCTTCCAGCGCGCGGGACACCTCCTGGAGGCCAGGGAGCGGCAGGTGCGGACGATGGTCGGCATTGAAGCCACACTCGCAGTAGATACAGTCAAAACTGCACCACTTGCCGTCGGCAGGCAGCAGGTTGATACCCAGTGAAATGCCCAGCCGGCGGCTGTGGACAGGACCGAAAATGGGAGATGGGTAAATAATCGTACTCATATACTTTTTGATTGTTGCATCATTAATATTGCACAAAGATACGTTATTTTCCTTTAATTGCCGCCTTTAATATGGTTTTTCTTTGTATTTTTGCAGCCAGAATGACACGTACCCTGTTTCTACTATATCTATTAATGGCATCAGGCCTTGCCCTGTGGGCACAGGAAGCCGAGAACGACACGGTGCCGGACGAGCAGATGACCTACAAGCTGAAGCTGCAGGTTTATCGCTACAAGAAGCCCGTGATTGAAGGCAAGGATACCATGTGGTGCTACCTGTTGCCCGAGCTGCCCGTGTATGCTCCGCTCCGCTTCAAGAACGAGCGACAGCGCAGGGCCTTCAACCGTCTGGTGTATAACGTGAAGCGTGTGCTGCCCATAGCGCAGGAGGTGAACGGCCTCATCGAGGAAACCTATGAGGTGCTGGAAGGGCTGCCCGACAAGAAGTCGAAAGAAGCCCACATACGGGCTGTGGAAAAGGACATCAAGGACACCTATACCCCCCGCATGAAGAAGCTCACCTATTCGCAGGGCAAACTGCTCATCAAGCTGGTGGACCGCGAGTGCAACCAGTCGAGCTACGAGATAGTGAAAGCTTTTTTCGGCCCTGCCAAGGCTGCCTTTTACCAGGTGTTTGCATGGACCTTCCGTGCAAGCCTGAAAAAGGAATACGACCCTGAGGATGACGACAAGCTCATAGAACGGGTGGTGCGTCAGGTGGAAACGGGACAGTTGTGACTCCCCCACCCGGTGCGATGATGATTCAACTAACTGGACAAGAAAAAGAAGGATTTTTTATGGGAAGGAACAAATTCTCCAGCCACGAGATAGAAAGGATAGCCAAACTGCTCCGCCTCAAGAACGCAGGCACCCGCTACCAGCAAAAGGTAGTGAGGCACGAACTGAGGGTGAAATATGAGTTTAACATCTCCGACTTCAATGTGCAAGGCAAGGCCTTCGGGGAGGAGGACCTGCAAGCCGCCATGCGCCGCGGTGCCATCCAGATACTGGACGATGCCACCATTGCTGCCATGAAGGAAAAGCGGGCACGCGACAAGGCACGCGACGAAGCCGCCCGCAGAGAGCAGCAGGCGGCAGAGGAACACAACTAGCCTCCCTATGGAGTGGTCACCGCCTCCAGGTTGGTAAGAAGCTGGCGGGTACTGCTGGCGCCAATGAGCACGGAGGTGACACCCTGGGTGTCCAGAATCCATCGGAGCGCCTTCTGCGAGAGTGTCATGCCTGCGGCAGCAGCCTCCTCGTTCCACTGGTGCAATTGTGCTGCCAGCTGCGGGGTGAGCACGGCTTCCTTCAGCGAACGGCCCTTGGCCATACGGCTATCCGAGGGTATGCCATGGAGATAACGGTCGGTGAGCAGCCCCTGGGCAAGCGGCGAGAAGGAGATGAACCCTACCCCACTCTTGTCGCAAAGTTCGATGATACCCTGGTCCAACGGTTCGCGGTCGAGCATGTTCAGACGTCCTTGATAGATAAGAAGAGGTGTGTCGCGTGCGGCAAGATAGTCGATGGCAAAGCGGGTGGCTTCGAGAGGCCAACGTGAAATGCCAAGGTAGAGGGCCTTGCCTCGCTTCACTATATCCACCATAGCCTGAAGAGTCTCCTCAAGCGGTGTCTCGGGGTCGTAACGATGACTGTAGAAGAGGTCAACATAGTCGAGGTTCATGCGCTTGAGACTCTGGTCGAGACTTGCCATCAGATACTTGCGCGAGCCCCAGTTGCCGTATGGGCCCGGCCACATGTCATAGCCGGCCTTGGTGCTGATAAACAGCTCGTCGCGGTAGGGTTTGAAATCGTTCTTCATCAGCCTGCCGAAGGTCTCCTCCGCACTACCGTAGGGAGGGCCGTAGTTGTTGGCGAGGTCGAAATGCGTCACGCCATGGTCAAAGGCGCAGTGTGTAATCTCCCGGCTTCGCTGGAAAGGGTCCACACCCCCGAAATTGTGCCAGAAACCCAGGCTCAGTGCTGGTAGCATCACCCCGCTGCGGCCACAACGCCTGTACTGCATGCCGCTGTCATATCTGCAGGTGTCTGCCTTGTAAATGTCTTCCATAACGGATGTATATTAGTGAAATCCTGCACAAATATAGCGCAATAATCCCAAACCATCGGGCCACGGAACAAAAAAACAATGATTAATGTCCATTTTATAGGAGATATGGAGGATTTTTATGTAAATTTGCAATAAGAAAAGAACCAAACGACAGACTAGGCAGCATGAAAACAGGCATATTTGCAGGAATGATGATATGGCTCTCTGCCACCATGGCCCAGGCTCAGTTGACCAAGCCCATGGAAGACGTCAACCAGGTGGTGGACAATACCCTTGACAGCCTCAGCAAGGCCAGGATCGCACGCATTCCCGCAGGCACAAGCCGTAAGGGCAACAATCCCGTGCTCTTCCTCATCGGAAACTCCACCATGCGCAACGGCACGCTGGGCGACGGCCGCAACGGACAATGGGGATGGGGCTATTTTGCCCAGGACTTCTTCGACGAAAACCAGATTACGGTGGAAAACCAGGCACTGGGCGGCACGAGCAGTCGCACCTTCTACACCCGTCTGTGGCCTGATGTGTGCAAGGGCATGCGCAAGGGCGACTGGGTGATTATCTCCATCGGACACAACGACAACGGACCCTACGACAGCGGACGCGCCCGTGCCAGCATCCCCGGCATAGGCAAGGACATGCTCAATGTGACCATCCAGGAAACCGGCGTGAAGGAAACGGTATATACCTATGGCGAGTACCTGCGAAGATACATTCACGAAAGCCGGGCCGCAGGTGCCCACCCCATCCTGATGTCGCTCACCCCGCGCGATGCCTACGACGAGAAGGGAAAGATTGTGCGCGTAGACAAGACCTTCGGCCTATGGGCCCGTCAGGTGGCAGAGGAGGAGGATGTGCCCTTTGTCGACCTCAACGAGATTTCGGCCTCCAAGCTCGATGCCTACGGGCCATGGAAGGAGAAGTACCACTTCTACACCGACCATATTCACACCAGCCGCTTCGGAGCGATGATGAACGCCAGGTCGGCAGCCGAGGGCCTTGCCCGTAACAGCCATCCGAACCTGGCTCCGCTGAAGGCCATGATGCGGGGCGTAGAACTGCCCACGGTGGATGTGAAGCGCGAAAAGGGGAAGCCAGTGGTGTTCATCACGGGCGACAGTACGGTAAAAAACGAGGACCAGGACGAAAACGGCATGTGGGGATGGGGCTCACAGGCCTACACAGTGTTCGATTCCCTGAAAGTCACCTGTGTCAATTGTGCCCAGGCCGGACGCAGCACCCGCACATACCTCAACGAAGGCCGATGGGACAAGGTCTACAACAGTCTTCAGCCAGGCGACTTTGTCCTCATCCAGTTCGGGCACAACGACATAGGCCCTATCGACAGCCACAAGGAACGCGGCACCATTGCCTCCGCCCGGGACACGAGCCATGTATACAGGCTTGCCAGCAACGGTAGCTATGAGGTGGTGTATTCGTTCGGCTGGTATCTGAAGAAATTCATACAGGACGTGAGGGAAAAAGGAGCCACGCCCATCCTTGTGTCGCTCACACCGCGCAACGAGTGGCCGGGCGGCAGGATAGAGCGCCGCAACGACACCTATGGCCAATGGTACCGCCAGGTGGCCGGGGAAACAGGAGTAGAGCTGGTGGATGTGCACAACATCTCGGCCGACCGCCTCGACCGAATGGGCCAGGAGAAGGCAAAGGCATACTTCAACCACGACCACACCCACACATCGCTCACAGGTGCCCGGATGAACGCCCAGAGCGTGGCCAAGGGGCTGATGCTGGGCCGCTCTCCCCTGGCAGCCTACCTATTGCCGCCCACGCCCATCTTAGAGGATATGAGCACGAGAGGCACCAAGGACAACCAGCCTTTCTCCTACTCCACCGAGCTGCCCGACGGCAACTACAGGGTGACCGTGGTCCTGGGCTCCAGAAAAAAGGCGGGGAGCACGGTAGTGAGGGCCGAATGCAGAAGGCTGATGGTAGACGAAACTGTGACAAAGAAGGGGGAATTCCGCACGGTGCAGTTTACCGTAAACAAGCGCTCTCCGTACATCTCCGACCATCAGCGCGTAAGAATCAAGGACCGCGAAAAGGAATATCTGACCTGGGACGACTGCCTGACACTGGAGTTCACCGGTTCCGCCCCTGCCGTGAAGGAGCTGAGGATAGAGCGCGACACCACAGCCACCCAGATCTTCCTCTGCGGCAACTCCACCGTCACCGACCAGCCCGGAGAGCCCTACGCCAGCTGGGGACAGATGATTCCCCTATGGTTTGACGCCGACATTGTGGTAGCCAACCATGCCGAAAGCGGCCTCACTGCCGGCTCTTTCATCGCTCAAGGCCGTCTCGACCAGGTGCTTTCCCAGCTAAAGGAAGGCGACTATGTGTGCTGTGAATTTGGACACAACGACCAGAAGGAGCGGGCTCCCGGCTGCGGAGCATGGTACAATTTCTCGCAAAACCTCAAGGTGTTCATCGACCGCGTGAGGGACAAGGGCGGAAACCTCATCTTCCTCACACCCACCCAGCGGCGTGCCTTCGATGAAGCCACTCACTCCCAGATACAGGAAACTCATGGCGACTATCCCGATGCCATGCGTGCCGTAGCCCGTAGGGAGAACGTGCCCGTGATAGAGCTACACGATATGACCCGCACCTTCTTTGAAACTCTCGGATATGACGGCAGCAAGGAGGCTCTTGTCCACTATCCCGCCCACACATTCCCCAACCAGCCGAAGCCGCTGGCCGACAACACCCATTTCAACCCCTATGGCGCCTATGAGGTGGCTAAGATGGTGGTGATGGGAATGAAGCAGCTCAGGCTGCCTGTCGTCCAGTCCCTGCGGCCCTGGTGGAAGGACTTCGACCCCGCCCAGCCGGATGATGTCAAAGCCTTCCGATGGCATCCCTCCCAGCACATAGACACCACCAAGCCGGCAGGTAACTGAACAAACAAAGAGCCTGAACATCGTGGCTACCCCTCCCCGACTGCACGAAGATTGAACCCTAATCCCACGTTGGCGGGTAACCTCTACTTCATCGCCACCAATGGCGAAGTCCGGCTTCACAAGCCGAAGTTCAGTGTTCCGCATACTTCGGCAAGCACGGTGCGACACTGAACCGTGGTCCGCACAGCGGACCGCTGAATAAAAGGAATAAAAGAAATAAAAGAATAAGAATATGCGTATAATCGGTAATTGGTTGTGGTGGCTATTCGGTGGACTGGAAGCCGCTATAGGTTATTTCACGGGAAGTCTGGCAATGGCCATCATCATTGGCATCCCTGTAGCTTTGCAGACATTCAAGATTGGCTTGTTGTGCCTGTGGCCGTTCGGTGCTGAGGTGAAGGACACAAAGAGTCCCACAGGCTGCATCCGTATTCCGCTGAATATCATATGGATTATCTTCGGCGGTCTGTGGGCATGGCTGATGCACATCTTCTTCGGAGTGCTGTTGTTCATCACCATCATCGGCATCCCCTTTGCCAAGCAGCATTTCAAGATGGCAGGACTGTCGCTCGCACCATTCGGAAAGGACGTAGAACTACATATATAAAGGACAATGGAAACATTCAACGATGTTATATCAGGCGACCAACTGGTTCTGGTCGATTTCTTCGCCACATGGTGCCAGCCATGCAAGATGATGCACCCCATCCTGGAGCAGGTGAAGGAAGTGCTGGGTGACAGAATCCGCATCATCAAGGTGGATGTGGACAAGTATGGGATGACTGCAAGTCAATACCGCATACAGTCCGTGCCCACGCTCGTGCTGTTCAGACACGGCGAAGTGCTGTGGAGGACGAGCGGCGTAGTGCAGAAATCGGAATTGTTGGCAACGATTGACCCTTTTTTAAGATAACTGCTATGGAATATAAGGACAAGATAGCAGTAGTGACAGGCGGTGCGCATGGCATCGGCAAATGTATCGCAGAGGAGTTCCGAAAGAGAGGGGCTTCTGTTGCGGTCATTGATGTGCGTGAGGGCGACCATTTCGTTGGGGACATCTCCAAGAAGGAGGTGCTGGAAGCCTTTGCAGATGAAGTAATCGGGAAGTATGGCAAGGTGGATTTCATCGTCAATAATGCCCTGCCTCTGATGAAGGGGTTGGATGAATGTACGTGGGAGGAGTTTCAGTATGCCTTGACAGTCGGGGTGACTGCGCCTTTCTATCTTGTCAAGCTGCTTGCTCCGTATCTTGCCGAGGGAGCATCGATAGTAAACATATCGTCCTCGCGCGACCGCATGAGTCAGCCGCAGACAGAGAGCTACACAGCTGCCAAGGGAGGTATTGCCGCACTTACCCATGCCCTTGCCGCCACACTTCGGAACAAGGCAAGGGTCAACTCCATTTCTCCAGGATGGATTGACACCGACTATAAGGAATACGATGGCGCAGATGCGGTGCAGCAGCCGGCAGGACGTGTTGGCAACCCGATGGACATCGCCA
>CAMBDA010000030.1 GCA_945865175.1 uncultured Prevotellaceae bacterium | reverse complement strand
TGAAGTAAAGTAGTAAACAAACAAATATTCTGTGAAGTAAATTCAGTCATAGTCACTGCTCCATGAACGCTTGTTACCACAAGTGAATACTTGCGAAATTGGGATATACTTACTTTGCCCGAGAAGTATATCTTCTATCGCCGATGAAGTATATCTTCTTTGAAAAGTAAGTAGTACTGGCTGATTCGATATAGATGTGATTCTGGGGGGGCTTGAAGTCTTCACGTAGGCGAAAGGGACTGATGGGGACAGACATCGCTCACCTCCTCCTCCTCCCGTTCCGTGGGTGGCCCCAGCAGGATGCGGGGCATGGAATACAGGATGTGGCATTTTGGGGAAAGCCTGTCCACGTGAGCCATCTGAACGGAGACGAATCATATGGGCCACGATGGGCGGATGGCAACAGTAGGGGTTGAGCGGATTTTACTGTGGGGTTCGTGGTGATGGACAGTAGGGGGTGGAGCATCCGGACAGTGGGGGTTCTGCCGCATGTTCCCATAGGTCGGGCTCAGGACTGGATTCTTGCGGTTTGGCGAATCCTGCCAGCCCATTTTGTCGCCAGCCAAGAGAGCGGGGCCAGAAGGGTGGCCAGAAGAAAAAAGTGATGGTAACCCATGTGCTCTACCATCCATCCGCTGCAGGCCATGGGCAGTATCATGCAGGCTGCAATGGCAGGAACCTGGAGCATGCCAGCGGCAGAGGTGGGCATGGGGGAGGATAAATGGGGCAGAAGTGTGCGGCATGCACCCAGGCCAAGGCCGAAACAAAGCTGGGCCGCGAACGTGGCCATACACAGGGTGAACAAGCCGGAGGGCGGACATACGGTCATGAGCAGATAGACTGCCGGAGACAAGCCCATCGACAGCATCATCGCCGTGTGTAGTCTGGCAGATTCCCTGTGGAGCGGCAGCCACCGGCTGACAGCATCTCCCAGACAAAGAGCCAGTACGCCCACGGTGCCTTGGGCAAAGCCCACTTCCTGGATGGTACACGCGAGGCCACCCTGATTGTAGCCAGCAAGCAACATCAGCACGCGGGCATGGAACATCAGGCTCTGGGGCAGCAGCAAGACAAGGAGCAGGGCTCCTGTGCGCCACGGAAATGAGAAGGGGAGGGGAGGGGTGGCATGAAAACGCGTGGCAGGGAAACGGTGGGTGGACAATACGCCTGCAAACAAAAGCAGCACCATGCCGGTCAGGATGAACAGGCCTTTGCTCCATGCAGTGAGAGGCTGGCGCGTGATTACCTGTAGGCCACCCACAAGGATGATGAGTACCCCATAGGTGAGCACCAGCGAGGCCTGGCGTGCCAGCAGGACGGGCTGGGCCAGAAACTGCCGGCTACGGGCATCCATCTGCTGCTCAAGAAGGGCATCGGCCAGCATGCGGTGCCATACGGACAGTGCGCTTACCGCCAGCAACGGTAGCCACAGCCCGACACGGCCGTGCGGAAAGGTGTATGCCAACCACACAAGAGAGGCCAGCAGTGCCAGCTGCACCCCATAGAACTGTATATGCACACGGGCCGTGCGAAGCAGAAAATGGCGGCACAGGGGCAGAAGCACACTGGGCAGGAAGAGCAGGGAACTGTAGCAGGTAGACAAGGCCGACCCGCAATCCAGCTGCAGGAACATGAGCAGCGACACGTAGATAATCATGGACGATGGAATCTCGCCGGCCGCATAGAGGCCGGGGACCCATCGCCATGCTTTTCCTAGAGATTCAGTGGCACTGTGATGCGTGGCAGGCATGCCTTGTTTCCCTCGTATACATTAATATAATATTAATAAGAGCGCGCAATGATGACGCGGGCCACGCTGGGCCGTCCGCTCACCATGTCGGTGCCAGGGGTCTGTTTCATGCCGAAGGGCACACAGCGGATAGTGGCCTGGGTTTCCTCCTTGATGCGTGCTTCGGTCTCGGCTGTGCCGTCCCAGGGGCAGAGGAAGAAACCGCCGTTCTTTACGCGCTGCTTGAATTCCTCGTAGTTGTCACACTCATAGATGCGGCTGTCGCGGTAGGCGCGTGCCTTCTCGAAGATGTTCCGTTGGATGTCGGCAAGCAACGTTTCTACTTCTGCGGCTATGCCTTCCAACTGACGGGTCTCCTTTTCGAGTGTGTCGCGGCGCATCACCTCCACAGTGCCGTTGTCAAGGTCGCGTGCGCCCAGAACCAGACGTACGGGCACACCCTTCAGTTCGTAGTCGGCAAACTTGAAGCCAGGACGCTTGTTGTCGGCATTGTCATACTTCACGCTGATGCCCTTGCGTTTGAGTTCCTCCACGATGGGCGCCACTGCGGCATCCACTCTGGCGAGCTGTTCCTGGTTCTTGTAGATGGGCACAATGACCACCTGAATGGGAGCCAGTGCGGGCGGCAAAACCAGTCCATTGTCATCGCTGTGCGTCATGATGAGCGCACCCATCAGGCGTGTGCTCACACCCCAACTGGTGGCCCAGGCATACTGGCGCTCGTTCTGCTCGTCCATGAAGGTTACGTCGAAGGCCTTTCCGAAGTTCTGCCCCAGGAAATGGCTGGTGCCGCTCTGCAGCGCCTTTCCGTCCTGCATCATTGCCTCGATGGTGTAGGTGTCCAGTGCACCGGCAAAACGCTCGGTCTCGCTCTTTACGCCTCGTATTACAGGCACCGCCATGTAGTTTTCTGCAAAATCGGCATATACGCCCAGCATCTGGCGGGCGCGTGCTTCAGCCTCTTCGCGTGTGGCATGAGCCGTGTGGCCTTCCTGCCACAGGAATTCACTGGTGCGCAGGAACAGGCGAGTGCGCATCTCCCAGCGCATCACGTTGCACCACTGGTTGCAGAGCACGGGCAGGTCGCGGTAGGAATGAATCCAGTTGCGGAACGTGTTCCATATGATGGTTTCGCTGGTGGGGCGGATAATCAGCTCCTCCTCCAGGCGGGCAGCAGGGTCCACCACCACACCGTCGTGCGTGTCGTTGGTCTTGAGGCGGTAATGGGTAACCACGGCGCATTCCTTGGCGAAGCCCTCCACATGCTCGGCTTCCTTGCTCAGGAACGACTTGGGTATGAGCAGGGGAAAATATGCGTTCTGCACGCCAGTCTCCTTGAACATGTCGTCCAGGATGCGCTGCATCTTTTCCCAAATGGCATATCCATAGGGTTTTATGATCATGCAGCCTCTCACGTCGGACTGCTCGGCGAGGTCGGCTTTCACGACCAGTTCGTTGTACCAGCGGGAGTAATCCTCGCTTCGTTTCGTTAGGAAATCTAGTTCTTTTGCCATAGGTTGTTCAAAATTTTGTGCAAAAATACGAAAAAAAAGCAAGATTCAATGCCTTTGTGCCGAAAAATTCTTATCTTTGCAGACGTTTTAATTGTTACAATAAATTAATGATAGAAGCTATGAAAGGAATCAAAGGAATGGCCGGTGTGCTGGGCGCAACCATCCTGCTGGCCAGTTGCAACAGCTCCAATACCCTCAAGGGTTCGCTCATCGGAGCCGGAGGCGGCACAGCGCTGGGCGCAGGTATCGGTGCCCTCATCGGTAAGGCTACAGGCAATGCAGGCAAGGGTGCTGCCATCGGTGCAGCCGTAGGTGTTGCCGCGGGTACAACAGCCGGTGCCCTTATCGGCCGCAAGATGGACAAGGCAAAGGCAGCTGCCGCGGCTTCTCTGGCCGACGCACAGGTGGAGACCACCAAGGACGCCAATGGCCTGGACGCTGTGAAGGTGACGCTCGACAACGGCATACTCTTTGCCGTGGGCAAATATACACTGCAGCCCGCAGCGCAGGCTTCGCTGAAGAAGTTTGCCAGCGAGGTGCTGAAGGTATACACCGACTGTGACGTATCCATCCAGGGCTTTGCCAGCAGCGACGGTTCGGACGCTACCAACCTCACCCTGAGCCAGAACCGTGCCAATGCGGTGCGTACCTATCTGGTGAACACCTGCAACGTGAACGCTGCCCAGATAGCCAGTACGGTGGGCTTCGGCGAAGATCCCGCCTACCTGATTATGGGTGCCGACGGCAAGGAGGACCGTGAGGCCAGCCGCCGCGTGGAGATTTATCTCTATGCCAGCCAGGCCATGATAGATGCCGCCAACAATGGTACGCTGGAGTAGGCCATGCAGTTGCTCACTAAGGTAAGACGAATAATCAGATGGATTGTGCTCCTGTTCTTCGGAAGCACAATCCTTTCTGTTTTTGCCTACAAATGGCTGCCCGTCTATGTCACTCCGCTCATGGTGATACGCTGTGTGCAACAGGTACGGTGCGGCGAGACCATCCGCCTGCGCCACTATTGGGTGCCGATGGAGGAGATGTCCATCTATATGCCCGTGGCTGTGATGGCCAGCGAGGACCAGCGCTTCCTGGAGCACCGGGGCTTCGACCTGGTGGAGATAGAAAACGCCATTCGCGAGCAAGTGAGCGGCAGGCGCAAGCGGGGCGGAAGCACCATCAGCCAGCAGACGGCCAAGAATGTGTTTTTGTGGCCGGGCAGAAGTTGGTTGAGAAAGGGGCTGGAAGTGTACTTCACTGCCCTTATCGAACTGGTGTGGGGAAAACATCGCATCATGGAGGTCTATCTCAACAGCATCGAGATGGGTGACGGCATCTACGGAGCCGAAGCCGTGGCACAATGGCACTTCGGGCGAAGCGCGTCTGAACTGACACGCCCCAACTGTGCCTTGGTGGCCGCCACACTGCCTAACCCCATCAAATTCAGTAGCAAGGAACCCTCTCCCTACATGCTGCGAAGGCAGACTGCCATCATGAAGCAAATGCGTCATATTGACGTTTTTCCTGCAAAATAATCACTTTTTGGCAATCAGACTTTGCAAATTGCGCAAATTTGATTAACTTTGCGCTGTATTTTAATCAAATCCGGGTATGTTGGACACCTTTTTTCGCACTCACCGCTATCTCATAGAGCACACGCAGGCTCCCGTGCAGCGTGCGCTCATGAATGAAATCGACTGGCACCACCGGCTGATAGGCATCAAGGGAAGCCGCGGTGTGGGCAAGACCACCTTCCTGCTCCAATATGCCAAGAAACACTTTGGCGTGAACGACTACAGATGTCTGTATGTCAACATGAACCATTTCTACTTCCAGGGACACACGATTACCAGTTTTGCAGGGGAATTCGTGCGGGCAGGCGGGCAGGTGCTGCTCATCGACCAGGTGTTCAAGCAGCCGGGCTGGAGCCACGAGCTGCGCACTATCTACGACCAGTACCCCACGCTGAAGGTGGTGTTCACGGGCAGCTCGGTGATGCGTCTCAAGGAGGAGAACCCGGAACTGAACGGACTGGTGAAGAGCTACAATCTTAGGGGATTCTCGTTTCGCGAATACCTGAACCTGAAGGTTGGTCTCCAACTGCGCAGGTACACCCTTCAGGAGGTGCTCACCAATCATGAGCAACTGGCCTCCGAGGTGACGGCCAAGGTGAATCCATTCGACCATTTTCCACATTATCTCCATCATGGCTACTACCCGTTCTTTCTGGAGAAAACCAATTTTTCGGAGAACCTGCTCAAGGTGATGAACATGATGATAGAGGTGGACATCCTGCTCATCCAGCAGATAGAACTGAAATACCTGAGCAAGATAAAGAAACTCTTTTATCTGCTGGCCACCGACAGCAGCTGTGCACCCAATGTGAGCACCCTGGCTACCGATGTGCTCACCAGCCGTGCCACTGTGATGAACTACATCAAGTATCTGAGCGACGCCCGGCTCATCAACATGCTCCACCATGTGGGCGAATCGTTCCCCAAGAAGCCCGCGCGCCTGTCGCTCCACAACACCAATCTCATGCATGTGATGATGCCCGGGAGGGTGGAGGAGCAGCAGATGATGGAAACCTTTTTCCAGAATGCACTGTGGGGCCGCCATGCCGTGAACATCGGCGACCGGCATGGCATCTTTGTGGTGGACAACCGCTACCGCTTCCGTGTCCTCACCGACGACCTCAGGCGGTTCAGTTCGGATGTAATCTATGCCAAGAGCAACATTCTCAGGGGCAAGCACAACATGATTCCCCTGTGGCTCTTTGGCTTTCTATATTGAACAAGACAAGCGACAAGCTAGAAACCATAATAAAGACATAAAGACAAAGACTATGGCAAAAGAAAAGAAATTTGTAACGTGGGATGGCAACACCTGTGCCGGACATGTAGCCTACATGTTCAGCGAGGTGGCTGCAATCTATCCCATCACGCCTTCGTCTCCTATGGCGGAGCATGTAGACGAGTGGGCCGCCCAGGGCCGGAAGAACCTTTTTGGCGACACTGTATTGGTACAGGAAATGCAGTCCGAGGCAGGTGCCGCCGGTGCAGTGCACGGCTCTTTGCAGGCAGGTGCCCTCACCACTACCTTCACAGCCTCTCAGGGTCTGCTGCTGATGATCCCCAACATGTACAAGATTGCAGGCGAATTGTTGCCCAGCGTCTTCCATGTGTCGGCCCGTACAGTGGCCAGCCACTCACTGTGTATCTTCGGTGACCACAGCGATGTGATGGCATGCCGCCAGACTGGCTTTGCCATGCTGGCCGAAGGCAGTGTGCAGGAGGTGATGGACCTCAGTGCCGTGGCCCATTTGGCTGCGCTGGAGGCACGTGTCCCCTTCATCAACTTCTTTGACGGATTCCGCACTTCACACGAGTATCAGAAGGTGGAACTCATCGAGGACGACGACGTGCGCGACCTGGTGGACCAGAAGGCCCTGAGCGAGTTCCGCTCACGTGCACTCACGCCAGAAAGACCCGTTGCCAAGGGTATGGCCGAGAATCCCGAAACCTTCTTCCCCCACCGCGAGAGCTGCAACCGCTACTATGATGCCGTACCCGCCATCGTGGAGAAATACATGGCTGCCATCAGCGAACGCACGGGACGCAAATATGATCTCTTCAGCTACTATGGTGCTGAGGATGCCGAGCAGGTCATCATCATGATGGGCTCTGGCACCGAGGCTGCCCGCGAGGCCATCGACTATGCCAATGCAACCGGCAAGAAGTACGGTCTGGTGAGCGTACACCTGTATCGTCCCTTCAGCGTAGAGCATCTGCTGAAGGCCGTGCCCGCCACCTGCAAGCGCATCGCCGTTCTGGACCGCACCAAGGAGCCCGGAAGCAACGGCGAGCCGCTGTTGCTTGATGTCAAGGATGCCTTCTACGGCAAGCAGAATGCTCCTGAAATTGTAGGCGGCCGCTATGGCCTGGGCTCTGCCGACGTGACTCCCACGATGATCCTCGGTGTATATGAGAACCTGGAGCTTCCCCAGCCCAAGGACCACTTCACTGTAGGTATCGTGGACGACCTCACAATGACCTCTCTGCCCGCCAAGGAAGAGATGGCTCTTGGTGGCGAAGGTATCTTCGAGGCCAAGTTCTTCGGTCTGGGTGCCGACGGTACTGTGGGTGCCAACAAGAACTCGGTGAAGATTATCGGTGACAACACCGACAAGTACTGCCAGGCATATTTCTCCTACGACTCCAAGAAGAGCGGTGGCTTCACTTGCTCGCACCTGCGTTTCGGTGACACGCCCATCCGTTCTACCTACCAAATCAAGACTCCCAATTTCGTGGCTTGCCACGTACAGGCCTATCTGCGCATGTACGATGTGCTCCGCGGTCTGCGCCAGAACGGCCAGTTCCTGCTGAATACCATCTTCGAGGGTGAGGAGCTTGTCAACTTCCTGCCCAATAGCGTGAAGAAGTACTTCGCAGAGAAGAACATCACCGTATATTACATCAACGCCACGAGGATTGCACAGGAGATTGGCCTGGGCAACCGCACCAACACCATCCTGCAGAGTGCCTTCTTCCGCATCACCGAGGTTATCCCCGTTGAGCTCGCAGTAGAGCAGATGAAGAAGGCCATCGTGAAGTCTTACGGAAAGAAGGGTGAGGACGTTGTCAACATGAACTTTGCAGCCGTGGACCGTGGTGGCGAATACAAGCAGCTTGCTGTGGATCCCGCATGGGCCAGCCTGCCCGAGGACGAGGCCATTGTCCGCGAGGAACCGGCCTATATCACCAACCTGGTACGTGTCATCAACGCCCAGAACGGTGCCGACCTGCCCGTTTCTGCCTACAAGGGCATTGAGGACGGTGCATGGGAGCAGGGCACTGCAGCCTACGAGAAGCGTGGTGTGGCTGGTTTCGTTCCCGTATGGACCGCTGACAACTGTATTCAGTGTAACAAGTGCTCTTTCGTGTGTCCTCACGCTGCCATCCGTCCCATCGTCATGACCGACGAGGAACTGAAGGGCTACGATGGCCCCAGCCTGGAGATGAAGGCTCCCGCCACCATGAAGGGCATGCACTTTGTGATGGGTATCGACGACAAGGACTGTCTGGGCTGTGGCAACTGTGCCGATGTATGTCCCGGCAATCCCAAGAAGGGCAAGGCACTGGCCATGAAGGCCTACGACGACTCGTCGGCTGAAGCCCAGAAGAACGCAGCCGACTGGAAGTACTTCATGACCCAGGTAAGCAGCAAGCAGGATCTCGTAGATATCAAGCAGAGTCCCAAGAACAGCCAGTTCGCTCAGCCTCTTTTCGAGTTCTCAGGTGCTTGTGCAGGCTGTGGTGAGACTCCCTACGTGAAGCTCATCTCCCAGCTCTTCGGCGACCGTGAGATCGTAGCCAACGCTACGGGCTGCTCTTCTATCTATTCCGGCTCAATTCCTTCCACTCCCTACACCAAGAACGCCAAGGGACAGGGCCCTGCATGGGCCAATTCCCTGTTTGAGGACTTCTGTGAGTTTGGCATGGGTATGGTGCTGGCCAACAAGAAGATGAAGAAGCGCATCACTGCGCTGCTGCAGGAAGTGATTGCCTGTGAAAAGGCTTCCGAAGGCTACAAGGCCGCTGCACAGCAGTGGATCGACAACCAGGAGGACGCTGAGGGCAGCAAGGCCGCAGCTGAGGCGCTGAAGCCCTTCATTGCCGAAGGCGTGGAGGCCGGCTGTGACATCTGCAAGCAGCTGCAGGAGCTGAGCCACTATCTGGTGAAGCGCAGCCAGTGGATTATCGGTGGCGACGGTGCTTCTTACGACATCGGCTACGGTGGTCTCGACCACGTCATCGGCAGCGGTGAGGATGTGAACATCTTTGTCATCGACACCGAGGTTTATTCCAATACCGGCGGTCAGGCCTCCAAGGCTACTCCTCTGGGTGCCATCGCACAGTTTGCCGCCAACGGTAAGCGTGTGGGCAAGAAGGACCTGGGTCTGATGCAGGCTACCTATGGCAACGTCTATGTGGCACAGGTGGCCATGGGCGCCGACCAGAGCCAGTGTCTGAAGGCCTTCCGCGAGGCCGAAGCATGGCACGGTCCTTCGCTCGTCATCGCTTACGCTCCCTGTATCAACCATGGTCTGAAGGCCAAGGGCGGCATGGGCAAGAGCCAGGCCGAGGAAGCCAAGGCTGTAGAATGCGGCTACTGGCACCTGTGGCGCAACAATCCTGCACTGGCTGCAGAGGGCAAGAACCCCTTCCAGCTCGACAGCAAGGAACCTCAGTGGGACAAGTTCCAGGATTACCTTGAGGGTGAGGTGCGCTTCCTCTCTCTCAAGAAGGCTGCTCCCGAGGATGCACAGGAACTGTATGATGCCTGCAAGGCTGCCGCACAGCGCCGCTACAAGACTTATGTCCGCAAGACCCAGGAAGACTGGTCGCTGGATGAATAAGGCAGTACGGCAGCAGGTCTGCTAGATAAAGGAAGAGGGTGTGCCAGTTGGTTCTGACACACCCTCTTTGGTCCGGGATGGAAGTGAGCCGTGCTTATAGGCTCACTTTCTCTTTGCTGCCTTTCGACTCGTTGTGCAGACGGTCGAGAGCCGTGACGATATATGTGTAGTCCATCTCACCGCCTGCATAGGGCAGGGGAAGGAAGGTGTTGCTGGTGATGCACACGATTTTGGAGGGGTCTTCCAGATTCTGGCGTTCCCCCTTCAGGAAGCGGTAAACCACATATTGGCGTGCCTCGTCCATCACCTTGCGTGCCCGGGGTGCTGTCCAGAAGAGTACGGGGCCGTCTTCCGTCCAGATGACCTTTGTCTTTCTGGGCTTCTTGGGACATTTGCTGTCAATCCAGGGCATCAGTGGCTGCAGCGCGGGCGTGTTGTGGTAGATTTGGCGCAGGGTCATGCCATAGTTGCCCACATTGTCGGCCACGGCCTTGGCATACCATTGGCAGCTGCCGTAGATGCCGGGAAGTGAACGCTGGAGCATGTACTTGCGTCCCATTTGGTGAATCTGGGGGTTTTGGGGGTCGGCAAACTTGCAGGTGCGCTCCACGTCCTGTCCGATGTAGAGGGGACGTCCGCCTGCATGGTTGCTCCACCAGTGGATGAGCGTCTCGTAGTCAGCGGCCTTGTTGCCTATTTCCCAGTAGATTTGTGGCAGGTTGTAGTCCACCCATCCTTCTTTTATCCACAGCATCACATCGGCATAGAGGTCGTCATAGTTCTGGAGCCCGTTGGTGTTGCTTCCGTCGGGGTCGTTGCGCTTGTTGCGGTAGATTCCGAAGGGCGACACGCCAAATTTCACCCAGGGCTTCACGGCCAGGATGGTTTCGTGGAGCTGCTTGATGAAGATGTTCACGTTCTGCCTGCGCCAGTCGCCGCGGTCCATGCCTTTGCCATAGAGCGCGTATGAAGCGTCATCGGGGATGGGCACTCCGGCTGCGGGATAGGGGTAGAAGTAGTCGTCGATGTGGAAGCCGTCCACATCATAGCGGCTTACGATGTCGGCTGCCACCTGGCAGATGAAGTCGCGGTTCTCCGGATAGCCGGGGTCAAAAATCATCAGTCCTTCGTAGGAGAAGAAGTGGCCGGGGTTCTTGAAATAGGCATGGTTGTTGGCCAATGCCTGTGTACCCTTAGTTTTGGCGCGGAAAGGGTTGATCCACGCATGACATTCCATCTGGCGGGCATGGCATTGCTCCACCATCCATTGTAGGGGGTCCCAGTAGGGATTGGGAGCCATGCCCTGCTGTCCGGTGAGATACCGGCTCCAGGGCTCCAGCGCGCTTTCATAGAGCGCGTCTCCTTCGGCTCTCACCTGGAAGAAGATGGCGTTAATACCGTCCTTCTGCAACTCGTCCAGTTGGCTGCTGAGCGTCTGTTGCATGGCATCGCGTCCGATGCCTTGGAATTGTCCGTTCACACACTGAATCCATGCACCGCGAAACTCACGTTTGGGGTTTTGCGCCATGGCCAAAACTGCTAGAAAAAGCAGTGAAAAAAGCATCTTGGTTCTCATAATTGGTTACAAAGTTACAAAAAAATGTGACAAAAGGGCCTTTCGTAGGGATTTTTTTATGGGGAAGGTTATTTCCTGCGTCTATTCCGGGGATTTTTTGTAACTTTGCGTTTGTATAAGCGAATGAGTATGTCCGAAATGAACACAAATATTATAATTAAAGGTGCACGTGCAAACAACCTCAAGAACATTGATGTGGAGATTCCGCGCGGAAAACTGGTGGTGATAACAGGTCTGAGCGGCAGTGGGAAAAGCAGTTTGGCCTTTGACACGCTCTACGCCGAAGGACAACGGCGATATGTGGAGAGCCTTAGTGCGTATGCCCGCCAGTTCCTGGGCCGTATGAGGAAGCCGGAGTGCGACTTCATTCTGGGCATCCCGCCCGCCATAGCCATTGAGCAGAAGGTCATCACGCGCAACTCGCGCAGTACCGTTGGCACCAGTACGGAGATTTACGAGTATCTGCGTCTGTTGTTTGCCCGTATCGGACATACCTTCAGCCCCGTGAGCGGCACGGAGGTGAGACACCACACACCGGACGATGTGGTGAAGTGTGCCTTGTCCCATCCCTCGGGCACGCGTTTCATGGTGTTGTGCCCCTTGGTGGTGCCGCAGGGGCGCACGATGGAGGAACAGTTGCGCATGAGTATGCAGAGCGGGTTCACCCGTGTGCAGATTGATGGTGAGGTGAGCAGGATTGACGACCTGCTCTCAGTGGGCGCGTCCTTGTCCGGACAGGTGTGGCTGGTAGTGGACCGCATGAGCGTGAGTGATGCGCCCGATGCGGTGTCGCGCCTTACGGATTCGGTGGAGACGGCCTTTTATGAGGGTCATGGCGAGTGCATGCTCTGCTTCCTTCCTGATGGCGTGACGGAGACGTTCAGCACCCGCTTTGAGGCGGACGGCATCACCTTTGAAGAGCCTTCGGACAATCTTTTTGCTTTCAATTCGCCCGTGGGCGCATGTCCCGAGTGTGAAGGATTCGGCCGTGTCATAGGCATTGATCCCCAGCTGGTGGTTCCCAATATGGCGTTGAGTGTCTATCAGGGTGCCGTAGTGTGTTGGCGTGGGGAGAAGATGAGTGAATGGAAACAGCAGTTCATCCTTCAGGCCGAGCGTTACGGCTTCCCCATCTTTACCCCCTATTACCAGCTCACGGATGCCCAGAAGGATTTTCTGTGGCATGGCGACCCGAGGATTCCCGACTGGCACGACCGTATCTGCATTGACAGCTTCTTTGAGATGCTCAAGGAGGGGCAATACAAAATACAGAACCGTGTGATGCTGGCCCGCTACAAGGGCAAGACAGAGTGCCCGTGTTGCCATGGCACCCGTCTACGCAAGGAAGCCACTTATGTGAAGGTGGACGGGAAGAGTATAGTGGAACTGGTGAACCTGCCAGTGTCGGAACTCATTCAATGGCGGCCCCTTCAGGACGATAGCGTGCTTCCCCAGCATGAGCGCGTCATTGCCAGCCGCCTGCTCACCGAAATCCGTAACCGCCTGCGTTTCCTGGTAGATGTGGGGCTAGGCTATCTCACACTCAACCGCATGAGCAACACGCTCTCGGG
Source organism: uncultured Prevotellaceae bacterium (assembly GCA_945865175.1). Taxonomy (GTDB): domain Bacteria; phylum Bacteroidota; class Bacteroidia; order Bacteroidales; family Bacteroidaceae; genus Physcousia. The sequence goes on along the minus strand of CAMBDA010000030.1, from coordinate 26,264 downwards.
CGGAGAAAGTCAGCGCATCAATCTGGCCACCAGCCTGGGCAGCAGTCTGGTGGGTAGCCTGTATGTGCTGGATGAGCCCAGCATAGGCCTGCACAGCCGCGACACCCAGTGCCTCATCAATGTGCTGAAGCAATTGCGCGATTTGGGCAATACGGTGGTCGTGGTGGAGCATGACGAGGAAATCATGCGTGCTGCGGATTGGATTATCGACATTGGGCCAGAGGCCGGAAGACTGGGGGGCGAGGTTGTGTATCAGGGGCCGGTGCTCGACGAGTCTTCGCTCCGTAACCAGCAGGAATGGGTGCGCTCCCATACGGCGCAGTTCCTTCTGGGGATGGACTGCATACCTGTGCCCGCTAGCCGGCGCACATGGAACCGCTACATTATGATAAAGGGGGCACAGGCCAACAACCTGAAGAACATTGATGTGAAGATACCGCTCAACGTTATCACCTGTGTCACGGGCGTGAGCGGAAGCGGGAAGAGTACGCTGGTGAGGGATATCCTGTACCTGGCCATGAAGCGCCAGCTCGATCAGGTGGCCGACCGTCCTGGACCGCATAGTGCCTTGGGTGGAGACCTGGAGGCGGTGCAGGCCATCGAGTTTGTCGACCAGAACCCGATAGGGAAGAGCTCCCGCTCCAATCCCGTTACTTATATCAAGGCATGGGACGAGATACGCAAGTTGCTGGCTGCCCAGCCCCTGTCCAAGCAGATGGGCTATGGCCCGGGCCATTTCAGCTTCAATACTGAGGGCGGACGATGTGAAGAGTGCAAGGGAGAGGGCACCGTCACCATCGAAATGCAGTTCATGGCCGATTTGGTGCTGGAGTGTGAGAGCTGCCATGGCCGGCGTTTCCGCAATGAAATCCTGGAGGTGGTGTATCACGGGGCCAACGCGTACGATATGTTGCAGATGACGGTCAACCAGGCCATCGAGTTCTTCACTGAGCACAAGCAGCACAAGATTGTGCGGCTGCTCAAGCCGTTGCAGGATGTGGGCTTGGGTTACATCAAGCTGGGGCAGAGCAGTAGTACACTCTCGGGCGGTGAGAACCAGCGGGTGAAGCTGGCTTATTATCTGAGTCTCGACAAACTGTCGCCCACCATCTTTATCTTCGACGAACCCACCACAGGCTTGCATCCCCACGACATAAAGCGGCTGCTTGCCGCCTTTGATGCCCTGGTGGAACATGGACATTCAGTGGTAATCATTGAGCACAATGTGGATGTCATCAAGTGTGCCGACTATGTCATAGACCTTGGTCCCGAAGGTGGCAATGCCGGCGGGTCGCTGGTGGCATGTGGTACACCAGAAGAAATAGCGGCCTGTCCGCAGAGTCACACCGGCCATTTCCTGCGAAACAAGCTGGAATTGCAAAAAAAATAAAAGAAAAATGATGATTTTTGCAAAAAAGTTTGCTCAACAGAAACAAAATTACTACATTTGCGCATCAAAATGTGCGAATCATGAAGAAAATACTACTGATAATCCTATGTATCACATGCTGGATGACCGCAATTCCAGTATATGCCATTCCCGATCAGGATGGCATTGAGCAGGTGATGCCCGTACGCATAACGGTGAATGGCCCCTCGGTCAGGATTGTTGGTGGAGACGGAATGGTGCTGGAGGTGTATAACCTCACGGGAGCTAAGGTGCTGTCGCGTCAGATAGACGGCCAGGACAAAACACTCAGCCTCAATCTTTCCAAAGGATGCTACCTGTTGAAGGTAGGAACGGTGGTTCGCAAGATTTCCATCCAATAATAAACCCTTTGCTTTCCACATCGTCATAGGGTATATGACAGACGAAGCGGAACTCATCAATAGACTAAAGAACGGGAAGCAGCGCGAGCAGGCCTTCACGGAACTGGTGCGTTGCCATCAGGAGAGACTGTATTGGCAGATACGCAGGATGGTGGTGAACCATGAGGATGCCGATGACGTGCTGCAAAATACGCTGATGAAGGCGTGGGCAGCCCTGGACACATTCAGAGGAGAATCCAAACTGGGGACCTGGCTCTATCAGATTGCCCTGCACGAAACCATGAATTTCCTGCGCAAGAAGAAGCAGATGCTCTCAATAGATGATGAGCAGGCCTTTATGGCCCAACTGTCGGCCGACCCCTATTTTGATGGTGACGAAACGCAACAGCAGCTTCAGCAGGCCATCCGCATGTTGCCGGACAAACAGCGGGCTGTCTTCAACATGAAATATTTCGAGGAGATGAAGTTCGAGGAGATAAGCGAGGTCTTCGGCACCAGTGTGGGTGCGTTGAAGGCTTCCTATCACTTTGCCGTAAAAAAAATTACTGCATATTTTGAGAGTCTGGATTAAACCATCTGAACGAAAAGGCATCAAAGCATATGAAAGGAGATAATGACATGACAGACCTATTGGAGAAAAGACTGAAGGAACAAGTGGGAAAGGAAAACCCCTTCCGTGTGCCCGAGGGATATTTTTCTACCTTGCCCGACAGGGTGTGTGTGCGTATTGCACGTAAGCAGCGTGAGCGTAGGATGTGGAGGTGGGCAGCGGCTGCTGTGATGGCGGGATGTGTGGCCACCGCGAGTCTCCTTCTGGTACGTCAGTCGGGAAACATCCAGCTGGCAGCCGAGGCTGGCGGGTACAATGCCGATGAAGTGGAGATGTTGCTCGACTACAACATGGTGAGCAACCTGGAGATTGTCGATTATATCACAGAAGCCGAATAAATAAGGAGAACAACTGCATGAAGAGAATGATTGTATACTGTGTCTGCGTTCTGATGGCATTGCCCATCGTGGCACAGCGGAACAGAAACGGAAATGAGGGTGGTGGAAGAAAATCCTTTGACCCCACTGAATTCCGGATGAGAATGGAACGCTTCATCATACAGGAGGCTGGTATTACCAGCGACGAAGCTGCCAAGTTTTTCCCCATCTTTCATGAGATGAAGGAAAAGCAGATGAAGATAGGCCGGCAAATCATGGATCTGAAGAAACAAAAGAAGCCCAGCCAGATGACAGATAAGGAATGTACCGAGACTGTGCTCGAGATTGAAAGCCTGAAGGTGGAACAGGCGGAGGTGGGTGCCAGCTATACCAAGAAATTGTGTAAGGCCATCAGCAGTAAGAAGGTGTTCAGGGCCTTGAATGCCGAAGACCGTTTCCACCGCATGATGTTGCGCGATTTCCGAAAAGGGAAAGAGTAAGGCCTTCTTGCCTTACTCTTCCTCTTTTTCCTGCTGCTTGGCCTCGTTCCATAAGGCGTCCATTTCTGCCAGTGTGAGGTCCTGTAGCCTCCGGCCTGCAGCAACCGTCTGCTGCTCCACATAGTTGAATCTGCGGATGAACTTCTGATTGGTGTATTCCAGCGCGTTGTCTGGATTGATGTGATAGAGTCTGGCGGCATTGATGAGGCTGAACAGAAAGTCACCGTATTCGCGTGTGCTCTTGTCGGCATCCCCCTTGCGCAGTTCTGCTTCCAGTTCGTCCAGTTCTTCGTGCACCTTGTCCCACACATCCTCTTTCTTGTCCCAGTCGAAGCCCACGTTGCGGGCCTTGTCCTGTATGCGATAGGCCTTGATGAGCGAGGGGAGCGACTGAGGCACGCCGGACAATACTGTCTTGTTGCCGTCTTTTTCCATTAGTTTCACCTGTTCCCATGTCTTCACTACATCCTCTGCATTCTTGGCCACCGCTTCGCCATACACGTGGGGATGGCGGAAGATGAGCTTGTCACACAGGCGGTTGCATACATCCGCTATGTCGAAAGCACCTTCCTCGCTGCCAATCTTGGCGTAAAAGCACACATGCAGCAGCACATCTCCCAGTTCCTTGCAGATGTTGTGGGTGTCGTGGCGAAGCAGTGCATCGCACAGTTCAAAGGTCTCCTCGATTGTATTGGGACGCAGGCTCTCGTTGGTCTGCTTGTGGTCCCACGGACATTTCTCGCGCAGTTCGTCGAGCACATCCAGCAGACGGCCAAACGCCTGCATTTTTTCTTCTTTCGTATGCATTTCCTTCTTTATATTTTTTCTTTGTTTTCCCCTGCTCAGGACGTTGGTCCTATCCTCTTTTCTCCTTGATCATGATTCCGTTCAGGATTCTGCCCGAGTGAATGCCCAGACGGCGTGCACTGAAGAACTCCTCCGGATGGCTGTAGGTGCAGATGCCACACAGACGGATGTCCTTCACCCCTTGCTCCCTGAGCAGCCATGTATTGGCCTCCGGCAGGCAGATGTGCCATTTGCCTTGCCTCATTGCCAGCTGTCCCATGGGGAAGCCAGCACTGGCAAAGGCATCATACACTTCATCACCCACTTCGAAGGCTTCTAGGCCTATGCCCGGGCCTATTACGGCACGTATGTGTGAGGGTTCTGTGCCCAGCTCCCGAACCATTTGTTGGAGTGTTTCCGACACGATGCCGGCCACGGTGCCTCTCCATCCTGCATGAATGGCAGCCACAGCCCCGTGGACAGGGTCGTGGAGCAGCACAGGGATGCAGTCGGCCGTGCTCACGGCCACGCACAGGCCAGGCTCGGTGGTGAATATTGCATCCACTCCTTCGGGCGCACAGGCACCGTATGCTCGGATTGTGCGTGTGCCGTGTACCTGATGGGGCAATACAATGTGGCTGGGCGGGATGCCCAGCTCATTGGCCAGCAGGGTGCGGTTGGCTGTCACATGCTGGCTGTTGTCACCGCAAAAGGGGTTGACATTGAGCGAAGCATAATTTCCCTGGCTCATGCCGCCCTGGCGCCTGGTGCTGAAGGCCACCACATCCGGCCCCAGGTCGTAGTAGAGGTTATTCATTCTCGGTGTCGTACTCAAAGTCATCAAGTTCTTCAATGTCCTCAATGTCCTCTTCATCCACATACGTCAGGTCCTCATCCTCTCCCATGTCTTCCAACTCCTGCTGCAGGAAGGACAGGTCCTTGTTGCGGTGAACGATGGTCTCCTGCTGGGTGATGGCCTGCAACTTGTTGCTTTCGCTGTTGAGGGCAGCCCACAGGATGTCCTTCAGTTCGCCAATTCCTTTCTGGGCCACAGCGCTGATAAACACGGTGGGTACATCATCCGGAAGGTCCTGGCTGAGGAGCTGCTGCAGTTCGTCGTCGAGCAGGTCACTCTTCGTAATGGCCAGTACCCGTTGTTTCTCCAGCAGTTCGGGATTGAACTGTCCCACTTCGTTCAGCAGGATTTCATATTCCTTGCGTATGTCGTCTGTGTCACCGGGAACCATAAAGAGGAGCAGACTGTTGCGCTCGATATGGCGCAGGAAGCGCAGTCCCAGTCCACGGCCTTCCGAGGCCCCCTCGATGATGCCGGGAATGTCGGCCATTACGAACGACTTGCCCTCGCGATAGGGTACGATGCCCAGTGAGGGTTCCATGGTGGTGAAAGGATAGCCGGCAATCTTGGGGCGTGCGCTGCTCAGTGCAGCCAGTAGGGTACTCTTGCCCGCATTGGGAAAGCCCACCAGGCCCACATCGGCCAGCAGCTTCAGTTCCATGATGACTGTCAACTCGCGCATGGGTTCGCCAGGCTGTGCATAGCGTGGGGCCTGGTTGGTGGCCGTGCGGAAGTTCCAGTTTCCCAGTCCGCCGCGTCCGCCCTTCAGGAGCATTACCACCTGTCCGTCTTCCGATACGTCGCAGATATATTCGCCTGTTTCGGCGTTGTACACCACAGTGCCACATGGCACGTCGATGTAGCGGTCCTCTCCGTCGCTGCCCGTGCTTCTGCTCTTGCCCCCGTTGCCTCCGTGGCCGGCAAAGACATGCCGCTCATAGCGCAGATGCAGCAGGGTCCAGTAGTTATGGTTGCCCCGGAGGTACACATGACCGCCCCTTCCACCGTCGCCCCCGTCAGGGCCTCCGTTGGGCACATACTTGGCACGGTGCATGTGCATGCTGCCGCGTCCGCCTTTGCCGGAGCGGCAGCAAATCTTTACATAGTCGACAAAATTCGATTCAGCCATTCTGTTGCGGAGCCAGTGTTTCAGTTTTTCTCCTCAATCAGCTTGTAGATGGCTTCCAGCATCAGTTCCTTGGCAGGATGCTCGCTCCAGCAGAAGGTGTTGCGCAGGCCTTCCTTCTCAAACCATTCGGCCAGAGGGGCCGTCTGGCTGTGATACACCTCGAAACGCTTCTTGATGGTTTCCTCGTTGTCGTCGGCGCGCCCCTGCTCCTTGGCGCGGTTGAGCAGGCGGGCCATCAGCACGTCTTCCTCTACTACCAGTTCTATCATGATGCCCATGTCGCTACCGCGTTCGGCCAGCATCTTCTTCAGGGCCTCGGCTTGTGCGATGGTGCGGGGGAATCCGTCAAAGATAACGCCCTTTCCTGCAGGCTGTTCGTCGTATACCTTGGCCAGGATGTCCACCATCAGTTCGTCGGGGATGAGCTGTCCCTGGCTGATATAGCCCTGGGCCACCTTGCCCAGTTCGGTGCCGTTCTTGATTTCGGCACGCAATACGTCACCAGTGCTGATGTGTCCCATGCCAAACTTTTCCACAATCATGTCGCTGTAGGTGCCCTTGCCGGAGCCGGGTGCACCGAAAATAATGATATTCTTCATCTTGTTTATATAGGATTAAAATCTTGTTCTAATGTCATTCAGGCAAATGGTTACTCCTCCACCAGTGTGTAGATGTGGCGGGTGTTGCGTCCTTGTCCGTCATAGTCGAGCCCGTAGCCCACAATGAAGTCGTTTGGAATCTCCAGACAGCAGTATTTCACATCAAGGGCCACCTCCAGTTTGCCGGGCTTCATCAGGAGGGTGCACACCTCCAGACTGCTGGGGTTCTGGGCACGCAGGGTTTCCAGCAGATGCGCCATGGTAAGCCCTGTGTCTACAATATCCTCCACCACAATCACGGGACGGCCCGTGATGTCCACGTTGAGCCCAATGAGTTCCCTTATCTTCCCCGTGGTGGACACACCCTGGTAGGATGCCAGTTTCACAAAACTGATTTCACAGGACAGACGGATGGCCCTCAGCAGGTCGGAGGCAAAAATGAATGAACCGTTGAGCACGGCCAAAAACACAGGCTCCTGACCCTCATAATCGCGGTTGATCTGGTCGGCCACCCGCTTCACTTCGCTTAGAATGCGGTCCTCGGTGATGGACACCTTGAACCGTTTGTCTTTTATCTGAATCGTATCCATTTACAAGTATTTGACGATTTTCGACCGCAAAGTTAGAAAAAAAAGTTCACAATCAGCCCTGCAAAACAAAAAACTTATGTCAATGAGGGGTGCACATTCGATGAAAAGCCTTACCTTTGCACCATGAATCCTGAAAAATGGCAAGAAATGACACCCCAGATGGTGGCTATGGCCTATCGCCAGCCCCCAGCCGATGCCCATAAGGGCACAATGGGCCATGCCCTGCTCATAGCAGGACGGTATGGCATGGCTGGATGTGCATTGCTGGCTGCGGAAAGTTGTCTGCGCAGCGGGGTGGGAAAGGTGACCGTGTGCTCCCATCCTTCCAATCGCACCATCCTGCAGCTGGGTGTGCCCGAGGCCATATTGGCCATGGAGGCTCCGGCCGACATGCAGGTGTTTCAGGGCATAGGCATAGGTCCAGGACTGAGCCCTGCATTAGAACAGTTGATGTGGAAGCTGATGGACCAGGGCCGTTCGATGGTGCTGGATGCGGATGCGCTCAATGCCGTTGCCCGTGCGGGAATGCTTCGCGGAGGCGGCCACATCCTCACTCCCCATCTGGGAGAACTGGCTCGCTTGGTCAGGGGGCTCGGTTTGCCGGGTCACACACCTTGCGAGCAAGCGTGCTTCCTGGCTACCCGTTGGGGATGTCATGTAGTGGTGAAAGGCCATCCCTCGCTCGTGTGTACACCGCAGGGAGATGTCTTCAGCTGTCCGCGTGGCAATGCGGGCATGGCCACAGCAGGCAGTGGCGATGTGCTCACGGGCCTTGTCACGGGATTGCTGGCTCAGGGGTATCCATGCCGTGAAGCCACGCTGCTGGGTGTATGGCTTCATGCCACTGCCGGCGACAGGGCTGCCCAGTCCCTTGGACAGGAAAGCATGCTGGCCCGTGACATCATCAGTCACCTGCCTGCGGCATTCAAGGAAATCAGAGATATAAGAAAAGGACTAACGATATGACTACAAAAAAGACTTTTGCCCTGCTGATGGCCGGCTTGTGCATGCAATCAGCAATGGCGCAGACAGAGGTGGAACCTTTTGTACCGGGTGCCACTGTGGAAGGGGTGTGCTACTATCTTCCTGCCACCGCCCTGCGTGTGACTGTAACGGCGGAGAAGACCGTCACCCGTCCTGGCCAGTTCAACAAGTATGCCAACCGTTATCTCAGGCTCGACCAGGTGCCGGAGAGCGAGAAGGTGGAATGGGAACTGAAGGAAGTGAAACTGGAACCCTACGGTGTGCCCGACCGTTCCAAGGCCTACTCCATCAAGCTGAAGAGCAAGACCGTGGCACCCCTGGTGGGCTTGAGCCGCGATGGGTTGCTTCTGAGTATCAATACGGATGCAGAGGAGACTTTGCTGCCCGAACCTCCCCAGGGCACTCCTGCCCAGCCCTTGCCTAATCCCAAGGAATTCATGACGCAGGAAATCCTGTCGGCTGGCAGTACGGCCAAGCAGGCCGAACTGTGTGCACAGGAAATCTATGACATCCGTGAAAGTCGCAACGCTCTTATCCGTGGTGAGGCTGACAATACGCCCAAGGACGGTGCACAGCTCAAGTTGATGCTGGAACAGCTCGACCGCCAGGCCAGTGTGCTGGAATCGCTTTTCCGCGGTACCATTCAGAAGAGTACCGAGGTGTACACACTCAGCTATGTGCCACAGGAGGTTGCCGAGAACCACCTGCTTTTCCGTTTCTCCAGGAAGCTGGGCGTGTTGGATGCCGACGACTTGGCCGGAGAACCCGTTTTCATCACGCTGACCAATCTGGAATCGGTTCCTGAAGTGCAGGAGGACCCCCAGGCTGCCAAGAAGAAGGAGAAACTGCAGCAGGGCGTTTTCTATAACGTGCCTGCCCGCATGGCCATCAAGGTGCATTCGCTGCAGAAGGAATGGGCCAGGATGGAAACCCCTATGGGCCAGTTTGGCCGTGTGGAGATTCTCAGCAACACACTCTTCGACAAAAAGAACACCATCCAGGTCACTTTTTTCCAGCAGACCGGTGGCACCAAGGACATCATGGAATGACAAACTCTTAAATACCCGCTAAAAATATGAAAAAGATTCTTGCGATAGCCGTTGCTATCATGGGTGCCTCAAACATGCAGGCACAAGAGAAAAAGTATCCTGAACCCGAGGCCATGCGTCCTGGCATGTCGGAATACTGGACACCGCAGCCTAAGGTCATTACGCCTGGCAGCATCACTGCGGACACTGCCCCCAGCGATGCCATTGTGCTGTTCGATGGCAAAGACCTCTCTGCCTGGCGCAACAACGATGGAGGCAAGGCCGAATGGATAGTAAAGAATGGCATCCTTACGGTGGACAAGACCAAGGGCGACATTATCACCCGTCAGGAGTTTGGCAGCTTCCAACTGCATCTTGAGTGGTGTGTGCCCACCGACATTGATGGGGAAGGGCAGAGCCGCGGCAACAGCGGTGTGTTCCTTCAGGACAAGTATGAGATACAGATTCTCGACTGCTATAAGAACGAGACCTACATCAACGGTATGACAGGCAGCATCTACAAGCAGACACCGCCTCTGGCCAATGCCATGCGCAAGCCCGGTGAGTGGAACGTGTACGACATCATCTACACTGCTCCTGTGTTCAAGGAAGACGGCACCTATCTGTACCGTCCCTATGTGACTGTCATCCACAATGGCGTGGTGCTGCAGAATCACACGGAGATTCTGGGTACTACCGAGTATATCGGTTTTCCCCGCACAGAAAAGCACGGCAAGGGTCCCATCCGCCTGCAGATGCATGGCGACCCCAGCAAGGCCATCAGTTTCCGCAATATCTGGATAAGGGAGATGTGATACGGCCTATACATCGCAGACCCCGAAGTGCGGCAGATGCCGGACAGGCGGGTCTGCCCGCATATGCGGACATGTCCCCTTCCGTTTCCGCCCGATGCTGATTTGCTCAACCTCGAATGGTTCGTTTTTGAATAGCCTGGCTATACAATATTAATATATATGGAACAGCTACTCACATTCATCGATTCCCTGCAGGATTTTCTGTGGACCTATATCGTAATCACACTCCTTGTGGGCAGTGCCATCTATTTTACATGGTGCCTGCGGGGAGTGCAGTTTTTCCGCTTGCGCGAAATGATGCGCCTGCTCCTGTCCTCGGGAACGGTGGAGAGGAACGCGCAGAGCAATGGCCGGCGCCATGTCAATTCGTTCCAGGCTTTTGCCGTGAGCCTGAGTAGCCGTGTGGGTACAGGCAATCTGGCAGGTGTGGCCAGTGCAATTGCCATTGGTGGTCCGGGTGCTGTCTTCTGGATGTGGGTAATGGCCTTGCTGGGAGCCAGCACGGCCTTCATGGAGGCCACGCTGGCCCAGTTGTTCAAGCGTAAGGGCGAGGATGCCTTCTATGGTGGCCCGGCCTACTATATGCAGTACGGCCTTCACTGTCGCTGGATGGGCGTGCTTTTTGCCTGCCTCATCACCTTTGGTTTTGGCATTGCCAACCAGATTGTGCAGAGCAACACCCTCTGTGACGCTCTGGGCACGGCCTGGGGCTACGACCCGGCCCGTGTGGCCATGATACTTACTGTCATGACGCTGGTCATCATCTTCGGAGGCATACAGCGCATTTCGCGCTTCTCCGCTGTGGTGGTACCTTTTATGGCTGTGGGCTATCTGTTGCTCACCTTTTTCATCCTGATGGTGCACATCCGCGAAGTGCCGGCCATGCTGGGTCTCATCATCGACAGTGCCTTTGGTATGCGCCAGGCTGCCGGAGGTGCGGTGGGAATGGCTGTGCTGCAGGGAGTGAAGCGTGGTCTGTTCAGCAACGAAGCCGGTGAGGGTTCGGCTCCTAATGCTGCCGCCACAGCCAGCACCTCCCATCCTGTGAAGCAGGGCATGCTGCAGTCGCTGGGTGTCTTTGCCGACACCCTTGTCATCTGCACCTGTACGGCCTTCGTCATCATTCTCAGCGGGCTCTACGACAACGGGCAGGATGGCATCATCCTCACGGGCAGTGCCCTGGAGCATTTTCTGGGTCTTCCTGGCAGATGGTTCCTTTCAGCTGCCATCTTCCTTTTCGCCTACAGTACCATCATTGCCAACTACTTCTATGGCGAGACCAACATCCGCTTCATCAGCCAGAGCCGCAAACCCATCTTCGTGTTTCGCCTGTTCACGGGTGTCACTGTGCTGCTGGGGGGCTACATGACCCTTCAGGAAGCCTTCTGCATTGTAGACCTGGCCATGGCGCTGATGGTCATCACCAACATGGTGGCCGTGCTGCTTCTCAGCCGTTATGCCATACGCCTGTTCCGCAACTATGTGGAGCAGCGCAGAGAAGGAAAGGACCCGTCGTTCCACCGCGGGATGATGAGCGACATATCGGACGACATACATTGCTGGGATTGAATGAGAAGAAAAACAGCATTTTACTAGGGCATTCGCGCAGAAATTCGTAACTTTGTGCCCAAATTTCAAAAAACTATCATACAAAACAATGGAATTAGCTAGCAAATACAGCCCCGCAGAGGTGGAGGGTAAATGGTATCAGTATTGGCTGGACAATAAGTTGTTCAGCAGCAAGCCCGATGGACGGGAACCCTATACGATTGTCATTCCGCCCCCCAATGTGACGGGCGTGCTCCACATGGGCCACATGCTCAACAACACCATACAGGACATACTGGTGCGCCGCGCACGCATGGAGGGCAAGAATGCCTGCTGGGTGCCTGGCACCGACCATGCCTCCATTGCCACCGAGGCCAAGGTGGTAAACCGTCTGGCGGATCAGGGTATCCGTAAGCTGGACCTCACACGTGAGGAGTTCCTTCGTCATGCTTGGGACTGGACCCATGAACACGGAGGCATCATCCTCAAGCAGTTGCGCCGCCTGGGTGCCAGCTGCGACTGGGACCGCACAGCCTTCACCATGGATGAGAAACGCAGTGAGAGTGTGCTCCGCGTCTTCTGCGACCTCTATGACAAGGGCCTCATCTACCGTGGCCTGCGTATGGTCAACTGGGACCCCAAGGCCCAGACTGCCCTTTCCAATATCGAGGTTGTCTATCGCGAGGAACAGAGTCATCTGTATAATCTCAAGTACTACGTGGCCGATGCAGACGTGAACCCTGTGGTACCCACTGGCCAGGAGGGCGAGGTGCTCCACAAGGACGAAAAGGGCTACTATGCAGTGGTGGCCACCACACGTCCCGAAACCATCATGGGCGACACGGCCATGTGTATCAATCCCAAGGACCCCAAGAACCAATGGCTGAGAGGACACAAGGTGATTGTTCCGCTGGTGGGCCGCGTCATTCCCGTTATCGAGGACCGCTATGTGGAGATTGAGTTTGGTACGGGTTGTCTGAAGGTGACTCCTGCCCATGATGTCAACGACTATAATCTGGGCAAGACGCACAATCTGGAGACCATCGATATCTTCAACCCCGACGGCACCCTCTCCGAGGCAGCCGGCCTGTATGTGGGCATGGACCGCATGGATGTGCGCAAGCAAATCAGCAAGGACCTTCAGGAAGCCGGGCTCATGGAGAAAATCGAGGACTATGTGAACAAGGTGGGCTATTCGGAGCGTAATCCCGATACGGCTGTGGAGCCCCGTCTGTGCAAGCAGTGGTACCTGTCCATGCAGCATTTTGCCGACATCGCCCTGCCTCCTGTACTGGAGGGCAAGATAAAGTTCTATCCCCAGAAGTATGTCACCACCTATCGCAATTGGCTCGACAATATCGACGACTGGTGTATCAGCCGTCAACTCTGGTGGGGACACCGTATTCCCGCCTACTATTTGCCCACACCGGAAGGTGAGGAGGAACGTTTCGTAGTGGCCATGAATGCAGAGGAGGCTTTGGAGAAGGCACATCAGATAGAAGGGTTCGAGCAGATTACTGCAGCGGACCTTCGTCACGACGAGGATGCGCTCGACACTTGGTTCTCCAGCTGGCTGTGGCCCATCTCGCTCTTTGATGGTATCAACAATCCCGGCAACGAGGAAATCAGCTACTATTATCCCACAGCCGACCTCGTGACAGGCCCCGACATCATCTTCTTCTGGGTGGCCCGTATGATTATGGCTGGCGAGGAGTACGTAAAGGATGTGCCCTTCCGCAATGTCTATTTCACGGGTATCGTACGCGACAAGCTGGGGCGCAAGATGTCCAAGCAACTGGGCAACAGCCCCGACCCCATTGGACTCATAGAAAAGTATGGAGCCGATGGCGTGCGCATGGGCATGATGCTTTCTGCGCCTGCCGGCAATGACATACTCTTTGATGAGAGCCTGTGTGAACAGGGCCGCAACTTCTGCAACAAGATATGGAATGCCTTCCGCCTGGTGAAGGGATGGAGTGTGGGCCAGCAGGCCCAGCCTGAAGCCAACGCCAAGGCTGTGGCATGGATGGAGGCCATGATCAAGGCTACGGCTGCTGAGATTCAGGAACTGTTCGGCAAGTATCGTCTTTCCGAAGCGCTGATGGCCGCATTCAAGCTCTTCACTGATGAGTTCTCCGGCTGGTATCTGGAGATGGTGAAGCCCGCCTATCAGCAGCCCATCGACCAGGCTACGCTGGATGCCACGATGCAGATGTTCGAGCAGCTGATGAAGATTATCCATCCCTTTATGCCCTTCATCACGGAAGAGCTGTGGCAGCAGCTCACTCCCCGCAAGGAAGGCGACAGCATCATGGTGAATCCCTTGCATACTGCCAGCTTGAGCGATGAGGAGCGTGGCTTGATGCACGTCATGGAACAGGCCAAGCAGATAATCAGCAATGTGCGTGCCATTCGCAATACCAAGAACATTGCACAGAAGGAGCCCCTTTCGCTCCAGGTCATCTCGTCGGCAGCCGATAGCCGACAGGCCAGCCGCCAGATGGCTGACATCATCACCAAGATGGCCAATCTTACCGGGATTGCCTATACCGAGAAGAAGAGCGAGGGAAGCCAGTCGTTCCTCATCGGCACCAGCGAATATGCTGTGCCGCTGGGCAACCTCATTGATGCAGCAGCCGAGATAGCCAAGGCAGAGACCGAGATTGCCCGTCTGCGTGGCTTCATGGTCGGCATCCAGAAGAAACTGTCCAACGAGCGTTTTGTCAACAATGCACCTGCCGCAGTCGTGGAGCTGGAGCGCAAGAAGCTCAGCGATGCAGAGAGCAAGATTGCCACGCTGCAGCAGACCATCGACGGGCTGAAGTAGTCTCCCCCATATCCCTGTGTTGCCTCCCCCTGTTTCTTAGAGGGAGGCCTTTTTGCTGCCCAACTGGAAAAAAATTGTTACCCAGTTGGGCAGCAAAATTTTCCCAGTTAGGCAGATTTGGGTATCATCGATAGGATGTTTCCGTTCATCCAAATGAGCAGATGTGTGTGTTTGTTTGAAAGTGACCTGAGACAGTTGGAAGAATAGGTGTTTCTTTCGTCACCTATGCACAATGATAGAGGCTCACGGCAAACCAGAGCAGCAACACGGCACATACGGCCAGTCCCGTGCCGCAGAAGAGCAGTAGGGCCAGGGCTGCCATCACGGCATTCAGCAGTCTCAGACTGTGTATGGCTTCCACTTCCTCGCCTAATATCTTTGACACAATGGCTGCCCACCACAGCACTATCTCGCTCTCCACAATCACCTGTCGCCATGTGCGGCTAATCGGTTTCTCCAATACTTCAGCTTTCATGTTTTATCGTTTTTTGATGTTTCACGCTACAAAATTATTCCTCTGTTGCACCAAAATGCGTGCGTGACAAAGAAAATCCGCTTTTTTTTCGTATTTTTGTCTCGGAAAACCAATAAATGTCAAAAAGATGATAAAGATTGCAAAGCTTTTCCAGACCTATATCTGGCTTATTGACACCATCAGACGTACGCATGGCATCACACTGGAGGAAATCAATGCGCAATGGATGCGCACACAACTGAGCGAGGGCGTTCCCCTCCATCGCAACAGCTTCAAACGCTATCGGGAGGCCATCGAGGATACATTCCATCTGAAGATAGAGTGCCGCAAGCAGGGCGACCAGTATCGCTATTCGCTGAGCCAGAGCCGCGACCTCCATGGCAACCAGCTGAAACATTGGTTGCTCAGTTCCATGACGGTGGCAGGCATAGTGGGTGAAAGCAAGCATCTGCAGCAGCGCATCCTGCTGGAATACGTGCCTTCGGGCGAGGATTTTCTGGCCGAGGTGACACGTGCCATGGAGCGGAACTGCACATTGGAGGTGGAATACCGTAAATTCACGGATGCACAGCCTTACATCGTTGAGGTGGAACCCTATTGCCTGAAGCTTTTCCGCCAACGGTGGTACCTGCTGGCGCGTCGCGTGGAAGACGGCGTTATGCGCATCTTCTCGCTCGACCGCATGCAGTATGCCCGTTCCACCGACCATTCCTTCAGCCTGCCTCCCGGCTTCAATGCTGCCCGCTATTTCCAGCACGACTTTGGCATCTTCCATCAGGACGATGTTCCCACCCTTGTCACCATCCGTGCCTACAAGGGACTGGGCCAGTATTACGCCACCTTGCCGCTCCATCACAGCCAGCGCCTGGTGGCCTCTACCGACAGCTACGATGAGTTTACCTTCAACCTCCATCCCACGCCCGACTTCATTCAGGAACTGCTTTCGCAGGCCGACCGCATAGAGGTGGTGAGCCCGCATTCCCTCCGTCAGGCGTTCCATGCCATCTTGTCGGAAGCGAGCTTCCGTAACCGATAACGTTCTAAACATGATTTTACGCCATGGTTTATGGATACATCAGAGTAAGCAGCGACAAGCAGACCGTAGAGAACCAGCGATTCGAGATAGAGCGCTTTTGCCGACAGCAGAATCTTGCCGTCATGGGATGGATAGAGGAGACCATCAGCGGCACTCAGCCCTACAAGAAGCGTGCTTTGGGGCGGCTGCTGCGCCGTGTGAAGAAGGACGACGTAATCATCTGTACCGAACTGTCGCGTCTGGGGCGCAGTGTGTTCATGGTGATGGAGATTCTGCATATATGCATGGACAAGATGTGCCGTGTGTGGAGCATCAAGGACAACTATCGTCTGGGCGATGACATCCAGAGCAAGGTACTGGCCTTTGCCTTTGCCCTCTCGGCAGAGATTGAGCGCACGCTCATCAGCCAGCGCACCATCGAGTCGCTGGCCAGGCTCAAGGCAGAAGGCAGAAAGATTGGCCGTCCCGCAGGTTCCAAGAACAAGAGCCACGCCCTCAAGGGAAAAGAAATTCAGGTGTATGAATGGCTTCGTCAGGGTATGTCCAGGTCAGAAATCGCCCGCCGGTGCCATGTCAGTCGCAACACGCTCTACCGCTTTCTGGAGACAAATCCTCCCGGTTCCACCTGGTCCAGGCAATAGGCATTCTTTGGGTACAGATGTATAAGAACTGATTGAGATAACCAAAGATTATTGCAAAAAAACTTATCAGCATACGCAGTCCTCTGTGATGCTCCGATGATGGAAATAGCGTCCTCCATACGCTGCGTGGGTGTTTGCCCAGCGTATAGAGGACGCTTGTGGGTATCAGATCCTGTGTATTCTGCCGATGATGCTACTTCATCACCTTCTTGCCGTTCACGACATAGATGCCACGACGGTGGGGCACATCAACGGGGCGGCCCTGCAAGTCGTACCACTGGCCTGAGAAGGAAGAATGTAGGTCTGGGAGGATGGGGAGCACAGGAGTTGGGTCGGGCAGCGACTCCGCCCAGCTGCTCCACAGTCCTGTACGTGTCTGTGTCATGGGGCATACCCTTAGCCTGTATCTGCAGCCACTGTTGTAGCTGGGCACCTCATACCGGCAGGTCGGGACAGTGGTTTCCGTGCAAGGATTCTTCTTCACCAGTTCGCCCTGCACCACATTGCCCGCAGCATCCAGTTCCTCAGCGGAGAATACACCGTCGTAGAGCGAAAGATGGCTCATGTTCACACGCCCGTTGCATCTTATCATCACAAAAAACGTTTGGTCGGTGAGCATGTCTTCAAAACGTGAGGTGAGGGTCTCTCGCCCCGTGATGGTAAAGGTGTCTGCCTCCAGATAGTACTGCTTGTTTTTCATCAGATACACCTCCACTGTCACCTCCTGCCCCACGGTTACGGGCTCCACCACACAACGGGCCGTCAGCTGGCCCGTGGAAGGCTCGTCCATTGCAGGCGTAGCAATTGCGCCATTGGATGTGGTGGTGCCCATGCGGAGCAAACCGGGCGACTGGTAGAGTGCGGTTCCTGTGAAGCCCTTGTTGTTCAGATACTGGTTGAGCTTGCCCGAAATGTCCGTGAAGCCCACGCTGCTGCGGTAGCACTTGCTGAAATCCTCCAGCAGGATGCACGACTGTGCGGCCTCGCGGCGGGCCTGGAACTCATTCAATAATATGTTATAGTATTCCGCCCCCTCTACGGCATCCCAGCTATAGGTGAGCGAGGCTGCCTCGCGACTGCTCTCTATCTTGCCCATTTCCAGAAGGGGATAGAGTGCCATGAAGGAGATGAGCCCGTCCTCGCTCTCCGCAATGGCTTCTATGGGCTTGTGGAGCAGATAGGTCCCGTCGGTATTCTTGTTGTAGAGCTTGGCCGAAGGACTTGTGTAGTCGGTCCAGGCCGTTATGCCGTTGGGGCCGGGAAACGCATCACCGCGCTGCTGAATGCTGCTGATGTCGCCATCCGCAGGCACCACAACCATGCGCATGTGGGAGGAATTTACATTAAGGGCATTGGCATTCCAGGCATCCTCGTCATAGTCTACATGTGTGATGAGCAGGCCATGCCCCGGAAGATGGGCGTCATGTCCTGTCTGCTGACGGTTTTCCAGCATGAAATACTCGTTGCGGTTGCCGTCGTTGTAGAGCACATACGCCTCGGGGGCATCGGTCAGCGCCTTCATGCCTTCCACCGTCTGTGGACTGGTCAGTTCCACAGGCTCCAGCCAGCCGCTCATCCATCGCTCATAGGCCGTGAAGCCACAGGGCACACGTTCGTCTCCGTTGTAGCATCCCCCGGCCATTATATCCCAATTGGTTGAATAGTTGTTGGTATAGTTCACGTCATACACATCCATCAGCCCCAGACAGTGGCTGAATTCATGGCAGGGCGTGCCTATACCCCCGATAACGGTCCCTTCGGTACCCTTCAGTTCGCTGGAACATGCATAGCGGCCAAGCCGCTTCCCTTCGAGCGTGAGGTCCGACACATTGGAGGCATGGGGCCAGATGGTGTTCGCGTCGGCACCCTGGCTCTCGGCATAGCCTGCATATACGATGAACACCTGGTCCACCTCTCCGTCGCCATTCCAGTCGTAGTGGGAATAGTTAACATCCGCATCCGCCATTAGCATGGCCTCCTTGGCCATTTCCTGAACATGGATATCCTTGCTGTTCCCGCTGTTCCCGCCATAATAGGAGAACGGCTTGTTCAGCTTGTAGGGACCCACTACATCAAAATCTATATCCAGCTGGCCATAGCTCTGGGCCAGAAAATAGTCCTTCACCGAACCGGCCATGCCGTCTCTGGAATAGCCCTGCTGATTGAACAGGGCGGTAAACTCCTCACGCGGATGCTCAATCGTCATGTCCAGGTTGGAAAAACTGACCAGCAGCACCAGTCCTTTCTTCTTCCCTGCATATATGTCGGCAGGCCGCGTCTGGCTGTCCTGCCGGGGAGCACGCCGTAGTCCCATTGCCTGTTCTCTCCGCTGGCGCATGGCCAGAGCGTGAGCCTTCATCTGCTCCAGTTCATCCGCCGCCATCTCTTCAAACTGGTTGTCAGCCACCATCCGTAGGGCATTTCCGTCGGCATCCTGGTAGAAGTGGAGGTATTCGTCGCCCACCAGTGTCAGTTCCACGCTTTGCCCGTCCTTGCGCACAAAGGACTTCTTTACAGGCTTGGCGGGAACGGCCAGCACACTGGACGCACTCATCATGGAGAGCAGCGCGCACACGCTAAAGAATCGAAATGTTTTGTTCATAATCATCTTGCTTTTTTAAACGGCAACATTCAGGAGGGCACATGAATGCCGCTCCTGAATGTCTGTCAGTAAAACTTAATGCAATGCAAATCCTACATGGACAGTTCTGTCTTTAAGGTTCTGCATGCAGCGGCCTTTTCAAGTTTCCTTGCCTTTTGGCCAACCATGCGACGTGCAGGCTTTGTTTTCATCAGGGCAGGAGCCTTGACAACTATTCCATTATCAGCAGGAAGCACTACACGGAAGAGGTCGTTTCCGCCAGCATAGTAGCCGTCTTCTCCCATAAAGAGCAGACCCTGATAGTAAGAGGTTCCCTTATCGGTATCCCTGCTCATGGTGGCCAGCGTGATGACGCCATCCTTCAGCGTACCCAGCAGACCTTCAGCCTTCACTTCATCGAAGCCATAGCCATTTGCCATGAGGTAGGCACCCCAGCTGCATACGGCCATTGGACCATAGCCCCAGTCGAAGCCTAGATCTTGCAGCTGGATGTAAACGCCGTTGGGATCCTTGGCATCGATTTCCAGATAGAGTCCATCTGCTGCACAGTCATCCTCTGCATAGGGATATACACTGTTGCTGTAGGGATTCATCACGCGGTAGAGTCCGGGGTTCTCGGTATTCTCCATGATTTCCACCTCGTAGGTGGGAACTTCTATACCAAACATGGGGGCTACGAAAGCATCGGTGTAGAGGCCCATACCCAATGAAACCCAAGGATTGGCACTACCGCCACCATAATATTCAAAGTTGAAGACATTGATGTTCTTCACCTCACCTTCGGCCAGTGAAACTACCACCAGTTTCAGTTCGCCCGTCAGGTCATTCAAGCTGAGTTTGTTGTTGCCCAGCACAAGGTCGTCACACTCCACATCGCCCGCAGCAATGGCATCGGCAACAGCAGCAGCGTCGTCATCCTTGGCTACGACCAGCGCCTTTACGGCTTCCACATCAGGACCAATCTCCTGCAGGTTCAGCAGGGCAAACGTGGTCTGGGAGGCATCTGTAAGCGTACCTTCAAAGAGGGCAGAGATGCTGTAGTCGGGCACATAGAAGCCATCCACCTGAATGGTCTCCACATCGTTTCCAAACATACCGGCATCTACATACCAAACCACACTCAACTCAAACTTACCGCTCTCCTTATTATAGAAGCAGGGGAACTGTTCATAGGTGTATTGGGCGGAATGGTGGGGAATGTCGGAGATATACACAGGACCGTATGTGGAGTGGTCCACCACATACTGCGGCAACACCTGACAAGCACCGGTTGCCGAGTTGTATTCCACAATCAGGTCGCCTCCGGCACCCCAGTTGGTAATGCGGAACTGGCCCTGTGTGGCATCGATGGTAGACTGACGATAGTAGATGGGCAGACCCTGGTCGTCGCCATCCCAATAAATACAATAAGTGTAGGTACATGTGCTAGCCGTCTTCGACAAAGGCCAGGCCTCACTGCTCATGCCACAGGCTTCCCATTCAGACACTGTGCTGCACCAGGGAGTCCAGGGAGCAGGACAGGATACGGTAAACACATATTCGCTGATGCCGTATGAGCTGGAAGCGCTCTCGTCCACCTTAATCCTGATGGTGTCGGTGACATCATACTGCAAATCCTTGTACTGGATGCTCAGCTTAGCCTCGGCCTGTCCGGCGGCAAACGACACGCTCTGTGGCACTGTATAGTTCTGCGATGTGGCTTCAGCCATCAAATTCACGGTCATGGCCTGGGTAGTGTCCACACGTGTGATGGGCACTACAAAACTGCCAGCCAGACTTTTCAAGTCCATAGAAGACGGATTGGACACAGGGAAATACACCTGGGCCCCAGTCTCCACTTCTGGAGCAGTATATTCATAGTCGCTCTCGTCGCACGAAACCAATCCGAAGACTGTCAGGAATGCGAACAAGACATATCTTACATTTTTCTTCATCTTTGCTTACGATTTAAAAGATTGATATTATTCTGTCCAGGGTGTATAGCAATCGGTCGGGTCGGGATTGTTCTTTCCAACCAAGGCCTCATTGTTGTTGGATTCGGTGACAACCAATACAAGGTTTGTCCATGCGGGGCGACCATTGGTGTTCAGGCGTGTCTGAACATCCTGCCAGTTCGTACCTGCATAGCCGCGGGTTACAGACATGTTTAGACGCTTGATGTCGAAGAACGTCTGGCCTTCGCCCCACAGTTCCACGCGCTTCTGGAAGACAATTTCCTCCACCACGTCATCCACCGAAGTGGCCTTGCAGGTATAGTACGGATCGCGGTACTGGGTCATGAAGCTGGTCACGAGCTGTGCGCCACGTGCTGCATCCTGATGGGCGGCAGCTTCAGCCTCGATGAAATACATTTCCTCTACACGCATGTAAGGCACAGCTGTCACGGCACCTGTCTTGTAGTCATCACCGTTGCCCTCTCCGGGACGGAACTTCACAGAGGCATAGGTGGGCAGATAGTTGCGCAGGTCATCACCGTCGATGCTGCAAACCGTTTCCTGACCGCTCAGCGGGCTGTTTTCGGGAGCAATCCACTGTTTCTTGCGCCAGTCGCTGTCCGAGATGCGCTCATACATCTTCTTGTCGATGCAGATATACAAGTCGGCACCAGGACCAGCGTAGCCGAAGGTGGTCTGGTTGCTCACCCATGAGGTGAAGTTGATGATACCACTTGTCACGCTTCTGCTTTCAGGAGTCTGCTGTCCGCACCACATGAAGTCACTGGCTGTATTGTAGCCATTGGTGGTGCTCAGTGCACGCGCCTCGGTGTAAGGAGCCACGGGAGAAGCCTCGATAGCCAGACGAGCATACTTCTCTGCATTGGCATAATCTTCAATCCACATGTACAGACGTGCCTTCAGACCATACACACATGCCTTGTCGGGCAGGGTCCCGCCCTGTGTGGAAGGGAGCTTGTCGATGTTGGCCTCGGCCTCATCCAGGTCGGCCAGAATCTTCTCGGCCATTTCCGCACGGGGCAGACGGGGATTGTTGGAGGCCTCCTCGGGAGTGGTCTTGTCTGTAACCCAAGGCACAGTGAGTCCCGTCACATTCACGCCCTCGGCATTGGTGGTAAACTTGTCGTTGGGCAGGAACTCGTACATACGTGCCAAATCCAGATACACAAGGGCACGGTATGCCAGGGCTGTGGCACGATAACCGAGCTGTGAGTCTGTGGCATTTGCGGGGTCAACTGCAGCCACCACGTTGTTGATGGAAAGCAGGAGGCCATAATGGTAGTTCCATGTAAACTGGGTCTTCAGCTTGTTTTCGTCCATCTGCTTGTTGCGCGACCAAAAATAGAAATGCCATCCATAACCAAGGCCACCGCCGTTCTGACAATAGTCGCCCGTCATCATGTCACGCACAATCATGTGGGCAGGATAGCCGAAGAAACTGTGCCAGTCCTCGGTCCACAAGCTCAGCGACTTGGCAGGCATTCCCATCACTAGTGCCTCAGTGGCTGCGGGTGATTCCTGTACCTGCTCCTCAGTTGCCGTGCTGGACATTGGGAACGTCTCTTCCAGACAACTGGTCAAGCTTGAGGTTCCGATGGCAATTCCAGCAAATAGAAACAATTTATTGATTTTTTTCATTTCTGTATCTTCTTTATTAATGAGTTAGCATATTCACTTCTATTAGAACGTCACCTGTACGCCACCGCTGATTGCGCGGATAGAGCTGTAGTAAAGTGTACTGCTTGAACCTGTCATGCTCTGGCGGGGATCAAGTCCCTTGCGCTTCGACCATGTGAACAGGTTGTCACCCACTACATAAAGGCGAAGTTTCTGGATGTATGCCTTCTTCAGGAGGTTCTTGGGAAGGCTGTAGCCCAATGTCACATTGCCCAATGTCAGATAGCTTGCATTGGTAATGAAGCGGTCGCTGCCGTATGCAGCATAGCTGTCACCCACGTTCAGACGGGGAATCACGCTACCCGTATTGGTGCTGTTCCAGGCGTTCTGCAGGTCTGTATGGAAAGCATAGCCTGCACGCAGGCCCATGAGACCGGCATAGCCGGAATCATATACCTTGCCACCCAGCTGATACTGGAAGTCTACGGCAAAGTCGAGTCCCTTGTAGGACACTCTTGTGCCGAAACCGCCATACACATCGGGAAGCATGTCGCCAATGATATAGTCGGTGGCCTCACCGCCGTTCACAGTGGTATAGGTGCCGGCTACTACATACGTACCGTCTGCGTTCTTTGCAATCTCATCCGTATAGACCACATTGCCGTTGTCGTCTGTCTTGATGGTTCCATCGGCATTGGTGGCGGGCACATTTGCATACTTGTCCTTATAGTAGAGTGCCATGCCTGCCTTTGAGGGATCATAGGTCATCTGGTCCTCGGGAGTGCCGGGAGCATAGGTGCTCTTGTAGGTGTTCTCGTCATAGACACCTGCATACTTCTTGGTGAAATAGCTGTATCTGGACATGCCTTCAGAGAAGAAATAGCTGCCGCTGGAGTAACCCATGTGGCCATCCTTGTACTGTGTCTTGCGCTCTTCTGCCAGCTCTGTAATCTCATTGCTGTTGGAGGTGATGTTTGCATAGATGCTCCACTCAAGATCCTTTGTTCTGAGCACAACTCCGTGCAGGTCGATTTCCACGCCATGGTTGCGCATGTTGCCTACGTTGTCATAGAAGTTGGTATAACCATAGGAGGGAGCATAGGGGATGCTGCTCACCAGACCGCTCGTGTGGTTGTTGTAGTATTCAACAGAACCGGTCAGACGGTTCTTGAAGAAGGCAAAGTCGGCACCCACATTGAACTTGGTATTGGTTTCCCATGAGAAGTTCTCGTTCTTACCGATGGTAGAGGGAACCAGCGACACACTGTTGTTGGAGTTCTGGATGGAGTAGCGGTTGGTGTAATAATACTTGTTCAAGCCAAAGTCGTTACCGTTCTGTCCATAAGAGGCTTTCAGTTTCAATTCGTTCACCCAATCGGCCTTGAACCACTTTTCCTTGCTCATCATCCAGCCTGCACTGGCGCTGTAGAAGGAGCCCCAGCAGTGATTGGGATGGAAGGCCGACGAACCCTGGCGCATACCAGAGAGGTGCACATAGTATCGCTCGTCGAAACTGTACATGGCACGTGCAAGCCACGACTCGGTGTTGTAGAGGCTCTCTTGAGAACCCGTGTTGTCCACAACAACCGCACCACCCAGTTCGATGTTGCCCTGGGAGAACATGTTGTGACGCTTACCCCACACATACACATCGTTTGTGCGATAGTACTCATGACCGGCCATCACCTCAATGTCGTTCTTTCCATACTGCTTGTGCCAGTTCAAACGCTGCTGGTAGTTCTGGTTGAATGTGCGGTCCTGTTCCACTGTTGTCGTACCATTCTGGCTCTTGTACTGGCCAAAATAGGGATTGGTGACATCGTTGTAGCGGGTTTCGTCGAGATATACACTGTTGATGCTGGTAACGGTGAATCCATAGGGCAGAATCAGCTGCAGTGTACCCACACCGTTGAACTTGTTGCCCAAGCTCTTGCGGGTGTCCACCAGCATGTCACTCAGCGGATTGCTCTGTCCCATATACGGACGCGCGATGCCAAGTCCGGATGTAGCGTCGCCATAGTCATAGGCGGGAATGCCTGATTCGTTGTGGGTGAGAATCTTGCCCGTAGCGTCACGCATATACACGGGGTAGATGGGGGCCAGATACTGCAGGGCGAACACGTTGCCGGCAGAAGAAGTTCCTTCACCATTTTCCTCGCTTCTGTCCACATACTTGCTGTCATCATGTGTGTAAGACACATTGGCACCCAACTTCAGCCATGACTTCAGGTTGTAATCGGCCTTCAGGCGGGTGGTGATACGCTCATAGTTGGAGTTGGTGGTGATACCCTCGTTGCCAAGGTAGTTCAGGCTGGCATAGTAGTTGCCCTTGTCAGAGGAACCGGATGCGCTCACACTGTAGTCCTGACGCAATCCCGTATGATAGGTTTCGTCGTTCCAGTCATCTGGAGTCAGGTAATACTGATTGCCGTCGCGGCCTGTAACCAGGTTGCCCAGCGTTGCATTGGGGTTCAGCTTGCCGTTCTTGCCAATCATGGCCTGTCCGGCAGGTACATTATATACATTGTAGCCCAAGCCGAAGCCGCCAGTGTTGTCAACCAGGTTTGCGTTGGCCCACTGCCATGCGCCAGTGGCATCCTTGCCAAGCTGATTGGCAGCATAGTTATACAGTCCCTGGTAATACATTTCATAGTAGCCGGCGGGGTCGTTCACCACGTCATAGCGACGCGTGCCCTTCATGTTGGCACCCCATTTCATGTCCACTGTAATCTCGGCGTCCTTGTGCATCTTGCCGGATTTGGTGGTAATCAGGATGACACCGTTACCGCCACGCGCACCATATAGGGCTGTAGAAGCTGCATCCTTCAGCACAGTCATGCTCTCAATATCAGCGGGAGAGATGCTGTTCAGGGTTCCATCGTAGGGAGAACCGTCCAATACAATCAAAGGATTCTGGCCCGCTACCAATGAGTTGAAACCACGAATGCGAATGGTGGATTCCTGATCGGGCTGACCAGACATGCTGGTAATCTGCACACCCGCAGCCTTGCCCTTCAAGGCATCTACGGCGTTGGTTACCTGCACCTTGCCAATTTCTTGTGCGTCAACCACGGCTGCCGAGCCGGTGAAGGATGACTTCTTCTGTGTACCATAGGCTACCACCATCACCTCATCCAGGTCGCTGATGGCGCTGCTCATATACACCTTCATGTTGTTCTGGATTTTTACGGTGAGGGGTTGCATGCCCACGATGGTGAAGTCCAGGGTCTGAACTTTGTCAGGGATGTTGCGGAGGACGAACTTACCGTTGATGTCGGTGAGCACGCCGATGTTGGTGCCCTTCACCTTTACGGCCACACCAACCATAGGCTCGCCTGTGTCGCTGTCGAAGACAGTACCTGTGGCCTGCTTCTGGGCGAATGCCATGCTTGCTGTCATCAGAAAGCAAGCGAGGAAAGATAAGATTTTTTTACCCATGTTGTTGTTAATTTTAAATATTGGTTTGATATTCTTTGTTCCTTTTTCCTTGTCATGTCCTGTTGTTGCATACATCTGCCCTGCGAGGTGTTTGGCTTCACCCTTGTCTGGACTGGTGTGTGTCTGAAAAGCGGGCGTTTG
>CAMBDA010000029.1 GCA_945865175.1 uncultured Prevotellaceae bacterium | reverse complement strand
AATACTCTTTCAGTAACTGGAGCTTGAAATCCATACTGAATTGTTGTCGTTTTAATGTTGCTTTCGACATAATACTACACGTTTTAATTGTTAATTACGTGTGAAGTAAATCTGTATCATGTCAGACTGAAGACCCGGCAAGCTCTTAGCCTGGGGCATTGCCCTAGGTTCCAAACCAGTTGACTGGCACATAGCCCTGAATGGGTGACATAATTTCATATCCACATCCTGCTGGGACCACCCACGAAATGAGGAAAAGAATTCGCCCCGAGGGCACAGGGCTTTTGCCGATGAATGACATATTTTTGCATCACGCACAATAAAGAATCCCTCTGCCCTGCCCTTGCAGGAGCGCGTCCCACAAAAAGGACGTGCGCTGCAAGGGCAGGGCAGAGGGACTCGGGGGAGTGAGGGGGCTAAATCTGGTCGAATGCCTGCTTGAGGTCATCGATGATGTCATCGACATGCTCCACACCGATGCTCAGACGGATAGTGGTGGGAGTGATGTGCTGCTCGGCCAGTTCCTCGGGTGACATCTGGGAATGGGTGGTCGTGTAGGGATGGATGACCAGCGACTTCACGTCGGCTACATTGGCCAGAAGGGAGAATATCTGCAGGCTGTCGATAAACTTCCACGCATCTTCCTGTGTGCCCTTGATTTCGAAGGTGAAGATGCTGGCACCACCATTCGGGAAATAGGACTGGTACAAGGCGTGGTCCTTGTGGGTGGGCAGCGAAGGATGGTGCACCTGGGCCACCTTGGGATGAGAGTTCAGGAAATCCACCACCTTGAGGGCATTGGCCACATGACGCTCTATGCGCAGGGGCAGCGACTCCAGCCCTTGCAGGAGAATCCATGCATTGAAAGGGCTGATGGTGGCACCCGTATCACGCAGGATGACGGCACGGATGCGGGTGACAAAGGCTGCAGGCCCAGCCACATCGGCAAACACAGCTCCATGATAGGAAGGGTCGGGCTTGGCCAGAGTGGGGAACTTGTCGGGCAAAGCCTTGAAGTCGAAACGGCCGGCATCCACAATCACACCGCCCAGCGAACTGCCGTGTCCGCCGATAAACTTGGTGGCACTGTGAATGACCACATCCGCGCCATGCTCAATGGGACGCACCAGAATGGGTGCAAACGTATTGTCTACGATAAACAGCACGCCATGACGGTGGGCCACCTCGGCAATGGCATCCAGATTGGCCACGTCGCTATTGGGATTGCCCAGCGTTTCGGCATACACCACCTTGGTGTTGGGACGGATGGCAGCCTCCAATGCCTCCAGGTTGTTCACGTCCACAATGGTATAGTCGATGCCCTGTGTGGGAAGGGTGTGGGTGATGAGGTTGAAGCTGCCGCCATAGAGATTGTCGGCTGCCACAATATGGTCGCCGGCCTGCAACACATTCTGCAGGGCATAGGTCACAGCAGCCGCACCGCTGGCTACAGCCAGTCCGGCCACTCCTCCTTCCAGCGCAGCCACACGGGCCTCAAACACCCCCTGGGTGCTGTTGGTGAGGCGTCCGTAGATATTGCCTGCATCGCGGAGCCCGAAACGGTCGGCTGCATGCTGGCTGTTGCGGAACACATAACTGGTGGTCTGATAGATGGGCACGGCACGTGCGTCCGTTGCGGGGTCTGGGGTTTCCTGGCCTACATGCAGTGCCAATGTCTCGATGTGAAGTTTCTTAGTTGCCATGTTCTTATGTATTTTATTGTTTAATTATTGTCCGTTGTTTGTGTTTGACACTGCAAAGTTACGATAATATGGCATATATTTCCAAAACATTTTTATAATACAGATTATTTTTCTTATCTAATAATTATAAACAGTACATTCTTTCCACTCAGAGAGCCAAACGGGCATCCTTGCAGAATATACGTTCTTTTTTGCTCCCTACCCTACTTTTTATCACGCCTCACTTCCCCATACCAATTTATTTTCGTACTTTTGCATCTGTTTCCAAACAACATACAGAAAAGAAAACCATTAAGAGACTCACAGAAATGAAAACGATGAAGAACAAGAGACAATGGCTGCTGGCGGCATGGTGTGTGGCCGCCTCCTTCCACGCAGTTGCCTACGACTGGAACACCGACCTCCGTCACCGCCTGCTGTGCGATTTCACACGCACCCGGCAGGAAACGATGGATTACATCCGACAATACATCCCGCATGTCAATGACAGCTGCATGGCCCACTGGGAACGGAGCGGTGCCCTGGAGCAGATGACCATCGACGGCGAGAAACGCTATTTCCACGCTGCCGCACGCAACCTGTTCCGCATCGACCCCTGGTGTGCCCAGGTGTGGCAGAAGGCCCACCCCGAAGAGCCCCTCTCGGCCTCACAGATAGCCATCATGAAGAATGTGCCCCAGATATTGCGCGATGCCCCCGGCCATCCCCAGCATCTGGCCCAGGCCCGCAGGATGAGGGTCACCTACACCCTCACCGTGAAGGCCGATGCCGTGCCTGCAGGCCAGACACTGAGATGCTGGTTGCCCTTCCCCCGTACCGACCAGCCACGCCAGCAGGATGTGGAACTGCTGGAGGTGAGCCAGCCTCGGTACAAGCGTTCCAGCGCCAGCTGTGCCCATAGCACGATTTACATGGAGCAGAAGGCCGTGGCCGGCAAGCCCACCGTATTCAGCGAGACCTTTGAATATACCAGCCGTGGCGCATGGTTCGACCTCTCTGCCGTACAGCCCTATCAGACCCGGTCAAAACTATACAAGGAATACACGGCCGAGCGCGACCGTCATATCCGCTTCACCCCCGAGCTGTGCCAACTGGCCGACAGTCTGACCCGCGGAGTGGACAACCCCGTGGAGAAGGCACAGCGCATCTTCACGTACATCAGCCGCCATTTCCCCTGGGCCTCTGCACGCGAATACTCCACCATCGACAACATCCCCATGTATGTGCTCCGCAACCGGCACGGTGACTGCGGACAAGTGTCGCTGCTCTTCATCACGCTGTGCAGGATATGCGGCATCCCCGCCCATTTCCAGAGCGGATTCATGATGCATCCCTTCGGTCACAACCTCCACGACTGGGCCGAGGTGTATTTCGAGGGCGTGGGATGGGTTCCCGTCGACCAGTCGTTCGGCATCTGCGAATATGCCACCAGCCAGGCAGAGCGTCTCTTCTACATGGGAGGCATCGACTCCTGGCGCATGATTGTGAATACCGACTACGGCATGCCCCTCTCGCCCAAGAAGAAATACCCCCGCAGCGAGACGGTGGATTTCCAGCGCGGAGAGGTGGAATGGAAAAAAGGCAATCTGTATTTCGACCAATGGGATTGGGACATACAGATTACCTATCTCGACTGAAAGCCCCCTCGGGGAGGGGACCTACTTTTCTTACCTGAAAGGGAAGGCGGTTTGTGTCAACGCACAAACTTCTTTCCCTTGGTCACAACCAGACCCTTGCCGCCCGTATAGCGCATGCCATTGAGCTGATAGGCTGGCATGGCATTCTGTGTGTCGGCCATGGGAGTCACCAAGGAAGAGGCCGTGCGGCGTGCTTCCTGTAGCACTGCCACGCCCTGGTGCAGTGCATCCACATCAGATGCTTCCACTGTATGGGAAGCCACCTTCTCGTTTACCGTAGCAATGAGGGCAGACAGCGCATCCACGGCCTCAGCCACAGCCGGGCTGGTGGCGTAGGCACAGGTGGCCGACAACTTGTTCTCATACACCTGAAATTCGGCCACACTGTACTGGGGATGTCCGTTGCGCAGTTTCATGCCAGGCGTGCGCATCACATTGAACCGGATATATTTGTAGGGTCGCCGCAGGGCAATGTTCTCGCTGCTGTAGCTCTTGTTCTTTGTGCCGCCGAAATCATGGAGCTCAGTGATGTAGTCCCACTGTTCCCCATCATCGGAAGCCGTCACCATCACATCCTCCCAACGGTCGGACAGCCCATACTCCTCATTGTCACCGCGACGCAGAAAGGAGAAATACACATCAGTGACCTCCTTGCCGGGAGCCACCTGCAGATAGTGCGGCGCATTAGGGGCTGTGGAGGAATAGAGCGAATGGGCATAGGTGGAAGTGTTGCTGTCGATGGCATTCCCCAGCGGGAAAGAAGGCTCCATGCCATCCGACGAGATGCGGGTGAGCGTAGGAGCCAGTTTGATGCGGCCCGCAGTGAAAGAACGGGTGCTGTCGATGGCCGTCCAGGCTTCGGAAATGGCCAGCCGTGCCTCATCCTCTGCAGTGATGCGGTAGCTCACATCGGCCCACAGCGGGTCGTGGTCCGACACCCAGAACCCGTCATCGGTCTTGCGGTTGTCCCATCGCACCTTCACCCCCGTGACATTGGTGGTGGCATAGATGTAGTCGATACGGCCGGCAAGTGTGTTTTTGCCCGTAAGATAGTGCCAGCGGTCAGAAGTGGTTTCCCAGATGTCCTTCATCCTGAGTTTCCAGTTGAGCACATAATTGTAGTTGTCCTCTGTATCCTGCATATTGAAATCGCCTGTCAGCAAATGGGGCAAGTCGGAGCCATAGGTGTCGTTGAGGTCCCTGATATGCTGCTTCAGCACCTTTATCTGTGCCAGTTTCACGGCTTCTGAGTTGTAGCTCAGGTGGGTGTTGGTGTAGAGCAGGCGTGCGCCCGTAAACTTGTCGGTGAGCAGTGCCCATGTGGCGATACGGTTGTGCGAAGAGCCTTCCACCCTAGACACCACATCAGGAGTGTCCGAAAGCCAATAGTTGCCCGATGCCTCCACACGGAAACGGCGTGTCTTGTAGATGATGGGCGTATATTCTCCCTGTTCGGCACCATCGTCGCGGGCAATGCCCACCATGGCATAGCCGGGGATGCCCTTGAGCACATCGCACAGTTCGCTACGCACGGGCTCCTGCATTCCCAGCAAATCAGGACTCACATCCTGAAGATAGGCATGAAGCTGGGCACACCGGTTCTCCCACGTATTGCGCCCGTTACCGTCCGATACAAGTATATTGCCCAGCGGCACATTGTAGGTCATGATGCGCCACTGGGCAGTGGTAGCTGCCCGTGGGGAGGCATACGCCATCGCCACGAGCAGCATCATAAGGATTCGTTTCAGAAAATGTCTCATCTTACCAGCACTTTGCGTAAACTGTTCTTACCCTTCACCACATAAATGCCCTTAGGCAAGCCCTTTGTGGCACTGCCGTTGCCAGACACGCTACGCAAGACACGGCCTTGCAGGTCGGTGACACAGACGGGCGTGTCGGCTTCCACAGCATCAGCAATGCCCGATTCTCCTCCAATGTTATGGAAGGAGCCGTCCTCGGCCTTTTCCACAATGGCATGGGTGGCATCGAGCACAGGATGTGCATCGGTCCCCAAATTCTGGCGCCATACAGGATTCTCGGTGAGGCCACCGTTAAGGTTCCATGTGAGTGTGCCGTCAACCACCTCCTCAGGTTTTATAAGCGCGGCCTGCGATCCGTCGCCATAAAGGCTGTAGCAGTTGGTGAGCACCGTCTGGCTATTGTTCTGGCGGCAGAAGATGCGGCTGATTTCCTGATAACCGCTCACGGGGCTGATGCTCCAGCAGTTGTCCACAGTGGCACCCACGGAACCAAACCATCCGCAGATTTGCGCACAATCCATGCCCGTGGCAAAGCCTCCGGACTGCATAATGGCACCCGTACTGTAGCAGTTGGTCAGATGGGCGATGCTTCCACTGTTGGCATTGCCCAGAATACCAGCAGCCGCAACGTTGGAGGTCACACTGCCCTCGTTGCCCAGTCCTTCAAGATAAATGTCTCCACTGCCCTGGCTACGGCCAATCAGGCCCGTACGGTCATACCCCGTAATGGCACAGGTGTTGTCCAGACGGAGGTTCTTGATGGTGGCCGGAGAACCAATATTCCCGAAGAATCCCACACCGATACTCTGCGGTTTGTTGATGACAAGGTTGCTGATGGTATGGCCCTGTCCGTCGAATGTGCCACGGAACACATAGGTGTCGTTGGCGGCCAGGCAGTCGTCTGTCAAGTTCCATCCAATGGGCGTGAACTCAATGTCCTTCAGGTCGATGTCAGCCGTGAGTTTGCCATTGATATTGGCCATGCCGGTGTTCACCATGAAGGCAAAGAGCTGAAGCTGTTCGGGTGTACTCAGCACATAATAGCCATCTTCTATAGGCGGATACAAAGAGCTGTTGTTGAAAGATTCGGTCAGCTGGCGTGCCTCCTCAGCCGTCACATCGCCTGCGGTGTAGTGAGTCCATGCGCCCTCCACCAGTTCCAGTGCCATGTCACGGTCTTGCTCGGAAATCAAGCCCACATCAAACATTTGGGAGACAGAAGCCTCCACATTGCTTGCCGTTTTCACCATGTCCACATAGGCCTTGCGGCAATCGGCCACCTGCTGGAACAAGTCGGAGAACCGGTCTACAAGCGCCAAACGCGCTGCCCCGTCAGCTGCAGCTGCTGTTCCCTCCACAGCCTGCGTAAGCTGTTCCTTCAGGCTGTTGGACATGTTGGGGTAGAGGTTGAAGTCCTCACCGTCACTCCATGCAAAGGAAAGGATGGTGCGGGCACGTCCCACATAGCCTTCCAGCACCTCGCCCAGCCGGTCGGCAGCCTCATCGGCCGTGCCCAGGTAGAACAGGCGGAAATTGCCCATGCCCGTCCAGTCGTTGCTCATGCCAGTGCCCGGGTTGCCGATGCCCAGCGTAAGAGTTCCGTCAGTCACCTCCACAGCCACGCTGTTCAAATAGCGTCCGGCCGCAAAAGCATAGGAGCAGCCCAGCGGTCCCACAGGCACATAGCCGTCCACGCCGTCCTCGCTGATATAATGATGGTCGGGCCAGTCGCCGGTCAGGTGGCAGTTCACGCCATCCACGGCGTCCTCGATGGGCAGCACGTCCTCGCCTTCCATCATCACAAAGTTCACGTTGTCGCCCGCACGGAGCACAGCACCGTGCAGGAAACTGAGATAGTCACCTGCTGCGCGGAAGGCGGCATTGGCCTGCACCATATACACTCCATTGGTGAGTCCCGTGAGGCTCTGCTGCATCTCAAATGTGCAGTTCCACGCCTCTGCCGCCGGCATCAGTTCCTTCACGCCTCCAGCCGTCATACTCTCTCCCTTGAAGGTGGCATTCCATCCTTCGAATCCGTCGGCAAAGGTGGGATTCACAAGCAGATTGGTGATTTCAGAACCAGCCGTATAGCCTGTGACAATGGCCTGCTTCAGCATTTCCTCCACATAGGCCTGTTCTGCAGCAATCTGCTCGTCGGTGAGTGTATGATGGGCTACGATGTAGGCCTGGCTGCCGTTAGGATATTCTTCGCCCGGCTCCACCTCCTCCGTAAGATAGGTCTCCAGCTTCTCGCGCATGCTGCCGGCAAACTCGTTTTCTTCAAGATATGTCATGGTGTTCGCGCACACCTGTATGTAGCTGGCATAGGCGGCTGCAGAGACTTCCACGGCTTTGCGGCCTTCCTGCAGCTGCTCATAGGCTTCTACACAAGCATCCAAGCCCGTGATCCCGGCAAAAGCAGACAGCTGCTGGCTGTAGGCATCCATGACGGCCTGGCAGGCAATCACCTCCTGCAGGTAAGCGTTCTCCTCGGCTACCACATCGTCGCGGAAGGCTTTCAGCGAGGCCTCATCGATGATGGACGCATAGGTGTCACCTGCCTTGTATACGATGCCGTGTGAAGCATCGAGCACGGGATGGGGGTCCTCACCCACTGTCTGGTGCCACAGCGCGCCACTGAGTTTGCCACCGTTCAGCAACCATGCCAGACGGCCGCTCTCCGCATCCTCTGCCTCGATGTGGGTACCCTGTGTACCAAAGGGGCAGAAACAGTTGGTGAGCGTGAGGCCGCCATAGCGGGCCAGATAATGAGCATCATCCTGATAATTGGTGACAACAGCAATGCTC
Source organism: uncultured Prevotellaceae bacterium (assembly GCA_945865175.1). Classification (GTDB taxonomy): domain Bacteria; phylum Bacteroidota; class Bacteroidia; order Bacteroidales; family Bacteroidaceae; genus Physcousia. Next base: position 34,219 of record CAMBDA010000029.1, on the reverse strand, counting down.
CAGCTATCCCTGATGGTTGCGCCCACATTGCCTTCCCATCCGGAAAAAGCGGCTGCATCCTGGCTAGCGGATATCTCGCCAGTGGTGTAGCAGCTGGTGATGTTGCACACACTGCCCGCGTTGGCGTTTCCGATAAGTCCAGCCGCTGCCTCACCGTTACAGGTGACGTTGCATTCCACACCCACGCGTACAATATTTACTACACCCGTTCCATAGGAGTGCCCGATAAGTCCGCCGCTATACTTGACACCAGTCACAGCGCAGCTGGCATCAATCACAAAGTCGGAGAAGGTGCCCTCGGCCACCGTGCCGAAGAGACCGGCTCCCGGTTCGTTCCAGTCCACGGTCATGCCGCTGATGGTGTGGCCCTGTCCGTCCACATTGCCACGGAATATCTGGGAGTCGTTGCCGATGGGAGTCCATGCCTCGCCGCTCAGGTCCAGGTCGGCCGTGAAGCGCAGGTTCATTTCGGTCTGACCACCGTTCACCCTTTCAGCCACAAGACGCAGGGCCTTTCCGCTGCGAACGAGGACATAGCCGTCGGCATCCTGTTCGAACTGGCCGCATACAGCGCAAACGCCCAGTTCCTGGTCGAACTGATGGGCATCCTGTGTCAGGCCCTCATTGGTGTTGCTGTATGTGAGGTCGCCTTTGGGAGTGCCGTCACAGTTGAGCGAACCATTGGCATACACCACCTTGTCGCCCTGCAGCGTTGGCTGTGGGTCTGTACCTAAATCCTGCATCCACACAGGAGCCTCGTTTCCCTTGTTCAGGCTGTAGGCCACCTCGCCGCTGGCCAGTTGTTCGTCTGTGACACTGGCTGTCGGGACAGCCTGTGCGCCCTTCATGCCCGATTCCAGTCCGCATCCCTCGCGGTAATAATTATTGGTGAGCACGACCTTGGGGGTGTTGGTGTTGGCATGTCCCAGCACGGCTGCTGTGGTAGCGCTTGGTTCTGCCACTTCAAAGCTACCCGTGCTCAGGTTGTTGGCCAGTCCCTGAAAGGAGGCATTGTTTACATAGCCCAGAATGCCACCCAGATTGTTCGACCCGTTGGCCTTGATGGTGCCCGTAAACAGGCTGTTGGTGATATGACCCAGATTGGTGTAGCCGGCCACACCGCCGTCAGAGTCGCCCTTGATGTCGGCCTGAATTTCAAACACACCGTCATACGTGCAGCGGTCGATATGAGCCTGGAGCAACGAGCCCACCACGCCACCGCAGTGGCCGGTATTCTGGCAGTCTACGTTCAGGCGGCTTACAATATTGCGTACCACTGCCCCAGCATCGGCCACGCCTACAAAGCCCGTCTTACCGTTCTTGGCCACCAGTGTTCCCTCGATGGTGAGGTTTTCCACGGTTCCGCCATAAAGCGACCCAATGAAGCCCTCGCTCTCGGCTGCGGATTCATAATGGTAGTTCGTGATTGTGTGTCCCTGACCGTCCAGGACACCACGGAATGGCATCAGTGTGTTGCCAATAGGTGTGAAACTGGAGCCACTGAGGTCAATGTCTGCCGTAATCACAGCCTGGGCCGAAGAGAGTCCCCCGTTCACCACTCCTGCAAAATCAATCAAGTCGAGTGCATTCCCAATCTGATAGATTCCGTCAGACTGTTCCAGTGCACTCGCGCGCTGCACGCCTGCCACACAAAGACAGGCTACAGCCAATGCATAACGTTTCTTCATAAAAGAATTTCTTTTTGGTTATAAATTTGGGTTGTAAATAACAATTCTAGTGCAAATATATGCTTTTTTAGCCTACCCCCCGCCCTCTTTATTAGGGAATTTTATAGAAAAAGGCGAAAAATGAGGTATTTTTTCCTGCTCATGATACTATTTGCTACATTTTTGTGAAGGATACTGTGCGATTTTGCCCATTACATCCCACATTAGCCTTGTTATTTCACGCTCCATTCAAATACACCGGCAGAGTTGTCGGTTGGCAAGTCAACCTCGAGTTTTAGAGCGGTTGTGGTGACAGCATCAAAATTGACGGTGCAGGCTGCGCCCTTGATTGTAGGATATCTGTCAGCACCCGTCACAGGTTTCCAGTTGCCCTGCTCATCCTTGTAGAATATTCGCCATGCCTTTGGCACACGGCATCCGCCCCAAGGGCCGTCGTCGAACCAATAAACGGTTGAGCGCTGAACCGAAGAAGCCTGTGGGAACTCATAGGCAATCCACTCTGTGCAGTTGTTCTTTGGCCACCAGTGGTAATAAGGCATCTGGCGGTCGTCGCCATCCTTTGGCACCAGACGGTCATTGATTGACGAAAGGGAGGTGGCAGGCGTAGAGGCTGTAATCTGGCTCTGCGAGGCAAGGGTTGCAGGTTTTGACGGACGAGAGGCACTCAGGTCCTGAGCAATCCAAACGCGCATCTTGCCGCTGCCTCGGTGACACCATGCATAGTATGGAATGAGCGTGAGCCGCACGTCCTTGGCTGTGAGTCGTCCGTCCTTGTCGAAACTCAAGGTCTGTGCGTCGGTCCTGATAGTTTTGATGTAATAGTCGGCCACCTTCTTGTCCTTGGCATGGAGCGTAGCGTCTTCCACCTCCAGTTTTGGCGACTGGTTGACGAGTGTGCCCATGATGTCGAAATCGTTGTCTGGCCATTCTGCACAATAGACAATAGGGCCGCGCTCGATGGCCACATATCCACGGTCGGCTTCCACCATGCCGCTTGCACGTATTGTGCGAGGCTCCATGTCGAAATGTACGCGCACCACATCGCCCTTCTTCCATTTGCGGTCGATGGTGAAATAGCCGTCATCGGTAAGCAGGCCTTCCAGCCTTGTACCGTTGACTTCGACTGAATATTTCGGGCGCAGGTTGTCGCTATACTCATAAAGGTCGCTTGGCACCACCTGGTTCTTCACCCATCCTGGTATGCGAACCTTCATGGCCCATTGTCCGGCCTTGCCTGCTGCAACCCTGATGGCAATGTCGCCATTCCAAGGGTATTCGGTGGTCTGCTCCAGCCGAACAGGCCTGCCCTCAACCGAGAGTTCCGAAATATTGCTCATGAAGAGGTTGACATATACATCGCGCTCGTTCACTGCATATACGTATCCCGGCAGTGATGGGATGAAGCGTGCGATGTTTGAAGGACAGCAGGCACAACCGAACCATGGCTGGCGCTGGTGCTGGCCCATTGACTCCAACGGATTAGGGTAGAAGAATCCTCCGCCATCGAGTGACACGCCAGAAATCAGCCCATTGTACAATGCCCGTTCGAGCACGTCATAGTATTTCGATTCTCCATGAAGGAGGAAAAGACGGTAATTGACATATACGTTGCCGATGGCAGCACAGGTCTCGCAATAAGCCGACATGTTTGGCAATTCATAGTTCTTGCCGAAAGCCTCACCCGAAGCCGTAGAGCCAATGCCCCCTGTCACATACATCTTCCTGCCCACAATGTTCTCCCAAATGCGGTCAATGGCTTCGATGTATGACGGGTCGCCAGTCAAGGCTGCAACATCTGCCATACCAGCATACATATATGCAGCACGGACAGCATGCCCCACGGCCTCGTCCTGTTCCAGCACCGGCTTGTGGCTCTGGCTGTATTCCTGCCGGATTGTTGTCCTGCCACGGAAGTCGAGGAGGAACTTTGCCTCGTCGAGATACTTCTTCTCGCCGGTGAGCACATAGAGCTTGCAGAGTGCCATTTCAGCTATCTGATGGCCCGAAACGACACATGCCTGACCCGACTGTGGACCTACCTCACGGCATACGCAGTCGGCATAGCGGCAAGCGATGTCCAGAAACTTGCGGCTCCCCGTGGCCTGATAGTGTGCCACCGCACCTTCCACCATGTGGCCTAGATTGTATAGCTCGTGGCTGAGGTCTTCCTCCTTCGACCAGCGCTTGTCACCAGCCCATTCATGCGGGCGCCTGGGATTCATGGTGCGCGATGTATAGAGGTAGCCATCTGGTTCCTGCGCCCTGGCAACAATGTCGAGCACGCTGTCGATATACTGTACAAGACGCTTGTCGCTGAAGGTCTGCAAAGAATAGCTCGCGCCCTCTATTGTCTTATACACATCGGTATCATCGAACGAATAGCCGCTGACCACATAATCCTCGCTTGGCCTGGCTGCCTTCTCAAAGTTGGTGTATCGGCCCGTTTCCTCACACTTGCTGAAGGCGAGCGGAATGGTTACCTCCCGACTTGCCTTCAGACGCTGCCCCCAAAACGAGTCGGTCACTTTCACTTTGGTAAACTCCACAGGGGTGATGGGATAATCGTGTCCGTCCCTTTTCTGTGCGCTGGCGCCGGGCATCATAGTGGCGGCCATGACAAGTAATGCCATTTGTTTTCTCATACTTTGATATATTGTATTGTGTCGTTATATGTCTGGAAATCGTTCTTCCATGTGCAAAGATAGCTCATTATTGTGTATAAACCTGAAAAATTCGCCCTAATGGATACAAAAACGGTGTTTTCTTATTCGTTTTGTGCAGAAATGTGTTACTTTGCACCACGAACACAACATTTATCTGAACAATCAAGCAAAAAAAGATATGATACGCATGACAAAACGGACGGCTGCTGCATGGTGTTCCATAGCCGCACTTGCAATGAGTGCCTGTGGGCCAAACCCTCGAACCATTAAAGAGGTGAAGCCTGTGGCCGTGAATTGCCCCGAGGGCACAGTGCCAGTGCTGCCTCATCTGATGTGGGTGGACTACAATGACGGATATTCGGAATACCGGCAAGTGAGATGGGACAACCATACGCTCAAGGCCGAAAGGGAGCAGGCCGATGCCAGTCGGCATCCTGCCGGAACTGCCTATTCTGTCAAAGGACATATCATCGGAGATGAAACCACCGAACAAGGATTCCCTGTCTCGGCCGACGTAAAGGTTGTGGAGCGTTGTCGGGATATTCCTTATGCCGCAGTGGCCCATACGCTGCCTCTTGCCGACGTAGCCCTGTGTGGGGACAACCGCCTGACATGGAACCGCGACCTCGCACTGCGTGAGATATGTTCATGGGATGTGGCACAGCAGCTCTACAACTACCGCGACACCTACAATATGCCCACCGAGGGCTATCCTGTCAGTGACGGCTGGGATGCACCCGATTGCAAGCTCAAAGGTCATGGTTCCGGCCATTATATGTCGGCAATAGCACAGGCCTATGCGGTGACCACCGTTCCTGAACAAAAAGCCATACTCCGCAGAAACATCATCCGCATGGTTGATGAGCTTCGCCAATGCCAGGAAAAGACTTTTGTCTTTGACAAAAAACTCGGACGCTATCGCGAGGCACGCGACTTCGCCCCTGAAGAAGAACTGCGCACCATGAAGGGCACATGGGAGGCCTTCAATCAATACAAGAAACATCCGGAGCTGTACGGCTATGGCTACCTCAATGCCATTCCTGCCCAACACTGCGCACTTATAGAGATGTATCGCGCCTATAACAACAGCGACTGGGTGTGGGCTCCTTATTACGGAATACACAAACAACTCGCCGGGCTCATAGACATCGCCACACTCTTCGACGAAAAGGCCACGGCCGACAAGGCCCTCGCCATTGCCAAAGACATGGGCCTTTGGGTGTGGAACCGTATGCACTACCGCACCTTTGTCAGCGACAAGGGCACTCAGGAAGAACGTCGCCAGCGTCCTGGCAACAGGTATGAGATGTGGGACATGTACATCGCAGGCGAGGTGGGCGGCATTGGCGAATCGCTGGCCCGCCTTTCGGAAATGACCCAAAATCCGGATGAGAAGGCAAAGCTCATGGAAGCCTCAAACTGTTTCGATGCGCCCAAGCTCTTTGGCAATCTCGCCCGCAACATCGATGACATCCGCACTCGTCATGCCAATCAGCACATCCCGATGATCATATCGGCTCTGCGCAGCTATCGCATCAATGGCAATCCTTACTATTATCACATTGCACGTAACTTCTGGACCCTGGTTCAGGGACGTTATGCCTATGCAACAGGCGGTGTGGGCAACGGGGAGATGTTCCGTCAGCCCTATACCCAGATTATCAGTATGGCCACCAACGGGATGCAGGAAGGCCAGGCAGAGAGCAACCCAGACATCAACGAGACATGCTGCGCATACAACCTGCTGAAGCTCACTCGCGACCTCAACTGCTATAACCCCGATGATGCCGGCTACATGGATTATTACGAACGCATCCTGTTCAATCAGATGGTGGGTTCGCTCAATCCTGCACACTATCAGACCTGCTACCAGTATGCCGTGGGGCTCAATGCCACCAAGCCCTTCGGCAATGAAACGCCACAGGCTACATGCTGCGGTGGTACGGGTTCGGAAAACCATACAAAGTATCACGAGGCTGCATATTTTGCCACCGACAGCGCGCTCTATGTTGCTTTATATATGCCCACTAAGTTGAATTGGAAAGAAAAGGGGATAAGGATTGCCCAGGACTGCCTGTGGCCTGCCGAACATACTGCTATCAACATCGAGGAGGGCCAAGGGGAGTTCGCCATGAAGCTTCGCGTACCTTACTGGGCAACCGCAGGCTTCACGGTCAGGCTCAACGGCAAGAAGGTGGATGCGAAAGGCAAACCGTCCTCATACCTTACAATCGACCGCAAATGGCAACAAGGCGACAAGGTGGAGATTGACATGCCATTTACCAAGCACATCTTCTATGGAGCAGACAAACTTCCGGCTGAAGTGGCAAGCGACGATGGCACACAGCTCGACGATGCTTGGGCGGGGACACTGATGTACGGCCCTCTCGCCATGACGGGCACCGATGCGCTGACATGGAGCGATGCTACGCTCAACATCGACTCGCATCTCGACAACATCATTGCCAACCGTCCTACGTCTGACCAAGGCTACATGGGCAATCTCTATACACTGACAGTGGCAGGCCACACCTTCCTGCCCGACTACTACCGTACGGCCCATTCCACCCACTATTACCGCATCAACCACACCGACACCCAGTCACCCGTTCCTGTGGCAACGGCAGAAACAGACAAGACGGAGCTGCGCGCTCTCATCCAAATGGCAGAAGAGCGCACTGCCGAACCGCACAAGTGGGCACCCAACGGTTTCGGGCGCATGCAAAAGGCGGCCGACGATGCCAGGATGATAGCCGGAAGCAAGGAAGGCGTCACACAAAAGAAGGTGAACGGCGCTGCTGCACGACTCAACAAATGCCTCACAACCATGCGTCCATCCCATCTCGCAGAGCCCGAAGACCTGTGTCCGCTCACAGGCTTGCTGCGTCGCGCGGGGGCTGTCGACGAATCCACTTCTCCTAAACTCCGAGAAGCAGTGGAATATGCCGAGATGGTGAAGAAATATGTGGGTGACGGAAGCGGGACACACGACATGATAAAGACTGCCGAAGAGAAACTGAGAGCTGCGCTGCAAGACTAACAGCCGCCCTACGGTATACTGACCTGTCACCTGCCCCGCTACAAATCCCAATATATTTATAGCGCAATTCACTTAATTCCAGTTTCGCAAAGTTTCTGATCACTTCACGAAGCGTCCGCCGATGGTTTCGTAGGAAGGATAGAGGCACAGACAGGATTTTTCGCAGGAAAAAGATGGAAAAAATGTCCTGCATGGGACAGATTCCAACAAAAATATGTAATTTTGGAGGAGAAAACACAAAAAGGACACGATTGCGACAATGAAGAAAGCATCTATTTTAGCCATGAGCATGAGCCTAGGTATGGCCATGGCAGGCACCACATCCTGCCGACAGCAGGCAACAGAGAAATCCAATGAGGACATGCTCACCCTGATTGCGGGCAGCTATGCATCCGCACAGGAAGAAGGCATACGCCTGTTCTCCTTCAACCAGCGCACAGGACAGATGGACAGTCTGGGTGGCGTAAAGGGCATAGACAACCCTTCGTTCCTGGCAGTGACAGCCGACCACAAACGCATCTATGCCGTGGGCGAGAACGACCAGTTCCATGCCACTGCACACCTGCTTGCCTATGACAGTGCCACCCACACACTGGCCGTATGTGACACACAGCAGGCAGGAGGAGCGGCCCCCTGCCATGTGGCCCTGACACCCGATGGGGCTTTCCTGCTGACGGCCAACTATAACGGTGGCAGCGTGAGTGCCCTTCCCATCCGTCAGGACGGAAAACTGGAACCCCCTATAGTAGCCCGGTTCAACGGCTGCGGCCCCGACAGCACACGCCAGGAGCAGGCCCATCTGCACCATGTCTACTTCTCGCCCGACGAACGCTATCTGATGGCCAACGACCTGGGCAGCGACTGCATCCACCTGTTCCCGCTGGAGAAAGGATGCAAGGCCCTGGCCGACACTACGGCATGGACGCGCACCTGCCTGGAGGCCGGCAGCGGTCCCCGCCATGCCACATGGAACAGGAGGGGCGACCGCCTGTACATCATTGACGAACTGAAGGGTGACGTGGTGGTGATGGAATATGCGGGCGGTGTGCTGCAGCAGCTACAAAGCATCCAAGCCGACACAGTGGGTGCCCGAGGGAGTGCCGACATCCACCTTTCGCCCGACGAACGACACCTGTATGCCTCAAACCGCCTGCAGGCCGACGGCATTGCCATCTTCAGTGTGGACGAACATACCGGTATGCTCACCCGTATCGGCTATCAGCCCACAGGCCCCCATCCCCGCAACTTTGCCCTCTCGCCCAACGGAAGGTTTGTGGTGGTGGCATGCAGGGACAACAACCGCATCGAGGTGTATGCACGCGACGAGCAGACGGGGCTGCTATCCCCTACAGGGAAGGGCGCAGACATGAAAAAGCCCGTAGTGGTGAAGATGTGGTAATAAAAAAAAGGCAAAACGAAAGTTTTTCCACTCAGTGAACACCTGGAATTGATTTTTTACTTACTTTTGCAGTGAAATAAGAAAAAAAGAGCTAAAATACAGCATGGAAATAACGAAACGCATACTGTTGGCGGCAGTTGTTGTCATAACCTGTGCCTGCCAAAAGACAAAAGAGAGCCAAGTGACCGTAGTGTCGGACAAGAAGGAACAGACGGCGAGTGAAATACACCGCCTGCCCCTGTATGACCATTCCGACACAGTGCGCATGGGCAGTCACCTCTATGCCTTTGCCATCCATCGGGAGGCATGCGACTCACTGCCATTGGTCACCGACGAGAACGGTTCCCGCTACGCCGACAATCTGTACACCCTTCGTATCACACGCAGCGGACAGGCTTTCTTCAAGCGCACGTTCACCAAAGCCCAGTTTGCCAGCAAGCTGACGAGCGACTTCCGCGCCAAAGGTATTCTGGATGGCTTCCGCTTCGTAAATGCCCGCGAAGGTCTGCTCCGGTTTGCCGTGTGCGTGAGCTATCCTGAAAGCGATATGTCCGCTCCGTTTCTGCTCACCATCGGAGGTGACGGCAGCTACACCATCACACCGGACGATGTGATGGACGTGGAGGAAGAGAGCGGCGAAGACGGTGTGTGATATCCTGCAGCACCGCTTCAAATCCGCCGTCCTTGGGAACCACACAGTCAGCCCCTGCCTGCCACAGCACACTGTCAGGCAGGGGTCCTGTATTAATGGCATACGTGAAGATGCCCGCTGCATGAGCAGCTTCCACACCCAAAGGTGCATTTTCCACCACCACAGCCTCGGCCGCCTCCACACCTGCACGCTGCAGGCCCATCAGATAGGGCTCAGGATGCGGTTTGCCATGAACCACATCAAAAGCCGTCACCATACGGTGGGTTTCGAAGATGCCGGGGTAGTCGGCATTGAGGCGGTCCAGTAGCGAATGCTGAGCCGACCCTGTCACCAGCACGATGACAAGCCCCATGTCGCGAAGCGCCTCCAGCAGCTGGCGTGCACCAGGCATGGGCAGTGCCTTGGGCTGGTTGTTGAAGATGCGGCTTTTCTCAGCATAGATGCGCTGGAGTTCCTCCTCTGTGGCATTGCGCCCCCAATGTCGCTGTGCCAGGATGTTGATGGTGCCGCTGCCTGTACGCCCTTCATGAAGATAGGCCTCCTCGGGTGACATGCAGAGCCCAAAGCGGGTGGCCGCCGTGCTCCACGCAATGGCATGGGCCGGCATACTGTCGTAGAGCACGCCGTCCATATCGAACAATACAGCCCTGGGGACGCCAATGGCGCCCCCAGGGAGTCTATCTTGTGTGTCCACGTCTGTCCGGTTCATCAGATACGTGTCTTGATGGCTTCGGTCTCCTTCTCGTAGCCTGGCTTGCCGAGCAGGGCGAACATGTTCTTCTTGTAGGCCTCCACACCAGGCTGGTTGAAGGGGTTCACACCCAGAATGAGTCCGCTGATGCCACAGGCCTTCTCGAAGAAATAGATGAGCTGTCCCAGGTTATAAGCATCCAGTCGGTCGATGCAGACACGGATATTGGGCACACCTCCGTCCACATGAGCCAGACGGGTGCCCAGTTCGGCCATCTTGTTCACCTCATCCACACGCTTGCCGGAAAGGAAGTTGAGGCCGTCCAGGTTCTCCTCGTCGTGGGGGAAGAGCAGCGTATGTTCCGGATTCTCCACGCTCACCACCGTCTCAAAGATGGTGCGCTCGCCCTCCTGAATCCACTGTCCCATGGAGTGAAGGTCGGTAGAAAAGTCGACAGCTGCGGGGAAGATGCCCTTGAGGTCCTTGCCCTCGCTTTCGCCATAGAGCTGCTTCCACCACTCGTTCATGTAGTGGAGCTTGGGCTGGAAGTTGACAAGAATCTCTATTTTCTTACCCTGCTGATAGAGCACGTTACGAGCAGCTGCATACACTGCGCTGGGATTCTGTGCAAAGGGCACCTCAGGTGCTGTGGCACGCTCCATGTCGGCGGCACCCTTGACAAGGGCTTCAACATCGAAGCCAGCCACTGCGATGGGCAGCAGGCCCACAGGAGTGAGCACACTGAAACGTCCGCCCACATTGTCGGGGATGATGAAGCTGGTGTAGCCCTCCTTGTCAGCAGTGGTGCGTGCAGCGCCCTTACGGGCATCGGTAACAGCCACAATCACCTTGCGGGCCATCTCCTTGCCACGCTGCTCCTCGCACTGCTTCTTGAGCAGACGGAAGGCCAGGGCCGTCTCGGTGGTGGTGCCGCTCTTGCTGATGTTGATTACGCCAAACTGACGGGTCTTGAGATACTGGGTCAGCTCGTAAAGATAATCCTCACCGATATTGTTGCCTGCAAACAGGATGTCGGGGTTCTCGCCCTTGTTGGTGAGCCATGCAAAGCTGTTTCCCAAGGCTTCGATGACGGCACGTGCGCCCAAATAGGAACCGCCGATACCAGCCACCACCACAGTATCGCAATGCTGGCGCAGCACATCGGCGCATGCCTTCACCTCGCCCAAGAACTCAGGCGTGATGCTGCTGGGCAGATGCAGCCATCCCAGGAAGTCATTACCGGGGCAGGTGGCCTCCTCCAACTGTGCTTGTGCGGCAGCCACACGCTGCTGCAATGCTGTTTCCTCCAGGGCTGCTTCCTGCAGAGCCTTGGAAATGTCTAATCTAATCATGCTTTTTACCTTATATTAATTATATGACATAGTATTTATACTTGTTCTCTCATTTTTGGTTTCCTGTCTGCCCGTGGGGGCAGGAATCAACGGAAGGCCTCGCTCAGCAGTTTTATTTCGATGGTGGGCGAGATGCGCTCATAAAGGATGTTGTAGACTGCGTCCAGGATGGGCATGTTCACGTGGAGGTGCTTGTTGATGTCCTTCATGCACTTGGTGCCGAAATAGCCCTCTGCAATCATCTCCATCTCTATCTGCGCGCTCTTCACGCTGTAGCCCTGACCAATCATCGTACCGAACACGCGGTTGCGGCTGAAATTGCTATAGCCCGTCACCAGCAGGTCACCGGTATACACCGAATCGATGATGTTGCGGTCTATATTGTACACCGTACGCAGAAAACGGTCCATCTCCTGCACGGCATTGCTCATGAGCACAGCCTGGAAGTTGTCGCCATACTTGAGGCCGTGGCAGATGCCGGCTGCAATGGCATAGACATTCTTGAGCACACTGGCATACTCGATGCCAATGACATCAGGGCATGTCTTGGTCTTCACATAATGACTGGCCAGCATCCCGGCAAAAGCCTGTGCCTTGTCCTGGTCGGTGCAGCCTACGGTAAGGTAGGTGAGTCTTCCCAGCGCCACCTCCTCGGCATGGCTGGGGCCACCCAGCACAGCCAGGTTCTCGTCGGGAACGTTGTACATATGGTGGAAGTATTCGCTGCAGATCATGTTCTCATCGGGGACGATTCCCTTGATGGCCGTAACGAGAAACTTGTCGCGCAGCGACACCTTCAGCTTCTTCAAATGTCCTTTGAGATAGGGCGAGGGCGTCACGAATACCAGCGTATCAAACTGACGGACAATCTGATTGATGTCACTGCTGAAATGGATGCGCGACACATCGAAGTGGACACTGGTCAGATAGGCCGGGTTGTGGCCCAGCCTACGGAAGTCCTCAATGCGGTCGTCCCGCCTGAGGTACCATCCGATTTCGTCGTTGCGCTCCAGCAACATCTTGGCGATGGCCGTAGCCCAACTGCCGCCTCCCAGCACAGCTATCTTTCCTATCATGGGTATATCTCGGGGGGACTGGGGTTAGGCTGTCCACTGGGCGATAGCCTCCTGAGAGGGTTTCTCCAGCGGCAGCTTGTACTTCTTTACGATTTCTATGATTTGCTGTTGCAGCTTGGCAGGAGCCACCCCCTTGAGCGTGGACACCAGGTTGTAGCCAGCCTTGCGCAGCACAGGAATAAGACAGGCAGGCACGCCCAGTGCCACAAAAGCCTCGTCCTTGTCGCGGGGAGCCTTCACCTCGGGCTTCATCTGAGGGAAGAGCATCACCTCTCCGATGGCTGTCTGTCCTGTCATCATCATCACCAGACGGTCTATGCCAATGCCGATGCCACTGGTGGGGGGCATGCCATACTGTAGGGCACGCAGGAAGTCCTGATCGATAATCATGGCCTCATCATCGCCCTTGTCGGCCAGTTTCATCTGGTCCACAAAGCGTTCCTCCTGATCGATGGGGTCGTTGAGCTCGCTATAGGCATTGGCCAGTTCCTTACCGTTGACCATCAGCTCGAACCGCTCTGTGAGGCCTGGTTTGGAACGGTGCATCTTGGTGAGAGGGCTCATCTCTACAGGATAGTCGGTGATGAAAGTGGGCTGAATGAAGGTTCCTTCACAGGTCTCACCGAAAATCTCGTCGATGAGCTTGCCCTTTCCCATGGTGTCGTCCACCTCTATGCCCAGGGTCCTGGCCACCTCACGGATGTTCTGTTCGTCCATGCCGTTGAGGTCGTAGCCCGTCTGTTCCTTGATGGCATCCAGAATGGGCAGGCGGCGGTAGGGAGCCTTGAAAGAGATGGTCTTCCCGTCGAGCACAGTCTCGGTAGTGCCGTTCACAGCGATGCAAATCTTTTCCAGCAGTTGCTCGGTGAAGGACATCATCCAGTTGTAGTCCTTATACTGCACATACAGCTCCATGCAGGTAAACTCGGGGTTGTGGGTGCGGTCCATGCCCTCGTTGCGGAAATTCTTTCCTATCTCATACACGCCCTCGAATCCGCCCACAATGAGACGCTTGAGATAAAGTTCGGTGGCAATGCGCATGTACATGTCTACATTGAGTGCATTGAAATGTGTGATGAACGGGCGGGCGGAAGCGCCGCCAGGGATGCTTTGCAGTGTAGGGGTCTCCACCTCTGTGTAGCCAGCCTCATCGAGCAGGTTGCGGAGGGTGCGAAGAATGGTGGCACGCTTGAGGAAGGTTTCCTTCACATTAGGATTCACGATGAGGTCCACATAACGCTGGCGGTAGCGCAGCTCGGGGTCGTCGAAGGAGTCGTATACCTGACCGTCCTTTTCCTTCACCACGGGCAGCGGCTTAAGGCTCTTGGCCAGTACGGTAAGGCTGGTGGCATGGACAGTAATCTCGCCTGTCTTGGTGCGGAACACATACCCCTTGATCCCGATAAAGTCGCCCAGGTCGAGACATTTCTTGAACACCACGTTGTACATGGTGGTGTCCTCGGAATTGGGACAAAGGGCATCGCGCGTCACATACACCTGGATGCGCCCCTTGCTGTCGAGCAGTTCCACAAAGGCGGCCTTGCCCTGGACGCGCTTGCTCATCATACGGCCTGCAATGCACACATTGCGGCTATTCTCCGGCGTAGCCACGGCAGGCTGCATAGTGCCGTCCTCGGCGGCCACCTCAGGGAGGTCCACAAAGCTGTTCTTGATTTCTACACTGAAGGCATCAGTGGGATAGGCTGCGGCGGGATAAGGGTCTATGCCCAGGTCCCGCAATTGCTGTAGATTGTTGCGGCGAACAATCTCCTGTTCGCTCAGTTCTAGTATGTTCATCGTATAATATAATACTTATTTTGGCTGCAAAGTTACATAATTCCTGTGAGTTATTAAAAAAATTGCCCCAAGAATTGTAGGTTTTATCCACTTTTCTTCATAACTTTGCAGTACTTATGAGTATCAGCGACAAAATATCCGACGACCGCCTGGGTACGATTCATGTACAAGCGAGCACAAGAGCAAGGCGCATCATTTTCCGGATGAAAGGGAAAGAGCTATGGGCCACCGTGCCCCCACGCGCCACCTCTTCCATGCTGAGGGAGGCGCTGGAGGACCTGCGTCCACAACTGGAGAAGATGATGGAGAAACACCAATCCCTGACACATGCCATCACCCCTGAATTCTGCATCGACACCCCCCATTTCTCGTTCTGCTCCTGCAAAAGGGACGACAGCGAGAAGACGTATGTAGAGATGAAGGGCACGGCCATGGTGTTCTACTACCAGTCCCACCTCGAATGGGAAAGCGAGGAACTGCAGCAGTGGCTGACAGGAATCATCGAAAAGGGGCTGCGCAAGGCAGCCGACACCTATCTGAAACAACGCCTGGAGGCAATGGCTGCGGCACGTGGTCTGCGCCCGACCGGCATGAGATGCCACAAGATGAAGTCGCGATGGGGCAGTTGCAGCCTGCAAGGGCGCATCAACCTGAACATCTACATGATGCTGTTGCCTGCCCACCTGCAGGACTATGTGATTCAGCATGAACTGACCCACCTGCTGGAATTCAACCACAGTCAGCGTTTCTGGCAAATCCTGGACCAGCATACAGGAGGGAAGAGCATGCTGCTGAGAGAGGAGATGAAACAGTATGACACCAGTATCTTCAGTCTGTGGAACCATGCGCAAAAGACAGGAAAAGAATCATAAGCACAAAGGATGGGCCAGCTGGCTGGCAGCCCTGCTGTGGCTGGTGCCTGTCGCGGGTCAGAGCCAGCCCTATACCCTGCTCACATGGAACGTGGAGAACCTGTTCGACTGCAGTCATGACTCGCTCAAGAACGACCTGGAATTCCTGCCCCAGAGCAAACGACGGTGGACACACAGGCGCTACCACCAGAAACTGGTGCAGATTGCACGCCTCACAGCATCGGTGATGCCGGAGAACGGGTGGCCGCTACTGGTGGGACTGCAAGAAGTGGAGAACCCGCAGGTGATGGACGACCTTACACGCCACAGTCCCCTGGCAAAAGCCGGATATGCCTACGTGATGACCGACAGTCCCGACATGCGTGGCATAGACGTGGCCCTGATGTACCGGCCTGATGCCTTCTGCCTGCTAAGCCATCGTGCAGTGAGGATACCCAGCGCAGAGAACGGCCTGCGGCCCACACGCGACATACTGGTAGCAAAGGGAGTGGTGAAAGGGATGGACACCCTGCATGTGGCTGTGTGTCACCTTCCCAGCCGTGCCGGTGACACACGTGCCGGCACAAGAAACAGGATGCTGGCTGCTGCAGTCCTGCGCGCAGTAGCCGACTCGCTACAGGGACAACGGCTAGTGGTGATGGGCGACTTCAATGCCGACACAGAGGATGCCGTCTTCACACACCTGTGCCCCCCGCTCCACGACATGAAGCCACGGACACGGAGGAGCCGTGGAGAAGGGACCTACTATTTCCAGCAACAATGGAGCACGCTCGATCACATTCTGGCCAGCGACAGCCTGCTGCCCTTCCTGCCACAGGAGGCACGTACCGTGGGGCTGCCGTTCCTGAAAGACAAGGACGGGCATCCCAAACGGACCTTTAAGGGGACGGCCTACACAGGCGGCACATCGGACCACCTGCCTGTGGCAATTGTCCTGAACCCTTCGGCTGACTGATGCCCCAAAGTTGCTACAGGACAGCCGTACGGGAGAGCAGGAGATAATCGAGTACCGTAATGGCTGCCATGGCCTCCACTACAGGCACGGCACGGGGCAGCACACAGGCATCATGCCTGCCACGGCAAATGAGCATGGTGGAGTGGCCGTCCTTGTCCACCGTTTCCTGGGGCATGAGCAGAGTGGCCACCGGCTTGAAGGCCACACGGAAGAAGATGTCCTGCCCATTGGATATGCCGCCTTGAATGCCGCCGCTGCGATTGGTACGCGTGGTGATGCCACCATGGCCATCGGGTACAAAGATGTCGTTCTGCTCACTGCCCCGCTGGCATACACCGGCAAAGCCCATCCCATACTCGAAGCCCTTCACGGCATTGATGCTGAGCATGGCACTGCCCAGGGCTGCATGCAGTTTTCCGAAGGCTGGTTCGCCCAGTCCCACAGGACAGCCCTTTACCACACATCCTATCACGCCGCCAATCGTGTCGCCGTCGGCCTTCACCTCCATGATGAGCTGGGCCATACGCGCAGCGACTCCAGAGTCGGGACAACGCACATCGTTCTGTTCGGCCACAGCGAGGTCATAGTCGGTATAGTTCCCAGGCATGACAATGGAGCCTACCTGCTGGGTGAAGGCTGTGATGCTGATGCCCTGAGCGCGCAAGGCCAGCATGGCAAAAGCACCAGCCACCACACGACTGATGGTTTCCCGTGCCGAACTGCGGCCACCACCACGGTGGTCGCGCAAGCCATATTTCATGGAGTAGGTGAAATCGGCATGGCTGGGGCGGTAGAGATTGCGGATGTTCTCATAATCGCTGGAGTGCTGGTTGGTGTTCCTCACCATGAAACCGATGGGGCACCCCGTGGTTTTTCCTTCAAACACACCACTGAGCAACTCCACCTGGTCGACCTCCTTGCGGGCCGTAGTGAGACGGCTCTGCCCCGGCCGTCTCCTGTCGAGCTGGTGCTGGATGAAACTGAGGTCTACATCCACCCCTGCAGGCATGCCGTCGATGACACCACCGACAGCGGGACCATGGCTTTCACCAAAGGTGGTGACGCGAAACAGATTGCCGAACGTGTTCATTCACAACCTCCGCATCCGCTTCCGCCGCAGCCGCCTTCGCAGCTGCCGCAGCCACCACCACAGCCACCACCACAGCCGCCACATTCGCCTGCCAGCATCTTGGCCATCTGCTCAATCTCCTCATTGGTAGCTTCGCGATTTTCCGTGATCGTACCCACAAAATGGAGTTGCTTGCCAGCCAGCGGATGATTCAAATCCACCTTCACATGTTCACTGGCAATCTCCACGATGGTGCCGTTGAAACGCTCACCCTCGCTATTGGTCAGCGGCACTACCGCCCCCTCGAAGATGTATCGGCTGTCAATCTTTCCGTCGGTCTCGAAGATGTGGCGCGGAACCGTCTGAAGCGCCTCCTCCACATATGGCCCATAGGCATCGTCTACGCTCAGAGTAAAGTCGAAAGCCTCTCCTTTTGCCAAGGGAGTAATCTGTGCCTCAAAAGCATCCAGGGTGAGCCCCATTCCGGAAATAAACTGGAAGGGATGGTTGGCTGGAGCCTCTTCAATCAGTTCGCTCCCGCTTCCCTGCATGGGTGCATAGAGCTTGTATGCCACTGTAATGTACTTATTGGATTTGTCCATGTTTGAAAACTTGTGTTAAACGATTTTGCTGCGAAGTTACAGCATTTTTCCCAAGCGAGCAAAAAAAAAGGGAGTCTAATCTTTCATTTATTAATGTTTTTTTTAAATATTGTGATAATTCCTTTGCTTGAATGACACAAAAACTGTACTTTTGCGGAAAATTGCGGTAAAGAGATAACAAAAAGAAACAAAATAAAGCAATGAAACACCAACTTCGTAGTGCCGTTTGCACGGAAGGCCGCCGCATGGCAGGAGCCCGCGCCTTATGGGTAGCAAACGGTATGAAACGTGAACAGTTTGGCAAGCCTATTATTGCCATCGTCAATTCGTTCACCCAGTTTGTCCCTGGCCATACCCACCTCCATGAGGCCGGCCAGATCGTGAAGGCCGAGATAGAAAGCCTTGGTTGCTATGCAGCCGAATTCAACACCATCGCCATCGATGACGGCATTGCAATGGGACACGACGGCATGCTCTACTCGCTGCCCAGCCGCGACATTATCGCAGACAGCGTGGAATACATGTGCAACGCCCATAAGGCCGATGCCATGGTGTGCATCTCCAACTGTGACAAGATAACCCCCGGAATGCTGATGGCTGCCATGAGGCTGAACATCCCCGCTGTGTTTGTAAGCGGAGGCCCCATGGAAGCAGGCAAATGGAAGGGGGAGAACCTCGACCTGATTGCTGCCATGATAAAGGGAGCCGACCCCACCGTAGGCGACGACGAACTGGCAGAAGTGGAGAACCGCGCATGTCCTGGCTGCGGCTGCTGCTCCGGCATGTTCACTGCCAACAGCATGAACAACCTCACCGAGGCCATCGGCCTTTCGCTCCCTGGCAACGGCACCATTCTGGCCACCCACGTCAACCGTGTGCGCCTGATGAAGGATGCAGCACGCCAGATTGTGAAGAATGCCCTGGCCTATTATGAACACGGGGACGAGAGCGTACTGCCCCGCAGCATTGCCACACGCACGGCCTTCATGAACGCCATGACGCTCGACATCGCCATGGGCGCAAGCACCAACACCGTGCTCCACCTGCTGGCTGTGGCCCAGGAGGCAGGCGTGGATTTCACCATGGCCGACATCGATGCCCTCTCGCGCAAGACTCCGTTCCTGTGCAAACTGGCCCCCAACAGCCAGAAGTACAGCGTGCAGGAGTGCGGGCGTGCAGGCGGCATGATGGGCCTGCTGGGCGAACTGGCCAAGGGCGGCCTCATCGACACCAGCGTGATGCGCGTGAACGGCCACACCCTGGCCGAGGACATCCAGCGCTATTCCATCCTCAAGGCAGACATCGACCCCGAGGCCAAGCGCATCTACAGCTCGGCACCCGCAGGCGTATTCTGTAACAAGCTGGGCGCACAGGACACCCAGTACGAGACGCTCGACACCGACCGCGAGAAGGGCTGCATCCGCGACATCGAGCATGCCTACACCAAGGACGGCGGCATGGCCATCCTCTTCGGCAACATCGCACAGGACGGCTGTGTAGTGAAGACTGCCGGTGTGGACGAAAGCATCTGGAAATTCAGCGGGCCCGCCGTTGTATTTGACAGCCAGGAAGATGCCTGCGAAGGCATCTTGGGCGGCAAGGTGAAAAAGGGCGATGTGGTGGTCATCACCCACGAAGGCCCCAAGGGCGGCCCTGGCATGCAGGAAATGCTCTACCCCACCAGTTATATCAAGAGCATGCACATGGGCAAGGAATGTGCCCTTGTCACAGACGGACGCTTCAGCGGTGGCACCAGCGGCCTGAGCATCGGACACTGCAGTCCTGAGGCTGCGGCCGGAGGCAACATCGGCAAACTGACAGACGGTGACATCATCGACATCGACATTCCCAACCGCACCATCAATGTGCGTCTCAGCGACGAGGAACTGGCTGCACGCCCCCAGCAGCCGCTCAAGCGCAACCGCGTGGTGAGCAAGGCCCTGCGCGCCTACGCCCAGAGTGTGTCATCGGCCGACAAGGGCGGTGTGAGAATCATTGACTAAGCAACAAAGAAGAAGATACAATGGAAAAGATAACTGGTGCAGAGGCACTGATGCGATCGCTGGAGCATGAAGGGGTGGAAGTACTCTTCGGCTACCCTGGCGGTGCCATCATGCCCACCTACGATGCACTCTATGACCACAAACAGACACTGAACCACATCCTCGTGCGCCACGAACAGGCCGCCGTGCATGCAGCACAGGGCTATGCCCGCGTGAGCGGTAAGGTGGGTTGCTGCATAGTAACCTCCGGCCCGGGCGCAATGAACACCATCACAGGCGTGGCCGATGCCATGGTCGACTCCACCCCGCTAGTGGTCATCTGCGGGCAGGTGGGAGCAGCCATGCTGGGAACCGATGCCTTTCAGGAAGTGGACGTAGTGGGCGTGACACAGCCCATTACCAAATGGAACTTCCAGATACGCCGTGCCGAGGACATCGCATGGGCAGTGGCACGCGCCTTCTATATCGCCAGCAGCGGCCGGCCCGGCCCTGTGGTGCTCGACTTCACCAAGAACGCCCAGACAGCGCTGATTGACTACCAGCCCCAGAAGGTGGATTTCATTCGCAGCTACAATCCTGTGCCCCAGCCTGCCGAAGGTGCCATCGAGAAGGCGGCCAGGATGATCAACGAAAGCGTGAAGCCCTTCATGCTGGTGGGCCAGGGCGTGGAACTGGCCGATGCCAGCGAGGAACTGAAGACACTCATCGAAAAGGCGCAGATTCCCGTGGGCACCACCTTCCTGGGACTGTCGGCCCTTCCGTCGGACCATCCCCTGAACATGGGCAAGCTGGGCATGCACGGCAATCTGGCCCCCAATGTGATGACCAACCAGTGTGACCTGCTCATTGCCGTGGGTATGCGTTTCGACGACCGCGTGACCGGCAATCTGAAGAATTATGCCAAGCAGGCCAAAATCATCCATTTCGAAATCGATCCATCGGAGATAAACAAGAACGTGAAGGTGGACCTTGCCGTGCTGGGCGACTGCAAGCAGACACTGGCAGCTGTGACCCCACTGGTGGACAAAGCCACCCACAACGCATGGATAGATGGCTTCAAGCCCTACAACGAGAAGGAATACAACAAGGTGATACGCCCTGCCCTAAGCCCAACCGAGGGGCCCATCCTGATGGGCGAGGTAGTGAACAAGGTGAGCGAGGCTGCCCGCCACGATGCCATTCTGGTGACCGATGTGGGCCAGAACCAGATGTTCGGCTGCCGCTATTTCCGCTTCACCAGACCCCGCTCGGTTGTAACCAGCGGAGGGTGCGGCACCATGGGCTTCGGCATTCCTGCGGCCATAGGTGCCACCTTTGGTGCCCCCGAGCGCACCGTGTGCATGTTCAGCGGTGACGGCGGATTCCAGATGACCATCCAGGAACTGGGCACCATCATGGAACAGCAGTGCCCCGTGAAGATGATCCTGCTTAACAACAACTACCTGGGCAATGTACGCCAATGGCAATACATGTTCTTCAACAAACGCTATTCGTTCACCCCCATGGCAAACCCCGACTTTGAAAAGATTGCTGCAGGCTACGGCATTCCCTGCCGCACCGTGGTGGAACGCAGCGAGCTGGACAATGCCATCCGCGAGATGCTCGACACTGACGGTCCTTTCCTGCTGCAGGTGGCCGTGCTGGAAGAGGAGAACGTACTGCCCATGACCCCTCCCGGAGGCAATGTAGACGAGATGCTGCTGGAGGTTAAATAATATATTATTGTAGAAAATGGAAACAAACAAGAATATAGGTGCTGCCGAATGCGGCGACTGCAATACCTGCGGCAAGTGCGGGGAAGAGCAGAACGTGACCGAACAGTTTGATGCTGCCGTGCGTGCTGCGGCTTCCGTAGAGCGAGACTCTTACGAAAAGAACCTGGCGCGCCAGCGCAAGGCCACCCTCGCCAACGACCAGCGCAGCGACGGCCAGCGGGAGACCTTCAGCCGCAATGCTGTGGCCCGCAGGGCATCGGCTGCCGTGGAAGGCTCGCTTCTCAATCATGAAGGCCTCACCCTGTACACGCTCATCATCTATTCGGAAAACTATGCCGGTCTGCTCAACCAGATTACGGCTGTCTTCACCCGCAGACAGGTAAATATCGAGTCGCTCAACGTGTGCTCCTCCAGCACGCCGGGCGTACACAAGTATACCATCACATGTTACTGCCGCCAGGAGATGGCCGAGATGCTGTGCAAGCAGATAGAAAAGAAGATTGACGTGTTGCAGGCCAACTGCTTCGTGGACGACGAGATTTTCATCCTGGAAACCTCGCTCCTCAAGCTCTCCACCCCCCTGGTGCTGGCCAACCCTGAGATTTCACGCATTGTGCGACGTTTCGACGCACGCATCGTGGAGGTGAACCCCACCTATACCACCGTAGAGAAGACCGGCGTTACCAGCGACGTGCTGGACCACTTCAATCTGCTCAACGAGCTGGGCTGCGTGCTGCAGTTTGTACGCTCGGGGCGCATTGCCATCACCAAGTCATGCATCGAACGCCTTGACCAATATATAGCCAAGCGCGAAGAGGAGAGAGACAGATGATGGAGAAGGTGGACACATACCCCATCTATGTGGAGCCCTTCCATGTGGACTTTACAGGCCACATCTTCATGGGTGTGCTGGGCAACCATCTGCTCAATGCCGCCGGCAACCACTCGCAGCGCAGGGGCTGGGGTATCGGGGCGCTCAACGAGAGCAGCCACACCTGGGTACTGAGCCGTCTGAGTATCGAAATGACCGAACTGCCATGCCAGTATGAGCACATAGAAATAAAAACCTGGGTGGAGAGCGTAATCAAGCTCTTCACCAACCGTAATTTCGCCATCCAGCGACCCGACGGCACACCACTGGGCTATGCCCGCAGCACCTGGGCGATGATCGACATGACCACGCGCAAGCCCTGCGACCTGCTCTCGCTCTACGACGGGGACATCCTGCGCTATGTGGTGGACGAGGCCGACAACGTGTGTCCCATAGCAGGCCATGGCCGCTTCCGCTTCCGCAATGCAGAGAAGGTGCGCTCCATCCACACCTACTACAGCGATGTGGACATCAACGGACACATCAACAGCATCAAGTACATCGAGCATATCCTCGACCTCTTTCCCCGCGAACGGTTTGAGCAGCAAAGCCTACGGCGTCTGGAGATTGCCTACAAGGCCGAAGCCTACATGGGCGACACGCTCTGCTTCTACCAACAGCCGGTCAGCGAGGACGAAATGGACATTGAAGTGCGAAAAAATGACAATGAAACTGTATGCCAAGCAAAAATCTGCTTCAAAAAGCATACATTATAATTATATTTCGTAACTTTGCACCCGATTTAGGGAAAAGACAAACTTCTAACCAAAAAATAAATAATAGGAAAATGGCAAAAATGAATTTTGGCGGTGTCATTGAAGAAGTAATGACCCGCGAGGAATTTCCTCTCGACAAAGCCCGTGAGATTCTGAAGGACGAGACCATCGCCGTCATCGGCTATGGTGTCCAGGGTCCCGGCCAGGCATGCAACCTGCGCGACAACGGCTTCAACGTGATTGTAGGCCAGCGACAGGGCAAGACCTTCGAGAAGGCAGTAGCCGACGGATGGGTACCCGGAAAGACCCTCTTCTCCATCGAGGAGGCAGCAGAGAAGGGCACCATCGTAATGTGCCTGCTCAGCGATGCAGCCGTAATGAGCGTATGGCCCACTCTGAAGCAGTATCTCACCCCTGGCAAGGCCCTCTATTTCTCACATGGCTTTGCCATCACATGGAACGACCGCACCGGTTGTGTGCCTGCCAAGGATATCGACGTAATCATGGTAGCCCCCAAGGGCAGCGGCACATCACTGCGCACCATGTTCCTCGAAGGCCGTGGCCTGAACAGTTCCTATGCTGTATACCAGGATGCCACAGGCCGTGCACTCGACCGCACACTGGCGCTGGGTATCGGCATTGGCAGCGGCTACCTCTTCGAGACCACCTTCCAGCGTGAAGCCACCTCTGACCTCACCGGCGAACGCGGTTCACTGATGGGTGCCATTCAGGGTCTGCTGCTGGCCCAGTATGAGGTGCTCCGCGAAAACGGACACACACCCTCTGAAGCCTTCAACGAGACCGTAGAGGAGCTCACCCAGTCGCTGATGCCCCTGTTTGCACAGAAGGGTATGGACTGGATGTACGCCAACTGCTCCACCACCGCACAGCGCGGCGCACTGGATTGGATGGGTCCCTTCCACGATGCAATCAAGCCTGTAATGGAGAAGCTCTATGCCAGCGTGAAGTGTGGCAACGAAGCCCAGATCAGCATCGACGCCAACAGCAAGCCCGACTACCGTGTGGGCCTGGAGAAGGAGCTGGAAGCCCTGCACGAAAGCGAGATGTGGCGCACCGCCGAGACCGTGCGCAAGCTGCGTCCCGAGAACAATTGAATCCATCTGCTTTGCATGCCACCTGCAGATGAAACAGACATGACGTTTATCAAACATCTGTGAGGGTGGCAGCGTTACACGTTTCCAAGGGGAGGCGGAGGCATAGCCCTCTGTCCTCCCATCATTTTTCCACCCTATATGCATTCAAGCATGAAAATCCTCCTCATCCTCCTTGCAGGGCTGTGGTTGCTGCCCACGGCCGCCCAGCGGCCAGACTATGCCGTAGTCAATGTGTCGGTGTGCAACACCCGCACAGCGGCCGAGTATTCATCCGGCCAGGAGTCGCAGGCCCTGCTGGGCATGCCCGTGAAGATACTGGACAGACACCACGAATGGACACGCATCCTCACCCCCGACCACTATGAAGCCTGGGTGCTGGGCGGCTGCATCCACCCCATGGAACGCCAGCAGCTCTCCCTATGGAACCAAAGTCCCCAACTGGTGGTCACCGCCCTCTATGCCACGGTATACAGCCGTCCCAGCCGCCGTTCGCAGCCCGTAAGCGACGTGGTGGCGGGCAACAGGCTGCTACTCGCAGGCAGCAAAGGACGCTATTACCGTGTGGAATACCCCGACGGACGCGAAGGCTACCTGCCCAAACAGGACGGCATCCCGCTGCACAAATGGCGCAGCCACCTGAGCCAAGAGCCACAGGCCATCCTGGCCACAGCCCTCAGGCTAGTGGGTACACCCTACATGTGGGGCGGCACATCCACCAAAGGAGTGGACTGCAGCGGCTTTGTGCGCACTGTGCTTTTCATGCACGACATCATCATCCCCCGCAATGCCTCTCAGCAGGCACGCGAAGGACAGCGCATCACCGTAGATGCCGACTGCCGCAACCTACAGCCAGGCGACCTGCTCTTCTTTGGCAGCACCAGCGCTGACGGCACACCCAGGGTGGTGCATGTGGGATTCTATATGGGCCAACGACGCTTCATCCACTCGCTGGGCTGCGTACGTGTGGCCTCGCTCGACCCCTCTGACCCCCTTTACGATGCCTACGACCATGGCCGTCTGCTCTTTGCCGGCCGTATACTTCCCCATATCAACCAATCAGAAAACATGTTCACCACCCCTCACAGCCCTCTCTACCAATGACAGACAGAAGACAATTCCTCCTCACATCGGCTACAGCCCTCACGGCAGCAGCCCTGTCCCCGCTGCCCCTTGTGGCCGTGGGCCGCCGTATAGGCAGCCGTCCCCGGATGCAGCTCGCCTTTGCCCCCTACGAACTGAAGCTACGCCACGTGTTCACGGTGGCCACCCATTCGCGCAGCACCACCCCCGACATACAGGTGGAGCTCCACTACGACGGCTTCACAGGCTACGGCGAAGCCAGCATGCCGCCCTATCTATCGGCCGAACTGGGCACCGTGGAGAGCGTGACCGCGTTTCTGGGCCGAGCAGCCGAACTGCTGGGCACGTTTCCCGATCCCTTCCAGCTGGAGGAGATACTGGAGGCCGTGGACCGTCTGGACCAGGGCAACGCCGCAGGCAAGGCCGCCGTGGACATTGCCCTCCACGACCTGGTGGGCAAGATGATGAAACAGCCCTGGCACAGGATATGGGGGCTCAACCCAGAAAAGGCACCCTCCACCACCTTCACCATCGGCATAGACAAGCCGGAGGTAGTACGTGAAAAGACACTCGAATGTGCAGGCCGATTCAACATCCTGAAGGTGAAGGTGGGGCGCGACACCGACCGAGAGATGATAGAGACCATCCGCCGTGTCACCTCCCTGCCCATCGCCGTGGATGCCAATCAGGGATGGACCGACCGCCAACAGGCCCTCGACATGATCCACTGGCTCCACAGCCAGGGCGTGGTGATGGTGGAACAGCCTATGCCCAAGACACGCCTCGAGGACATTGCGTGGATTACCCAGCAGTCGCCCATACCTGTCTTTGCCGACGAGAGCATCCAGCGGCTGGCCGACATTGAGCGGATAAAAGGGGCCTTCACAGGCATCAACATCAAACTGATGAAATGTACGGGCATGCGCGAGGCATGGAAGATGCTCACCACGGCACGTGCCCTAGGGATGAAAGTGATGATAGGATGCATGACCGAGACCTCCTGCGGCATATCGGCAGCCGCACAGCTGTCGCCGGCCGTAGACTTTGCCGACCTCGACGGCAACCTGCTCATCTCCAACGACCGCTTCAGAGGCGTGGAAGTGGTTCAGGGCAAACTGTGCCTGCCTCATCTTCCTGGCATCGGCGTGAAGCGCATCAAGGGATAACGTCTCCTCCCCACTCCACCTGACGCACACAGCACCAAGCGAGGGACTAGGAGTCAAGGCCCATGTCCACCAGCCCGTTCATCACGGCATAGATGGTGAGGCCACTCACACTGCGTATGCGCAGTTTCTCCATGATGTTCTTGCGATGCGAGATGACCGTGGTGATGGAGATATGGAGCATGGCGGCAATCTCCTTGTTGAGATGACCACGGGCAATGAGGGCCAGCACCTCTGCCTCGCGGCCCGAGAGCTGGCCGGTTTCCTGTTGCGGAGCCGGAGGCAGATGGCGTCCGCCTGCATGGGCATGACTCATGAGCCGCAGCATGGAGCGCACCAGGGTCTCCTCGTCCTGAGTCACATCGAGCAGATGAAATCCTGAGGGCGGAGGCGTACCTCCTGCCACCATCACCACCGTACGCGTGCGGTGCTGGGAAAAAAAAGCACCATGCTGCATCAGCATGCGTGCGCTCGCAAAATAGTGGACAAAGGCCTCCGTCCCGTGCTCCTCCATCTGCTGGAACGTCTGGAACGTGCATATCTCAGCCTGCGGCACAATACGCAGCAACAACGCCTTCATCCCCATCAAAGAAAGGATATTGGCATCCAAAACGGCTATCTCTGGTAAATTCATGCCACAAAGATAGTCATTTTTTTATTAATATGAATATTATTTGTTAACTTTGCGTATAAATTGCACGAAAAAGCATAAGATTACATTACAATTCTCAACAAAAAAGAAAAAATGATTACATTTATTGTGGCACTTGTGTGCCTTCTGCTCGGCTATCTGCTGTACGGGGCCTTCGTGGAAAAGGTATTCGGCAGCGACCCCAGTCTGTCCACCCCCTGCTACACCCGCGCCGACGGAGTGGACTATATCCCCATGCCCACATGGAAAGTGTTCCTCATACAGTTCCTCAACATTGCAGGCACAGGTCCCATCTTCGGTGCCATCATGGGCATCCTCTTCGGGCCCGCCGCCTATCTGTGGATAGTGGCAGGATGCATCTTTGCCGGTGCAGTCCATGACTATCTGAGCGGTATGATGAGCCTGCGCATGGGAGGCGTGTCGCTTCCCGAGATTGTGGGCACCCAGCTGGGCGGAGCCATGCGCCACACCATGCGTGTGCTGGCCCTGCTGCTGATGCTTCTGGTGGGAGCGGTTTTTGTGACCACCCCCGCAGGCCTGCTGGCCACGCTCACACCCGACTGGGGCTGGGTGGGCAGTGTCACCTTCTGGACGGCTGTCATCTTCCTCTATTACATCCTGGCCACCGTGCTGCCCATCAACCAGCTCATAGGCCGCATCTATCCCCTCTTCGGCCTGGCACTGCTCATCATGGCTGTAGGCGTGGGCGGAGGCGTACTGTGCAAGGACGGATGGATGCCCGAACTCACCGACGGACTTGCCAGCTGCCACCCCAAAGGGCTCAAGGTGTTCCCCATGCTGTGCATCACCATCGCCTGCGGTGCCATTAGCGGATTCCACGCCACACAAAGCCCCATGATGGCACGTTGCATGAAAAACGAGCGGCTGGGCCGTCCCGTCTTCTACGGAGCCATGATCACCGAGGGCATTGTGGCCCTCATCTGGGCCGCAGCAGCCATCAAGTTTGCAGGCAGCTACGAGCAACTGGCACAAATGGGCAATCCGGCCGTAGTGGTCAACGACATCTGCCAGAGCTGGCTGGGCACTGTGGGTGCCGTGCTGGCTGTGCTGGGCGTGGTGGCCGCACCCATCACCAGCGGCGACACCGCCCTGCGCAGTGCACGCCTCATCACCGCCGATTTCATGCACATCGGCCAACAGCGCCTGTGGAGCCGTCTGCTCCTCTCCCTGCCCATCTTTGCCATCGCCTTCGTGCTCCTCAACATCGACTTCAACATCCTGTGGCGCTATTTTGCATGGTTCAACCAGACACTGGCCACCATCACCCTGTGGGCCATCACCGTATGGCTGGCACGCCAGCACAAGCTGTTCTGGGTGTCGCTCGTTCCCGCCGTCTTCATGACCGTAGTCACGGGCAGCTACATCCTCACCGCGCCCGAAGGGTTCAGCCTTCCGCTCACAGTCTCCATTCTGGCAGGTTTACTGTTCAGCATGTCGCTCACCCTCCTTTTCTTCCGCTGGTTTTCTAAACAAAAGTGAAAAAATACGGAGAAATTTGGCCAATACGACAAGAATATGTAATTTCGTGAGGAATATTCATAGAAACAAAAAAAACTGGCTTATGAAAAAGACTTTTATCACACTGCTCATGGCAGTGATTTCAATGAGTGCCCATGCACAGTTCGAGAAGTTCACGTCCTATCTGAACACCTCCCTCACAGGGCTCAACCTCTCCTACAGCAAGGACCAGAAGGTTACGCTCGGACTGCAGTTCACCGGCGGTTACTTTGTGGAGGACGACTGGATGATTTACGGTCGTCTGGGCTACAACCACCAGTATGTCAAACACGGTCACAATATAGACAACGTGCAGGTGGGCACTGGCTTCCGCTACTACATCCAGCAGAACGGGCTCTACCTGGGCTGCGGCCTGCAGTATGAGCACCGCTCCGTCAATGACAACTATGTCCAGCTTACGCCTGAGGTGGGCTACTGCTTCTATCTCAACCGCCACGTGTCCGTGGAGCCTGCCCTCTACTACGACCTGTGCATGAACAAGTTCTCGGAAGGCAGCACCGTGGGTCTCAAGGTGGGCTTCGGCTTCTATTTCTAATCCCCCCTCATCTATCCTCACATGACAATAATGAAGAAAAAACTGCTATGGGCCAGTGCCCTACTGCTGTGGTGCGGCTGCCAGCAGCAACCCTCACAAACCGCCACCGGGGTTTCCACAGACGAAGCCGCCCCTGCTCCTGCCCTCTTTGCCGAAGAGAACATCCCTGCCCAGGGATTCGACGTGAATGCCTTCTCCAAGGGCATCCAGCACATCGGCATTCCCACCACTGAGGTGCAGAAGACCATCGATTTCTATCTGGGGCTGGGCTTCAAGCTGGCCACCCGTCACGACATCAACGGGCGCGACTTTGCCTTCGTACAACTGGGCAATCTGTTGCTCGAAATCATCCCCACCGACAAGCCCGCCATGCAGGCAGGAGCCGTGGACCACTTCTGCCTGGACGTAGAGAACATCGACACCCTCTACGCGCGCATCAAGGAAGCCGGCTATACCATGGTGGACGACCACATCCACGACATCGCCTTCTGGGAAAAAGGAGCCCGCTATTTCTTCATCCTGGGCCCCAACAACGAACGCATCGAATTCTGCGAAATAGTCAAATGATTGTTCGCCGAGTCCTCCCCTTTAGCTGGGGGAGGACTTTTTCCAGTCTCCAATGACTGATGAGTGTTCCCCCTCGTCCGCTGTGGATAATTCACTCACCCTTCACAATGTCTTTATTTCCAATTTCTTTCCGGCCTCGTTGATAATGATAAACTCATCAAACTCTATCCTCTCTTCCACTACGAACATGCGGAAGTCATCGCTGCGCTTCTTTATCCGGTAGCTTCTCACATCCTTTTCCTCGTTGAAATAGAGTTTGTTGCCTATTGTGCAGATGCGATTGTCGGCCCGTATCTCCCAGTTACGGTAGGGCATGAAGCGCTCCTCGTGGATGTTCTGGATATAGACCACATCGCCATCATACAGTAACTCCACGAATCCCCGCTTGCACAGTACCGGACGGTGGCGGTAGGTAAAACCGGAAGTCTCGTCCATCCAGAACTCCTTGCTCTGCCCGTCCTCCTTATATATAATATGGTATAAGGAAGAACTTTTCTTGCCGTCATACGGTTCCTTTATGCTTCCTTCCGGTAACTGCCACCATCTCTTCTTGGTATCGTATTGCAAGGTACTCTTGCGGATACGCTTCTTCATCTCTTCCCATGCCTTCTGCCCCTTGTCGCACAGGGCCATGAACGCCTTCCTTCCGCCAGCCTCTTCCTCGCTTACGGGAGCATGGTCAGGGTCTTGTTGAAGATATACCTTCCCCTGCTCGTCCTTGTAGATTCTCATTTGGTTAGGCTTGACGGCTTGCAGTTGCAGCACTTTGTCGGGCATGGCCAGCGAGATATACAGCTTCATCCAGACGATACCGTCTCCCACCTGTGTCTCCAATGCCTTGCGGCTGATACCATGTTTCGCGTCAATCCACTTCGAGCTGATTCTTGGGAAGAAGGTATCTCCATCGGCGGTACTCAATTCCAGTCCCCTATAGTTGATGACTTTCGGGTGTCGGTCAAACTCCACGCCGTTTATCATGTCTATCCATACCCACACCTTCCCCTTTTTCCTGCGCTCAAAGCCTCTCCTGCTCAGCTTCGTGAACTGCGACTGCATTCCCTCGTGCGAGATAATCCTGACGATGTCGGCATCATTTTCCTCTCGCAAGTCGCCACTGCCTAACCATAGGAACTGCTCGTTACCATCCGCCAATTCCTCATCCCTCATTCCTAATTCCTCATAACCTGCGAAGTACGCTCCCCAGTCCCTGTCCACAGAGGGCAGTCCGAATGTGCGGTACAGCCCCACATTGTCGATAATCGTGCAGCACTGCTTTCCCTTGCAGGGGCGCAGTCCACGTCCCACCATCTGCAGGTACTTTGCCAACGACAGCGTAGGCCGTGCCATTTGGATAAACTCCACGTCAGGACAGTCAAAGCCTTCGGAAAAGAGGTCAACGCTCACAAGTATCTGAATGGAGATTAGAGAATTGAGATTAGTGCTTAGAGTATTTTGATTAGATACAGGAGTCAGTTGCTTTGAGCCTTGGGGACTCTCTAAGCTAAGTTCTCTAAGCTCTAAGCTTCCATGGCCTTTAAACCGTTCCAATAGCTGTCTCCTCTCAGATGTGGGAGTCTTGGAACTAATCGCCACAGCATTCACCCCTTGCAGCCTGTAAAACTCAGCGATATGCTCCGCATGGGCAATGTCGATGGCATAGATGATTCCTTTCTTGTCGAAGGCAAACCGCTCGAACGCCTCAAACAACCTTTCAATGCTTGGCCGCACGTCCAGTTTCTCCCGCAGCTCCTTCATCTGGAAATCTCCGTCCGCACCACGTTTCCTCAGGGAGTCTATCTCCTGCTGATCCTCACTGTCCGGACGGATGGAATAATAGTCGTAGGGCGAGAGCCATCCGTCAGCAATAAACTGCTTGACGCTCCAAGAATCTACGAGCACCTCAAACAAATCCGTGAAACCATCGCCGCTCATTCGATACGGTGTAGCCGTCAGCCCCAAGAACTTCGCCTCCGGCCATGCCGTCCACAGCATCTGATAGGTCCTGGCCAGTGCATGATGCGCCTCGTCAATCACCACCAACGAAGGGGAGAGGAGAGAGTTAAGAGAACTGAGCTTAGAGCTGAGAGTCTGTACAGACGCTACCATCACCCGCTTGAGCACTGCGGGCCGTTTGCCTCCTGCAATCACCCCGTAGTCTATCCCGAAGTGGTTCAGAAACGTTCCTGTCTGCTCGATCAGTTCTATGCGGTGTGCCACAATCAGCACCGAACAATCAGCATCCCTGTTCAGATACTGCTTCACGAGCGAAGCAAGTACAACGGTCTTCCCCGTACCGGTAGGCATCTGCATCATTACGCTACGATGCGCCTCGAATGCCCCATTGACCTTTTCGCAAATCTCTATCTGATAGTCTCTCAGCATATTGTAAAAATGTGGAACTCTCTAAGCCACGTTCTCTAAGCTAAACTACGGCAATTTCTTTGTTATCACCTTCCCCGGCCTTACCGTCAAGTCCACTGTCCCGTCCGTATGGATAACCACATCCTCATATCTGGGCTCTACCTCCACCTTACCATCTACAGCAATCACACCCCATATACCAGGATATGACTCCATGGCACAGTAACGTCCCACAGGAGTTTTCACACTGCGATAGACAGGAGGCACCACAATGCGTCCCTTGCTGCGCAGTCCCCATTTGTTGCCAATGTTGAACGGTTCAGCCGAAACGAGTGTCGCCATCTGCTGTTCACGCTCCTTCTCGGCCTCCCGTTTCGCCTTCTCAGACTCCATCTTCAGATAGTCAGCCATCCGCTCCTCTATCTCACGCACAGTATGGACAATCATCATCCTGTCTGCCTCGTTCTTCGCCTGGCCCAAATGCTCCTTTACGGCTTTTCTCGACCTCGCACTCTTTTTCACATGGTAATAGTTCCCCTTATCGTCCATTACGAGCAGCGTGTAGTCCTCAAACATCCGCATCTTCCAATAGACTCCGCTCTCGTCGCCATTCAGCAGGCACACCACATAGCGCGAGGGAGTCCATATCATCATTTTCTTGATTTTTTCCTCCGGCTCCCCGCTATAAGGCAGAGACAGATACAGCCCATACTTTCCATGCCAAGCCTCGGCTGGAATAGCCTTCACCTCATACAGCTTCTTGGTCCTCGTACACAAGTACCCGCCGATATTCGCAATCTCAAAATCCCCGAAATGCACGAACTCCGGCATATGGGCATAAATTTCTCCATTCTTCATGTCGATGAAGAACTCCCTACCATTAAACACCCTGAGAAATCCGTTCTCCGCAAAACTTAACTGTTGGAACGGTCCCACCACCAGTTTCGTATTTCCCTTTGTGGTCACCACGCCCACATTGCCCGATTCAAACCGCACGCACCTCAGTGCGCCCCTTGTATCAAGCACCTTCTGAATATTCCCTTCCATATTTAGTATTTGCACATCGTTTTTTGATTATTTCCTTGGATTTTGTCACTTTTCGGTGAATTATTTCCTTGGATTTTATCAATTTTCACCAATTTATTTCTTTGGATTATTTCTTTTTATATTACCAGTCTCCCCATCTTCGCCATGAAATGTTCTATTGGACTCGCCAGACAAAAAACTCGCTGGCCGAAATTACATTTCAATTTGCATCCATAATCGCACCCATTATTTCATGTTTTTCTCGGAATTGAGCAAAAACAGAAGAGTTATTTCTCAGATTTCGACAAATTATTCCGATTTATTTCTCAGATTTCAGCAAATATTCCCGTCGTGCCAACCCCGAACTCCTTCGCATTACGCTCCATGGCGTGTGTCATCAGATAGGGCAGAAGCTGACCTTCAACCAGATTTCCGATGGCTATCGCAGTTATCAGATTCGCGAAGCCCTCCATCTGCTCACCCTTGCCGGCATCGTCACTCCCGTAGTGGCAACCGCAGCCAACGGTTTTCCCCTTGATGCCGAGACAGACGAGCGTCGCATCAAATATCTCTTTCTCGATTCCGGTCTCTTGCTTGCCACATTGCGTCTCGATGGCAACGTGTCGCAGGAGCTTGTCCGGCTGGTCATGACAGGCACGCCACAGGACTTGGTGAACAAAGGCAGTATCACGGAAATGGTGGCAGGTTTGGAAATGATGCGCTATCCGGCTCCCATCCAACGCCCCCGCATGTATTACTGGGAAAAGACAGGCAAGAGCATTGCTGAAATCGACTACCTCACCGTTCAGGACATGCACGTTCTCCCTATCGAGGTGAAGGCAGGCACACAAGGCGGTATGAAGAGCCTCTGGATATTCATGCGCGAGAAGCATCTCACCGAAGCCGTCCGTTGTTCGCTGGAAAACTTCGGATCGCTGGAATACATCGACAAGGAAGATAATAATGCCGTCCGTCATGTCCGTATCTGTCCACTGTATGCGATTAGCAGCCTCTTATGAT
>CAMBDA010000028.1 GCA_945865175.1 uncultured Prevotellaceae bacterium | reverse complement strand
TCTGAGCGAACTGGCATTGGAGCAAGGATATGACACACTACCCGCATACAGATTATCCATGAGCCAATACACGTACACGGGGCAGGAGATTGTTTTTGCAAGCAATCGGGTGCACTACTGGATAGCAAGCCGGAAGACCGCGGACCTGTACGGGCCTTTTTCCGAGAAGGAACTTATACGACAGATGAAAGGCTTGGACATATCCTTGCCCATAGAATTGGATGGAAACTATGACAGATATACCTGGAACAATACAGATGAGCAGAAACCCATAGAATATCTCCATCCACACCACAGAGCACGGCCCGACAAGGTGATTATAGAACGCCCGAGTGGTTGGAACTAATTATAAATAAACTAATAATTTTATGACACAAATTAAAGCTTATGACGCAGTTCCGAAAAGAGACGGTAGCAGCGCAGCAAAGGGGACATTGTTGACATTCTTTATTACCCTGTCTTTCTTGCTCTCAGCAGGAGAGACATGGGCACAGCAGGCCACAGAGGCTGAGCAGATAAAAAGCTTTTACATCCATTATATGGAAGCCATAGAGTCTGGCCAACGCCAACAGGAGAGCGAGTTGCTGCAGAGCGTGCTCACCCCCGAGATGCGGGAGAAGAAAGGAAGACTCATTTATGTCACGGGCGCAGACCCGCTGCTGCGTGCACAGGATGTGTCGGACTATGGCAAACAAAGCCTGCGATGCAAACATCTGGAAGGCGGATGGTATGAAGTGTCTTACCGATGGGCGGAAACCGACACCGCCGGCACGTACATCCCCGTGAGGGTGAAGACGGATGCCAAGGGAAAGACGCGCATCACCTATGTGACCCCTTACTGGGGAGGCAAGACGTATGGCGACAGCATGCTCAGCATCCCGGCCACAAAGGTGGTGGACGGAAAAGATGGTGCCACCTTTGTGGAGACGTTCTTCAAGGCCTATGCACGCCTATATGCAACGATGCCGTCCACACTGGAACAGGACCTGAAGCAGATGCGCCAGACCTACTGCACCCCGGCCATGCAGAAAAAGCACGCCGATATGGCCGAGCAGGCCATGCAGGACGAGGGCGCCATGGATCCGCTGATAAACTGTGCGGACTTTGACGCGCTGTGGTACAGTTCGCTTAAGGTGGCTCCGCTGAAGGAAAACACTTTCAAGGTGAGTTACAACATGGCCGTCAAGGGCTGGGACAAGCACGTGACTGTGACCGTGACTCAACAGGGCGGTAAATACCGCATTTGTGATTTGAAGACAGAATGAGTGACGGAAGTGAAATAAGTGGAACAAGGTAATGGAAACAATAATTTATGAGACACGCCATTTTAATTCTGGCCCATAAGAATGTTGATCAGCTGTGCAGGCTGGTGAGATATTTTGACCATGACTGTGATGTGTACATACATATAGACAAAAAGCAGCCAATAGCGACAGAGGAGGAAGAGCGGTTGCGCGCCTATGGTCAGGTGAGGCTCGTGTCGCGGCAGTATGACGTGAACTGGGGAGGAACCAGTGTGCTGGAAAGTGAGATGTATCTGCTGCGCATGGCTGTCAGCCAGAGTGAGGCGGACTATTTTCACCTCATCAGCGGACAGGACTATCCCACACGGCCTTTGGAATATTTCCTGAAGTTTTTTGAGAAAAACGCTGGAAAAGAATTCATAGGCTACCTGCATCTGCCGCATCCCAATTGGGAAAACAACACCTTTAGACGACTGCAGTATTTCTATCCATATGACTATGCTGCAGGACAATCCAACCCACGCCGGTGGGTAAGGGAGCAGGTGAAGGCACAGCAAGCAAAAGGAGAGAAGCGTCCTATTCCGGATGAATTTGACCATTTGTATGGCAGTTCACAATGGTTCTCCATCACTCGCAAGGCGGTCGTCACACTGCTGGACTATACTGACCAGCAACCCCGGCTTTATGGCCGTATGTGGATGACCTTTGCCCCAGAGGAGTGCTATGTGGCCACGGTACTGGTAAACCTAATGGGGAAAGAGAACATTGTGCCATGGAACCATCGGTTTATCCGCTGGAAGTATGAGAATGGCAACCGCCCAGCTAATCTTGGGAGCGAGCATATGCGTTATCTGTTGGAGGACGAATGTCTCATGGCACGCAAGATAGAGCTGCCATGCAGCGCGGCTCTGCTGGACAAGATAGACCGCTATCTGCATCAAGATGGCCAAATCATGTCTATGCCCACGGGAGGATGGGTGTATAACGGGTTAATGAAGCACCGTTACGACAAGAGGTTTGCCGACTATGTGATGCGGATGTGGTGCGATGTAAGCGCCAGAACGGGTTTGGACATGGGATGTGGAGCAGGATGCTATGTGGCACAATGGAGAAGTCGAGGACTTTCGTTTGCAGGATATGATGCGAACCCGTACACAGAAGCAGAGTATGAAGCAATGCTTGAAAATGACACATGGCCAGGTGGCTACGTGGAAGGACTGGGTTATTGCGGTAAGGCCGTCATTGTCACCGCATCTTATCCCGACTCTGACTCCATGGGCTCTGATGACTCATGGCCCTCTGAGGATTCGTTTGAAAACCCATGGGAGTCAGATGACAATGAAAACGACACGGACAACCCTTCTACAGGTGGTAACCAGGGTGGACAAAGTGGAAACACCGGAGAAGCAGACTATGTAGGAGGAGGAAATAGTGGCGGAGGCAGTGGCGGCTCAAATTATCCTCGTTTGATATTCAACGGACAAAATTTCACCTTCCTGTACAATGAACCGTTCTATACAGAGCGCGAAATGGAAACAATGAAAGCCAATGGCACCTGGAATGGAGGCAATGTATTCACACTAGGATACGTGGGGACAGACTATGTTATCAATGCAAACATTCCATCTTTGGATATTGATTACGATATTTTAGATGTTTACAGCGAATATTATAGAGATTTTAGCGCAACAACACGTTCTTTAATAGAAAATGCAATGGATCAAGCTAAATCGAAGATTGAAGATTGCTGTAACAATCTGATGAAAACACCTTTCGCACAAGCAGCGAATAGATACAGTTCTGGTACAGGAGAGCCTCTATACTTGGATGTGAGTTCACTAGGCTTGGAGCAACATATTAGACGATTCCATTTAGTTGCAGATAGCAGCAATAGCTCAAAATACCACATTAATTTACTGGATTTTAATAAATTCTGCTCCATAGTCGATGGATGTACACTACCTGAAACCGTAAAAATATTTAACACTGCTATAACACTTGGAAATATCACTTTAACAGAGGTTTCTGAAAATACGTTTACAATTGATAGAGATGAATATAATTTTGAGATGCATCCATGGAAAGAAGAAAGCACAAGAAACATTCTAACTTTTATCGGTGGGCTGATAAATGAAGGCATAGGTATAAGTGTTAATGGATACCAGCCCATAATTCATGGCAAGATACTTGGCCGAGGAGCAGACGTAATTGATGGAAATATTAGACGCTACATCAATGGTCAGACTAAAAGTTTCTATATTTATTTTAATGGAACTATAACCATACAGCCTTAGTTTTATGAAAAAGAAAGTGTCCATGCTTCTTTTTGGTGCGACTGCCTCCATTTTAACATTAGTGGGGACAATCGTACTATGGATATTGGGATTAGCGGTGTTGGTTGCGCTGGGAATCCTATTAATCTTTAACTTAATCTTTATCGGCAGTCACAGTGACATCACCTTCTATATTCATGAAGCAGAGGATGGCGGCGGCAACGGACGGATTCTTGAATTGTGCCACCGTGACTCATCCAAGATTATCTACCCCAACAATGAAATTTACCACGCAAACACCCATAATCTGTACTGCCCGCACAACATGGTGGCACGTGTGGACTCATTTCTCATGCAGATAACAGGCGCATGCCCTCTGGCCGTTCACAGGCCGACAGGAAGGACTGACACCATGTACACCATGTTTCTGGACAGTCCGCAGGTTGGCTATATCAGCCGTGATTACACATCGAAGAAATGGATTGTGATGGAATGCAAGATTCCCGGTGAGATATTGGGACATGACCATCTGAGCGAACTGGCATTGGAGCAAGGATATGACACACTACCCGCATACAGATTACCCATGCATGCTTACACGTACACGGGGCAGAAGATTGTTTTTGAAAGTAACCAAGTCCACTACTGGATAGCTAGTCGGAAAACTGCGGACCTGTACGGGCCTTGTTCCGAGAAGGAACTTATACGACAGATGAAAGGCCTGGGCATACCTTTACCCATAGAATTGGATGGAAACTATGACCGATATACACGGAATGATACAGATGAGCAGAAACCTACAGAATATTATTACCCCCATCACAAAGCACGGCCAAACAAGGTGATTATGGAAAAGCAGTAAATGGCCAATGAGTACATGCATAATACAATACATCAAGGAAAGAAATGTGAATGTAAAGAAAACCATCATCAACTAAAAACAAAAGCGTATGAAAAACAAGAATTTTTTTTTCGTGCTGTCTATGGTATTCGCCACAACGTGGATGATGCCTGCATGCAGCAGCGGCGATGAATCCGTCCCGGCATTGCCAGACAATACCGAGAAACCATCGGAGAATCCTTCTGAGGAACTGGCCGAATCCTCCTTTGTGGCGATAAGTTTTGACTATTCAGACACAAAGGA
The DNA here is from genome assembly GCA_945865175.1 of uncultured Prevotellaceae bacterium. Taxonomy (GTDB): domain Bacteria; phylum Bacteroidota; class Bacteroidia; order Bacteroidales; family Bacteroidaceae; genus Physcousia. Next base: position 41,150 of record CAMBDA010000028.1, on the reverse strand, counting down.
CGCAGGCTTGTGGCAGGGGGGCGACACCCTGTTTACCGGATTACACATCGAGGGATTCAATCCCCAAACTGGTCTTCTGTATTTCACGGGTTTGGATATCACATCGCTTGACAGGTGCTATAACAGAGGAATACGCCAGGTGGATTTCATGTTAGGCGAATGCAAGTTGTTCACAGCCCAGCTTGTGACCCAGTTGAGCAGTGAGCCGGTACTGGACCTTTCCCTGGCTTATTGTGGCGATGGCGTGTATCTCCAGGATGCATATCCTGTCCAGTTTGCAACAAATGAAAAGGCCCTCCAGCGGAAGAAGGCACGTAGTGCAATGTGGCAATTGTTCATAACCTTCCTTCAGAGTACTGGAAAACTCATCCAGACTACCGAAGATGGAGATGATTTGCCAGACAACCCCAGCACTGGGGAGCCCGTCGACTCTATAGAAGTCCATTAAGTCAGTTGCTTGATGTAACAATGTTATGGCCATTGGGTAGGACATGCCATTGTGGCATGTCCTACCACTAAGGTTCTCCTGGGGGATTCTCCATCCAAATTTTTCTAGGTATTTGAAATAATTGCTGATAAATAGCAGAAATATGTGGTTCCTATTGCCCGCGCACCAACAAATAAACAAGATTATGCACAAAATTAACACAAGACCAAGAGAAAAACTCAATTTCTCAGCTTCAAGAGAGTGCTTTTACGAAAAAAATCGTAAATTTGCACTTGCTAGTTGAATCCGTGTATATGAGAATCAATGAAGGAATGATAAAATAATGTATGAAGATGGAAAAGACATTTTTAATTCTTATGCTCCTGCTGCCAGTAAACATGGACGCTCAGATGCAGCGGTTTATTGAACCGGGAAAGACATGGCATGTGAGAGGGCAGGTGCTATATAGACCGTCGGTGGTAACTGATGAATACTATTGCTTCACGGAAGAAAGCGATACACTGATAGACAATGTACACTATATGCGGCTTTTCGAAGTAAATGAAGACAAGTTGGAAACTGTCGCCATCTATCGTGAAGAGGAGGGCATCGTATATCGTTATTACCCTGAAATCCAGAAAGAACGCTTGTATTACGATTTTACATTAAGTCCACAAGAAATCATCAATATACATTTCAACTCAGTTGATGATGTCTTTGCAAGTGAGGCAACATCCACGGACATTCTGAGACTGGGCGATGGAACTCAAGCACGCAGAACCCAGCTTGTGACCCGTTCGGCCACTGATGGGGATGAAAATACATGGATAGGGTCGGCTAGTTGGAACGATGTATGGATAGAGGGAATAGGTAATATAGTATCGCCCCGTGTAAATATTCTGGGAAATTCTTGGACAGGGATGTACTTTACTGTCATGTCCGTGACACGGGGAGGCGAGGTGCTCTACAGCCACACGCCTGCGGGCATCGCGGATATCAGTACCGCCAAGGATGCAGACGGTCCGGCCTATGACATACAGGGACGACCTGTTCCGCAGGATTCCAAGCATGGATTCATCATAAGGAACGGCAGAAAGATGTGGAGGAAATGAACAAGGGTGCCTCTTCCTGTCTAGGGGGGGGGGATTTCAAGTGCTTCATGTGGTGTTTCCCCTCCCGGGGGAGATAGACTTTATATGGATGTAATTACGGCTGGAAGCCAATACATTGAGCCGCATTCCTGCCGAAACGGGCATATACATCTGGTTCCAGGCACTTACTCCGTTCCATAAATGTTCGTAATTTTGCGGCGGATTGCGAAAATCATATTAAAATTATAATATGTGAAATGAAGAACAAACTATTCCTGTCACTACTTCTTACATCCATCCAGATGAGCGGCCAGGTGACTGCCGCCTCGTGCCCGCTCCGGTTTACGGAGGTGTGCGTGGCCAATATAGACCAGACAATAGACCATTCGAACAACTATGGAAGCTGGGTGGAACTGCATAACCCCACAGATGACACGGTTTCGATAGAGGGGTGGTATGTGAGCGATGATGCGGGCGACCTGAAGAAGCACAGGCTTCAGGGAGCTGGCTGTTGCCCCTTCGGGGTGTAGGATACACTATACAGATGATTATGAAAGGGAAGTACCTAAAAAGAAGAAGATACTTCCCTTTTCCGTTCAGCCTAGGCTGAACGGTCATAGATAGTAAATTAAAGGGCAAAGTATATTATCTTCTCAGACCATTCAGCCTAGGCTGAACGATAAATATAAATAGCTTCGTGGCGGCGGACAGCAGGAGTTGGCCGGACTGTAAGGTGGGAAGAAAAAAGTGCTTCCTCGGGAGGGAAAAAGTGCGGTGTCGCGTAGTAGCAAAAAAAATGGGCGAGAAAGGTGGGGATTGGGTAACAAAAATGTAAACTTTCAGGGATTGAGAAGAAAAAAATCAAGGAGAGGGGATTTTTACTGGGATTCTTTTGGCGGTTTGACTTGTTTTATATAATTTTACAGCGCACGAGCATTCTGAACAATGATGAACGTGTTGTAAAAACACAAAAAACAAAAAAGCATACGAACAATGAACCACAGCGCAATGAAAACATGGGGCATAGTGGCATTCCTGCTCACAATAGGCATTCCCAACGCTTGGGCACAACGCACAGTGTCCAGTTTTGAAGAAATAAAGATGCGCGAGGGCGATAACCTGTATGGAGAGGAGATGGCCCTTCCCGACCAGTACTTCATCCCCATCGGTGACGGCACCTATAAGGTGAAACGGCTTACCGTAACCCCGTCCACCACGAACTCGCCCTGCACCGTACCCTACCTGCAGATGCTCTCCGACACCTCGGTCATTGTGTGCTGGAAGACCTCCTCACTCCGGTCAGAAATGCACGTGCGCTATGGCAGAAGCGGGGAGGAACGCACTCTGGAAGCAACGCCCACAGTGACCAAACTGGGCGATGGCTATTTTTGGCACAAAGCCCTGCTCTCCGGACTCCATCCCGCCACCGCATACGATTATCAGGTGACAGCCTCATCAGCAGATGAACCCGTCTACACCTTCCATACGCTGGATGCCCCCGGCACAGGCGAAAGGCTGCGCGTGCTGGTGATAGGCGACCATCAGCACAACGACCGTTCGGACTACGAATGGCTGTGCAGAGCCGCCGAACGCAAAGCCCAGGAGAAATGGGGCAAAGGCCCGCTGTCCTCGCATGTGCAGTTTATCCTGAACGTGGGCGACCAGGTGGACAGAGGCCTGCTGGTGAACTATGAAAACGTGCATCTGTTCAAGTCGCGCCTGTATTCGCCCATGATGCCCACGATGACCTGTGTGGGGAACCACGACGGCTATGGCGACACGGGATATGTGCTCTACAGCGGACACTACCCCTATTCGGAACTGGCCTATCAGGGCATCCGGAGCGGCACCTCCACCTATTATGCCTATCAGGCAGGCAGGGTGCTGTTTGTGGTGCTCAACTCCGACGGAGCCTCTGCCTCGCAAAACCTGTGGCTCCGCAAGGTGGTGGCCGCAGCCGACACAGACGAGCAGGTCGACTTCATCGTGGCCACCCAGCACCGTCCGCTCTATGCCGAGCAATACAGCACTGATGTGTCGCCCTGGATGCTCCACACCGTAATGCCCATCCTGGAGGCCTCGCCCAAGTTTGTCCTCGACCTCGCCGGCCACCATCACCTGTATGCACGCGGACAGATGACCGATACACCCGTATATCACGTGATTTCAGGCGGCGGAGTGGGCATATCGGTACAAGGCTATGAACAGCTATGGGGACAGACCCCCGACAACCACGACTGGGACGAGGTGCAGAAGACCATCGACCACTGGACCTACCAGTTGCTGGACTTCGACTATGCCCAGGGCACACTCACCGTGGAATCATACAGTGTGGGCAACAGACGGCTGGTGCTGGACAACGAACGGATAGACTACTTCGTGCGCAACCTCAAGGACACAACCTGCCCCGAAACGCCTGCCCTTGCACCCGTGCCTGAAAGCCTGTCCCTGCCCTACACCTTCTCCCAAACCACCCATCCCGATGTGTACGCCACACAATTCCAGATAGCCACGGACGAGGCATTCACCCAGATTGTGCAGGACCGCGTCATCACAAAGGAGAACATGTACGGGGTGGATGACAAGTTCCGGCCCCTCGACCTGCATGCAGGCAAGCCCACCACCCAATGGACAGTGGATGAATGGGCGCTCTCCCCTACCTTATATTATTATATACGCACGCGCAACCGCAACGACAACCTACAATGGTCGGCCTTCTCGCCCACGTGCACGTTTACCGTAAGCGGCACGGCCAGCCAGCCGACCACAGTGGAACCCACGGCCCGTTTTATCAAGCAAGGAGGCGGAGTGACCATCCGCTATACAGGAGCCCCCGTGGGCACATCGGCATGGATAGGCATCTACCACACCAACTGGAACGGAAAGTCGGGTTCGCTCAGGTGGCAGTACACCCAACAGGCGGAGGGAACGGCCCAATTTGACCTGAACGAACCAGGCGACTACATGGCCGTGCTCTTTGCCGACAACGGCTACACCGAGATTGCACGCAGCCAGCCCTTTATCGTGAGCAAGCACTGCACCGACGAGCAGCCCTACAAGATAAGTCTGCAATCACAGTACCTGGACGAAGGGACACCCCTGGACGTGACACTGCAGGGCGCACCGGCCATCAAGGAAGACTGGGTGGGTGTCTATACCAAAGGGGAAGAACCTGCAGTATCCATCTCCCTGACGTGGGCCTACACGCAGGGCATGACCGACGGCACGATTTCACTGAACGTGCCCAGCGTCGAGGGCACACTCTCTGACGAATCTCCGTTTGTGGGCCTGCGCGAAGGCCACTATTACGTACAGTATTTCCCCGGTGGATACTATTGCGAGATGACACCCCGCATTCCCTTCATGGTGGGCAAGGCCATGCGCATGGACATGTTCAAGCCCATACTGGCCGAGGGCGAAGAGGCCATAGCCGTCTACGAGGGAGCACCCACATGGGAAGCCATCGAGGTAGTAATCACGGACGACAGCGGGAAAGAGATGGCACGCCTGCCACTGCCTGCCACCGCAGGAGGCACACTCAGGCTGGGCCGTCTGGCACCCGGCATCTACAAGGGTGCCGCCATGACCGTAGCCACGGGCACCGCCGTGAGCCCCACCTTCACCTTTCAGGTGGTGACATCCACAGCCCTCTGCCAGCCACAGGCTGCAACAGCGGTACGCTATGAGGCCGGAAAGCTCTGCATATCGGCCTCCGATGGCAAGCATAGGGTAAACGTGTGCACCGCCGACGGGATGACGGTAGCCACACGTACGTTTGATGGCCCGCGCCTGCAATGGCCACTGCACCTGCCCGACGGCATCTATCTGGTGCATACCGATGCCCAGCAGGCTTGCAAAATAGCCGTAAGCACAGGAAAATAGAGAAAAAACATCATAGTATCAACCTCGTAAAAAAAACATCATGAAAAAAAGACTACTTTTGTCTTCGGCCCTGATGGTGGCACTTGGCATGCAAGCCCAGGTACCTAAGGCCGACCTGCTGGACGTAGTGTTCCAGCCCGACGGAACAGCCATCGACGTGTCTGCGTCGCAGCGTGTAATCAACCAGACGGGCACTCCTGTTGTGAAACAGAGCACCCAGTTGGGAGTTCCCGTGCTCTGCAACGGAAGCACCACATGGGCTTCTGCCCCCGAAAACTATTTCACCGTAGACGTGACCGACGAGATGTGGGCCTCGCTGGCCGACGGGCACTCATTTGAATGCCTGGCACGCCCCTATTGGGACGGTGGTCTGCAGTCCAACTGGGGTACCATGATGGGTCTGCAACAGACCGGCGGAGTAGGCCTGCTGCTCACAGAGGGCAAATGGGCCTACGAGCCACACATCGGCGGGGACTATCACACCATCACATGGGACGGCACCCCAGAACGTTCTGCCTGGGTACACCTGGTGGGCGTTTGGGATGCAGCGGCCGGACAGGTGCGGCTTTACATGAACGGAGAACTGGCCTCATCGAAAGATGTGGAAGGAGAACTGGACCGCCCCAACGCCGAGGGAACGCCATGGATGGGCATTGGATGTGACTACATAGGAAAAGCCGAAGGCGCAGAGCATGCCTTCCAAGGCGACATTGCCCTGGTGCGCATCTATAACGACGCACTCACCGACGAACAGGCCGCCACGCTGTGGCAGCAGGCAAAAGCCATGGACACGGGCCAGGCCGAGCATAAGGAGGAGACGGAATTCTCCGACCTCCGATACAACGAGGAAGGCACCATCCTGGTGGCCACAGCCGAAGAACTGTACAAGGCAGCCCTACTGTCGCAGCAGAACGCCACGATGAACGTGATGCTGGAGGCCGACATCGACTACAGCGAATACAACCAGGTGTTCACAGTCTATCCGCGCACCTACAACGGATTCTTCGACGGACAGGGGCACACGATAACCGTGAACCTTAATCTGGAGAACTGGACCTCGGGCTTCATTGCCGACCTGGGCAAGGGCTCTGAAGTGAGAAACCTCACCCTGAAGGGAACAGTCACCACCAGCCAGCAATGGACCTCTCCCCTGCTGGGCATGAACGCCGGCGGTACGGTGAAGAACGTGACCGTGGAGGTGGAGATGACCACCTACTACTCGGGCGACACCTATTGCGGCGGCTTCTCCTCATGGGACGGCACAGGCAGCCGCTATGAGAACTGCATCTCCAAGTGTGTGATGAGCGCGCCCAACGGTGGCACCATGGCCGGATTCACCGCCGACGTGGCTGGCGACACCCACTTTGTAAACTGCCTGGCCCTGTGCCAGATGTCGGCAGCAGACGCCACATGGTGCAGCGAATTTGTCGGTTGGGTGTCGGGCGGAACTGCCTACACCGACAATGTTTATTACATCAACCCTGCCGAAATGCCCTGCCGCTACGGCAACTGTACGCTGGTGACCGAAGAGCAGCTGGCCAGCGGCGAGATTTGTGTGCGTCTGAACAAAGGTGCTGTTTCCCAACAAGCTGTATGGCACCAGACCCTGGGCACCGACAATGCTCCCACGCTCGACCCCACCCATGGTGTTGTGATAGGAGCAGGCACCGAATATATGTGTATCAACGATGAAAGCGACATCCCCGGTGTGGCCGCCGAATACACGCAACTGAAGCGCGATGAAATAGGCGATCCGCTGGCCTACACCACATTGGTGGACGAAGTGGCAACGGCACTGGACCAGTTGGAAAATGTGAACACCTGGAGCGAGCTGGAAACGGCCTACGAAACCGTGCAGACACTCCTCGACCGTCTGGCCAAGAACATCCAGGCCTATGTCGAACTGCAGGAAGCCGCCACCAGGGTCTATGCCCAGCTGTCTGAGATGAGCGGCACTTACGTGGAGTCTATGCTCTCCTTCTTTGAAGATGCCATAGAGCCATGCGAGGACTATCCGCTGGGCACCTATCCGTATGTAACAGAGAACTACAGCCTCGACACTGAGGATGTCCTGGCCATGACAGAAACCATCAATGAGATGGAAAAGAAGGCCATGGCCATAGATGCCGCTGCAGGAGCAGACGTAACCGTCCTGCTGGAGAATGCTGATTTCGCCAATGGTTTCCAAGGATGGAAGGGGCAGGTGATGAACGGCTACGGCACCAACGGCAACATGAATGCTGCCGAGAACTGGGGCGGCCGCGCCTTCGACATGTACCAGACCATCACGGGACTGAAGAACGGTGTGTACCGCCTGCAGGTGAAGGGTGGATACCGTCCGTTCGACAATGCCTATGCCAACCAGTACTACCCCACCATCTATGCCAACGACCAGATGAACTACCTGCAGGATGTCATCGAAGACATGATCTCCGCAGACGACGCTGTAGACCTGGAAAACTGTTGGATTGGTGCCGACGCAGCCGTGCGTGACAAGGAAATCCTTGACACCGACGGCACCCTGCTGGGCTATGCACTCCATGGCATCCAGAGCTGCTGCTATGCCTTCCAGGCCGGACGCTATCCCAACAGCATCCTCGTGGACGTGCAGGACGGACAGCTCACCGTGGGCATCCGTCATCCCTATTCCGGCTACGGTGGCGATGAGTGGGTGGGCATAGGCGACATCCAGCTCACCTACGAAGGTACGCTTGAAGAAGCCGGCGAGGCCATCAGCCAGACGCTAGCCAGTGTAGTGGCCCGCGCCAAGCACATCCAACAGTATGAGTTCAGCAACGGCGAGGACTATGCATGGTACCCCAACTTCTCCCAGGCTCTGAAAGACAGGCTGAACGAGGCCATCCAGGCTGCGGAAGCAGAGGGCACGGATGCAGCCGCACAGTATGCACTCATCCAGACCTTCTCCCAACTGTTTGGTGAGATTATCAACTCCAAACGACTGTATACCGACATGGCACGCTCGCTCATTGGCTATGCCGACCGTGTAATCGATTATCCTGGCCACGCCCTCGAACTGGAAGAGGCCTGTGCCCTGGTATGGGACGACTGGACGCTGGGTGTCTTCAACACCAAAGAGGAAATGGACAACAGTCTGGCCACACTGGACGCACTGTTCAGCAGCATGCTGCTGGAATTGCCGCAGGCCGACCTGCTCGACCTTGTCTTCAATGCCGAAGAGGGCACCGTGGTGGATCAGTCGCCCATGCAGAATCCCGTAGAGGCTTCGGCAGACATGAAGGTGGTCACCAGCCCCAAGCTGGGCATGGATGTGATGTGCCTGGCCGAGAACGAATGGGCAACCAACAACTCCGTTTCCTATGCCAAGGTTCCCGTGAGCGACGAACTGTGGAACGGCATGGCCGACGGTCTCACCGTAGAGTGCTACCTGCGTCCCACCTGGGAAGGCGAAGAGATGCCAGGCAACTGGGCCAGTTGTCTGGGCATGGAGGATGCTGGTGGTCTGGGCATGATCATGTACAACGGCCACTGGATGTTCGAGGTCTGCGTGGACGGCTCTTATCGCGATGCTGTCTACAACGCACCCGTGGTGAAGGATGAATGGATTCATCTGATAGGCGTATGGAACCAGGCAGACGGCATCATCAATCTCTATGTGAACGGTGAATTTGCAGGTTCCACGTCGGGCAACGGTTTCCTCACCTATCCACTCACCAATCCTTGCTGGATTGGCGTAGGCGGTGACCTGGCAAACAGAGACGTGCCCGAGGCCACGCTCCAGGGCGACATCGCCATCTTCCGTATCTACGACCAGCCCCTCAACGGTTCCCAGGCCGCAGCCCTGTGGAACAAGGTGAAGGCCATGGACACCGGCAAGGAGGAGCACTCCGAGGACGGTACTGGCATCTCCAACATCATGGCCGGCCAGCAACAGCCTGAGGGCATCTACAACATGATGGGCCAGAAACTGGCTCGCCCCGTACGTGGCATCAACATCATAGGAGGAAAGAAGGTGTATATCCGCAAGTAAAGCATTCCTCCCCTATTCCCTAAGTGAGGGGCACGCCATCCATACCGGTGTGCCCCTCACTTTGTTCTCTTTCAGCCAGACGTTGTCAATGTCCGCAAGACCATATAGTGGGACATTGGTCATCCAGTGCTGCCCACGATAGTGCGACGGCCTTGAGGTTCTCCTCCGCCTTCACCTCAATTGGGTTTATTCTTTCGCCCTTCTAATACATGAAATCAGGAACTAGCCATTGGAGAATCATTTTTTGAGGGGAATACCGCTGATTTACGCACGAATTTCATTAACTTTGCAGCAAAATCTGGAATCTGTACCCCCATACACGAAAAAACATAAACAAACCAAAACCAATAAAAAATGAAATTACCCAAAAAATTGCTCACCTTGATGCTCGCAGCAGGGACGCTGACGGCACAGGCACAGAAGGAAATGAAGGCACCTGCCGGAGGAAAACAGATTAGTGACGAACTGGTGGGTATCTTCTTCGAGGATATCAGTTCCGCTGCAGATGGAGGACTCTATGCTGAGCTGCTGCAAAACGGCTCTTTTGAGTTTAATCTTGCCGAACGTGACGGCTGGGGACCAGGCACGGCCTGGCGTGTATGCCGTCCCGGACATTCGCTGGGTCTGGCCCAGGCGCTACAGCAGGACCCCATCCACCCCCACAACATCAACTACATGCGCCTCACTGTCGAACGTGTAAAGGAGTATCAGGACTATGACGGATGGAAAGGCTTCGGACTGGAGAACCAGGGCTTTGACGGCATCAACGTGAAGAAGGGAGCCAACTATGACTTTTCCTTCTTTGCCCGCAATGTCGATGGCAAGGACAAGCAGGTGAGGGTGACGCTCATCGAGCCCGGCAGGCAAACCAAGGTATTGGCCGACACGGTACTCACCGTCAGCGGCAAACAGTGGACTTCCTACGCAGCCACGCTGTGCGCCAATGCAGACTGCCAGCACGCTGCCCTACGTATGCTGGTGCTCACCCTGGGCGTGATGGATGTGGACCAGCTCTCCCTCATGCCTCAGGACACCTACAAAGGGCATGGCCTGCGCAAAGACCTGGCTGAGGCCCTTGAAGCCCTGCATCCCAAGTTCATGCGTTTCCCCGGCGGATGTGTGGTACACGGTGGTGGCGACGGATTCTGGAACACCTATCGCTGGAAGACCACTGTAGGCCCCAAGGAACAACGCCGCCCGCTGAAGAACACCTGGGGCTATCACCAGTCGATGGGATTGGGCTACTATGAATATTTCCAGCTGTGCGAGGACATGAACATGCAACCCGTACCCATCCTCCCCTGCGGTGTGAGCTGTCAGGGTGCCAACGGTGGCTGGAACATGTGGCCCACTCAGGCACAGGACGTAGTGCCCATGCAGGAAATGGACGAATGGGTGCAGGATGCCCTTGACCTCATCGAATGGGCCAACGGTGATGCCTCCACCCAATGGGGCAAGGTGCGTGCCGCCGCCGGCCACCCCGAACCCTTCGGTCTGAAATACCTGGGCATTGGAAACGAGGAAAAAATCTCCCCCGAGTTTGCAGAACGTTTCCGCTATATGTACAAGAAAATCATGGAAAAACATCCCGAGATAGTGATTGTAGGCACAGCCGGCCCTGGTTCCCACCCCGGCAACCCCGATTATGAAGAGGGATGGAAGTTGGCACGCGAACTGGACATGCCCATTCTCGACGAGCACTACTACGAGCCACATACCTATTTCGAGACCAGCCGCCAATACGACACCTATCCCCGCGACTGCAAGACCAAGGTCTATCTCGGTGAATATGCCTCCAAGGACAAGAAGATGCGCGATGCACTGGCCGAAGCACTCTATCTGCTGCATGTAGAGCGCAACGGCGACATCGTGTGCATGACCAGCTATGCGCCCCTCTTTGCACGCAAGAACGCCACCAACTGGAACCCCGACCTCATCTATTTCGACAACGAACGTCCCTTCCTCACCTGTAGCTACTATGTGCAACAGATGTTCGGTCAGTCATCGGGCAACTATTACTATGGCGATTGCGTCACCTTCGACAGCGAGAAGACCAATATGCAGGAGCAGTCGGTGGTGCTCAACACCCACACACGCCAGCTCTTTGTGAAGGTGTGCAATGCTGCCAACAACACCTGCAAAGTGAGCCTCAATCTCAGCCGTTTCCCTGGTCTGAAGAAGAAGGCCGTGAAGACAACGCTGGCCGGGAATCCCGATCAGGAGAACAACTTTGATGCGCAGCCCATTGCTCCCGTAAAGGAAGAGGTGGAAGTGAGCAAAAAGATGAAGGTGGAGGTGAAGCCCCACTCCTTTGTGATGTACACCATCCAGCTCTGACACCCGTACACTCATTAACGAAAATATCGCGTTCTCAAGAATTGTAGCCTCAAAGGCCGCATTTCTTGAGAACGCGATTTATGTAGCTATTTTTCCAATGGAGTCATTCACTTGTGGCTGCGCCCTGTGCTTCATACATCCTCGCACGCTACCATGTCCACTCCGCAATACACCACAATGACCTTGTGGAGCGTGGTGTGGCCTATGTTCTCGCCCACATTCACCGTATCGGCATAGCGAAGCACCTGGGCCCTGGCCTGCTTCACGGCCGCTTCCGCCTCCATGGCCGTGGCATGGCTCTTGAGGTACTTCAGCTCGATGATGTAGGAATGCTCCATGTCGGTGAAAACCTCCTGGCGCGGACGGATGAAGAAGAAGAATCTGTTGGCATTCTCCACCTTCTCTATGAACCTTGTCTTATCAACGTAGTAATAATTGTCTTCGCGGACAGCCACGAAGTTCATCATCCCGTAGGGTATGCGTTTTATCTCCTTTTTTGAAGCTTCTCCTTCCATAACCACGATGCTTTTCTCTTTTTCGACAACAAAAGTAAGGCTATTTGCCGACATTGCAGAACAAAAGCCCGAAAAGTATCCCTGTATTGAAAAAAAACACTACCTTTACAGGCAACATCAACAAAACATGGACAAACTGACCAAAGAACAGCGTCACCATTGCATGTCTGCAATAAAAAGCAAGAACACTCAGCCAGAACTGCTGGTGAGAAAGTTCTTGTTCAGCCGTGGCTATCGGTATAGGCTAAACTATCCACGCCTTCCCGGGCATCCCGACTTGGTCTTGCGCAAATACAGAACTGTCATTTTCGTGAACGGTTGTTTCTGGCATGGTCACGAAGGCTGCAAATACTATGTGCTTCCGAAATCGAATGTGGAATTCTGGCACAATAAGATTGAAAAGAACCGAAACAGAGACAGGAAGAAACAACTACAACTGACAGCCATGGGATGGCACTGCATTACCATTTGGGAATGCCAACTGAAGCCAAAAGTACGCATGCAAACCCTGGAAGCCCTGGAATATACCCTCAACCATATCTATCTTGAAGACAGAAGAATCAAATCCTATGCCCCCGTCGAAGGAGAAACCCTAATAGCAGCAGAATCGATGGAAGAGTATAATAACGGAATCCAACGGTTTAGTGAAGATTGAAAACACTATCTTCCAAGCTTATGAATACATGATATCTGAAAGAAAGATTAATAACCTTACAGCATTAAGGTTATTAATCTTGTTGCGGTAAGGTTATTAATCCTTCTGTAACAGAAGCTACTTCATCTGCAAAGGAATATATGTGAATCCATTCACATTGTCACCTGTATTTGTTTCCAAGATACTGTAACCGTACAGCTTTCGGGAGTTTCGACACTATGAGGTTGTAGGATTCACGAATCCATTGCCTGACATAGTCATCATCGAGGCACTCGTAGAAAACATCGCTCCAGTGTTTCTTGTTCCAATGCCATGCCGGGGTGACGGCTGAGAACCGTTCGCGCAACTCAAGGTTGCGGTCGGGTGTAAGCTTTATGGCAAAATGAGGGTCGGGGCTGTTGGAAGTATTGCTGTCACTGCCCAGCCAAAGGCAAATGAAAATCTTGCCTTCGATACGGAAAGTGATGTTGTCGTCACCAAACGGCTGGTCCTCGGTCACTCCATAGAGCGACAATACATATTCTCGAACTTCTTCTATATTCATGATTCCTGTCTTATCATCAGCGCGGGCAAGAAATTTACCCCCGGAAATGAGCAACTATCCCCTGTCCAAGCCGTTAACCTACGACTGCCCTAATGCATGGCCTGCGAACCGGGTGAGCCATAAGTTAACGGCCTTCCATATGGATAAGGAGAGGAAGAACGGAGATGCGCTACTTCTTCCGCTTCTTGGTCTTGGCGGGCGTCTGCTTGTACTCCTTGCTGAACGAGTAAGGAGCCGATTCGAGCGCTATGCCGCGGGAGGTATTGGGCTGTGAAGACATGGTGTAATCCATACGCATACCCTTGAGCAGGTCGGCGTGGGTGACATAGTTGAGGTCATATTCCTGCCCGTCGACCGTGAGCCGTTGCACATAACGGTTCGCGTCGCTACATGCAGGCGCGCTCACCACCACATCCTTGCCACCGGGCAAATGGAGTGTGACATGCTTGAAATAGGGGGCACCCAGCACATACTGATTAGAGCCCGGGCATACGGGATAAAAGCCCAGGGCCGTGAACACATACCAGGCACTGGTCTGCCCGTTGTCCTCGTCGCCACAATAGCCGTCGGGGTTGGCATTGTACATGCGGTTCATCGTCTCGCGCAGCCAATGCTGTGTCTTCCAGGGTTCCCCACTGTAGCCATAGAGATAAATCATGTGCTGAATGGGCTGATTGCCATGGGCATAGTTGCCCATGTTCATAATCTGCATCTCGCGTATCTCATGGATGGTGCCGCCATAATAGCTGTCATCAAAGACGGGAGGCAGGGAAAAGACACTATCGAGCATGGCATTGAACACCCGGTTGCCTCCCATCAGGTCGATGAGGCCCTGCGGGTCGTGGAAGACGCTCCATGTATAGTGCCAACTGTTGCCCTCGGTAAAGGCATCGCCCCACTTGAAAGGATTGAAGTCGGGCGCCCATTCCCCGTTCTCCAGACGGCCGCGCATCAGATTGTGCGACGGGTCGAAAAGGTTGCGGTAGTTCATGGCACGGCGGGCAAACACCTCAATCTCCCGCTCGGGCTTGCCCAAGGCCTTGCCCAACTGATAAATGCTCCAGTCATCGAAAGCATATTCCAAAGTGCGTGCCGCACTCTCGCGAATCTTGTCGTAAGGCACGTATCCCAATTGGTTGTATGCCTCCCACTGACGACGCCCGCTGGCCGAACGTTCCAGCTCGGCATTGGCACCATGCACCACAGCCTCCCACAACGTTTCGATGTCATAGCCACGGATGCCCTTGAGATAAGCATCGGCTACCACACTGGCCGAATTGTTGCCCACCATGCAGTCGCGGTGGCCGGGCGAACTCCATTCGGGCAGGAATCCGCTCTCCTTGTAGGCATTCGCCCATCCCTCCTGCATCCGGGCAGCCATCTCGGGATAAACAAGGTTCACCAGGGGGAAGAGGGCACGGAAGGTGTCCCAGAAACCCGTATCGGCAAACATGTAGCCGGGCAGCACCTGACCATTGTAGGGGCTGTAGTGGACAATCTGTCCGCTGGCATCCTGCTCGAAGAAACTGCGGGGGAAGAGCAGGGAGCGATAGAGGCAGCTGTAGAAGGTGCGCAGGCGATTGGGGTCCGACAAGTCCTGCACATCAATCCGGCTGAGGACGGTGTTCCACTCCGTACGGGCAGCACTGGCCACCTGGTCGAGCGACTGGCCGGAGAGTTCCTGCAGATTACGCTGGGCCTGCTCGATGCTGATGAAGGAGGATGCCACACGCGCGTTCACCTGCTCGCCCCGACGGGTGGCAAAGCCAATGATACCACCTGCATGGCCACACTCAGCCTGCAGGTCCTGCTGGTCCAGCTGACCGTCCTTGGACACAGCCGTATAGGTGAAAGGCTTGTCAAACTCCACCACGAAATAGTTGCGGAAGCCATCGGGCACGCCGCCGCTGTTACGCGTGGTGTAGCCCTCGATGCGACACTGCTGGGGCAACACCTTCACATAGGAGCCACGGTCATAGGCATCCACCACTACATAGCTGTGCTCACTCTCGGGGAAGGTGAAGCGGAAAATGGCGGCACGGCTAGTGGGTGCCACCTCGGTGACGATATCATAATCGGCCAGATATACCTTATAATAATAAGGGGTGGCTGTCTCGGCCTTGTGAGAGAACCAGCTGGCACGCTTGTCCTCGTCGAACTCAGCCTTGCCGCACATGGGCATGATAGAGAACATTCCATAGTCGTTCATCCAAGGGCTGGGCTGGTGGGTCTGCTTGAATCCGCGGATTTTTTCTGCATCATAGGTGTAGCACCATCCGTCGCCCATCTTTCCCGTCTGGGGAGTCCAGAAATTCATACCCCATGGGGTGGCAATGGCAGGATAGGTGTTACCCGTAGAGAGGGCATGGGTGGAATGGGAGCCCACAAGGGTGTTCACATAGTCCACTGGATTGTCGATGGCCTGTGCCAAAAGGCTTGCACAACAGGCAGACAAAAGAATCAGTCTTCGTTTCATTAATCTAAATATATTTCTTTTTGGTTCATTATTTGCATTATTCCAGTTTGCGGATGACTGTCTGGAGCTGTTCACCCAGTCCAATGGTGTAGCCCTGGGACACAAATACCACCCTATTGAAGGTGTCTGCCACAAAGAACACCGGCAACAGACGCTCATTGGCCAGTTTCATATTGGCCACTATCTGCTTACGGATGGAACCCTGATGGTCTATACCAAAGATGAGGTTCTCGGGCAATCCCTGGAACTCTTCGCTGTGGAACTTGGAGGCAGCTTCCTCATCCTCGAACAGCAGCACTATCGGACGACCCCATTCATTGAAAGCCTCTGCTACCTTGGCGATGTCGCGCAAGGCATGATTGGTGGGTTCCTGCCCCACTCCGATTAGTCCCACGATAAAATAGCCGCGTCCGGTCTGGGAAAGGATGCTCACTTCCTTGTCATCGAGCAGACGGAAACGGGATTCTGAATCGAAATTGCCAATCACGCTCAAGTCGGTCTGCGAAGTGCGCAGGTGCAGTGTAAGATGGGCAGGGCTGTCGGCCGACACGCGGAACAGCTGCATCTCGGAAAGCACGCCTCCACCTGCCAGACGGGTACCCAACACCAGGGCATAGTCACCCTCGTCGAGCAACACGCCCTCCCTGAACGTACTGGCCCATGTAACGCCCTCCTCCGGATATTCCAGCAAGGAAGTGGAGCCGTCCTCATTGATGCGGGTAAGGGTGAAATGGCTGTAGTACTTGGGGTCGTCCACCACTCCGCCACCCTCGTAGGACAGACGGAGCTGCCCCTTGGCCGGGGTTTTCTCCACGGTCTTTTCAAAGTCCACATCCACCCACTCGGAGCCCTTCCTGTACTGCGTCTTCTTGGTGATGGCATCCACCCGTGCCTCTATGCCCAGGCTGCGTGCCACATCCACGAAGAAAATCTTGCGCGAGCGCTCGTCGGTGACACGTGCATTCCACACGCCTATCGGTGTTTGGGCTATCTGCAAGGCCTTCTTGTCGGGATTGATGCGAATATGCTTTTTAATCCAAGCCACCAGGCGCATGGGGTCCTGCCTGAACCTGTCGGCCTGTTTCTGGCTGAAAGCCGTCTCGAAAAACTGCTTGAAGGGATGGATAATCATCTCGTTCTCCACACGGGGACAAAGCTGGCTGCTGGATGCATTGAAATGATCGTCCAATATCTCCATCGGCATGTCGCGCAGGTCCTTGTCGCTGAGCGAGGAGAGCAATGTCCTCACACGCGGTAGGTTGTCGGAGTGGCGCACCATAAAGTCCAGAATCACCGCATGGTTTCCTCTCGACTTCACCAGGAAGTCTGTCAGCTGGCCATCGCCCTCGGGCAGCCCATGAGCGGCCAATGCCCTAGCGGCTGTGACTGGCGTGAAGAACGTGGCCAGATAGGCCATACGTACCGAGTCCTCATAAGCCAGGCGCAGGCTGTTGAGTGTGCGCTGCTGGTCGGTCACCTCGGGCGTATTGGCATGTTCGGGCGGCGGTACGATATTGAAGGAGTCGCGATAGAAGACGGTCCCACCAGATGACTGCGAAAGGGTTGCATCTCCCACCCTGCGGTCCAGGCAGACCCTGACCCTGCTGTCTTTTCCAAAGGAGGCATAGGCGAAGCCGTAGCGTCCCTTGCTAGAGGCCCACACCATCATGTCTCCCTTGCCTGCCGTGAGGAAGGTGTGTCCCTCCTTGCCCGTATACTTTGTCACTACGGTGCAGAACTCAGCATAATTGTAAATCTTGAAGTCGACACGCGCTCCGTCTATCGGGCGGCCGTTCTCATCCACCACGTCAAAGTCGATACGTGCCGACGAACCGTAGTTGTCGATGAGATTGATTTCTGTATAGTTGGACGTGCGCAGCATCACCTCCTCGGGGCCATCATAATGGCCAAAGGCCTTTGTGTGCATCAGCATGGCACGGGAAGCCGGCGCATTGAACCAGGCCAGATTGAGCACAGCCTCCGGCTCACAGGCGCCCAGAAAGTACCATTGTCCGTCGGCCCAGGCCTCTACCCAGGCATGATTGTCATCGGTGTGAGCCCAGCGGGGCGTGTAGACCTGTCTGGCAGGAATGCCCACGGCACGCAAGGCAGCCACCGTGAACGTGCTTTCCTCACCACAGCGCCCATAGGCCGACCGGAGGGTGGAAAGAGGAGCCGAGGTGCGGCCGTCGGAAGGCTGGTAGGTGACATGCTCATGACACCAATGGTTGACCTCCAGAATGGCATCATACATACGCATGCCGCTGACACGGTTCTTCAGTTCCTCGTAAAAGACCATGCGCGAACGGTCGAGATTCTCATTGTTCACCCTGACAGGCAGCACAAAGTGGCGGAAGAGCAGGTCGGGCACAGTGTGGCCCCACGGCATGTCGCGCCGGGCCTCGAAACTGGTGCGCACATTCTCCTCAAAGAAACTGCGCGGATAGTCCGTCTTGTCAGCCAACGGCATGAAGCGATAAAGGAAGTCCACGGCCTCCTCTACCTCCTTGGCCGGCAATCCTGTGTGCTCTGCCCTGTCCTCCTGTGCTGCATAAGGCAGCCCCCAGACCTTCAACCCTGGCATCAGGGCAGTCCATAACATCGCTATCAACAATTTTCTCATACGTTGCTTTCCAAAATACGATTTGCGCCACAAAGGTAGGAAAATTCGGGCAATCAAGCAAAACATGCCCCTATTTTTTTGGCCTCTCGTTTCTTTTCCTTACTTTTGCATGAAAATCAGCAACTACGAGCTATGAGAAGAGAAGACTTTGAGTTTGAAGTGTGCGCCAATGGCGTAGAGAGTTGTCTGGCGGCACAGGAAGGCGGTGCCGACAGGGTGGAGCTGTGCGCAGGCATTCCCGAAGGGGGCACCACGCCCTCGTATGGCGAGATAAAGACTGCACGCAGGCTGCTCACCACCACACGCCTGCACGTCATCATCCGTCCACGCGGAGGTGATTTCCTATACTCACCCCTGGAACTGGAACGCATGGAGGAGGACATACGGATGTGCAAGGAACTGGGCGTGGACGGTGTGGTCTTTGGTTGCCTTACGGAACAAGGCGATGTGGACATGGAGGCCAACCGGCGCCTGCTGGCTCTGGCCAGACCGATGTCCGTTACCTTCCACCGGGCCTTCGACCTTACCAACAGTCCCAGGGAAGCCCTAACGCACATTATCACGCTGGGCTTCGACCGTCTCCTCACCTCTGGCATGTGCGAGAAGGCCGTAGACGGCACTGCCATGCTGGCGACACTGGAACAGGATGCCCGGGGACGTATCATCCTGATGGCGGGCAGCGGAGTGTGTGAGGACAACATACGTCAGTTATACGAAGCCACGGGCATCCATGCCTACCACTTCTCCCTGCGGGAGCGTGTTGAGAGCCGGATGTCCACATCCAGCGGGCTGGCTCTGTCAGACAGTCTGGATGTGTCCCACATGCTCGTCACCTCTGCCGAGCGGGTGAGACGTGCCATTGCCCTGCTGCCAGGCTAAAGTTTTCCCCGAGCGACCCAATGATACGCCCTGGCCACCCACACACGGAAACAAAATAAGGCCCGTCATCACGACGGACCCTATCATCGGATAAATCACTTATTTTGATGTTATGCAAAGTCTTGCTTATTCATTGTTATGATCGGGACGAGGACGGCGTTCACGACGCTCAGGACGGGGACGACGCTCACGCTCTACATATCCCTCGGGCTTCTCGATGAGCACACGATGAGAGAGCTTGAACTTGCCTGTCTTGGGATCGATGTCGAGCAGCTTCACCTTAATCTTGTCGCCTTCCTTGATGCCAGCGTCCTCTACGGTCTCCAGACGTTTCCAGTCGATTTCGCTGATATGGAGCAGACCATCCTTGCCCGGCATGAACTCCACGAAGCAGCCGTATGGCATCACTGAACGCACCGTTCCATCGTAAACCTCGCCCACCTCGGGCACAGCCACAATGGCACGAATCTTGGCAAGAGCCGCATCGATGATGCTCTTGTTGGCACCAGAAACCTGCACCTTGCCCACACCGTCCTCTTCGTCGATGGTGATGGTGGCACCGGTATCCTCCTGCATGCCCTGGATAATCTTTCCACCCGGGCCAATCACAGCGCCGATAAATTCCTTGGGGATGATAATCTGCTCGATGCGAGGAACATGAGGCTTCAGTTCGGGACGAGGAGCTGACAGGGTCTTCATCATCTCACCCAGAATGTGCTCACGTCCGGCCTTGGCCTGCATGAGGGCCTTCTCCAGAATCTCGTAGCTCAGACCGTCACACTTGATATCCATCTGGGTGGCAGTAAGTCCGTTGGGAGTACCTGTGGTCTTGAAGTCCATATCGCCCAGGTGGTCCTCGTCGCCGAGAATATCGCTCAGGATGGCATACTTGTCTTCACCGGGATTCTTGATGAGACCCATGGCAATGCCACTCACGGGGTTCTTCAGGGGCACACCGGCATCCATCAGACTCAGACAGCCTGCACAAACGGTAGCCATGGAGCTGGAACCGTTGCTCTCGAGGATGTCGCTCACCACGCGCACGGTGTAGGGGTAGTCCGTTGGAATCTGGCCCTTCAGACCACGCCATGCCAGATGGCCATGTCCAATCTCACGGCGGCCCACGCCACGCTGTGCCTTGGCCTCACCGGTAGAGAAGGGAGGGAAATTGTAGTGGAGCAGGAAACGCATGTAGCCCTTCTCCAGCACATCGTCCACCATCTTCTCGTCCATCTTGTTGCCCAGCGTAGTGGTGCTCAACGACTGGGTTTCGCCGCGGGTGAACAACGCCGAGCCGTGAGGGCCGGGCAACGGGTTCACCTCGCACCAGATGGGACGGATGTCGGTGGTCTTGCGTCCGTCCAAACGGATGCCTTCATCAAGGATGCAACGACGCATGGCATCGCGCTCCACATCGTGATAGTAACGGTCGATCAGGCCGTTCTTCTCCTCCAGTTCCTCAGGAGTGAGGTCGGGGTGTGCCTCGGCATAGCGTGCCTTGAAGTCCTCGCGTACCTTTTCAAAAGCTTCGGCGCGCTCCTGCTTCTCCAGTGCCTGCTTGGTCACATCATAAGCGGGCTGGTAGCACTCGTCGTGGGTCTGCTTACGCAGGTCCTCGTCGTTCACCTCGTGGCAGTACTCGCGCTTCACGTCCTTGCCCAGTTCCTGGGACAACTGCTTCTGAAGGCGGCACATGGGCTTGATGGCCTCGTGTGCAGCTTTCAGAGCTGCCAGCAAGTCCTGCTCGCTCACTTCCTTCATTTCGCCTTCCACCATCATGATGTTCTCTTCGGTGGCGCCCACCATCAGGTCCATGTCGGCCTGTTCAAGCTGACTGAAAGTGGGGTTGATGACAAACTGTCCGTCGATACGGGCCACGCGCACTTCAGATATAGGACCGCCAAAGGGAATATCGCTCACCGCCAGGGCTGCTGAAGCAGCAAAGCCTGCCAATGCGTCGGGCATATCCTCACCGTCGGCAGAAAACAGAATCACGTTGACATACACCTCTGCGTGATAGTTGTCGGGGAACAGAGGGCGCAGGGCGCGGTCCACCAGACGGCAAGTGAGGATTTCGTTGTCACTTGCCTTTCCCTCACGCTTGGTAAATCCTCCAGGGAATCGGCCGGCTGCAGCATACTTCTCGCGGTATTCCACCTGCAGCGGCATAAAATCAGTACCAGGTACAGCATCCTTAGCGGCACACACTGTGGCCAGTAGCATCGTGTTGTTCATACGGAGCATCACGGCGCCGTCGGCCTGCTTGGCCAGCTTTCCAGTCTCAATGCTGATGGTTCTTCCATCAGGCAGTTCGACAGTCTTTGTAATTACATTCATCTCGTTGATATAAAATATATTGCGTCAAAAAATCGCACAAAGGTACAAAAATAATTCCACTTTCCTGCCATTTGTACCTTATTATTAAGAAAGAAAGCACTTTTTTATGTTTTTTTATTACTGTCAGAAGGGTTTTCACTGAAAAAATCGTAAATTTGCACACAAAAGAACACATAGCAGTATGAAAAGACTCCTTCTCCTGGCAGCCACGCTCAGCATGCTGGCCGGCTGCACACACGAACAACGATTCCATATCGAAGGGCACATCTCAGGTGTACCCTCCGACACCATGCTCTATCTGGAGCACATCACCCTGGGCGATGGCATTGTGGCCATCGACTCGGCCGGCGTGGGCACTGACGGCAAGTTTGAGGTGACAGGCACAGCCCCCGCAAACCCTGAGTTTTATCGGCTGCGCATCGGTGCGCAGGGCATCAACCTGGCCGTGGACAGCACCGAGCACATCCACATAGAGGCCACGCTGGCCAACCTCTCGTTTGGCTACAAGGTGGAGGGCAGTGGCAACTGCGACACCATCCGCCTGCTGTGCCTCCACATGGCAGAGCTGGAACGGCAGGTCACCCGCATAGCCCTGGACCGGAGCATCACCATGCAGGAACGGCAGGAAAGGGTGGACACCCTGGTGGCACAATACAAGCAGTCGGTGAAGGCCAACTACATGCGCAACCGCTACGATGCATCGAGCAGCTACTTTGCCTGCTTCCAGATGCTGGGCAATGTGCGTGTGTTCGACCCCATGCAGGACAAAAACGACCTGGCATGGTTCCGCGCCATCGCCAACGCATGGAACGAACGCTATCCCGACTGTCCCCGCACGGAAAACCTGTTCAACATTGTCCAGCAGGCACGCAAGAACCAGAGCAAGCCCCGCCAAATTACGCTGGACCTGGACAGCGAGAAGGTGCGCGAGCTGGGCATCATCGACATCACCCTTCCCGACATCAAGGGCGAGATGCGTTCGTTGAGCGACCTCAAGGGACAGGTGGTACTGCTCGACTTCACGGCATTCTCGCTCGAAGGCATGCATGAGCGCACTCTGCTCCTGCGCGAGCTCTACAACAAATACCACGACCGCGGCTTTGAAATCTACCAGGTGAGCGTGGACAACAACCACAACTTCTGGGCACAGCGTACGGAGATGCTGCCCTGGGTGAGCGTGTACTGCGAGGAAGGTGCCAACAGCGACATCCTGAAACTCTATCAGGTGGGTGTGGTTCCCTATTATTTCCTCATCGACCGCAACTGCGACCTGCAGGCACGGCAAGAGCACATCACCGACCTCGAAAAGGCGATTGAAGCGCTCCTGTGACCCCTTTTTGCCTCCTTTTCAGAAAAAAATCCTGAAAAGTTTGGGCAATTGAGGTTTAATGTCTATCTTTGCATCGGAAATCCAAGAAAGCAGCGGATAGCATGAAGGGTTCCGGCCAAAAAAGCCGGGATTCTTTTGTTTTTCGCATTTCTTCAAACACTCATAAAAATATAACCTATTATAATAAAAAAAGTTATGGCATACATGACACAAAAAGGCTACGACAAACTGGTGGCCGAACTGCAACACATGGAAAGTGTGGACCGACCCGCTGCAAGCGCAGCCATCGCCGAAGCACGCGACAAGGGTGACCTGAGTGAAAACGCGGAATACGATGCCGCCAAGGAATGGCAGGGAAAACTGGAAACAAAGATTGCCCTGCTGAAGCAGACCATCCGCGACGCCAAGATTATCGACACCACCCACATGGACACCGAGTCCGTGCAAATCCTCTGCACCGTGGAGCTCAAGAATGTGAAGAACAACATGAAGATGAAATACCGCATCGTGAGCGAATCGGAAGCCAACCTGCGAGAGGGCAAAATCTCGGTGGGGACTCCCATCGCACAAGGCCTGCTGGGCAAGAAAGTGGGCGATGTGGCCGAGATAAAGGTGCCTCAGGGCACCATACAACTGGAGGTGCTGAGCATCGCCTACGAAGAATAACAGCAACCCTTCATTACATTCTGTCATGACAATATTCAGCAAAATCATTGCAGGCGACATTCCCTGCTACAAGATTGCAGAAGACGACAGGTACTTTGCCTTCCTCGACATCAGCCCCCTGCAGAAGGGACACACGCTGGTAGTACCCAAACACGAAGTGGACTACATCTTCGACCTCGACGACGAGGAACTAGCAGGCATGCAGGTGTTTGCCAAGAAAGTGGCGCTGGCCATCCGGAAGGCCATTCCCTGCAAGAAGGTGGGTCAGTGCGTAATCGGCCTGGAAGTGCCCCATGCCCACATCCACCTCGTGCCCATGCAGAGCGAGGACGACATCCGCTTCAGCAATCCCCATCTGAAACTCACGCCCGAAGAATTTGAGGCCATTGCCGCCTCCATCAGGGCACAGTTCTAGTCAAAACCAATCAAGAAACCGATGGTTCCTCCATGTGAGACCATCGGTTTCTTGTATTCATTCATCCTTATCCAAACTTGGTGTCGGTGTGCATCCGCCGCATGGCAGCTGCATCGCTCCGGGGCGTTATCATCAGTATCTCGCCCTCCTCGGCCACCACATAGTCGGTGAGGCCTTTCACCACGGCCGTACGTCCGGAGGGAAGGCGTATGATATTGTTGGCACACTCATAGAGGTAGGCTTTGGTGTTGAGCAGCACATTGCCGTTCTCATCGGCAGGTGCATCGCAATAGAGGCCCTGCCAAGTTCCCACATCGGCCCAGCCGAAATGTCCGGCCAGCACACACACGTTGTCGCTTCGCTCCAGAATGCTCACATCCACGTTCAGGTTGGGGAGCGAACTGAAGAATTCGGGCACCAGCTTGGGGTCACCACACTCGGCCTCGGCCATCATGCGAGGTATTTCCAGCTGATACTCGGGCACCAGCATGTACAGGTTGTCCAGCATCACCCGCACACTGAAACACAGCAAGCCCGTGTTCCAGAGGAAATCTCCCTCTTCCATAAAAATGCGTGCAAATTCGATGGAAGGCTTCTCGGTGAACGAGGTCACACGGTACATGTCGCGGCACCCCTCCACAGGATTGTCCAGCTGAATGTAGCCATAGCCCGTGTCGGGGCGGGTGGGACGCACGCCCGTGGTCACCAGCATGTCATGCCGACCCACGAAACGGAGCGCATTGAGCATGTCCTCGGCAAAGGCCGTCTCGTCCACTATCAGCTGGTCGGCAGGCGTCACCAGCACTCTGGCCTCCGGGTCTTCTTTGGCTATCACCACCGTGCCCCAGGCTGTGGACGCCAGCGTGCCCCTGCGCACGGGTTCTTCCAGGATGTGCAGGTCGTCCACCATGGGCAGCTGTTCGTACACCAGGGGCAGATACTCCACATTAGTGGACACATAGATATGGTCGGGGCGGATGAAACGCGCCACGCGGTCGAAGGTTTGCTGCAGCATTGTGCGTCCCGTACCCAGCAAGTCCATGAACTGCTTGGGGCGTGTGGAACGGCTCACTGGCCACAGGCGGCTACCATTTCCGCCGGCCAGAATCAGACAATAGTTATGATTGTTTTCCATATTTGCGGCTAAGCATTGAAGTTAATACCAAATGTCCTGTTCGCGACGCTAAGTTAGCCGTTTTTTCTGAGGGGAACAAACGGCTTAACCATTATTAATTATACGCGCGCGAGATTTTAGAGGTTTTTGTCAGTTGCCGTTTCAGCGCAGTTTCCGGATGACGGGCAGGAGCAGCTGTTCCATCACGGCATAGCCCTGGACATTGGGGTGCACTCCCGGCCTGTCATTGGCATAGTCGGGACGCAACTCCTTGCCATCGGCCGAAACCATGGCACTGAAATAGTCGACATAGGGAATCTTCTCGGCCTTGGCATACGCCTGTACACGCGCATTCAGGCTGCGAATCTTTGCCATGGAGTCCTTGATGGACGGACGCCAGCCGAATCCGCCGGCCGGCAGGCAAGAGGCCAGAATCACCTTCACCTTATTGGCCCGCGCGATGTCGACCATCGATTTTATATTGCCGAAGGTGATGTCCTCATCGTAGGGGCCTGTGTTCTCTGCAATGTCATTGGTGCCATAGTTGATGACCACGATACGGGCACCCAGATTGATGACGTCCTCTCTGAAACGCAGCAGGAACTGATAGCTGGTCTGTCCGCTGATGCCCCGGCCTATCAGGTTGTTGTCGCGAAAAAACTCGGGACGCGCCGACGGCCATCCGTCCGTGATGGAATTGCCAAACAGCACCACACGCTTCTCGCCCTTGGCGGGTTTTCCCAGCATGAGGTTCTTCTCGGCATAGCGCTTGTAATTGGCAAACTCATGATGCTTCTGTGCGCAGGTGGGCAAGGACAGCATGGCAAACCCGGCCACCAGCAGAATCTTCATTGTATTGTTCTTCTTCATATAAAAAAGGCTTTTTAAGGTATTTCGACAGACAAAGGTAGTCATTTAAGGCGAAACTGTCAAATTTTCAGGCCATATTCTTTCGAAAAAAAAGGAGCCGGAAACAGAGCCCTCTTGATATTTGTCAATAAAACCCACCCCAAAAGACGATTTTTGCCACAAAAACTTGCCCATACAGTGCAAATAGCTGTAACTTTGCAGCGTCATAAGAAAAAAGGATAACAAAAGAAACGCCCTTATCCAAGCGTGGATTACCACAGGGCATTAGTCAGTAAGGTAAAAGATTGTTTAACGAAAAAGAAAGGAGAACATTATGACAGCATTAACTATGATAATCATGTCCGTAGTGACATTGTATGTAGTGCAGGACTACTTCAACTCCGGCATTTCACGCCGGGCCAACAAAGCCTGAATCCTTCCAAAAATGAATGATTAACTGACAACAAATCCCCCCTTCGAAGCCTGGCTCCGAAGGGGGGCTATATTTTTCAAGCAGTGCAAGCGCACCTACTGCCTGCTGCTCTGGGGACGTTTGCTGAAGATGGCATGAATGCGCTTCATGTCGAACTTGGAGCTGCGGTCGTAGAAGTAAATGCCGTTCTGCTCCTGCTCCACGTCGGTAAGCTGGGTGTAGCAGTAACCCCACACATTGTCGGAGATTTCCATAAGCGCGTCCACCTGGCCTTCCAGTCGTGTGTAGAACTCCTCCAGCGAATGGGGCGGCTCGCCATAGCCCCACGAAGCACCCGTGTTGCCAGTGGCCTTGTCCTGGCCCTTCACCCACTTGATGCCGCCAAACTCGTCCAGAAGATAGGGTTTTGTGGCCTCGGTGTAGGTGGGGAAGTCGTACACCTCGTTGTCCTGGTCGCGATTGAAACCCGTGTTCCTGCGTGCCAGGCCAGGGTATTCGTTGGGTGTCTGGAACCAGCGCTCGCCATTGTAAATGATGTCCTTCAACTTCTTGGGGTCCTGCTCATAGTTGTGAGTGGTCCAGATGTCGGTCTTGATGTGCACACCACCGCTCACGTCACACACGGGACGTGTGGGGTCGAGCATCTTGGTGAGGTCGTACACATCGCTCACAAAACGGGGGAACTGCACCCTGTCGGGCCACCACTCCTCGTTCATGGGTGTCCAGGTGACAATAGAAGGATGGTTCCTGTCGCGCACGATTTCCTCGCTCCATTCGGTCATGAAGTTGCGGGCCACCTCGGGGTCGTTGGCATCCATGCCCCAAGAGGGAGCCTCGCCCCATGTGATGTAGCCCAGTTTGTCGGCCCAGTAGTGGAAACGCTCCTCGAAGACCTTCTGGTGGAGGCGGGCACCGTTGAAGCCTGCCTGCATGGACAGTTCGATGTCATGGCGGAGTGCCTCATCGGAGGGAGCCGTCCAGATGCCGTCGGGGTAATAGCCCTGGTCGAGCACCAGGCGCTGATAGAACGGCTCGTTGTTGAGGTACACCTTGTTGCCCTCCACATGAATCTTGCGCATGCCCACGTAGGAAGACACCGCATCAAGTACACGGCCCTGGGCATCCTTCACCTCATACGTCAGGTCGTAGAGGAAAGGGCTTTCGGGGCTCCACAGCTTGGGGTTCTTGACGGGCAGCACCACCACGGAATTATTCTGGGCAGTCACGCTCTTGGTGGCCACCACCTTCTTGCCGTCCTTCAGGGTCACGGTAAACTGGGCGGCCGTTTCGCTGTAGAAGGTGGGCTTCACCACCACCTGCTTCTGGTCGATGTCGGTAATGACCTGGGTGCGCAGCAACGCTGCCTTGTCCACCGGTTCCATCCACACGGTCTGCCAGATGCCCGTGCAGCGGGTGTACATACATTCGAACTGGTCCTTGCGCATGTTCTGCTTGCCGGCAGGCTGCTTGCCCGTGCGAGTGTCGCTGTAGGCGTGCACCACCAGGGAGTGGGGCTTGCCGTCGGCCACGAAGCGGGTGACATCGATGGCAAAGGAAGTGCTTCCGCCGAAATGGCGGCCGGCCAGCTTGCCATCGACATAGACAGCTGCATTGTAATACACGGCTCCGAAGTGGAGCATCACATTGCGTCCGGCCCATTCAGAAGGCATCTGAATCTGGCGCTGGTACCAGATGTTGTTGATAAAGTCGGTATACTGCACGCCAGAGAGTTTGCTCTCGGGGCAGAAGGGGACAGTAATCCTGCCATCGAAGCCACGGCTCTCATGGAGTTTCTTTTCCATGCCGGAGCCCACGAAGTCGAAGGTGTAGCTCCATTCGCCATTCAGGTTCACCCAGTCCTGGCGTTCAAACTGGGGACGCGGGTACTCGGCCCTGGGCAGAGCCCATGCTGCGACTGCCACCAGGCACAACAACATTGTTGATAACACTTTTCTCATTTTAAAACTAAGCTTTAAATACAATTATTTACCTAAAGAGGGCGTGTCGTCACAGGCACGCCCTCTCCTTATTTCATCTTGTCAGACAGATGTCCGCATCAGCGAACCAGCACCTTTACGCCGTTTACAATGTAGGTGCCGCGGCCCAGGCGCTTCACTTCCTTCAGCGAAGAAACCTTGCCTGCCAGCTGGCCACCGAGGGTGTACACATTGCCGCCCTTGCTGATTTCGGCCAGCGTGTTCTGGATGCCGTCGGCCACCTTGCCGTCGATAGCTACAGCCACGTCATACTCGCCGTCCTCCTCGATGGGATTGGCTCCATAGACGATGTAGCCCTGGTTGGGCTCCACATAGGCATTGGTGCTTGTGAGCACCTTGGCCTTGTTCTCTGCAAACACGACATGGTCGGTGGTGATGAAGGTGAGGTAGTAGGCTCCCTTCATGCCGTTCAGTTCGCCGGGCTCACGCGCCAGTTCGTTGCCCAGATAGAAGGCATCGGTCGTAGTGGCTTCGGCATTGTATTCGCCACCTTCGCTGATGACATATACGAAGGGCACGCCTGCCTCCACCTCCTCAGTCTCGCTGAGCGCTACATACTGTGTGCCTTCCTCATCGGCAAACGTTCCGGCCAGGGTGTAGAGCGAACCACCGTCCACACGCACGCTGGTGGGGAAGCAGAAGCCATAGTACTGTGCGGGAACCACCGTCTTCTGATATACGGGTGCATCCTCGTCGCCCAGGATGTCGCCGGCCTCTTCGATGCAGAACGAGCAGTTGCCGCCGGCACCTTCGCCCGTCCATGTCTGGAGCACCTGATGATCGCGCCAGAAGTTGAAGTAGTTCTTTTCCCAGCTCACGCCGTCGAGGTCCTGCAGGCGGAACGAGAACTGGCCATAGCCGAGCACATTGGGCTCAGCCTCCACAGGTGTGGTGCTCAGGGACACGGTCAAGAAGTTGTTCACGCGGTTGCGCTGCAGATAGAGGCCTGTGGCACGATGACGGATGGCGAATGTGCTGTCGGACAGGGCCACGAAGCTATACTGGTTATTGGGATCATCCAGGTCGAGCACATCGGCATCGTAGACATACAGTTGGGTGCCCTCGGTTACTACATCCTGGGCCAGGTAGTCGATGCGGCTTTCGCTGCCTTCTCCGCCTTCAACCCAGACACCGGGAGCCATGTACCGGCCAATCAGGCTGGGGCCGCCCTCTACAGCCGGACCAGACTGGGCTGTGCTCCATCCGTATGTCTCATAGTCCTCGGCAGTGGTGAAGTGGATGCGGTACCACTTGTCGGTGCGGATGGGGTTGGCGCTCTTCTTCACGTTGGCAGCTGCAGCAGCCACCTCTGCGGCCAAGGCCTCCAGTTCCTCCTTCACGTATACGCCACCATTCAGATAGGCATTGGCCTTGTCAATGGCATCCTGCAGTCCCTGCTTTGCGCTCATGTCGCTCCAGTAGCCGGGCTGTGTGCCCTCAACCATGATGTCGGCTGCCTTCTGGTTGTTGCTGATGGCATTGCGCAGCACGGCGGGGTCGGCCATCATGCCCAGGAAGGCGTCCAGGGCAGCCACAAAGGCCTGATACTGGTCGACAGTGAGGTCGGCATGGTTGAAGGTCTTCGACTCTGCCACCAGGGCTGCCAGTGTGGTAGCCACCTCGCCCATCTTGTCGAACTGGGTGTCATGGGTCTTCACGGCAGGATAGAGCTGCAGGGCAGCCATGTGGAAGAAACCGTTCATGCCAGTTCCACCCGCTGCATTTTCCAGGTAGAAACGCAGGTGCTTGTAGGGCTGTGCAATGTTGAAGGCCTGAGAATATACATCGGCCTGTCCGCTCCACCAGGGAGTTTTCACAGCCTTGCACACCAGGTCCCAGCCTGCGTCGTTGGGGTCGGACAGTTTGGCATCGTCGTTGGTGCCATACACGCTGAATTCCGTGGGATGGTCGTTACCGATGTTGCGGCGCTGCATGTACATCTTCACCATGCCGGAGATAGGCTCAGCAAAAGAAAGCTCGAACGAGTGGATGTGAGGCTTTCCGCCCGCACTCTTGCTATCGTCAGACCAGTTGCTGTGCCAGAACGTGTTGGAATCACCATCAAACAAGTTATCCACAGAACCCTCTTTTACCTCGGTCCACAGCGAGGTGAACTGGTCGGCACTGGTGAAATAGGGCTGGTCGGCCACGATGTCATAGGCATCGTTGAGGTCCTGGGCGGTCTCGATGGCTGCCTCGGCCTGAGCCACCTTCTGTTCATAGTCCATTACCATCAGGTCGTGGTTCTTCACCAGTTCAAAGGCAGCAATCAGTTCCTGGGCCTCCTCTTCGCTCACGGGTTCCAGGTACCACTCGGAAGTGCCCTTGTCGCCATTGGTCTTGTTCCATGTGGCCTGCCAGCCGCAAGTGAGGCTGCTCTCGCCCAGACCCTGCTTGTGGCCCATCTGATGGATGTAGACGCTGGTGGTGCCGGCCAGGTCGCGTGCTGCGCTGGCAAAGCGGATGTACACCACATCGTGGCCGTTTTCCGTACCTGCATAGTCGAAGCCCATCAGGGTGTCTGCCTCGGCGCTGAAGCTGTCATAGCTGGCAAGCTGTTCGCCCAGGGCCACGTTGATCATCTGCACGCCACCCTCCTTCTGGTTGAGACGCCACAGGAAGCGGCAGTCCTTGTCATTCTTGGTGCCCCAGTAGAGCTTGTCGTCGAGTGCGCCATAGAGAGCCTTGGTCACAGGCTCGGACTTGACCACAGGATTGCCGTCGATGTCCACGTCGCCCGTTTCGGTCTCCACACGGTACTCCATGTTGGCCACCAGGCGGTAGTAGCCGTCGGTGAGGCTGAAGAGCACTTCGGATGCCAGCACAGCGGCATAGTTGTCCTTCACCTGGCTCACGATGGCCTGCACCTCGTCGATGGTCATGGAGCCGGCCGTTCCGGCCTCCAGCACATCCATGGCCTTCTGCAGGCCTTCGAGGAAGAGCTTCTCGGCCTCATAGTTGTTGTACTGTCCGAAGCCCTCGCCCATGTTGAAATGGGTGTTTTCGGGGTCGGTGAGATAGGCGTCATAGTCGAGCAGCAGCTGCTCGATGGCCTTCTCGTTGGCATACGCGCCGTCCACGCCATAAATCTGCAACTCTGCCATGTGGAAGCAGGCGCCAGCATCCGTATGAGGCTGTGTGTTGTTGTCATAGAACTGCACACGCACATACTTGGTTCCCTCGGGAAGATAGAAGGGAAGCGACACCACGTACTCGCCCACAGCATGGTAAGGCATGTCGTAAAGCTCGCCCTCGGTGTAGGTCACGCCGTCGGTACTGGTCTTCACGATGAGATTGGTGTACTGGCAGGTTGTGCTGCTGGTGCGGCGGCCTGTCACCAGAGCCACATAGCCCTCGGTGGGCTCGGCCAGCTCCACTGTGATGTAGTGGGGCTTGGGCACCTTGCCGTGCCAGTCGGAGTGCCAGAAGGTGTTGATGTCGCCATCGATCAGGTACTCGATGTGCAGGCCCTCCTGCTCATCACTGGCGTTGCTGCTCAATTGCCAGGCATCGGTAATCAGTTCCGTGCCCGGAAGGAGGTAGTCGTAGAGCGAAATGTCGAAACCTCCTTCTTCCTGTGCCGAGAGCGTGAGGCTACTCAGCACGAGCATGACAAGAAAGTAAAACTTCTTCATGATTTGTTGGATTGTTGGATTAATAAAAAAGTTATTGATGAATAATTTGAATGTTATCTAATGAATTTCTTCATATACCCGCCTTTGGGGGAAGGCACCAGAAAAAGGCCGCCGCTGGCATTGGAGGCCGACACGGCTGTGCCATCGAGCCTGTACCACGGTGCATCCGCAGGAAGCATGGCCCCTGCGGATGGTATGGTTTCCACGCCTGTGGCCCCGGTGCAGAGGGGGGCCACAGTGATGCGGTCGATGTCGGGCGACCACCCGCCCGAAGGCGACTGGAGGGTGAAGGTGTTGTTGGAGCCTGCATGGAGGGTGACCACCTGATGGTACCATCCCATGCCGGAAGCGGAATAGGTAGACCCGTTGCCGCCGAACGTGGCGGTGCCCAGCGATGTGCCGTTGCAAAGCAGTTCTGCCTTACGGTCATCAGCAGTGGTGTAGTAGATGGTCACCACATAGTCGCCTGCGCCCTGTGTGGCCTCAATGCCATTGAAGGTGAGCAGGCGTCCCATGCCCAGATTGCCCACCTTTTTGCCGCCAGAGGCATAGGTGAGGCTGTTTTCGGAAGCAACGGTGGCACCCGTTGACAGGGTGTTGCCCGAAGCCTCAGCCTCATAGGTGACCTCGGCAGGCACGTCCAGGTTGTCGAGCGGAGACACCTGTATCAAGTAGCCTCCTTCCTCGGCCACCCTGAGGCGGAGCGATGTTTCGCTGGTGACCTCGCGCTTCTCAAACTCCAGATGGGAACGGCAGTTGCCGTCCTTATAGATATAGGCCGTATAGGTTTTGCCCGGTTCAAGGAAGGTGAGCGGCACAGTGCTGTAGCGCGAATTGACGCTCACGCTGGCAATCCACCAGTCCTGGCCATGGCGGCGTGCGATGGTGGCAAACGAGCCCACACTGCCCTCCACCAGTTTGCTGTCGTCCCATGCCGCGGGCAGGCGTTTCATGATGTCGCGTCCCACAAAGTAGCGCAGATGCTCGGGCTGTTCGGCGATGTGCTGTATGCCCGACTCGAAGGCCGTGAGCAGGGCCATACGGTGGCCCACGGAGGTTTTGTTCAGCAGGATGCCCTTACGGTTGGCCAGGTCGCCGGGTGTGTAGTCGGCGGCTCCCACCACATTGCGGGTGAAAAAGAGGTTGACGTGATGGTTGGCCGTCATGAAGCGGTTGTTCCAGAAGTTCTGCTCGCCGCCCATGATGCCTTCTTGCGTCATCAGGTGCGGATAGGTGCGCCGCAGGCCGCACGGACGGGTGCAGCCGTGGAAGTTCACCAGCATCTCACGCTTGCCGCATTCCACCAGCACTTTCTCCATGCGATCCATGGTGGAGCGGGAGTCATCCTCCCAGAAGTCTATCTTCACGCCCCGGATGCCGGCGGCCTTCCAGGCATCGAGTGTCTTGGTGATATTGGGTGAGGAGAAATCCTGGCTGTCGGAGAGGTCGGCTGTCTGCCAGTAGAGGACCTCCACGCCGCGCTCCCGGGCATAGTCCACCACCTTTTTCGTGTCGGCCAGGCCTACGCCTGCATCCACCAGGATATAGGGCCAGCCCATCTCCACGGCCAGGTCTACATACCGGCAGTCGGCCTCCACACGGGTGAGGGGCGAATAGCTGCCGCCCTCCACGCCGCCCCAGTCCCAGGAGGCCACGCCCGGACGAATCCAGCTGAGGTCGGTGAGCGAAGTCTTGTCGCACAGGTTTTCGGTCATCACCGACTCAAACACCTGTGCCAGAGTGCCCACAATGCACATCTTCCAGGGCGATTTCATGGGAAGGCTCACCAGCAGGCTCTGCTCCTTGTCCTCCAGATAGTCCTTGGTGTTGCCCGTGCAGGCAAAGGAGAACTCTCCTCTGGTGGATTCGGCCTTGAGCAGGGCCGTGCAGGTGCCCGTCACATTGGCAGCTTCGCTCAGGAGCATAAAGGTGCCGCCTGCATTCACCAGTGCGGGCGTGTTCATGCGGCTGTCCTTGCCTGCGCCATAGAGGTCGGCCCAGGTGTAGCGACCGTAGTTGCTCTCATAGGCATAGTTGGGCGCACAGTAGTCGCCGGGGTTGTTGAACTTGCATGCCAGGCAATAGTTGAAACTGCTCACACAGACGCGGCCCGCATCGCCGGTCACCCTCACCTGTTCGATGCTTCCCTTCTTGGGCAGCACATAGCGATAGGCAAAGCCATCGTCATAGAGGCGCATGAGCACGGTCATGTTCCAGTTTGCCTCCACGCTTTTCACCGTGACGGTGAGCTGGTTAAAATGGTTTCGGAGTGTGGATTTCTTTCCCACAGGAAGGGTGTAGGTTTCGTCGAGCGTGGCCACGTTCTGGGACACCAGTTCCAGCCCGCCCGTAAAGTTTCCCTGACTGGTGGCGAGTCCTAGGGGCGAATCGCTGACCAGAAGTTTGCCACCCTTTTTCACCGAATAGCTGAGTTTGCCGTCGGCCAGGCGCACGGTTGCAACCAGCGAATTGTCGGGCGAGGCTACGGTGTAGTCGTCGGCGCTGGCATCCACGGTCCACATAGCAGCCGCAGCCAGCATCCATACGTACAGTTTTAATTTTTTCATCTTTCTATCCTTAATATTAATTTATGTATACGCACATGAGGGGAGGGCTTACCAGATGTCCTCTGGCGTTTCGGGGTTGTCGTACACCTCCTTGCTGCAGTATTCCAGATAGTCCATGTAGAACTGGCGGGTGGGGTCGTCGAGCACCGTCTTGAAGCGGAGGTAGTAGACCTCATCGGGGTCCATTGTCTCGCGGATGATGATGCGGCGGGTGGAGATTTCATCCTCGCGTGCCGTAAGCGAACCGCCGGGCGAGCCGGCGATATAGAGGGCGGAGCCCTTCATGAAGCCGTTGTTGCGCAGTTTCTTGTCCACCTCGGCATTGTAGTCATCGTCGTCGGTGTCCTTCTCCCATCCCAGTCCGCTGGGGAAGCTGCCGGCCGTGGTGTTGCGCCACACGGCACCCAGACGGATGTCCAGGGGGATTCCCTTGGCGGCCAGCCGGTTGGGGTCGGTACCCCAATAGAACTGCACCATGCCTCGCGCGCCGCCGCTCTGCACGGCAAAACGCAGTTCATAGGTGCCGCGGGTGGGCACAGGCGGCATGCGCAGGGTGAGCTCGCTCATGCCCTGTATGTTGAATTCGTCGCCCAGATAGTTGTGCCATCCGTTGCCGCGTCCGGTCCAGTAGAAGAACCACGTGTCGTCCTCGATGGTGGCATCGTCGAAATACGGGTATTCGCTGCTCACGGGAATGGCCACGTTCTTGTGGCGCTCGTCGGTGAGTTCCGACATGCGGATGTCGTTGTTGGTGAGCTCGGGGAACATGGCCGACACGTCCCAGCGCACGCGGCCCTTGGCCATGTTGCTGCGGGTTTCCTCGTCGTAGACCAGCAGTTTCTCGATGGGATAGATGATGCCGTTGCGCACATTGTGCTCGCCCTCCAGATTGGGTTGTCCGATGCGAACGCCTTCCTTGTCGGGGTCGCAGCTCACTTCGCGGTAGTTGCCGTGGCGTCCGTTGTTGAGGTTGGGGAAACGGTTGATGTAGATGCCGCCAGCCTCTGCGCTCTCGAATATCTTCATCAGGCGGCGCTTGCCCATGGTGGTGAAATATTCCGTCATGGCCACGGTGGGGCTCTTGGTGTTGAGGCTATAGCCCTTCTCGTTGTAGTGAATTACCAGGCGGTCGGTGGCCAGCTTGAGGGGCAGGATGTGGTAGGTGACAAAGCGGTTGAGCAGGTTGTCGGGGTCGGCATAGTCGGCATCGGCCTTGGCATCGGGATAGATGCCCTGCTGTTGCAGGTAGGCCGTCACGTCGGCAGGGGTGATGTCAAAGGGTTCCTTGCCCAGCTCGCGCCGCCAGAAGTCGTCGGTCTCGGCGAAATAGGTGTAGCCGTAGTAGCGGTGCTTCGGTGCATAGCCTTTGTAGTAATTGCCCACGCTGTTGCCGTCGGGCACCTGCAGGTCGGAGATTTTGTTTTCCTGATAGAGGTTTTCATACACATCGTCGCGCCACTGCGAGAGCGTGTCTACCAGGCCCACGGTCTTTGCCAGCATGGCTGCCACGTAATGGCCCTCTTCCTTGCGCTCCAGGATGGAAGTGAGCAGATAGCCCAGTGTGTTGTTGCTGGGAGCCACCACAGAGGTCATGGCATGGATGACACCGTTGATGGCCGGAATGTCGCGGTTCTTGTAGTCGATGAGGGCGTCGTTGATGGTGATGCTGTCGGGGTGGGTCAGCCCATAGTGCACCACCAGCTTGCGGTCGTAGAGGTTGGGCAGGGTAATTTCGGCCCCCTGTGTGGCAGGGAAGCTGTTGGTTTCGTAATACATCAGGTCGCCGCCATCGATGATGCTGTTATAGACAATCACCTTGCGGATGGAGTCGAGCGAAAGGCTGTCGCGGAAGCCTTCCCACGACGGACTGTCGATGAGGCCCACAGAGTCCAGGCCCTGCAGGTATGTCTGAATGGCATCGTTGGTGGGCACAAAGCAGGTGTAATTGCCTCGCGCCGAGAGCAGTTGCCGGAGTGTGGTCTCGGACCTGCTGCTCACCTTCACCCGGCCCAGAAGGTCGAAGTATTCGCTGTATTGTTCGTGTTTTTCCAGATAGCTGGCAATCGTCTCCTCCTTGAACACATAACGGGAAGAGGTGTCAATTTCCTCCTTGCACCCCACCAGGATGACCAGGCCAAGGACGAGAGCCGACAATGATGATTTACGTCTCATAAATAAATTTCTTTTTGGTTCTTCTGCTATTTTTTTGATGTTTGCAGTGCAAAGATACGAAGAAAAAACGATGCCCCCAAATAAAAGGAAGAAAAATGGCGCCAAAAACCATATTTTTTTTCGCCTGACTAGGGGGAGGGATTCTCGCCCGAAACGGCAACCATGAGCACCCTTCGTTTGGCCCGCAAGAAATGCCCTGCCGGACGTTGCCGACGGCCCAATCACAGGAGCGGCTCCAATTATTCCATTTTTTTCTTCGTCATACCAAAGAAAGTTTGTAATTTTGCACCGCATAAAACAATATAATGCCAAAAAGCGCCGGATGCCATCCGGCCAATCGGACATGTCCAATTTTCAAAAACTCAAAGATATGGGAAAGAAAGCTATTTTAATCATCCTGGACGGATGGGGTATCGGCAACCATGGCAAGGGCGATGTGATTTTCAACACACCCACCCCCTACATGGACAGCCTCAGTAAGAACTATCCCTGCAGCCAGCTGCTGGCCAGCGGAGAGAACGTGGGCCTGCCCGACGGACAGATGGGCAACTCAGAAGTGGGCCACCTGAACATCGGTGCCGGGCGCATCGTCTATCAGGACCTGGTGAAGATAAACCGTGCCTGTGCCGACGGAAGCATCCTGAAGAACCCCGAGGTGGTGTCGGCCTTTGAATATGCCTGCGCCAACGGCAAGAGCGTCCACCTGATGGGGCTCACCAGCAACGGCGGCGTACACAGCAGCCTGGATCACCTCTTCGCGCTGATTGACATCAGCGGCAAGTATGGCATCAGGAACACTTTTGTGCACTGCTTCATGGACGGACGCGACACCGACCCCAAGAGCGGCAAGGGCTTCATCGAGCAGGTGGAGGCCAAGTGTGCCCAGGTGCCCGGTGCTGCCATCGCACACATCGTGGGCCGCTTCTACGCCATGGACCGCGACAAGCGATGGGAGCGCGTGAAGACCGCCTATGACCTGCTCGTGAGCGGCGAGGGCAAGCAGACGACCGACCTGACGGGCGCCATGCAGGAGAGCTACGACGAGGGCGTGACCGACGAGTTCATCAAGCCCATCTGCAACAGCGCCGTGGACGGCACCATCAAGGAGGGCGACGTGGTCATCTTCTTCAACTACCGCAACGACCGCGCCAAGGAGCTCACCATCGTGCTCACCCAGCAGGACATGCCCGAGCAGGGAATGCACACCATCCCCGGCCTGCAATACTACTGCATGACCCCCTACGACGCCAGCTTCAAGGGCGTGCACATCCTCTTCCCCAAGGAGAACGTGAGCAACACCCTGGGCGAATACCTGAGCAACAAGGGCCTGAAGCAGCTTCATACGGCCGAGACGGAGAAGTATGCCCATGTGACCTTCTTCTTCAACGGCGGACGCGAAACCCCCTACGAGGGCGAAGACCGCATCCTGGTGGCAAGCCCCAAGGTGGCCACCTACGACCTGAAGCCCGAAATGAGCGCCTATGAGGTGAAGAACAAACTGGTGGACGCCCTGCAGAAGGAGGAATACGACTTCATCGTGGTGAACTTCGCCAACGGTGACATGGTGGGCCACACCGGCATCTACGAGGCCATCGAGAAGGCTGTGGCCGCAGTGGACGAATGCGTGAAGGAAGTGGTGGAGACCGCCAAGGCACACGACTATGAGGCCATCATCATTGCCGACCACGGCAATGCCGACAACGCCATCAACCCCGACGGCACGCCCAACACCGCCCACTCGCTCAACCCCGTCCCCTTCATCTACGTCACGGCCAACAAGAATGCCAAGGTGGCCGATGGCGTGCTGGCCGACGTGGCTCCCAGCATCCTGCACATCATGGGTCTGGAGCAGCCTGAGGAGATGACCGGAAAGAACCTGATTGCAGACAACTGATTGGCAACGCCGATGAACGTGAAGATAGAAGAGAGCTGGAAGTCCCGGCTCTCTTCCCAGTTCAGCGCCCCCTATTTCCGGCAACTGGCCGAATTTGTGCGCGCCGAATATGCGGCACACGAATGCTTTCCGCCCGGGCCGCTCATTTTCAACGCCATGAACACCACCCCCTTCGAGGCGGTGAAAGTGGTGATTCTGGGGCAGGACCCTTACCACGATGTGGGGCAGGCCCACGGATTGTGCTTTTCGGTGCAGGAAGGAGTGGCACAGCCCCCCTCGCTCCAGAACATCTTCAAGGAGATACACAGCGAGACGGGAGCCCCCATCCCCGCCAGCGGCGACCTCACACGATGGGCCCGGCAGGGCGTGCTGCTGCTCAACTCGCTGCTCACCGTACGCGCCCACCAGCCCGGCAGCCACCAGGGCAAGGGCTGGGAGCAGTTTACCGATGCCGTCATCGCCGCCCTCAACCGCGAACGCGAGCACCTGGTGTTCCTGCTGTGGGGCTCGTATGCCATCCGCAAGGGCAGCCTGGTGGACAGCAGTCGCCATCTGGTGCTCACCAGTCCCCACCCCAGCCCCCTGAGCAGCTACCGCGGCTTCTTTGGCAACCATCATTTCACATTGTGCAACGACTATCTGATCCAACATGGCCAGCAACCCATCCTTTGGTAACATCATCATGGTGGGCGACGTGCTCGTCCACAGCGACATCATCACCCGGCACTTCTGCTGCGACCTCTCGGTATGCCGGGGGAAATGCTGCATCGAGGGTGATGCAGGGGCACCCGTCACACTCGACGAGGTGGCCCAGATAGAGAACGTCCTGGACACCGTGTGGCCCATGCTGAGCAGTGCGGCCCAAGCCGAGATAGACCGCCACGGAGTGGCCTATACCGACGAGGAGGGCGACCTGGTGACCAGCATTGTCCAGGGCAAGGACTGCGTGTTCACCTGCTACCGCGACCTGCCGCTCCCCCATCACGGCACCGTCAAGGACTGCTGCCTGTGCGCCCTGGAATGCGCCTTCCGCGAAGGCCGCACCCAGTGGCCCAAGCCCATGAGCTGCTACCTCTACCCCATCCGCGAAAAGAAACTGGGCACCCTCACCGGGCTCAACTATCACCGCTGGACGGTGTGCAAGGAGGCCGTGGCCCTGGGAGAGAAACTGCAAATGCCCGTATACAAGTTCCTGCGCGAGCCGCTCATCCGCCGCTTCGGCCCCGAATGGTACGAGGAGCTGGAGCGCGCTGCCGAGCTGTTCCTGCAGTCCTGACCCATCAAGAACCATCTGCATTCACAACAACACACAAAAACAAACAAACAACACACGCATGAAACGAATCCTATTCATCCTCACACTGTGGCTGGCGGCCACAGTGAACACGCTGGGCGCCGGTGCCCTACAAGGCAAGACCATCCTGTTTGTCTACGGCGGATGGGAAGGGCACGACCCCGTAGGCTGCAAGGACCTGTTCGTGCCCTGGCTGCAAAAAGAGGGCGCAGAGGTCATTCTCTCGGACAGCCTTTCGGTGTACAGCAACAAGGACATCATGGGGCAGGTAGACCTCATCATCCAGACATGGACGATGGGCACATTGCAGGCCAGCGAGGAGAACGCCCTGCTGGAGGCCGTCTCGCGGGGAGTGGGACTGGCCGGATGGCACGGCGGCCTGGGCGACTCGTTCCGCAACAGCACAGGCTACCAGTTCATGGTGGGCGGACAGTTTGTGGCCCATCCCGGCGGCTCCATCCACTACGACGTGGAAGTGAAGGACAAGAAGAGCCCGCTGATGAAGGGCATCAGGCGGTTCCACGTCCAGTCGGAACTCTACTACATGCACGTAGACCCCTGCATCCATGTGCTGGCCACCACCCGCATGAGCGGCGAGCATGCACCCTGGCTGGAAGGGGTGGAGATGCCCGTGGTGTGGACCAAGATGTACGGCCAGGGCCGTGTTTTCTACTCCTCCATCGGCCATGTGGCCGCCGATTTCCAGATTCCCGAGGTGTTCGAAATCATGAAGCGCGGCATCTGCTGGGCGGTGAAATAACCCTCCAAAAAAGGCAGAAAATACGGAAACCTGCCGCCTCCACACAAGATTTTTCCGCCTCCGCGGGGGTTCCGTGGGAGCAGGGACGACTGCCGGACGGTGGAGACGCCCAAAAGAGCGGAAAAGTAAGGAATCCTGAATATGGGGGACCATATATCACACCCGTGGAACATTGTATGCCAATGGTTTACACATGCTGCGGGGAGGATATAACGGGTGGGACTTAAGTAGACATAGGGAATATATTGG
>CAMBDA010000027.1 GCA_945865175.1 uncultured Prevotellaceae bacterium | reverse complement strand
AATACCCGCAAAGTTGTTAGAATCATATTCTATTCGTTGGGATGAACTATAAAAATATTGGTGGTGATGAGATTGCAAAAGTGCTTGCTAAAGTACAGAACAGACTTACCACAATCCTAAACTACGCGTAGTTTTGATGCGGTTTTTGGCAAAAAATAGTAATTTTACGCCCTTATTTTTGGGTTATGGTCGTATTTTTGGGAGTTTTTCGTTATTTTATGCCCATATTTTTGGGATTATCATTAACTTTGCACTGAAAAAGTAATAAACAGCAAAATACATGTCATATTTCAAAAGACACATAGACCAAAAACTCCTTGATTGGAAAGAAAGCGATAGACGTAAGCCTTTGCTGATACGAGGTGCACGTCAGGTAGGCAAGTCAACAGCAGTTAGAGAACTGGGTAAGTCATTCAAGTACTTTGTTGAGATCAATCTGGAGAAACAACCAGATTTAAAACAACTATTTCCAGAGAATATCGATGTCAAGAAGACTTGCGAAAAGCTTAGCGGTACATTGGCAACGCCGATAATACCAGGTGAAACGCTTCTTTTCATTGATGAGATTCAGGTTTGCAAAGAAGCCATTATGGCGTTAAGATACTTCAAAGAGGACTACCCCGAGCTTCACGTTATAGCTGCAGGTTCTTTGCTTGAGTTCACTCTGGAAGAACTACCATCATTTGGTGTAGGAAGAATACGCTCCATTTATATGTACCCATTCTCCTTTGATGAGTTCTTAATGGCTCAGGGGCTCGACCTCGTTGTAGAGTTCAAGAAGAAAGCTAACAGCGAGGAACCTCTTGCAGAAAAGGCACATAAAGACCTTGTAGAACAGCTTAGAACATTCTATCTGGTGGGAGGTATGCCTGCCGCAGTGACAGAATGGATAGAAACCCATAGTTATATAGAGGTGTCACATGTACATAATGACATCATTGATACGTATAATGATGACTTCTCAAAATACAAGAAACGTGTATCTCCTGTGCTATTACGACAGGTTTTGCGTTCTGTAGCACTACAGGCGGGCAACAAGTTTATCTGCTCACAAGCATCGCGTGATACAAAATCTACAGTTGTAAAAGAGGCTTTGCACCTTTTGGCTTTAGCGGGTCTTGTCGTTCCAGTTGTTCATACAGATGCCAACGGAGTACCACTCGGAGCAGAGGAAGATGCAAACTTCACAAAGTATCTTTTCTTTGACCTGGGAGTTATGCAGACAATGTTAGGCATTCCTGCTTCAGATATTCTCCTGGCATCAGAAGTTGATTTTGTAAATAAAGGAGGTACTTCTGAAATGTTTGCAGGACTTGAAATACAGAAATATCGTGATTGCTTTGTAAAATC
Source organism: uncultured Prevotellaceae bacterium (assembly GCA_945865175.1). Classification (GTDB taxonomy): domain Bacteria; phylum Bacteroidota; class Bacteroidia; order Bacteroidales; family Bacteroidaceae; genus Physcousia. The sequence continues at coordinate 44,671 of CAMBDA010000027.1, read as the reverse complement.
AGAGATGCATTACTGGGTGAATCATGAAAAAGGAAGTCAGGCAGAAGTCGACTATGTTACAGTAAGAGATAATACGATTTTGCCAGTCGAAGTAAAGGCAAATACTAAGGGCAGTATGCAAAGCCTTTGGATTTTCATGAGAGGCCGTAGCCTTCACGATGCAGAACGTACATCCTTGGAAAATTTCGGTCAGTTCTATTACTACGACACCAAGGCTGAGAATGCAGAAAGACATGTTGATATTGTTCCACTATATGCACTTAGTAATCTGAATATAAAATAAGCAAAAGGCTATTACAAATCCCCTGTAACGCTCTACGGGACGGTGCTCATAGACAAATCCCGTGTCCCCGTCAAACCAGCGTTCCCTTTCTTTGCTTTGTGGCCCCCCTCCATCGTGAGGCTGTGAGGTTACTATCCGATAGAACTCGCCATCCTTCTCTGCAACGCGGCCTGTCAGGTCACGGAAAGACTCCTTGATGCGGTAGTACCAGTCATCACGCTGGGTCTTCGGGTTGTATCTTGGCTGAGACATGAAGTGCATATCGGAGGCAAAGGTACAACTTTTCCGCGAGATTTCTGTGTACTACAATTCGATTTTTCAGGATGCTGTTGCTGAAAAACAGACAGTTAGACCTACGAATACCCCTAAAAATTATTAAAAATAGTTGTCGGGTATCAAACTTGGGTTAAGGGACAAAAAATAAGCCCAGAGGGGGCACCCTGGGATTATACCATGGATAGGAACTATCGCCCTAATGGGGAAGGCAAAACATGTACTGTATAGAGGAGCGTGGATTAGCTATGCCCCTGCGCGGCCGTCTGCTCGCGGATTTCCACACGGCGTATCTTGCCGCTAATGGTCTTGGGCAACTCATCCACAAACTCCACGATGCGCGGGTATTTGTAGGGGGCCGTCTGGCTCTTCACATGTTGCTGCAACTCCTCCACAAGAGCCTCGCCGGCCCTATCCTTCCAGTCGGAACGCAAGACCACCGTGGCCTTCACTACCATGCCCCGGATGCTGTCGGGCACGCCCGTGACGGCACATTCCACCACTGCCGGATGGGTCATCAGCGCACTCTCCACCTCAAAGGGACCAATCCTATAACCTGAACTCTTGATTACATCATCCATGCGACCCACGAACCAGTAGTAGCCGTCCTCGTCGCGCCATGCTACATCACCTGTGTGATAAAGGCCGTCGTGCCACACACTGCGGGTGAGGACTTCGTCGCGGTAATACTCCTTGAACAATCCGATGGGTTTGTGTCCGTCTGTCCTCACTACAATCTCTCCCTTTTCGCCATCCTCGCAGGAGGAACCGTCGGGGCGTACAAGGTCGATTTGGTACTGCGGGTTGGGGAGACCCATGCTGCCGGGCTTGGGCGAATTCCAGGGCATTGTGCCCAGAGTGAGCGTAGTTTCGGTTTGTCCGAAGCCTTCCATCAGGCGAATGCCCGTAAGCGCAAGGAAACGCTCGTATACGAACGAATTAAGAGCCTCTCCCGCTGTGGTGCAATAGCGGAGCGAACTCAGGTCGTAGCGGCTGAAGTCCTCGTGCACCAAAAAGCGGTATACGGTGGGCGGCGCACAGAACGAGGTGATGCGGTACTGCTGGATACAGTCGAGCAGCTGGCTGGCCGAGAACTTCTCGTGGTCGTACACAAAGACGGTGGCGCCTGCAAACCACTGGCCGTACATCTTCCCCCATACAGCCTTTCCCCATCCCGTGTCGGCTACGGTAAGGTGGATGCTGTCCTCCTGCAGGTTGTGCCAGAATACCCCGGTGGTAAGATGCCCCAGTGCGTAGAGGTAGTCGTGGGCAACCATCTTAGGTTCGCCGCTGGTGCCGCTGGTGAAATACATCAGCATTGTGTCACTGTTTTCGTTGGGAATCTGGGGGCGCACAAAGGCAGGTGCTTGATTCCATTCCTCCTGCCAGGAGTGGAAACCATCCGTGACCTGTGGCCCCACCGATACACGTACGTCCACAGGAGTGTGCAGTTGGGCATCCGTCACCTGGGAGAGCACGTATTCCTCACCCACACAGATGATGGCCTTCACACCCGCCCGGTTGATACGATACTGTATGTCGCGCGAGGTGAGCATATGGGTGGCTGGAATGGCTATGCCGCCTATCTTGTGGAGGGCCATCATGCAGAGCCAGAACTCCATGCGACGCTTCAGTATCAGCATCACCATGTCACCTCGCCCTATGCCCAGCTGCTGGAGATAGGAGGCCGTTTGGTCGGTGAGTGTCTTCATGCGCGCAAAAGTGATACGTTCTTGACGCCCCATGTCGTTTGTCCACAGCATGGCCAGGGCATCCGGTCTCTCCCTTGCCCATTCGTCCATCACATCGTAGGCAAAATTGAAGTGTTCGGGCACAATGAAGGCGAGATTTTTCTCGTAATCCTGCTGGTCGCAGAAACGGGTTTGCTTCAGGAATCTTTCAATCATGGCATGGAACATTTACGGATTGACGGTTACACACAGGAACTTTACGGGCCGCCCGTCGAGCGCATGCATGGAATGCGGACGGGAGGAATCCAGATAGATGCTATCGCCCACGCCCAGCACTATCGTACGCTGGCCGATGGTCAGTTCCAACCTGCCCTCCACCACCACGTCGAACTCCTGTCCTGGATGGGCGCGCTGTACGCGTCGCTCCCCTTCTGGAAGGGGTGCCACCTCCACAAGGAATGGATCCATCAGTCGCTGACGGAAACCCGATGCAAGACTCTGGTATTTATACTTGGCACAGCGATCGATGGCAAGCCCCTGGCCATGGCGGGTTACGAAGTAGCCCTTCATGCGGGGTTCCTCTCCGAAGAGCAGTACGTCAAGCTCTACGCCATAGCGTTTCGAAATCAGCGCCAGGCACGACTCCATGTTGTCTGCCTCACCCTTTTCCATCCGCAGATACTCCGCGGGGGTGATGCCGCACAACTTCGCAATCTCCTCCACAGGGATTTCCAGTACCTCCCTGAGGCCGTGCAAGCGCGCTCCTATCTGCAGATATGCGTCTTCCATAATTCGTTTTCCTTGAATGTTGTAAGGACATGATATTGGCAGGGATTCAAGGGCTAGAGGTGAGCCTTGTACCACTCGTAGAGCAGGCTCACGCCCTCGTCTATCTCCACCTTGTGATGCCATCCCAGGCGATGAAGTTTGCTCACATCGGTGAGTTTCTTCAGGGTGCCGTCGGGCTTGGAAGCATCCCATAGGATTTCACCCTCGTAGCCGATGGTATGCTTTATCTTGTAGGCAATGTCACGGATGGAGATTTCCTTGCCAGTACCCACATTGATGTGGCAGTTGCGCACCTCGCGCAGTCCGTCCTGATTGACAGGTGCATCGATACAGGTGTCCGCAAAGTCTACATTGAGTAGCACGTGTACGCTGGCATCCGCCATCTCCTCGCTCCACAGAAACTCGCGCATGGGCTTGCCCGTGCCCCATAGCGTCACTGCATCGGGGGAGATTCCATAATGGGAGAGTACATGCAGAATGTCTGCCTCAGAAGAACTGTTGTCCATCCGCAGGCCTTCGGCTGCCACGGTCACGGGACGGCGGGCAAGGTCGGCACGCACGGCTTCCCAGTTGCCTTGATGCAGGCACTTGGCCAGATGAATCTTGCGAATCATGGCAGGCAACACATGGCTGTTTTCCAGGTGGAAGTTGTCATTGGGGCCATACAGGTTGGTGGGCATCACTGCGATATAATTGGTGCCGTACTGTAGATTGAAACTCTCACACAACTTCAAGCCCGCAATCTTGGCAATGGCGTAGGGCTCGTTGGTATACTCAAGAGGGCTGGTGAGCAGACAGTCTTCCGTCATCGGCTGCGGAGCCTCGCGCGGATAGATGCAGGTGCTGCCCAGGAAGAGCAGTTTCTTCACTCCGTGCTTCCAGCTCTCACCAATCACATTCTGCTGAATCTGCAGGTTCTGATAGATAAAGTCGGCGCGATACCTGAGATTGGCCATGATGCCGCCCACATGAGCCGCAGCCAGCACCACTGCCTGTGGCTGCTCCTCATCAAAGAAGCGGCGTACGGCCGCACCGTCCAGGAGGTCCAGTTCCTGATGGGTGCGCCCCACCAGATTATGGTAGCCACGCTGCTTCAGATTGTTCCAGATGGCCGACCCCACAAGTCCGCGGTGTCCGGCCACATATATCTTTGCTTCTTTGCTTATCATCTTTCTCTTTGTAGTTGTCACCGCCGTAGCGGGATTATTTCACAAGTCCCTTTTCCAGATACTCGGCCAGATTGGTGCGCACCACGCTAGCCACACTGTCGGCAGCCACTTTCTTCATGTCATGCTTTACCATGATATTGACAAGCTGCTCAAAGCTAGTTCGTTGGGGATTCCATCCAAGCTTCTCCTTGGCTTTGGTAGGGTCGCCCCACAGGTTCACCACATCGGTGGGACGGTAAAAGTCGGGGCTTACTTCCACAAGCACACGTCCCGTCTGCTTGTCGATGCCCTTCTCGTCAAGACCTTCGCCCTGGAACTCCAGTTCTATGCCGGCAGCTTTGAAGGCATAATAGCAGAATTCGCGCACGCTATGCTGCACACCTGTGGCAATGACAAAATCCTCGGGTTTCTCGTTTTGCAGAATCAGCCACATACACTCCACATAATCCTTGGCATAACCCCAGTCGCGGAGTGAGGACAGGTTACCCAGATAGAGTTTGTCCTGCTTTCCCTGTGCGATGCGTGCGGCTGCCAGTGTAATCTTACGGGTAACAAAGGTCTCACCCCTGCGTTCGCTCTCGTGGTTGAACAGGATGCCCGAGCAGCAGAACATGTTGTACGCTTCGCGGTATTCCTTCACAATCCAGAAACCATAAAGCTTGGCCACGGCATAAGGGCTGTAGGGATGGAAAGGCGTGTTCTCGTTTTGCGGCACCTCCTCCACCTTGCCATAGAGCTCGCTGGTGCTGGCTTGGTAGATGCGGCAACTGTCGGCCAGGCCGCACAGGCGCACCGCCTCCAGGACACGCAGTACACCCACAGCATCCACGTCGGCCGTAAACTCGGGCGAGTCAAAACTCACCTGCACATGGCTCTGTGCCGCCAGATTATAGATTTCGGTAGGGCGCACCTTGCTCACCACCTGCAGGATGCTCATGCTGTCGCCCAGGTCGGCATAGTGGAGATGGAAATGAGGACGACCCTCCAGATGGGCGATACGCTCACGGAAGTCGACCGAGGAGCGGCGGATGGTGCCATGCACTTCGTAGCCCTTCTCCAGCAGGAACTCTGCCAGATAGGAACCGTCTTGCCCTGTAATGCCTGTTATCAATGCTTTCTTTTCGTTCATTTCTGCTAATAGTTTTTTTTGATTCTGGTTTCCAGATTTCTTGTTCATGCTCGTCTACTGCTCGGAGAAGAGGCGGATGCGCTGCTCCTGGTCGAGCCGGCAGATGAGCAGGCGGCCGTCCTTTTCGGCCACCACATATCCGTCGAGCCCCTGCACCACCACCTGCTTGTTTTCTGTGGCATGGATGATACAGCGGGTGGTTTCATAGACGTGGATATTGTCGCCGATACACGAGTTCCCATGCGCATCCTGCGGCGTGTTGGCCAGAAGGGAACCCCATGTGCCCAGGTCGCTCCAGCCGAAGCTGGCAGGGAACACATAGATTTCCTCGGCCTTCTCCAGGATGGCGTAGTCGACCGAGATGCTCTCGCACAGGGGGAATTTCTCAGCAATGGCTTCCTTTTCCTGCGGCGTGCCATAGAGAGGCAGCATCTCTTCGAACACAACCGACAACGTGGGTTGATAGATACGGAAAGCATTGACGATGGTGCTTACGTTCCACACGAAAATGCCTGCATTCCAGAAGTAATAGTTCTGGGCAATGTATTTGCGTGCCGTTTCCACATCAGGTTTTTCCTTGAAACTGTCCACCCGGTAGATTTCCTTGTTACGTGCCGTAGAATAGCTGAGGTCTGCCTGGATGTAGCCATATCCTGTCTCCGGACGTGTGGGCTTCATTCCCAGGGTGATGATGGCATCGCTCTCGGAGGCAAATTTCAACGAGGAGCCAATCACCCTGCGAAACTCCTCCACATTGAGTATAATATGGTCGCTGGGGCTTACTACGATATTGGCCTTGGGATTGATGCTCTTGATGCGCCAGCTGGCGTAGGCGATGCAGGGTGCCGTGTTGCGGCGGCAGGGCTCCAGCAACACATGGTCGCGTGCTACATCGGGCAGTTGTTCGTACACAGTGTCGCTGTACTTCTCGGAGGTAACTACCCATACGTTCTCTGCAGGCACCGCGCCCTTGAAACGGTCGATGGTGAGTTGGATGAGCGTACGTCCGCACCCCAGCACGTCCACAAACTGCTTGGGCATTCCCGTAGTGCTCATTGGCCAGAACCGGCTGCCAATGCCTCCGGCCATAATCACAAGATGATTGTTGTAGTTGTTTTCAGCCATGCTCATTAATATATTAATGTATAATCCTTATTTTTTCTCGGCATCCTGCACATAGTCGGACGGAGCCAGTGACCTGCATAGCACCAGGCCTCCGTGGGCGGGCACGTCCAACATGAGGGTGCCGTCGGGCTGCCAGCTGGTGACAAGTTTGCGACCGGTGAGCAGGTCGGTCCATTCCGTCTGTTCCTGGCCCTTCATCCTGTAGAGGGAGAACAGATGCGCGGGAATGCACACGGGCACCTCGGCTTCTGCATCCACAAAATTGGCCACCACCAGCATGCACTCGTTCTGCGCTCTGCGCACAAAGGCATACTGATGCTGCAGATGGGGGTTCACGTACATCAGGTCGAACGATTCGCCCTGGCTCACCGCCTCATGCGTGTGACAGAGGTTGAGCACACAGGTGTAGTATGCACGCAGACTGGCCTCGTCGGCCGTAAGCCGGCTGCCGGAGAAATTCCCGCCATCACGCCATCGGCGGATGCTGTCCACCGTCCAGTAGTCAAAAATGGTAGTGCGTCCGTCGCGCCCGCTGAAGCCTTCTTCGTCCATGCCCCGTTCGCCCAGTTCCTGACCGAAATACACCATCATGGGATTGCGGTACAGGAGCGTGCTCACAAGCAGGGCCGCCTTCCCCTTACGGGCATCCCCGCCAAAGAAGTCGCTGGCAATGCGCTGCTCGTCATGGTTTTCCAGGAAGTTGAGCATGTGGTCGCGTATGCCTTCCACCTGCTGCCAGCTGAACGTGATGTTCTGTGCGGAAATCCATCCGTTAGACACCGCCCTCAGCGTATCATAGAGCCCCACCTTGTCATAGAGATAGTCAAACTTACCATCGAAGATGTAGTGGCGGTACTCGGCAGGATTGTACACCTCGGCGATGAAGACAATGCCAGGATGCTGTGCTCTCACCTGCGGGATGGCCCATTGCCAAAAAGCCACAGGCACCATTTCCGCCATGTCGCAACGGAAGCCGTTGATTTGCTTGTCGGCCCAATACAAGAGGATGTGTAGCATCTTGTGCCAGGTGTCGGGCACGGGATTAAAATGGCAGGCCTTCCCGCCCATGTAATCCACGCCATAGTTGAGCTTGACGGTTTCATACCAGTCGTTCATGCCCGGATGGGGCGAAAAATGGTCGTTCCCGGTAGCCTTGGCCGGCAACTCGGAGTAGCCGTCGGTGGCAAAGGATGGCGCAAAGGCCTTGCCTGGCACATAGTAGAAATTATTGTTGGGAAGGAATGCCTTGTCCGTATCATCATCCTGTCCCAAATCGCGTACGCCTGCAGGAGCCACTACGGAATGGTATTGCCGCGCCACGTGGTTGGGCACAAAATCAATGATAACGCCCATTCCGGCTTTATGTGTACGTGCCACCAGTTTTTCAAACTCCTTCATGCGGTCGGGCACATTCACAGCCAGGTCGGGGTCAATATCGTAATAGTCTCGGATGGCATAGGGGCTTCCGGCCTTTCCCTTCACCACAGCGGGGTGATTCAGGGGAAGGCCGAAAGCCGTATAGTCGGTTTGGCTGGCATGAGCAATCACGCCTGTATACCATACATGCGTGGCTCCCATCCGGCGGATTTGCGCCAAGGCTTTCGGTGTAAAGTCGGCCAGTTTGCCCGAACCGTTCTGTTCGATCGTACCGCCCTTCACGGGATGGGGGTTGTCATTGCCAAACAGACGGGTGAATACTTGATAGATTACCGTCTTGCCCATAGATGCATTACTGGATGCCCGAGACGGTGACGCTACGGTCGATTTTGGCAATCATTCCCTGCAGTGCCTTTCCGGGTCCGCATTCCACAAATTCGGTGGCACCGGCTGCAATCATGTTCTGCACCTCCTGCGTCCACTTCACGCTGGCCGTGAGCTGGGCTATCAGGTTCTGCTTGATTTCGGCAGCATCGGTGTGGGCCTGTGCGTCCACATTCTGGTAAATGGGGCAACGGGGGGTATGGAACTGTGTTTGTTCGATGGCCTGCTGCAGTTCATCCTTGGCAGGCTGCATCAGCGGACTGTGAAAGGCTCCACCCACGGGGAGCACCAGGGCACGTTTTGCACCTGCGGCCTTCAGTTTCTCACAGGCAGCATTCACCGCCTCCACGTTTCCGCTGATCACCAGCTGTCCAGGACAGTTATAGTTGGCAGGCACCACCACACCATTGCCTTCGGCCGACACCTCGGCACAGATCTGCTCGATGGTGGCGTCGGGAAGTGCTATCACGGCTGCCATGGTGCTGGGAGCGGCTTCGCATGCCTTCTGCATAGCCAGGGCACGTGCATGTACCAAGCGCAGGCCGTCCGCAAAATCCAGTGCACCCGCAGCCACCAGCGCGCTGAACTCGCCCAGGCTGTGTCCGCCCACCATATCGGGTTTGAACTCGTCGCCCAGACAGATGGCACGGATGACACTGTGTAGGAACACAGCGGGCTGTGTCACACGTGTCTGCTTCAGTTCGTCGGCTGTGCCTTCAAACATAATATCGGTAATACGGAAACCAAGAATGGTGTTGGCTTGTTCAAATAATTCCTTTGCTTCAGGATTGTTTTCATAAAGGTCTTTGCCCATACCTGTAAACTGGGCTCCCTGACCGGGAAATACAAATGCTTTCATTTCACTTTCATTAAAATTGCATTAAACTTGGGTGCAAAGATACGGTTTTTTTCTGTAATTTTTGGAACATTAACAAGATTAATGTAATTTTGTTCAAAATTTTAAAGCAAACATCACCGTATTTAATCAAAGTAACCTAGATTATGCAAGACAAAGTTCGTTATTTGGCCCTTGCCGCAGTCCTGGGATGCAGTACATCCCTGTGGGCGCAAACCACGGTCAAGGGAAAACTTGTGGATGCCGAAACAGGCGATCCACTGATTGGCGCCGTTGTGAAGCTGCAGGGTGAAAAGGCCAGTGTCATCACCGATGTGGACGGAAACTTCGTTCTGAAGAATCCGGCCAAGCACCGGCAGTTTACCGTCACCTACATCGGCTACAAGCCCACCGACTTCACCATCTCCCGTTCGGGCGACATGGGTGTGCTGGAGGTAAGTCCGGCCGACATCAATCTGGAGGGTGTCACCGTGACGGGCACAATGGGTATCGACCGCAAGACACCCGTTGCCCTTTCCAATGTGACCGCCGAGGAGATTGAGGAAAGAATGGGCGGACAAGAGTTTCCCGAAGTGCTCAAGAACACGCCCGGCGTGCATGCCAACAAGCAAGGCGGCGGCTGGGGTGACTCGGAAATATACATGCGCGGATTCGACAACACCAACATCGCCACCATGGTGAATGGCGTGCCCATGAACGACATGGAGTCGGGTTCCATTTACTGGAGCAACTGGGCGGGCATCGGTGACGTGACGCGTATCATGCAGACACAGCGCGGCCTTGGTGCCAGCAAAGTGAGCGCGCCCAGTGTGGGCGGAACCATCAACATCATCACCAAGAGCGTGGAGGCCAAGAAAGGCGGAAGTGCCAGCTACCAGATGGGCAACGACGGTGCCAACAAGATACTCCTCACCCTGAGCACGGGCATGAGCAAGACAGGATGGGCCGCCACCATCCTGGGTTCCCGTCAGTGGGGCGACGGCTATGTGATGGGCACCGACTATGAGGGCTACACCTGGTTTGCCAGCATTGCCAAGCGGTTTGGCGACAGGCATTCGCTCTCGCTCACGGGTTTCGGCACCGTGCAGGAGCACGGCCAGCGCAACTCCAGCTACAACTATGGCCCGCTCACCATCGCCGAATGGCAACGCGTGGAGGCACAGTATGGCGTGAAGGACTATCGCTACAACCCCAACTTCGGTTTCCTTCACGGACAGGCCTACAACGCCATGCGCAACAAGTACCACAAGCCGCAAATCAGCCTCAACCACGACTGGACCATCAACGACAGGAGTTCGCTCTCCACGGCCCTCTACATGAGCATCGGGCGCGGATACGGCAACACAGCCGAGGCGCACGGAGCAGGTGCCTACAGCGACATCTACGGTGCACAGGCTGGCAAGGTGAGAAACGACTACCGCACGGCCGACGGCTATTACGACTATGACGCGCTCTACCAGCGCAATGCCGAAAGCGACGAGGGTTCACTGCTGGCTATCTGCAAGAACAACAACAACCACCTGTGGACGGGTCTTATCAGCACCTACAACAGCAAGCTGGGCAAGTACACCGACTTCTATGGTGGTATAGATTTCCGCTGGTACAGGGGCGACCACAACGCTGAAATCTCGGATCTCTTTGGCGGAGCCTATTTCATGGACGATGCCGACCGCGGCAATGCCAAAGTGGAGAACAACAACAATGCTGCCAACCCCGCCTGGGTGTATGAGAAGCTGAGCGTGGGCGACAAGGTGTACCGCAACTACAAGGGCTATGTGGTGCAGGAGGGTGCTTTTGCACAGGCCGAATACAACCGCGGCCCTGTGAGCAGCTTCATCAGCGGTGCAATCAACAACACCACCTACTGGCGCAAGGACTACCTCTACTATGACCGGGAGCATGCCAAGAGCGACAATGTGAGCTTCATCGGCGGCAACGTGAAACTGGGTGCCAACTACAACATCAACGACTATCACAACGTCTTCTTCAACGTGGGCTACATCAGCCGCGCGCCCAAGTTCAACGGCGCCTTCATGCAGAAGGAGGTGAGCAATGTGACCAACGACAAGGCGGTCAACGAAAAAATTCTCTCCTACGAATTGGGCTACGGATGGCATTGCAACTGGGCACAGGTCAAGGTGAATGCCTACTTCACCAACTGGCTCGACAAGACCATGACCAAATACCTCACCCTCAACAATCAGGAGACAGGCTACATGAACATGGGAGGCGTGGATGCACGTCACTACGGTGTGGAGTTTGAAGGCAAAATTACCCCCGCCCGCTGGGTAGACATCAAGGGTATGCTCTCGCTGGGCAACTGGGAATGGAACAGTATCGGCGAGGGATATGTGTACAACGAACACGGACAGGCTGTGAACCCCGACGGTGCCATCGTGGACGCCTTCGGCCCCGAGCATGCCATGGGACGTGTCGACCTCAAGGGCACCAAGGTGGGCGGTTCGGCACAGACCACGGCCAGTGCCGGCGTCGACTTCAAGATTGGGAAGAGCATCAAGCTGGGAGCCGAATGGACCTATTACGGCCGCAACTACAGCTACTACAGCCTGAGCGGAAGCAACATCACCGTGAAGCAGAACACCACCACCGGCGAATGGACGACCACCCGTCCGGCCGACCCCTGGAAGATTCCCGCTGCCAGCCAGCTGGATTTCCGCGCCAGCTACAAGTTCAACATCTCTACGGGCGTGAATGCCGTGCTGTCGGGAAGCGTGAACAACCTGCTCGACTACCAGTATATCGGCAAGGCCTACAACAGCAGCACCAGCACCGTGGCCGCATCGGCCGACAACGTGTATGTCTTCTACAACTTCGGCCGCACCTACAACATCCGTCTGAAGCTTAACTTCTAATTCAAACAATATATGAAAACAAAACATATGATGCTGGCCCTGTCGGCCCTGATGGCCACGGCCTGCGAAGACTATACCGAGCATCACTTCGGCGACCGGGAGGACCTGTACCAGCCTACCCAGATAAACCATTATCAGGCCACCATGACCAAGGCCGACTATGCCGCTGTGGCCCAGAACGAATCCAACCGGGAGAAGGCATTGGCCGCGGGCGATGACAGCCTCACCTACCGCCAGTTGCTTGCTGTCGAGGAAAACCAGTATTTCACCGACGACATTTCCGCCGCTGAATATGTGCCTGCCATTCTCAAGAACCTTATCGGAAGCAGTGCCTATAACACGCTCACGGCAGGCAGTTCGGTCACGGTCACCTACAACCAGTACGTGGGGGCCGACAGCCGCCTGCAGTCGCTCCAGGGCATTCCCGCGGTGACCGTCGAAGGCACCTTCACTCCCTCCACCCTGGGCCAGCTGTCCGATGCCATCGCCGCAACGCGCCCCGATGCACAGAAGGGCGACATGGCACTGGTCAGCTTTGCCTATAGCGAGGTGGACCTGCCCGCAGGCGAGGAGCCGTCCGTCTATCCCTGCTATGAGGAGCTCACGGGCCAGTTCACCGCAGCAGGCAAGTATCTGCTGGTGCCCGACGGTCTGGATGTGGCCATCCAGTACAACCCCGGCAAGAGCTATGGCTATCCCTATGGCGTGGACATCGTGCGCATCAGCGACTCGGCCATCAGCATCGACGAGAACGCCCAGGACGCCACTTTCACCATCAGTAAGGACCCGGGCGGATGGATACTGATGAACGGCGCCGGCCAATACCTGTACATGAAGGGTACCTACAACAGCTTCAACTATATCGAGGACCTTGGTGACCTGGAGGAGGGCGAATGGCCCGTGTTCACCATCACGCCCAACGCCGACGGCACCTATGACATCGTGAACAAGGGCAACGACAAGGTGATGCTCTGGGGTACCGGCTACAATTCAGCAGGTGCATACGCCGACAAGAAGGGTACCGAGGGCTATCTGGGCATACGCATCTACCAGTTGCGCGAAAGTGCGCCCCAGAAGGCACCCACACGGGCCATCAACAAGACCGGCTGCAACACCACAGGCGTATACACCTTCAACGGCAACTCCTGGGTGGAGTACACCGTCTCAGGCGCACGTGTGGAAGCCCTGCAGCCCCACACCTACACCACCCTCGGTTCCTCGTGGGTGGCCAGTCCGGATGCCGTGCTGCCCGTATGGCTCAGTGCCCAGCTTCCTTTTGCCGAGGCCGACGACGAGGTGATTGTGGTGTATCAGGCCAAGAACAGCGTGGATGCACGCCTCTACACCTTCAACGGCCAGACATGGAGCCTGAAGACCGAAACCGAGGTCCAGACCGCTGTATTCACCTTCGACGAGGACGGATGGGCTGCCAAGGGTGACTATCTCAACCAGACGCTCACCGAACTCAACTCTTCCGACCCCGCTGTCATCTTTGAACAGTATGGATGGAGCATCGAGTACGAAGGGTCCATCGGTGAACTCACCTATGTATGGTCGGCCAGCACATCGTATGGCATGAAGGCCAGTGCTTTCAAGAGCAATGTGTCCACGCCCACCGATGCCTGGATTATCAGCCCTGTAATGAACCTCAAGAAGGCCACCCAGCCCGTCTTCACCTTCCAGCAGGCACAGAAATATGCAGGCACTCCCCTCTCCGACTACCTTCAGGTGTGGGTGGGCACAGGCTTTGATGCAGCTGCCGGCAAGGCTTCTGCGTCCTGGACCAATGTGACCGACCAGGTGGAAGGCGAATGGCCCGACGGCACCTCATGGAACTACAACGACATGCAGCTTCCGTTGCAGGCCTATGCAGGCCAGACCAACGTGGTGGTGGCCTTCCGCTACATCAGCACCGAATCTACAGCCGCTACCTGGGAGTTCAAGAATGTAGTGTGCAAGGAGGCTGAATAAGCCTGCCCCCACCGCACATGTTATCAGCGTAAAGGCCCTCACCTGTCACATGGCAGATGAGGGCCTTCACACCCAACGAATCTTCAATGTTTACCCTAAACTGTTTTTAATGATATGAAAAAAATCGACGCAAAGGACCTCACGCAAACCCTCGAAACCACCCATACCATAGCCACCACCCCACAGGACATCCGTTCGATTGGCCGGGTGATGCAGCTCATCGGAAAGGACTGGATGCTAGTGACAGCAGGCACTCCCTCAGGCTTCAACACCATGACAGCCTCCTGGGGCGGCCTAGGATGGCTGTGGAACAAGCCTGTAGTCTTTGTCTTCGTGCGCCCCGAACGCTACACCCATACGTTCATCGACGCGAACGGAAGGGTTACGCTCTCCTTCTATACCGAGCAGTATCGTAAGGCGCTGCAGTTGTGCGGTTCACGCTCCGGACGCAACACCGACAAGCCGGCCGAAGCCGGGCTCACGCCTTTCGTACTGGATTCGGGTGCCGTCAGTTTCCAACAGGCCCGTCTCACGCTCGACTGCCGGTTGCTTTTCCGCACAGAAATGGAAACCGCCAACTTTCTGGACGAAACCATCCTCAACCGATGGTACGGTGCTGCACAGGGCGGGCTCCATACGGTGTACGTGGCGGAGGTTGAGGCGCTCTACACTCAGGAACCTTCGTGAAATAATCGGAAAAGGACGCGGTCAGGAATCAAACCCCGGAGGGGGCGACATAATTCCATAACAAAAGCCATAGAAAACCCCGCCTGGAACTACACCAACCAAGCGGGGAACATCAATGCGTAGAAAAAAGATTGCTCAGAATATTCGGCTAACCAAGGTAAACTGATTACCTTCTGCCAGAACGGCCTTCGCCATGCGAGGCATCACGCGAAGTGCGTGATCCGCGGGCTGCCGTAGCCGTCTGTCGTATGGAGGTAGAAGATACAGGCCTTGCATTAAGGACCGTACGAGAACCGGAGCGGTCAGACGAACCACGTGACACCATGCGATAATCATTACCGGGCCTGTGGTTGCCGCCATTGTCGGGACGGAAGCCATTGTTGTCGGGCCTGCGGTTGTCCCCATTGTCGGGACGGAAGCCATTGTTGTCGGGCCTGCGGTTGCCGCCATTGTCGGGACGGAAGCCGTTGTTGTCGGGCCTGCGGTTGCCGCCATTGTCGGGACGGAAGCCGTTGTTGCCGGGTCTGCGGTTGCCGCCATTGTCGGGACGGAAGCCGTTGTTGCCGGGTCTGTGGTTGCCGCCATGTGAGAGACCAGGATTAAAATGGTCGCCACGATGGCCGGAGATGATTTCACGTCCACGGAATCCACAATCCCAGTGGGGACGACGGTTGGCATAGTAGCCGGCTCTGAAATGGCAGCGACCATGTCCGCCATAGTAGGACACATACACCCGAGGATGACCGTAGTAGAAATGTGTGTGATGATAGTGGGCATAGATGGGGAAATACCAGCCGGAAGCACGCCACAACACCGGACGCAGGAAATAGTCGGCTGCCATAAACAGTCTGTACTGCCAGTCATACAGGATGTCGCGGAAGTCGGCACAACGATAGCGGAAGCAGACACCATCCAGGTCAGCACGTGTGTTCAGGCTAAGCAGATAATCCATATTGATCTCATAAGCATAGTCGTACTGGTCGGCATTGAGGTTGAGCTCGTATGCCATCTTGTCGGTAAGATAGAGAGCTTCCCTGCGAGCCTGTTCGTAACTCATGGCCTTTGTGGCGATACAGGTGATGAAAATCATCATGAGCGTAGTGAAATAGCGTTTCATATTGTTCTCCTTTCTTTGTTTAATGTTGTTTGATGCTGCAAAATTACATCATCCCAACAGGCCATGCAAAGAAAAACTCCTATTCCGGGAGAGGATTTTCCCTATTCTTCATCTGCATTCACTACATATCCCATCACATCCGAAGCCGGGCGCTGCTGGAGCAGGAGTTCTTTCATGCAGTCCATATAAGGTGCTACATGGCTGAAGAAATGGCGGTAGCCCTCACACAAATAGTTGAGCCCCGGCTCTCCATCCCGCGTAAAGGAAAAACGGTTGCGCGGACATTCGCCATGACAGGCAAAGAGATAGGTGCATTCTCTGCATTGGGCGGGCAGTGCCTCACGCTTGGCCCTGCCGAAGGCCTGCTGCCGAGGGCTGTACATCATCTCCACAAGCGTGTGGTTCCGGATATTGCCCAGACGATAGGCGGGAAACACAAAATGGTCGCAGGCATACACGTCACCATTGGCTTCGAGCACCCCTGCATGTCCGCATTCGGCAGCCAGCGTACAAAGCCCGGGTGCCACGCCCATCCAATTGGCCAGCGTACTGTCGAACATCTGCACAAACACCTCCCCCACGTCGTGCCTTACCCATTCGTCGAACACGCCGCATAGGAAACGCCCCCACGACGGGCCATCGATGGAAAATTCGGCCATCTGGCATCCCGCCGTGTCATTCACCGAGGCCAGGCGCGTGGCACCAGCCTCTTTGCAGAATCGTTCCACTACGGGTGTGAATTGCAGGTACTGGCACCCTATTTCCTTGAAAAACCGGTAAAACTCAACAGGATGCTCCACATTGCTGCGGTTTACCACAGCCATTGCATTCCACTCCACCCCATGCTTCTGCAACAGTTCAATGCCCTTCATCACCTGCTTGAAAGTGGGCTGTCCGCGCCTGCCACGACGATAGGCATCGTGGACCTGCTGAGGCCCGTCGATTGAGATGCCCACCAGAAAATTGTTTTCCCTGAAGAATGCACACCACTCATCGTTGAGCAGGGTGCCATTGGTCTGGATGCTGTTCTCTATGTGGAGCCCCCTGCCGTAATAGCGTTGCAGGCTGAGTGCCCGCTTATAGAACGCCTGCGGCCGCATCAGCGGTTCACCTCCATGCCATGTAAAAGAGATGTCGGGCATACGCTGCGACTCGATATACTGCCGGATATAGGCCTCAAGCAGTTCATCGCTCATTGTGGAAGAGGGGCGGGCCAGGCCAGGGAGGTGCTTTTTTTCCAGATAATAGCAATAGGCACATTGCAGATTGCAACAGGCACCTGCCGGCTTGGCCATCACATAGAGCGGACGGGAATATGGAGCTATCGTAGCCATCGAATCATTGAATACGCCTGTATGAAGTGAACATGCTCACACTCTTCCATACCGACAGACACAGTACGGGCACGCACACGGCAAACCTGACCCATAGCAGGGGCTGTAGACAAGCCGCCAACGCCACGGCCAGCCACACGAACTGCACGGCAGCACCCGCCACTGTGCCACGCTGCAGGCGACATCCGTAGAGCCGGCCATAGCAACACAGTATCATGGCCATGTCGAAAAGTGCCGAAAGCGACAAGGCTATGCCCAATCCTGCAAGCCCCCAAAGTGTCCAGCCCATCCATACGATGAAGCAGGAAACCACACTGTAGGCTATCTCCATCGTGAGATACACCATGCTCTTCCCCTTGGCCAATGCCGTGTAGGCAACAGGCAGCATCAAGGCCCGGAAAAAGCTGTAGAACACAGCGCAGAGGGCAATCTTCTCCACTGCCAGGAACTCGGGGGTGTAGAGGATGCGAATCACCCAGGGCATGCAGAGGGAAAGGAGAATAAGCAGCGGAGTGATGATCATCACACACACGCGCACCTGCTGGTTGATACATTCGTTCATCCTCCCCTCTTCATGGACGGCCGCCGAAAGGCGGGGATAATAGTCGGTTTCCAGAGCCACAAAGGCCATGCCCGCATACCCCGCCATCAGGGTGAAGGCAGCACGGTAGAGCCCCACATCCGACACCGTTCCGCTGGATGTGATGATGATGGGCACCAGCATGGTATAGCCGCTGGTGGCAATGCCCGCCACCACATAAGGCAGCCCCTGCCTCACCATGGGCCACCCCCTGCGGAGCACCTCCATGCTGAACGGCCTGATGCGATAGGGCAAGGCACGGGTGCTGTAATGGAGGTGCAGGAGCAGGCCGCACAGTGTACTGAGGATGAGCGCCAGCACGATGCCACGCAACCCCATGAAATAGTACAGGGGAATGGTGGTAAGCAGGGTGGTGATGGCCGTAAGCGTCTCTATGCTGGCCACCCATTTGAGCCGCCGGATGCCCTTGAGCAGCGAACACTCCCCCTCGGTGACAAGCAGGAGCATGGGAATAGGGGCCAGGGTGACCACCTCCCACCAGCAATCCCATCGTTTGTCGAAAAAGAAATAGCTGAGAATGGGGGACAGCAGTACGATGAAAAACAGTGCCATGGCAGCTGTCCACACACACCACGTACGCACGGTGCATGCAAACGCTTCGAGAGCCTGCTCGTCGCCCTCCTCATAGAGTTTGCTCGACTGACGGGTGGTGTTGATAGGGATACCACAGTTGGTACAGCTGGTTACAAACTCTGTGATGTTGCTATATATACCGATCAGGCCGAATCCTATTGTGCCCAGCAATTTGGACGAAAGCATATTGCGAATGAGCGAAGCAAGCAGTTTGATGCCCTGCACACCTGTGAATACGCCCGTAAACTTGAGCACATGTCCGTATGTAGCCTCCTTCTTCTGGTTCATCTAGTCCTGGTTATGGCATGGCATAGCGTTCGCCTGCCTGTTTCACAATCTGCCTGCGGTACTCTATGGGATAACCCGGTCGGTCCACAGGACGCTGGTTGCCGCCTGGTGTCTTCAGGTAGCGGCCCTGCTCGTCGGTCTTCTTCACGGCCATATCGTTGTATTTCACAATCAGCCGTTGTCCCAGCTCCATCCATTGGCTGAGCATGTTCTGTGCCGCCCTGTGGCTGAATGCACTCAGATACTTGCGGGCGTTCATCTCGTCCATGGTCGCTGCCTCCTTGTCGGTCTGTTCCACCAGGGCATTGTAGTCCTTGTCCAGCTGGTCGCGCAGGGTCTGCAGTTCGGGGAAGAGCGTGCAATAACGGTAGTACACCATATTGCTCACCCAGTTGCACACCCAGTAGGCCGAACGGAAGCTGAAGTTGAAGGCATCGGCTGTCTGGGGGCTGTAACACTCAGGGGCGCCCTGGGTGCAGCAATAGATGGGCGTGGGCGAAGTGGTGTTGGCATCATCATTGCCAAACCACACGATTCCGCCCAGATAGTCGGGCAGCCAAGAGCGCATTTGTGACACATAGTAATTGGCTGTCTGCTGGGTGCTTATCGGCCGTTCGTTGAAGTATTTCTTTCCATCCACCTCAAACGAGAGCGGTGTGGGGCGATACGGCATTTCCCAGGCTCCCATGCCCAGGTCGCTCTGTATCTCCAGGGGGGTGCCTTCATAGTGGTCGCGCATCATGTCCTTCACGTCCTGCACGCTCAGGGGCTTCTTGGGCTTCACCCACAGGGGCATAGGATTGTCGGCGTTCTTGCCCATGGCATAGTCGAGATAAGGCTCCATAGGCTCGGCTGCCCAGCGGTTGAAGAAGCTCCACACGCGGGCCTCGCAGAAACGCATGGCGCCAAAGTCGGCCGGTGCATAGGCCGCCTGGAAGGAGAACTCCTCGTCCTTGCCCTGGAAGAAACCCTTCTCGCGAGCCAGCGAAATCACGTCCTTGGCATAGATGCAGTTGTCCTTGTCCTTGAGCGGGAACTGGCGGATGCGCGACTGATTGGCATGTGCGCAGATGCAGTCGTCGGGCACACGCATGGCCACCCACACGGCCCCTTTCCTGCCGGGGCCCTTGCCAATCATGTCCATTATCCACACCTCGTTGGGGTCGGCAATGGTAAAGCTCTCGCCCTCGCTGGCATAGCCGTATTCCTCCACCAGCGAGGTCATCACCTTCAGGGCCTCGCGCGCGTTGCGGGCACGCTGCAGGGTCACGTACATCAGGTTGCCGTAGTCAATCAGTCCGGCCGTGTCCGCCAACTCCTCCCTGCCTCCGAAAGTGGTTTCATGAATGGTGAGCTGGTGCTCGTTCATCAGCCCGATTACGTCATAGGTGATTTCCGCCTCGGGTATCTCGCCCAGGTAGTTGTTGCTCTCGTAATGGTAGAGCGGACGCATTTCTCCCTTGGCATGACGGCCGCCGGGCTGCCAGTTCATGAAGCCGAAGGCACCATAGTCGTCACAGCTGTACGAGACGATGACACTGCCGTCCGTACTGGCTTTTTTTCCTACAATCAGATTGGTGCATGCCTCTGCCGGCATGTGTCCTGCCAGGACCGCAAGTGCCAGCAGGGACAGCTTGAACATGTTCTTCATCATCTTCTCCTTCCTTTCCTTATTTGATGACCAGTTTGTCGCTGCCAGCAGCCTTGAAACTCATGTCCAGCCCCTTCACACTGTGTGTGAGCGCGCCGAAGGAGATAAAGTCCACTCCTGCCTTGGCGTATGGAATCATCGTGTCGAAGGTGATGCCGCCCGACGATTCCGTTTCGGCCCGTCCGGCCACGATGCGTACGGCCTTTTCCGTGTCCTCGGGCGTGAAATTGTCAAACATGATGCGGTCACATCCCTCGGCCAGCGCCTCGTCCAGTTCCTTCCAGTTGCGCACCTCGCACTCTATCTTCAGGTCCTTGCCCTTGGCCTTGCAATAAGCCTTGGCCCTGCTGATGGCATTGTGCACGCCGCCGCAGAAGTCGATATGGTTGTCCTTGAGCAGAATCATGTCGAACAGGCCGATGCGATGGTTCATGCCACCACCAATCTTCACGGCCTCCTTCTCCAGCATGCGCATGCCGGGAGTGGTCTTGCGGGTATCAAGCACACGTGTCCTGGTGCCGGCGTCTATGAGCGCCTGCTGGTACTTGTGGGTCATGGTGGCGATGCCGCTCATGCGCTGCAGGATATTGAGCATCAGACGTTCTGTCTGCAGCAGGCTCTGCACCTTTCCCTTCACGCTCATCACGATGTCGCCGGGCTTCACGTGGGCACCGTCCTGGATGTACACCTCCACCTGCATCTCAGGGTCGAAACGATGGAACACCTGCTTGGCAATCTCCACTCCGGCAAACACGCCTTCTTCCTTGATGAGCAACTTGCTCTCGCCCATCTCCGTATCGGGGATGCAGCACAGGGTGGTGTGGTCGCCATCGCCGATATCCTCGGCAAAGGACAGATCAATGAGTCTGTCGTTCAGTTCTTCTACACTTAGCATATTCTCTGTTTTTTTATTTTGTTTTCTGTTGTTCTTACACTGTATATTGTTCATTTCACTCGTGATGGTACGGCTCCCCGTTGAGAATGGTCATGGCTCTGTACACCTGCTCCACAAAGAAGAGGCGTATCATCTGGTGGCTCAGGGTCATCTTGGAGAGGCTCAGCTCTTCGCGGGCCATCTGGTGGATGCCGGGAGCAAATCCGTAGGGTCCGCCCACCACAAACACCAGCCGCCGGGGAGAAGCCGCCATGCGTTTCTGCATCCACGCGGCATACTGCATGCTGGTGAACGACTGCCCGTGTTCATCCAGGAGCACGAGATAGTCACCTGGTGCCATCACCTTGCGCAGCATCTCTGCCTCACGTTCCTTCTGTTCGCTCTCACTCAGGTTCTTGGCACCCTTCAGTTCAGGCACCACTTCAATATCGAAAGGCATGTAATGCCGGATGCGTTTCACATATTCCTCGATGCCTGCGGCAAAGTGGGGGTCGGTGGTTTTTCCCACCACAATCAGTACGGTCTTCATTGGGCCTTGGGGTTGGCGGGTAGATACTCGTAGCAGCCGGCATCCGGCGCCTCATCGGCCATACGGCTCCTGCCCAGGCGGTCGAACGGATAGCGTGACGCCACCGCAGGACTGGCCATGTTGCGGATGGAGCTGAGGGAATCGGGCGTGAAGTCATAGAGGAACGCATGCGTGTCGAAAAGCAGGAAATTGTCCCCTCCACGCACGGGCAGGTCTTCATGGTCCCACACATTGTCCGCATAGCGGGCATCGTCCTTCACTTCGGGGGTGGTGAGGAAGCAGTGGTCAAAGAGGTAGTCGCACACATAGTCCTGACCCTCTATGATGGAACCATAGAGCACATCATCGCCATAGCCCGTGGCCACACAGTTATGGAACCATGCCTGCTGGAGATGCAGGTAGCGGCCCTCCATATCGTTGGCCAGGAACACAGCGGGACCGCGGTCGGCGCTGAGGGCATAGAACTGGGCAAAAGTGCAATGCACGAAACTGTAGGAACCTCCATGCAGGAACACCGTACTGCCCAGGGTGTTGCTCACCTGCGTGTTGGCCACCTCGGCACTGGAATGCTCCAGATGCAGCCCGTCGCCCCGCAGATTGTGTACCACGCTGTTCTCCATCAGCAGCACCAGTGGTGACAGGTCGGTGCTGTCGCAGCGTATGCCGTAGTTGCCGCTGTGAAGGTCCACATACTGCATCACATTGCCCTGGCTGCCGGTGTGGAACCACAGTCCTTCCCATCGCCCGGGCGTGTTGTCATAGGGCAGATAGGCAAACATGCGGTCCGTGCGGTCGCCCCGCATCACCACGGGCGCATCCAGCGTGCCGCGGGCCTCCAGCCGGCCATATACCTCCATCCCGGCCTTTTCGTGAAACATCAGCGTGCATCCCGCAGGCAAGGTGAGGACAGCCTCCTCGCCCACCACCAGGGAATCATACACCACATAAGGACGGTCGGTGAGGAACACGGAATCCACGTCGAGCCGCAGTCCCCTGACAAACCAGGCGTCCTGTGCGCTGGCTTCCAGCCGCACCGTTTGTGTGACGCCGCTCTCCAGGGTAAAGACCAGCTGGTCGGCAAACTGTTGCGGACCACTGCCGCCGGTCTCGGGAAACGTGCATTCCAGCCTTACCACCAGGCTGTCCTTCCTGCGCACCTCAAAGTCGTGTCCCAGGCCTCCATACAGGGGTTGCCCGTCCACATTGGCACGGAAATGACTGTCGCCGCCCCCCTCCAGCGCCACGCTGGCTATGCGCAGCCCCTTGTCACCCCGATTGTGTACCACCAGCATGCGCGTGCTGCTGGGGATAGTGGAGATGACGGTGTCGAAGGCCACCGTGTCGGCGCTGAAGGACAGCGTGGCCGAGGGCGATGTGGTCCATGTGTCATAGTTGTCACATGCGGCCGCCATCCCCAGCAGGACCACCGCCAGCAGGGTACAGGACTTTCTGTGGGTCATGCTCATTTCTCGGGCACGTTGCGCAGGATAGCCAGCAAATGGTTCCACACCATCTCCACAGTGGGGATGAGCAGGCGTTCGTCGGGGCTGTGCACACCTCTCAGTGTGGGTCCAAAGCTGACCATGTCCAATCCGGGATACTTTTCACTGAACAGACCGCATTCCAGTCCGGCATGTATGCCCCTCACACGAGGCTCCTTGCCGAAGAGCTGCCTGTACTGCTCCACGGCTATGCGCAGGAGTTGGCTGTCGGGATTCATCTTCCATCCCGGATAGCCCTCTCCCACCTCCACTTTGGCTCCGGCCAGGAGGAAGGCAGCCTTGAAGGTGTTGGCCATGTTCACGCGTGCACTGAGCAGACTGCTGCGCTGGCTGCTGTTCACCACCACCACATGCTGTTGGGCATTCATGCGCACCGATGCCAGATTGCTGCTGGTCTCCACCAGCTCGATGTCCTGACAGAAGGCCATCACACCATTGTCCACAGCCTGCAGGGCACAGATGAGCCGGCGGCTGGCAGAGGCATCCATGACCTCGCTCAGGGGTGTGGTGCTCTCCAGCAGGAATTCCATCGTGGGCTCGGTGGTGTGGTATTCTTCCTCCACCTCGCTGGCAAAGATGTTCCAGTCGACGGTGACATGCTCCTTATGGGCCGTGGGGATGGCACACACGCAGGCGGCTTCGCGCGGAATGGCATTGTGCAGGCCGCCGGCCTGAATGTCGGCCAGCCGGAGGTCATACTTCTCCTGACACAGGAAGAGGAAGCGGGCCAGCAGTTTGTTGGCATTGGCTCGCTTCTTGTCGATGTCGTCGCCACTGTGGCCACCGCTCAAGCCCGACACCTTCAGGCGGAAGAAGAACATGCCCTGGGGCACCGGCTCCGGCTTGTAGGCCATGGTGGCCATGGTGCGGCAGCCGCCCGCACAGCTCACAAATATTTCCCCCTCATCCTCGCTGTCCAGATTTATCAGCATGTCGCCGCTCATGAAGCCCGGCTCCATACCCATGGCACCCGTGAGTCCGGTTTCCTCGTCGCGTGTGAACACGCACTCCACAGGGCCGTGCACCAGGTCGGCCGACGAGAGCACAGCCATCTCCATGGCCATGCCAATGCCGTCATCGGCTCCCAGCGTGGTGCCCTTGGCCTTCATCCACTGGCCGTCTATCCAGGTCTGGATGGCATCATGGTCAAAGTCGAACGCCACATCCTGGTTCTTCTCGCACACCATGTCCATGTGGCTCTGCAAGATGATGGTCTTGCGGTTTTCCATGCCCGGGGTGGCCGGTTTGCGAATGATGACATTGCCTGCATCGTCCCGACGGGTGTCCAGGCCCAGTTTTTGCCCATAGGCAAGCAGGAAGTCAATCATTTTTTCCTCCCTCTTGGAAGGGCGGGGCACACGGGTTATCTGATCGAAACAATCAAACACACAAGCAGGATTTAGTTGAATTTTACTCATAATATTTGGTTCTTATTTGCTTTTGTTATAACTTTGCGCTCGCAAATGTAGCAAATTATGTTGAAACTAGCATTATTGACACTCATTTTTGTTGCAATTTCGGTGGCACTTTTGTGCATAAAGATGCTTTTGGTGCGCGGAGGCAAGTTTTCCAGCACCCATATCGGAGGCAGCAAGGCGATGAGGAAGCGGGGCATTCACTGCGTGCAAAGCATGGATGCCATGGAGCGCAGGCCCAACAGCCATCGCGTGGAAGAGAGAAGCAGACAATGATAAAATGAACATATAAAAATTATACAAAAAGATGAAGAAATTTTTTCTATGTGTAGCCGCGCTGGCACTCACGCTGACCGGCTGCAAACAGCAAACCGCAGAGTCGGAAGCTCCGCAGGACAACAACGCTGCCCCCTCCGGGCTCACCATCGCGTACATCCAGCTGGACACGCTCATGAGCCAGTACCAGCTCTACAAGGACTACAGCGAGGTGCTCACGCGCAAGGGCACCAACATCCAGAACACCCTGGCGCAGAAACAGCAGACACTGGAGAAGCACGTGTCGGCCTTCCAAAAGAAGTACGAGGGCAACGGATTTACCACACGCGACGAGCTGGAACGTGCCCAGAACAACCTGCAGCAGGAGCAGAACGACCTGCAGGCACTGGCCGAACGACTGAACGCCGAATTTAATGCCGAGCAGGCCCGCATCAACGAGGAAGCCCGCGACAGCATCCAGCTGTTCCTGAAGCAGTACAACAAAACCAAGAAGTATGACTATGTACTGGTAAAAGCAGGCGACAACATGCTCATCGCCAATCCCAAGTATGACATCACCAACGAGGTGGTGAAGGGACTGAACAAGCGCTACAAGGGTCTGCCCGATGCCAAGAAAGGCCTGAAAAAGATGGGCGAGGACAAGGTTGACAAATAAGAGCAAAAACAGACAGAAAACATACAGTTCTGAAGCGGGATACCACCAATATCCCGCTTTTTTCATGCGTTTTTGCGTGTTTTTGGCGACTTTTTCCATCAAAATCCGCGCCAAAAGGGAACGGTTGCGCCACAAGGGAAAGTAAAAATATCATCCTTCCCTTATATAATAATATAAGTCATATACAATAAGTTATAAAATCATAAAAACATTCATTTTTTCTTTCAAGGCTTACCCAGGCGTTCCGTGCGTTCCGCGTTCCCCGGAAGCGATTTAAGGGTAAAAGGCCTTTTGAGAAGGGATTTATGATTCGGGAGTTGGTCGCGAATGGCCTAGGAGGGGGTATCATTATGGAATCATGCTCCAAGCGGAACGTGGATATGGGAATAGGTCACCCATCCGGGATTTTCGTTGACCATCAACCCCTGGGGATTGCGTGGTCCCCCATAGCCCTGAAAAGGCAACATAATTCCATATTCTTCTTTGTTTGGAGCGTTATTCGTGAATGGAATGAATAGAATGTAAATTATGAGATTATAATCATCATACTTTAGGGTTTTTTGGATGCTTCCTATTAACAGATTCACACCCCACAGACGCTATTTCATGAAATAATACAATGATTTTATAGTTAATATATGTAAAATAATAAGTGGGATTTATATTATAATGGCAATTAAATGGTATGATTTAACGATTGGTAGATAGAATGCAGGGTTTGCATCCCAAATCGCATCGACGGAACGCGGAACGCGCGGAACGCTTCAGGCCTTGAAGACACCCGAAAATTAGCCAACTGGGAAAATTTTGCTGCCCAACTGGGAAACAATTTTTTTCCAGTTGGCTAGCAAAATGGGGGCAAATGTCCCCCTTCCAGGCCCTGAAAACGGCAAGCGTTCCGCGTTCCGTGCGATACACATGCGCACGATCACACATGCGCGTTGTCCTCGTCAGGCCGGAAAATGACACACGCCAGGTCGGAAACCTCTTGCAAGAACGGAAAATCCGACGTAACTTTGCACCGTCAGAAATCAAAAAACCATTTCACGTCATGAGGAAACAGAACCACAACACCCGCCTCAATAGCTGTAGGTCTTGCCCTCACGCCATTCCTCCAACAGGAGACCATGCTTGTCGGTGCAATGGGCATACACCCATTCCTTCTGTCCGGCATCTGCCCCCAACCACCAGCGGGTACATTCGGGATAACGTACTTGCTCGGGGTTGCCCGAACGTTTGGAGGCAGCCTTCGAGGCAATGCGCTCCTTCTGCGCGATGGTGAGTCCTGCCCACCACTGATCTAGCGATTTATTGTCCATTTGAAGTGCTTACTTAATGTTTTTATTCGTTTTTTAGCACAAAAATAGAAAAAAATCAGCAAATAAGCACGTTTTTATTAGTTTTTCCGCCTATTTTTCTGTAAATTTGCAAGCAAAAACCAAAAAAAATATGCCAAGAAATAATCATCTGCTGCCCTGGACGGCCTTTTTCCTGATTCTGCTCCACAGCATGCCTTCCCTCTCCCAAACAAGGGAACGCATACCGCTCACCCAGAAATGGATTTTCGTGGCCGGAGACACAGTGAACGGACAGCCCATATCGGCCAAGGACATACCTGCCCAAGGAGGAGTGGAGGTGAATCTGCCCCACGACTTCCAGATTAGCCAGCCATGGGTGGAACCGTCGGCCGACGAAAAGCCCGACGAATCGGATGCAGCGGCCAACGTGAAAAGCCGGCTCAGCGCACGCGGATTCAAGGAGATGGGCAGCGGATGGTATTTCCATCGGTTCAGACCCGATCCCTCCTGGCGGAGACGCAGGGTAATGCTGGATGTGGAAGGCATCATGCTGGTGGGCGATGCCTATCTCAACGGGCAACCCATCGGAGGGACCGACTATGGCTACCTGGGCTTCGAAAGCGAACTGTCGGACAAACTGCTGTGGGAGGGGGACAACCTGCTGGCCATCCGTGCCGACACACGCAGGCCCGAAAACTCACGCTGGTACACGGGTGGAGGCCTGTTCCGCCCCGTGAGCATCCTGGTCACCGACCCACAACTCCACTTTACGCGCCATCCCCTGTACATCACCACGCCGGAAGCCAGTACCGAAGAGGCACTGATTGCCATCCAGGCCGAAATCACCTGCCTGTTGCGCACCGACAGCCTCACTGTGGATGTGGAGATAGCCGACCAGAAAGGACACACCGTATATTCCTGCACCCGCCGCATCCGTTTCAACCGCGGACAGAAGACCTGCGAGCATCCCGTGGACAGCATCCGTCTGCCCCACCCCATGCTGTGGAGTCCCCGGCAGCCCCACCTTTATCATGCACGCCTCACCCTGCGCCGGCCCGACGGCACGGCCGCCGACTCCTTCACACAACGGTTCGGCATCCGCACCCTCAGCTACTCGCCACAATACGGACTCCGCGTGAACGGCGAGAAGACACTGCTCCAGGGAATGGCCGGCCACAACACGTTGGGTCCGCTGGGTGCCGCCGCCTACCCCCGGGCTATAGAGAAACAACTGCGCATGCTCAAGGCATTCGGCGTGAACCACGTGCGCACCTCACACAACCCCTACAGCCAGGTCTTCATGGACCTGTGCGACAGCCTGGGCATCCTGGTGGTGGACGAGCTGTACGACAAGTGGCTCACCCAGTATGCAGGCGGCCGCACGCCCTGGGTGAACCTGTGGCAGCATGATGTGCCCGAATGGGTGAAGCGCGACCGCAACCATCCCTCCGTAGTGATGTGGAGTCTGGGCAATGAACTGCAGACCTATTGGTCGCTGCCCTTTGCCGACTGGGGTATCACACCCTACCGGCTGCAGCGCGAACTGATTCATCGGTTCGACACCACACGCCCCATCACCGTGGCCATGCACCCGCGTGGTCGCCATCCCGACACCGATTCGCTGCCCGCTCCACTGGTAATGGAGACCGATGTGGCATCCTACAACTACCGCTACATGTATTTCCCAGGCGACGGACGCAGGTTCCCCCACCTCACGTTCTACCAGAGCGAAGCCAGCACTTCGGCCATGGGTGCCAATTTCTTTGAGATGGACCTGGACCGTGTGATAGGACTGGCCTACTGGGGCATGATAGACTATCTGGGCGAGTCGGCCGGTTGGCCTGCCAAGGGATGGACCCAGGGCATGTTTGACATCACGCTCTGCCCCAAGCCCGCTGCATGGCACCTGCGCAGCTATTTCAAGCCCGAGGAGCCTGTGGTGCACCTGGCCGTGGAGGAAGGAAAGGACAACACCCTGTGGAACGATGTGCGCGTGGGCACAGCACGCCTCACCGACCACTGGAACCGCAAGGAGGGCAGCCAGCTCACCCTCTACACCTTCACCAATGCCGAGGAGGTGGAACTGAAGGTGTGTGGCAAGAGCATGGGCGTGAAGGCAAACGACAAGAACGCGCGCACACGCAATAAAATAAAGTGGGAACGCATTCCCTACAAGGCTGGCAGCATCGAAGCCATTGCCCGTACGGGAGGCAAAGTGGTAGCGCGCCATCGGGTGGAGACCGCGGGCAAGGCCCACTCGCTGACGGCCACTGCCGACACACTGCCCTGGATGGCCGACGCGCAGGACCTGAAATACATCCGCATCACCGCTACAGACCGCCAGGGACGCACGGTGCCTTCCTGCACTGCCGATGTAAAATTTACGGTGGACGGGCCTGCCCAGCTGGTGGCCGTGGCAGGCGGAGACATGTACTCCGGCGAATCCTACGTGGCTGACCACAGAAGGCTCTTCCAGGGCCAGGCATGCCTCATCCTGCGCTCCACAGGAGAGCCGGGCGCAGTGAAAATCCAGGCACGGGCAGAAGGGCTGAAGCCTGCCACCCTCACGCTCCACCCAGGCACACCACCCCAGCGGCCCTGACTTCCGCAGGGGAAAAAGGAGAAAAAAGTATATGTGACATGGAAACGTGCCTAAGGTACAGAAAATGCAGCAAAGCCATCAGGAAAGTCCATTCACAAATGTATAATTGTTATAACCAAACCAAAGCTGCACGAAAAGAATTATGAACAAAAACAATGTTTTCACACTCACCGCAGGTCTCATCTTGGCAGCGGTGACGGGATGTACGAAAGCACCCACAGAGGTAGGCAGTCGCACCGATGCCCTCGACAGCAAACTGTGGGACCAGTCGAAATGGATTTCGGTGGTTGACGCTCCCGTGGTGACAGGCGCTATCGGCGGAGCCAACGAACGCGCGGCCGACGGGGCCAGCTGGTTCCTCACTACCATGAAGAACGAGAAGGCCGTGTCGTCCGTGAAATGGATGACCGCGGGCCTGGGCGTGTACCAGCTCTATGTCAACGGACAGATCGTGGGCAAGGAAATCCTAAAGCCCGGATTCACCCATTACGAGAAGACCAAACGCTCGTTCACCTACGACATCACAGATGCCTTCTCCACCAAGGCAGGTGCCGAGAACACGCTGTCCGTACAGGTGACCCCGGGATGGTGGGCCGACAAGATCATCACCCCCGGCGGACACGACGGCATGATTGGCCGTAAGGTGGCCTTCAGGGGCATAGTGGAGGTGACCTACACCGACGGCACCACCGCCGTCTTCGGCACCGACACGGAAAACTGGAAGGCCGGTATCGCCGGTCCTGTAACGCACGCTGCCATCTTCGACGGCGAAGAGTATGACGCCCGCATCCTTCCTGGCTACGAAACTCCCGAAAAACTCTCCACTCCCGAGGAGAACAACGAGTTCAAGGGTGAGATCCTGCCCTCCGACGGTGCCGAAATCTACCTGCGCACCGACTTGGCCCTGGATCCCCAGAAGGCTTACGTGTGGAAAGGGGTGACCGGCGACAATGAGGAAAACTATGGCACCGTGGTCATCACCAGAGAATACAAAGCCGGCGAAGAGATGGTCATCCAGCCCGAAGAGACACTGGTCATCGACTTCGGCCAGAACTGTGCAGCCGTGCCCTCGTTCGTGTTCAGTGCCAAGGAAGGCACCCAGCTCACCTGTCTCCCCGCCGAGTTGCTCAACGACGGCAACGGAGCCAAGAGCCGCGGCATGGACGGTCCTGAGGGCAGTTGCCACCGCACCAACCTGCGCATCCCCGACATCGGCATGCTTCTCAAGTACACCTTTGCACAGAACGACGGCTATGTGGCCTATCATCCCCAGTGCACCTTCTACGGCTACCGCTTCGTGTCCATCACAGCCACCGATGAAGTGCGCATCAAGCAAATCCAGTCGCTGCCCGTCACCTCCATTGCACAGGACATGGAGATAGGTACCCTCACCACGGGCGACGAATCGGTAAACCGCCTCATCAGCAACACCCAGTGGGGACAGCGTTCCAACTATCTGTCGGTGCCCACCGACTGCCCACAGCGCAACGAGCGTCTTGGCTGGACAGCCGACACACAGGTGTTCACCGAGACCGGTACCTTCTTTGCCAATACCGACCGATTCTTCCACAAGTGGCTGCGCGATATGCGTGACACCCAGAGCCCGCAAGGCGGCTATCCCGGTGTGGCTCCCCAGGCACAGTATGGTTCGGAACCCGGCGACATGTTCCGCGTAGGATGGGCAGATGCCGGCATCATCGTTCCCTGGGTGGTGTGGAAGCAGTTTGGCGACGCCTCCATCATCGACGAGAGCTGGGAATCGATGGAGAAATTCATGAACACCATCAACGAAACCAAGTATGACCACCACGCACTGGCTGCCTACAACTCCAACTTCCAGTGGGCCGACTGGCTGAGCTATGAGCCCCTGGAGAGCTGCTCCGGCACCATCCGCATGGTCGACGAGAACGGCAACCACGTGAATCGTCCCGAGACATACGTATACTGGAGCTATCTGTGTGCCAGCTACTGGTGCATGGATGCCGGCATGATGCGCGACATGGCCAAGGCCACCGGACGCGACGCTGCCAAGTATGAGGCCATGGAGGCTGCTGCCAGAGCCTATCTGCAGGAAACCTTCCTCAACGAGGACGGAACCTTCAAGACCGAAATCCTCAACACCATGCAGACCCCTGCCCTCTTCGCCCTGAAGAACCATCTGGTGGAGGGCGCAGCCAAGGAAGCAGTCATCCAGCGTCTGCGCCAGAACTTTGCCGACCACGACAACTGCCTGCAGACCGGCTTCCTGGGCACATCCATCCTCATGGGTACGCTCACCGACAACGGTATGGTGGACATCGCCTACGAGTTGCTCTTCCAGCGCAAGAACCCCAGCTGGCTCTATTCTGTGGACAACGGTGCCACCACCATCTGGGAACGCTGGAACAGCTACATGCTGGACAAGGGAATGGGCCCCAAGGGCATGAACAGCTTCAACCACTATGCCTACGGTGCCGTGTGCGAATGGATGTGGGAGACCATGGCCGGCATCAGCGCCGACACGGCCAACCCTGGCTTCAAGCACATCATCATGAAGCCCGTTCCCGACAAGCGTCTGGGCTTCGTGAAGGCTTCCTACAACTCGGCAGCCGGCCTTATCAAGAGCGAATGGAAGTACGAGGGTGAGAAGTGGGTATGGAACTTCACCATCCCTGAGGGTGCCACCGCCACCGTTACCCTGCCCGGACAGAGCGAGTCGAAGGACTACGAGGCCGGCACCTATCAGGTGGAGCTCTGATTCCCTAAGACCTTACCCTCACAAACCCCATTCATTTTCTCCCCTCGGAGCAGAACCTGCCAAGGTTCCCCTCCGAGGGGCTTTTCGTTGTTTTATGTGAATAACGTCGCAAATTATGCGTTATTTTGGGATTCTCTTTGGCGATTCGACATTGTTTTTGTGATTTTGTCGCAGAATTTGCGACGTTATGCGTTATAGAATGTCGCATTAGGATTCTGAACACCCTACACGTGTGCTCCGAAAACGATGAAAAAGAGCAAAAGGCTATTCCCCCTTCAGCTCACGGACGATGCCCTCGCAGGCATCCTCGAGCAGACGGATGGTGCGTTCAAAGCCCTCGCTGCCCCCATAGTAGGGGTCGGGCACTTCATTCACATCGGGCAGGGAGGAATAGTCGGTGACAAGACGTATCTTGGGAAGCACGTCCAGCGAAGGAGCCATCTCGCGCAGGTCTTCAATATTGGCCGCATCCATGCCCAGGATAAGGTCGAAATCAAAGAAATCGCTTCTGCGCACAGGACGCGAGAGATGGGTGATGTGGTAGCCGTGACGGGAGGCATGCATACGCATACGGGGGTCGGCCTGCTCGCCCTGATGATAGGACAGAATGCCGGCCGAATCCACATGGGCCAGATGAGAGAGACCTGCCTGCCGGAGCTGCTGGCATAGAATGGTTTCAGCCGTACATGAACGGCAGATGTTGCCGAGGCATACAAAGAGAATGTTTGTCATTGAGGAGAGGATTTGAGATAGCTTTTGAAACGCTCCACTGAGGTGTTCATGATGAGCGCCTCGGGAAATTCGGTTCTGCGCACCAGGTCAAGGGCATAGTCGAGACCGGCCACATCGAAGGAGATGTGGGCATCACTGCCCAGAATCACAGGCACCTGGTACTGCTTGCACAGGCGCAGGAGGGCCATATTATTGGTGAGGGCCTTCACCTTTCCCCGAGTGGGACGGAGCGACGAATTGTTGATCTCCAGCAGTGTGTGGTGCTCCTTGGCCGCCTTCACGATGGGCTCAAACAGCAACTGTGCCGTGCCGTCGGCCGGATGGCTGATAATCTGGATATACGGATTGCTGATGGCGCATATCATCCCATGTGTGTTCTCCTCGGCCGTTCCCGGCTTGTAACAGAGTGAGTGGATGCCGGCAATACGCAGGTCGAGCATCTGCATGTATTCCTCCGGCAGGTCAATGTTGCCCTGGGTGTCGAGGATGTTGATTTCGGCCCCCAGCATCAACTCCACGCCATACATACGGCGGGGCACTACATGAAGGTTGCGAAAATAGATAAGGTCGCACGTTCCGGGTATGCCAGGTGTGTGTTCGGTAATGCCAAGCAGTTGCAATCCCTTGCGGGCAGCTTCCTGCACCATTTCCTGCATGGAGCTGAAGGCATGGCCGCTGACAATGGTGTGTGTGTGTACGTCCAGTGCTATCTGCATAATATATTGACAATTTAGATAATTTTATATTTATTATTGAATATCAAATGTTTATATTTTTCCTAAGATCTTATCCACCACCCAGTTCACGCTGGTGGCGCTGATGGAGTCGGCTGGGCAGGTGCCTGTGCCCTGGATGTGATCTACCACACGCTCGATGAGCGGCATCTGTACATGAGGCGGGTTTTCCACGCGGATTTCCTGCCTGCCGTTGCTGTCGTGGAGGGCAATGGGCTCGTAGGTGAATACCGAGAAGCATATCTGGCCACGGTCGCCAATCAGCTCGATGCGGTCGGTACGCGCGCTCTCATGCGCCACAAAGCACCATGAGCCGCTGCCCGGCAGGCCGTCGGCAAACTGGAAGGCTGCGCTCACCGTGTCCTCCGTCTGGTACAGCCCGCCGCGGTTGGTGCTGTAGCCCTTGGCATACACGATGGGGCCGAAAATCTCCTGCAGGAGGTCTATCTGATGAGGGGCCAAGTCGTAGAAATAGCCGCCGCCTGCAATGTCGCGCTGCACACGCCACGGCAGATTGGTGCTGTTGTAGTCGAGGTCGCGCGGAGGGGCGGCAAAGCGTATCTGCACATTGATGACACGCCCGATGGCACCGCTGTCCACCAGTTGTTTCACCTTTTGGAAATAGGGCAGGAAACGCCGGTAATAGGCCACAAAGCAGGGCACGTGTGTCTGTTCGCTGATACGGTTGATACGCTGGCAATCCATATAGCTGCTGGCCAATGGTTTCTCCACATATACGGGCTTGCCTGCCTTCATGGCCATGATGGCATAGGTGGCATGGGAGGACGGCGGTGTGGCAATGTACACGGCATTCACCTCCTCGTCGTCGATGAGCTGCTGCGCATCGGTGTACCATCGGGGGATGTGGTGGCGTTCGGCATACGAGTGTGCCCTGTCACGTCCGCGACTCATCACTGCCACCACCTTGCTGCCCTTGATTTTTGAAAAGGCAGGCCCGCTCTTGCGCTCGGTCACCTCTCCGCAACCGATGAATCCCCATCTTATTTCTTTTTCATTAACCATAATAAAAGTGAAATTTGTGGTTTGACGGCGCAAAGATACAGCCTTTTTTTATAACTTTGCATTCAAATAAAAAGATATTGTAATGATTCAACCTGAAAAAAGCACTCAAAAGGCTGAAAATGCCATTTCAGCACCCCATACACTGATAGGTGCTGTGGGTCGTGGCCTGCGAAGGAGCAGCGACCACATGTGGACAAACTTCAAGCGTCTGTGGCCCGCATTCCTGCTGCTGACGTTGTTTCCTGTGGTGGGTTATCTGGCCTATGCCGGCAGTGCCATTGCCCTGGTGATGGACAAGAAGGGGCTTCGGCCGGAGGGGATGTCGTTCACACGCCTTTCGGCACAGCGTGCCCTGCGCCATCTGTGGGCCATGTGCCCCTGGCTGCTGGTGGGTGTGGCGGTGGCCTGCACAGGCATGGCCACCCAGGGTACTGCATGGGGCAAATGGGCTACCACCGCAGTGGCCGTAGTGGTAATGCTGGCCGTACAGCCTATCCACAGGGTGATGATGGAACTGTTTTTCGGCAGCCAGCGCGTAGCCCAATGCTATGCCCGGCTCTCTGGCGGATACCGCCATTATGTATCGCTCGTGAGTTTCACCTTCCTCTCGGCACTCATCACCCTTCCCCTTCTCTTAGTGGGCAGCATTCCGTTCGCGCTGTCGGTCTACGTGTGGCTGCAATACAGTGCTTCCGTGGCCATGGGCGATGCGCCCACCCTTCCTGCCCTGTTCTATGTGTTTGCTGCGGCAGGCTACCTGGTGATGAGGGGCGTCATTGCATGCACACAGCTCTCCTTCACATGGATCAACTACTATGTGCGCCAGTATTTCCTGGATCGTCAAGCATCCGAAAGTCATGACAACGAAGAACATCCCGCCATCGTCTCCCTCTAGCCCAGACCCCATCGCTGCACAGGTGCGACGGTGGAGGGTGCGCATGTACGTGTCCGTAATCCTGGGTTGCCTGATTGTACTGCTGGGGGCAGGTGGCATCTATGCCTATCGCCAGCAGGAAGCCCTCCATGAGACGACCGGAATGCCCGGCCCACACGAACTCACCGAGGTGCTTCGCAAAAAGGCACGGCTGGCCACCACAGAAGTGAAGCTCACCAAGCTGGGCATCTACGATTCGGACAAGAGCGATGCACCCTGCTCCCTGTGGAAACCGTCCACCATCAAGTATGGTCGCAGGGCCTGCGTGGTACCCGTCCACATCACGCTCCATTTTGGCATCGACCTCACCGCCCTCTCATCCTCCGACATCACTGTGGAGGACGGCAAGGCCCTTGTGAGGCTGCCACAGCCAGGCATCGTGTCGAAGGAGATGATGGCCGTAACCCCCGTGGGCGAAGTGTTCTCCCTGGCCACCGGGCTACGCGCGGTGGTGGGGCACAGCGAAATCAACCACATCAAGGACATGGCCTACCAGGCAGCCCTGCGCGACACACGACTGCAGGAGGAACTGGCCGGCGAAATCAGAAACAATACGGCTGTCGTGTGCGCCTCCCTGCTCCGCAGCCTCGGCTTTGAGCCGGAAATCACATTCAAGCAGTAGATACATTTCATCATGACACCACACCGCACTACCCTATCCACAGGCGAAAGAATCCTGCGCACGACGGCCTTTTTGCTGGTAGCCGCCACCCTGGTGGCTACACCCCTGCTACTCATGCGCCCGACAGCGGACACCGATGACATGCAGATAGCCGACACGCCCACACGTCTGGAGGAGATAAAGCCCATGGGCACACTGTATCTGCTCACCGCCTACACCGAGGAGTATGTGCTCAAGCGCGATTCCGTGAGCCGCTGGCTGGGACTCTACACCCAGCACCACAGTTTCCTCCAGATGCAGCATGCCTATGTCCATTTCACGCTCGACCTGGACAAGGTGGAATACCGGCTCGACAGCGTGAACCACATCATCTATGTGGGACTCCCCGACCCCACCGTCCGCATCGCCTCACAGCGCACGCCTTCCATGTCGGACGACGAAGCCTACTGGAGCCGGTTCGACACCAATCCCCTCATCCGGCAGACCGAAGCCAAAATCAGACGGAAATACTGCACCGATGACCACATGCAAAAGGCACGCGACTATGCCTGGGAGACCATTTCCTCCCTGCTGCAGCCGCTGGGATGGGAGGTGAGGGAGATGACTCCCTCTAACGCTTCCATGCCTCAGAACTAGCATCGGAGGGCATCCGCCAGTCGCCTCTGGGGCTAAGCGAACAACTGCCCACCTTGGGACCGTCGGGCAAGCATGAACGCTTGAACTGCTGATTGAAGAAACGACGGATAAAGGTGCTGAGCCACTTGCTGATAAATGCATTGTCATAAACGCCCTGAAAAGCCTGGGATGCCAGATACTGTATCTTGTCGGGCGTACAGCCCTGACGCAGGAAATGATACAGGAAGAAATCGTGCAGTTCGTAGGGACCCACCAGGTCCTCCGTCTTCTGTGTGATGTTCCCCTGTTCATCGGCAGGTATCAGTTCGGGGCTGATGGGCGTATCGATGATGTCACGCAGGATGCGACATTCCTCTGCATCCCCGCTCCGGTCGGCCACCCACCCTACCAGATGCTTCACCAGGGTCTTGGGTACCGACACATTCACGCCGTACATGCTCATGTGGTCACCATTGTAGGTGGCCCATCCCAAGGCCAGCTCGCTCAGGTCACCCGTACCCACAACCAAACCGTTCATCTGGTTGGCTACGTCCATCAGTATCTGCGTGCGTTCGCGTGCCTGACTGTTCTCATAGGTCACATCGTGGACGCTGGCATCATGGCCGATGTCCCGGAAATGCTGTACACAGGCATCCTTCACGGAAATCTCGCGGATGGTCACACCCAACGTCTTCATCAGGTCCATGGCATTGTTGTAGGTACGTCCCGTGGTGCCGAAGCCCGGCATGGTAATGCCCACAATCATCTGGCGGGAAAGCTGCAGCAAGTCGGCCGTGCGTACACTCACGAGCAAGGCCAGCGTACTGTCCAGCCCCCCGCTGATGCCCACGACCAAATGCTGGGCATGCGTGTGCTGCACACGCTTGGCCAGCCCCAGCGTCTGTATGCCGAAAATCTCTTCGCAGCGCAGGTCCAGATCACGCCCTGTGGGCACAAAGGGATGCGGGTTCACCCTTCTGATAAGCTTGTCCCTTTCCAGATCCAGACGGACGACACTGTCGGTGTCCATATAGCTGGACGGCTGCTGCTTCAACTGTGCACAGGAGGCAGAAAAGGTGGTATTGGCCATACGATCGGCTCGGATGCGGCTGATGTCCAGTTCCACGGCCTCAAGCTGCGGAGCGGTGTCCTTCTGATGGCGGAAGAGCAGGCATGCCCCGTTTTCATATACAAGGCTCTTCCCACAGAACACCAGGTCCTGGGTGCTCTCGCCAAAGCCACAACCGCTGTACACATAACCACAGATGCAGCGGGCGCTCTGCTGCTCCACAAGGGTTTGCAGATAGGCCGTCTTTCCCACGAGGTCATTGTCGGCACTCAGATTGAACACCACATCCGCACCGCGCAGACACAGCATGCTGCTCGGGGGAATAGGCGCCCACAGGTCCTCACACAATTCCACACCAAAGGTGAAATCGGGTGTCCGGAAAACCTTGCCATGCAGAATCTGGGCCTCCTGGCCAGCCAGGCGGAACGCGCCCTCGGGCACTGCCGAGGACGAGGTGAACCAGCGCATTTCGTAGAATTCCTTGTAGTTGGGAAGGAAGGTCTTGGCCACAACACCCAGAATGCGTCCCAGCTGGAACACCACAGCACAGTTGAGCAGCACGCCCAGATAGCGCACGGGCATACCCACAATGCCTATGACACCGTTTTTGCATGTGTCCTCCAGCAGGCGGGCCAATGCCTGTTCGGCATCATCGAGCAGACGCTGCTGCAGAAACAGGTCCTGGCACGTGTAGCCCGTGACCGATAGTTCGGGAAAGCACACCACGGCCACATTGCGCTGGCGGGCCTCCTCCATCATTTGAGCAATCTGCTTTACGTTATAGAAACAATCGGCCACGCGGAGCGATGGCACCGCAGAGGCCACTCTTACAAATCCATGATTCATCTTCACATCATTTATATATATATGTATAACTATACAATCCCATTTTATCAGTACACAGCGGCAGATGATTCCTGCTCCTGCGAATCGGCCGGGCTGGTACGCCTTTCCAGCAGCACCACGTTCTCCACATGCTGGGTGTGGGGGAACATGTCCACCGGCTGTATGCGCGTCACCTTGTAGGCGGCATCCAGCAGGGCTATGTCGCGGGCCTGTGTGGCCGGGTTGCAGCTCACATACACGATACGCTGGGGAGCGGCAAAGAGGATGGCGTCTATCACATCATGATGCATCCCGGCACGAGGCGGGTCAGTGATAATGACATCTGGGCGGCCATGACGCTCGATGAAGGAACGGTTGAGAATGTCCTTCATGTCGCCTGCATAGAAGAGCGTATTGGGAATGTGGTTGCATGCACTGTTCACCTTGGCGTCCTCAATGGCCTCGGGCACATACTCTATGCCCACCACCTGGCGTGCCTGTCGTGCCACAAAATTGGCGATGGTGCCCGTACCCGTGTACAGGTCGTAGACAAGCTCGTTACCCGTGAGACCGGCAAACTGGCGTGCCACCTTGTAGAGGTTCAGCGCCTGATCGGTGTTTGTCTGATAGAAACTCTTTGGTCCCACCTTGAA
This sequence comes from uncultured Prevotellaceae bacterium, assembly GCA_945865175.1. Taxonomy (GTDB): domain Bacteria; phylum Bacteroidota; class Bacteroidia; order Bacteroidales; family Bacteroidaceae; genus Physcousia. The sequence continues at coordinate 5,384 of CAMBDA010000027.1, read as the reverse complement.
CCGCAAGTCCTCCATCAACAGATAGATGTGGTCGGTGCCGGCATACACGTGGACGGGCAGGTCGGCAAAGGTGTCGTTGAACTTCTGGTTGTCCACCCACAGCAAGCTGCTGACCTCGGGGAACGACTGCTTCACCCACTCCAGCAGGGCCATTCCCTGGGCGCGCTCTTCATCCGTGAGGATGCACAGTTGCAGGAGCAGCATCACCTCCCCGCTGTTGCTCAGACGCACCATCATGCCACGGAGCAGGCCCGTATGGGCACGCTGGTCGTAGAACGAAAGGCCGTGGGCATAGGCATAGTCGCGTATGCCATTGCGCAGGCGGTTGTTGATGTCATCCATGAGATGGCATTCCTGAATGGGCAGAATCTTGTCGAAGGAGCCCGATGTGTGGAAGCCGATGGCCTCAGGATGTTCATACACCACCCCCGAGGCTATCTCCTCGCTGGTGAGCCACCGCTTGTTGCAGCATCCAAACTCCACCTTGTTCCTGTAGGCGCGCGTTTTCTCCGACCCTAGAATGGGCTGGCACGGGGGCAGCTCCACCTTGGCGATGCGCTCCAGATTGTCCATCACCTGCTTCTGCTTGTAGAAGAGCTGCTCCGGGTAGAGCAGACACTGCCACTTGCATCCCCCGCATACCCCGAAATGGGGACAAAACGGCTGGTCGCGCTTCTCGCTCCTGTGATGCCACGCCACTGCCACTGCCTCGGCATAGCTGTGTTTGCGCCGCGTAATCTGCAGGTCAACCACATCCCCCGGCACCACATAGGGCACAAAAACCACCAGGTCGTCCACACGCGCCACGGCCTTACCTTCCGCAGCAATATCCGTTATCTCCACCTTCTCCAGCAAAGGCAGTTTTTTCTTTTCTTTCGCCATTACTTTGCAATATTATTATTGTATTTGGGGCCTCTTGGGCCAACTTTGGCACAAAATTACAATATTTTTTCAGATTTTTCGGCAAAATCCTTGGGTATATTCACAAAAAAGGCTACATTTGCACTACCATGTAAAAAACTTAATTTAAGAATAAACAAATGAGTACAAAAAGAGTTTACACCTTTGGCAACGGAGAGGCCGAAGGAAATGCAAAAATGAGAGAAGTGCTTGGTGGCAAAGGTGCCAACCTGGCTGAGATGAATCACATTGGTGTTCCCGTGCCTCCTGGCTTCACCATTACTACCGACACTTGTAACGAATACTACCAGGTAGGTCAGGACAAGATTGTGGAACTGCTCCAGGACGAAGTGAATGCCGCTGTGGCTCACACCGAGAAACTGATGAACTGCAAGTTCGGTGATCCCAAGAATCCCCTCCTCGTGTCAGTACGTTCCGGTGCCCGCGCTTCCATGCCCGGTATGATGGACACCATCCTCAACCTGGGTCTGAACGACGAGGTGGCTGCCGGCATGTGCGAGAAGACGGGTAATCCTCATTTCGTTTATGACAGCTACCGCCGCTTCGTACAGATGTACGGCGACGTGGTGCTTGGCATGAAGCCTGTCAACAAAGAGGATATCGATCCCTTCGAGGCCATCATCGAGAAGGTGAAGGAGGAGCAGGGTGTCACCCTCGACAAGGATCTCTCCGTAGAGAGCCTCAAGAAACTCGTGGAGCTCTTCAAGGCCGCCATCAAGGAGCAGACGGGTAGCGACTTCCCCACAGATCCCAAGGAACAGCTCTGGGGTGCCATCTGCGCCGTGTTCCGCAGCTGGATGAACGAGCGTGCCATCCTCTACCGCAAGATGGAGGGAATTCCCGACGAGTGGGGAACCGCCGTTTCTGTCATGGCCATGGTTTTCGGTAACATGGGCGAAACCTCTGCCACCGGTGTTTGCTTCAGCCGTGATGCCGGTAACGGTGAGAACCTCTTCAACGGTGAGTACCTCATCAATGCACAGGGTGAGGACGTGGTGGCTGGTATCCGCACTCCACAGCAAATTACCAAGATCGGTTCACAGCGGTGGGCTGAGCGTGCCGGTATCAGCGAGGAGGAGCGTGTGGCCAAATACCCCTCTATGGAAGAAGCCATGCCCGTGCTGTACGCCGAGTTGGATGCCCTTCAGGACAAACTGGAGAAGCACTATCGCGACATGCAGGACATGGAGTTCACCGTTCAGGAAGGCAAGCTCTGGTTCCTCCAAACCCGCAACGGTAAGCGTACGGGTACGGCTATGGTGAAGATTGCCATGGACCTGCTCCACGAGGGTATGATTGACGAGAAGACTGCCATCATGCGCTGTGAGCCCCAGAAGCTCGATGAACTGCTGCACCCTGTCTTCGACAAGGATGCTTTGAAAAAGGCCAAGGTCATCACCCAGGGTCTGCCCGCTTCTCCCGGTGCTGCCTGCGGCCAGATTGTGTTCCACGCCGAGGATGCACAGGAGTGGGCCGACAACGGCCACAAGGTCATCATGGTGCGTATCGAGACTTCTCCCGAGGACCTCGCCGGTATGTCCGCAGCTGAGGGTATCCTCACCGCCCGTGGTGGTATGACCTCTCACGCTGCCGTTGTGGCACGTGGTATGGGTAAGTGCTGCGTATCCGGTGCTGGTGCCATCAATGTGAACTACAAGAACAAGACAGTTGAAATCGAAGGTGTCGTATATAAGGAAGGCGACTTCATCTCTCTCAACGGTACCACCGGCCAGGTTTATGCCGGCGAGATTGCCACCAAGGCTGCCGAGCTCTCTGGCGACTTCAAGGAACTGATGGACCTTTGTGACAAGTACACCAAGATGGAAATCCGCACCAATGCCGACACACCCCACGATGCCGAAGTGGCACGTGCCTTTGGTGCCAAGGGTATCGGTCTCACCCGTACCGAGCACATGTTCTTCGAAGACCAGAAGATTGTCGCCATGCGCGAAATGATTCTGGCCGACACCGTAGAAGGCCGCGAGAAGGCGCTGGCCAAGCTGCTCCCCTATCAGAAGGCCGACTTCTACGGCATCCTCAAGGCTATGGACGGCCTGCATGTGAACATCCGTCTGCTCGATCCTCCCTTGCATGAGTTCGTCCCCCACGATGAGGCTGGTCAGAAGACCATGGCCGAGGAGATGGGTGTCAGCGTAGAGGAAATCAAGAAGCGTGTTCACTCTCTGGCCGAAAACAACCCCATGCTCGGTCACCGTGGTTGCCGTCTGGGTATCACCTTCCCCGAAATCACTGCCATGCAGACGCGTGCCATCCTGGGTGCCGCCTGCCAGCTCAAGAAGGAAGGCTTCGATCCCCATCCCGAAATCATGGTTCCCCTCATCGGTATCCTGTATGAGCTGAAGCAGCAGAAGGAGATTATCCAGCGTGTGGCTGAGGAGGTATTTGCCGAGGAAGGCGTACGCATCGAGTTCGAGATTGGTACGATGATTGAAATCCCACGTGCAGCCCTCACTGCCGACCGCATTGCTACCGAGGCTGAGTACTTCTCCTTCGGTACCAACGACCTCACCCAAATGACCTTCGGTTACAGCCGCGACGACATCGCCAGCTTCCTCCCCGTATATCTGGAGAAGAAGATTCTGAAGGTAGATCCCTTCCAGGTGCTCGACCAGAACGGTGTAGGCCAACTCATCAAGATGGCCGTGGAGAATGGTCGCAAGGTACGCCCCACCCTGCGCACCGGTATCTGTGGTGAGCATGGTGGCGAGCCCAGCAGCGTGAAGTTCTGTGCCAAGGTAGGCATGAACTACGCCAGCTGCTCTCCCTTCCGTGTGCCCATCGCACGTCTGGCAGCCGCTCAGGCTGCTATAGAGGAATAATCCTTAGATGCTGATAATTAGTAAGATAAGAGGCAGGTGCTTAAACAGCAGGCACTTGCCTCTCTTCTTTTAAACACGTTCTACACGTAACAAAAGCAGTCCATGATGCCTCCAGTTTACAACTAGTTTACAATATTTCGGAGGGTGGTTTACAAAAAAATAAGGACGTAATGCAAATACTACTTGACAAAATATTGAAACTAGTCGAAAAAGATAGAAGACTTCAAGCCCAGAGAATCAAGAATGGAGATACCTTCAATGTGTTTTCTATTCTTGGTCTTCAGAGTTATGAGGTCAGGACACATTCGGCTTTCATTGGAGAGTTGTTATCTCCAACAGGAAGTCATGGATGTAATGACAAACTCCTTGCAGCTTTCTTGAAATCGGTACCAGCATTGACAGATTTTGTTTTCAACACTAAGAATGCAGAAGTTACTCTTGAGGCAATTATTGGAACAACGAATAAAACGATGACAGAGGGTGGTCGTATTGACTTGCTGATAAAGTCTGGCAACAAGGTGATTGTCATCGAGAATAAGATATACGCAGACGATCAGCCAAACCAGATGAAGCGTTACCAGAACTTCTGTCAGCAATATGATGATTATCGACTCCTCTATTTGAATCTTGATGGAATAGAACCATCGGAAGATTCAACCGTTGACATGGTATTAGATGAAGATTATCATATAATCAGCTATTCCGAAGACATCTTATGTTGGCTTGAACAATGCAAAAAGATTTGCAAAGACCAAAAGTTGGCATTCAGCTCTATCGTCCAGTATTCAAACCTTATTAAAGAATTGACAAATCAAATGAACGACAATACAGAGAAGGAATTGATGTCTTTGCTAAGTTGCAAGGACAACATGGAAAAGACGGCTATCATTCTGGACAGATATCAGAAACTTAAAGACAAATTTTTTGAGGAACAGTTTGTTAAAAAGATAGTCAGTTGGGCAAAGCGTCAGGACATGGAAGTAACAGACGAATATGCTAAATGCCCTTTCGCTATACGTCCAAAGTCATGGAAGAATCATTGGATTGTTCTTGAAAGTCTGAAAGTACGCCATGCTATTCAGGTGTACAGAAGTGCAGGAAAAGTTCACAAACAAATACAGTTAGATACCCTTTCTTCTGGTTCTACAAACAAAGACTGGCCCTTTGGATTCCTCTGGTGTACAGAAACACTCAATAGCAACGAGAAGATAGTAAATGGGGAAGCATACAATGAAATAAAAAACGTTATCACCTCTATTTTGATTGAGTTGGAAGAAAAAGCCTCTTTGCTTAATGAGTTAAATATTACATTGTAAACCTAAATGTGATGTTGGCAAAATGTTCAGTCGAGAAGAAATAAATACATCAAGATTTTTGTAAAGCAATTCAATGAACGATTTTATTACCCCCCCCCACTGATAAATAAATCAAAGGAATAAATGAGGGACGCAGATGACCTGTAAGAACAGAATAATCACTCCAAAATCCTTGCCTATTGCAGACAAGGATTCAATGCTTTATTACAAGTAAAGAAGCGGGGGCGATTGTTCAGTTATCGTCCCAAGACGTCTTCCTTCCAATATTCTTGTAGATTCTCTTTAATGCAGTTCATTACATCAGAGA
>CAMBDA010000026.1 GCA_945865175.1 uncultured Prevotellaceae bacterium | reverse complement strand
GAAAAAAGAAAAAGTCATTATGCGTGATCATTAGTGTCCCTTTTTTAACGGGACAGTAGTGACAGAGTATAAATTTCTGATTTCAGCAGGTCATAATACGGGGCATCTGGAAAGAGCTGTTTAAGTAGTGTGCTCTTTCCTGTTTGCCTGGGCCCCCAGAGGAACATACTATCTTCTCTTATTTCCAGTAACTTCTGTATTCTTGTCAGCATACCTTGTATATTATTATATATGAACATTATTATGGCTGCAAAGGTACAAAACATTATTGTAGCAACAAAAAAAAACGAATGAAAATCTGAAGTAGCACTTCAAATTTTAACAGAAAATCTGAAGTAGCACTCCAAAAAATCACTCGAAATAGAGACGGATAGTATCTACCCCTCTCTGCATGGTGGGATTCAGAGACAGCACTTTCTCTGGATAATATAGTTTTTTCATTATTTATAAGGATGATGCCATGCCATGTATCTCCGATATCCTGTCGGCAAGATATAGGGGCAGATTTAGAAGGTCGTCATCCTTGCGGATGTTCCTTGTGGAGAAACGCAAAGACAATGAGGGAGAATAGGTCTTACGGTAAATGGACAGACTCTTAGCCTTGACATTGTTTTCAGACTTCACCTCCACCGGCACTATCTCATTACTCATCTGCAAGACAAATTCCACTTCTGCCGTATTGCCGGAAGTCCAGTAAAAAATACTGTCACCGAATTGCCGTCTCAATGATTGCAATACATAGTTTTCCGATAAAACACCTTTGAACTCAGTGAATAGCCTGTTACCGGATATTGCAGATTGTGCAGACAATGAAAACTTACTGCACAACAGACCGACATCATTCAGATACAATTTAAAGGCATTGCTCTTGCTGTATGCAGACAATGGCAAACGAGGTGTCTCTATCATATTTACCCTCTGCACGATTCCGGCAAGGCATAGCCATTCGATAGCAGACTCATATTCCCTGGCCCTCGCTCCCTTTTGTATGTCGGCATAACGGAATTTGCGGTCTTCCTTAGCCAGTTGGTCTTGCAGACTGTTCCACACTTGGAACACACGTGGTATGTCTTTGTTGTTGATATGTTTCGAAAAGTCGAGGGAATAGGACCTTAATATATTCTGCTGAATTGTTTGCACTGCCTGCCATTCACGATTGTCGGCAAAATCACTGACCGCTTCCGGCATACCACCCAATGCGAGATATGCCTTATATGCCTCAATCAATCGACCATGAAGCACTTCGGGGACAGGCATACTGCCGTCGATCATCATATAAGATGAATACAACCCCTTATCAAGAGCTCGCAAATACTCACTGAACGACAATGGATAGAGAGTCATGAAATCAACCTTGCCTACGGGAAACGAAGCACCTTGACGATTGAGTGCAACACCAAGCAATGAACCGGCACAGGCTATGGCATAATCACGGGCGTCTTCACAGAAATATTTCAAACTGTTCAGCGCTTCATTACATTCCTGCACCTCGTCGAATACTATCAGGGTGGTGTCTGGCTGTATGCTCATACCAGATGTCATCTCCAACACCTTAATAATATCCGCCGGACGCTTGCTGCGCTTGAAATCTTCCTTAAGTTCAGGCATTGTGTCGAAATTGAAATATGCCAACTTCTCAAAACAGGCCTCACCGAATTTTCTCAATGCCCACGACTTGCCCACTTGGCGTGCTCCCTGCATCACCAATGGCTTCCTTCGCTTGCTGTCTTTCCAAGCCTTCAGGTCGTTAAATATACCTCTTGCAATTTCCATTCCTATGAATTTGTGGCAAAATTACTCATTTTTCCTATGAAAAACGTGATACTTCGCACATTTTTAATATTTATTATCCTATAAGAGGAAAGATTGACCAGCTTATTAACATCCGTTATGTATTATCATCTGGTTGCAAAAATACAGTTCTCATCGCAAATGGCAAAAAGACTGGGGCATAAAGCGTGATAAAGTGACGAATGGCATGATAATCATACCGTACAATCATCCGAAAGAATGCCAAAAAGAAAAAATCTTTCTTCGTTGGATGATTTCTTGTTTTTTATTTGTATATTTGTCGCCGAATTGTAGGCTTAAGACAGAATAATAAACGACATGAAACATACAACTATTATCGATATAGCCAAAGAACTGGGCATATCCAAAAGCACCGTATCAAGGGCACTGTCGGGCGACACGCACAACGTGAAGCCTGAAACGATGAGACTTATCAGCGAAACTGCCATCCGTATGGGATACCAGCGCAATGAAATGGCAGTCAACCTGCGACGCCAAAGTTCACGCAATATCGGTATCATCATTCCAGAAATTGTCACCTCGTTCTTCATGAACTTCATTCAGCATGCACAGCAAGAGCTACGCCAACACGGCTACCGCACAATCATTGCGGTATCAAACGAAGACCCTGAACAAGAGGTCGAGAACCTGATGATGCTGCAACAGTGCCGTGTGGAAGGAATCCTTATGAGTGTATGCCACAAGGACAGGAACACCCAGCTATATAAAGATGTGACGAGCCACGGAATACCTATTGTGTTCTTTGACAGGAAGGTGGAAGGAATAGGCGCTTCGATGGTGCGCATCGATGACTATCTGATGGCATTCTTCACTGTAGAGAAAATGATAAGGAGCGGATGTCGCAAGATTGTTCATCTGGCTGGACCGGATCACATAAGCAACGGATATGACCGCCACCGCGGATATAGGGAGGCTCTTGAGAAATTTTCCATTCCTTACGACAAGCGTTATGTCATACAAGGCGGATTGAGCGCAGAAGAAGGTGCTGCCGCCGTGGAAAAGTTCATGTCGCAAGGGCTGGACATTGACGGTCTTTTCGGATTTACGGAGACATCGACTTTAGGTGCAAAAAGCATGCTGCAGAAGATGAACTACCGCATACCCGAGGATGTGTCGCTATGCTGCATCTCGGGCACAACATTATGCACACTCGTACATCCGACGGTAACGGCAGTGGAACAGCCAGTCATTGAAATGGCCACTCTCTCTTGCAGGTTGCTGCTCAAGCAGATTGCCAATCCCAACGCTGCAACAGAGAGTGTCATGCTAAGAGGCAACATAGTGGAAAGAGAGTCGTTCAGAACTTGAAGACTTGTGCGCCTATCTGGAAGAACGCCCTGTCCATAACAGGATTGAACACGGCACAGGCAAACACCGGGAGCGTGTAGTCCTCACGTCGGCTTGTTTTTGTGCCTGGGCAGCAGTGCAACCAAGCACCACTGCCAGACTCCCGAAAACCAATCTAGAAACAAACCGTATATTCTTATGGGCATCCATGATGTTCATTGTACATCATTCTTTTTTCAAAGTCGATGATGACCTTCATGGTCGTTGCCTTGTTCTCGTCAATGTATTTATAGGCCTCGTCATACTGCTCGAAAGCAAAGCGGTTGGAAATCAGCGGCTCAAGGTTTACAATGCCACGGCTGACATAGTCAACGGCAGTAAGATAGTCCTCATGACGGTACATCATCGTGCCAATGAGGCGAAGCTCATGCTCACCGAGGTAGAACATGCTGAGGGCAGGGTCTTTGGCAAACACCGCCACAATCACAATGTCGCTTCCCTTCTCAATGGATTCCATCAGCGAACGCACACTGGACTCCACGCCAGCCACCTCGAAACCAACCTGATAGCCCTCATCGCCGAACACCTCCTTGGCAGCGTCTTTCAGCGGTTTGTTCAACACATTGGCAGTATATTCTATACCACACTCCCTTGCCTTAGCCAGACGCAAGTCGCTCACGTCGGTAATGAGCACCTTCTTGGCGCCACGTGCCTTGCAGAACTGTGCCACAAGGTTGCCGATGGCACCGGCTCCACTCACTACCACGTTCTTGTCCTTCACGTCCGTGCGGTTAGTGGCATGGGCGCCCACTGCCGACGGCTCTATCATTGCGCCATAGTCGAGGCTCATTCCTGCGGGCAATACCACTACACGGTCGTCGGTGGTCACAAAATAGTCCTGCGCAACTCCATCGGCCTGGAATGCCTCAACGCGCAGATGTTCGCATACATTATACTGTCCGCGTTTGCATGGTCCACACTCTCCGCACACCAACTGCGGGCGGGCCGTGATGTTATCGCCCGGTTTGCACACCGTCACATCCTTACCGACAGCCACTACCACTGCCGAATACTCATGTCCCTGCACTACAGGATAGAACGTTGCCGGATGCAGGCCATGATAGGAATGAATCTCACTGCCACAGATTCCAATACGCTTTACGTTTATCAATACCTCGTGAGCCTTCAGGTTCTCTGCCTTGGGTGCCTCAACATTCTTAAACTCGATGTTCCTTGGGGAAACTAAAACTGCCTGTCTCATAATTATTTATATTTATATTACTTTTTTCTGTTTTCAAGTTCATTGATAATCTGGTTGTATTCCTTTCTGCTCAGCCGATAGAAAAGCAGGATGCCCGCCGTGATAATCCACAGGATGCCCGGCACTGTGCTGAAAGCATGATGAATCACCTCCTTTACAGTTTCCGACTGCTCCACATTGGCCTCATAACCAGCCCAGCCCATGACCAAAGCCAACAGTGACGTGCCCAATGCCATTCCTATTTTGTTCGCCAGCGATATGAATGAATACTGGAAACCGTCGTTGCGTATGCCCGTTTTCCATTCACCGTATTCCACACAATCCGGTATGATGGCATATATGGCTGTGTTGAAACCTGAGAAGAAGAACTGTGTCAGAGCCGCAAATGTATAGAACAACAGAGGTTCTTCATTGGGCGAGAAGAAATAGAGCACAACCATGCTCACGCCCATCAACACGCTGAACACACTCGCGGCCCATCCTTTGTTGCCCGTCCACCTGAACACCAGCGGGAAAATGGCTGCACCGATGATGGAAGGTATGACGATTACGCCTGAGAAGAATGAGAACAAATCCTCATTGCCCTCTACATACTTGAAGTAATAGATGAGGTCGGCATTGCGCCCGTAGAGAATGAAGCCAAAAAGCAACTGACCTACCACTGCCATCAGGAACGGCTTGTTTTTGGCCACCGCCTTCAACTGCTCACCAATGGGATAAGCCTTCTGGGACATGGGAATCTCCACCACCTCCTTTGTCTTGGCAAAACAGAACCAGTGGCAACAAGTGAATACCAAACCGTAGATAGCCGCCACACCAATGAAGCCCTGGGCACTGCTGAGAGTGCCATCGCCACAATACTTCACCAGTGGCACCGTGATGATGTTGATGATGCCAATGGCTATCATTGCTGCAACAGAGCGACTTGTGTTAATCTGTGCACGCTCGTCAATGTTCTGAGTCATTGCTCCACACAGGGTTCCGTATGGCAGGTTTACACAGGTATATCCCAGTACCAACAGCCCGTAGGTGATACTCATATAGACGATCTTGCCAGTATAGCCCATCTCAGGATGTGCCCAAAAGCAGAGCACAAGTACAAGGCCTGTGATGGGTGCACCAAAGAGCAACCATGGGCGATAGCGGCCCCAACGCGACTTGGTGCGGTCGCTGAGACTTCCGATAAGAGGGTCGTTGACAGCATCCCATATACGAGAAACGAGCATAAGAGTGGCCACTGCCGCCATACTGACACCAAACACGTCAGTGTAGAAAATCATCAGGAACGAGACGACAAAGGACCAGCTGAAGTTGCAGCCGACATCGCCAAAGCCATAGGCAAACTTGCTTACAAAAAGTACTTTCCCTTTTGAAGAATTTGATTTTGTTGTTTCCATTTTTTATGTTAGATAAGGGTTTAACAAAGTTATTTGAGTCAATAACAGGACGCCTGCCAGCCTTACATCCTTGGTTTTGACGATGCAAAGTTATTAGGAAATCCTCCGATAATCAAGTGTTTTTCATGAAGTTTTTTCTGCAACCGTTCCCGCAACCGTTCCCATTTTCCGCAACCGTTCCCATTCTAACATCCTGACCCTATCCCCTCATGGGCACCAAACCATGGCACTGCCTCATAGCCGATGCTATAAGGCAGGATGAGAAGTTTTCCTGGCGAGGTACGTATTCCATTGCGCTAATCCTATATATAATACTTCTTCATGCTGTTTGTTATTGGATTTCAGCGACAAAGATATATCATAACCATTCCCCTGTTCAAAAAACCAACCTCAGCACCCTTATTGGTTTGTCGGCACCCTGATAGAGTTTATTGTCAAAGGCCGTTTCGCCAGTTGGCAAGAATCCGCATTTCTCCATCACTCGTCCCGAAGCTGGGTTGCTGATGAAGTGTCCGCTGATGAGCGACTTGATGTCAGTCGTATTGCGGATATGCGTTATCATCAGTCGAAGGGCCTCGGTGCATACGCCCTTGCCCCAATACGGTTTGCCCACCCAATAGCCCACCGTGGGTTCTCCTTCCCGAGCAGGCAGGCAACAGTCGCACGACGGTCCGTAGCCCATGGCTCCTATTGCCTCACCGGTCTCATTCCATACAATGGCCCATGTGGTAGGGCTGTTAAACACTGTGCGGATTATCTCCAGACTCTCCTCTTCAGAAAGATGTGGAGGCCAACCTGCCCGCGGCCCAACCTCCGGGTCGCTTGCATACTTATACAAAGCCTTGGCATCAGCGTCAAACCAAGGGCGAAGGGTTATTCTCTCTGTCTTCATCATTCTTCAATTCTGCTGCAAAAGTACTGCGTTCCTTGCAAATATCCAAACTATTGGGTCAGAAAGCAAGGATATGTGACGAACGGCATGAAACAACATGACGAATAGAAGTGGAATAATACAAAAAAGGGAAGATATTCGTATTTGTTTTAATGATTCTCATTTTTTATTTGTATCTTTGCCACCGAATTGCAGGCTTACCACTCCTGCAACAGTCGCAAACCTATGGGTATGTACATCAATAAAGGCAATAACGATTTCCGTGACATCGTGACTCATGAGTATGTTGACAAGTCGTCATTGATACCACTCATCAATGCCATGCTCAACTCTGAGAACCGATATAGCTGCGTGACACGCTGCCGCCGCTTCGGCAAGTCGATGGCGGCAAAGATGCTATGTGCCTATTACGACAGGTCGTGCGACTCACGGGAGCTGTTTCGTGGATTGGAAGCGGAAAAGGACGCATCGTTCGGAACTTATCTGAACAAATACTATGTCATCAGCATAGATATGACCGACTTCACCACGAAATACAGAGGTGAGAAGAACATCGTGAAACTCATTCAGAACAGGATCATAAAAGAGGTTCTTGGTGTCTTTACTCAGATTACTGCACAAGATGACGATGACCTGATGGACATCCTCTACCGCATCAGCGACAGCACGAGCGAGCGTTTCTTTATGATTATCGACGAGTGGGATGCGATTCTGCGCGAGATGGGAACAGACGAATTCGTCACTACATCATACGTTGACTTGCTCCGCCGCCTCTTCAAGGGCTCTGGTTCAAACACCGTCTTTGCCGGAGCCTATCTCACCGGCATTCTGCCCATCAAGAAATACAACACCGAGTCGGCACTGAACAACTTCTGCGAGTACTCAATGATTGACCCAGCCTTCCTTGCCCCCTGCTTTGGATTTACAAAGGAAGAAGTGAAGATGTTGGCAGAAAAACACAACGCATCTATGGACGAGTTAAAGATGTGGTATGACGGATATAATATTGGCAGAGAGAAATCCATATACAACCCATACTCGGTCATGAAAGCCCTACAACGTGGAGTTTGCAAAAGCTACTGGACAACCACGGGAGCCTACGATTCTGTCAATACCTACATTCAGATGAATTTCGACGGACTGAAGGATGACATCATACGCATGTTGTCGGGGGAGCATGTGTATGTAAACACGCTCAGATTTCAAAATGACATGCGCGTCATAAACAGTAAGAATGATGTTCTCACTGTGTTGATTCATCTTGGATATCTTGCATACGATGAAAATCTCAAACAATGTTATATTCCGAACAAGGAAGTTGCAGACGAATTTCTTAATGCGGTGGAGGATACCTCATGGGCACGGCTTGTCGAAACACTCACTGCTTCTCAGGATCTTCTCACCGCCACTCTATCCGGCAATGAGCAAGCCGTGGCAAAAGGCATCGACTATGCTCATGACGAGCACACCAGCATTCTCTCCTACAATGACGAAAATTCCTTAGCATGTGTGCTTTCAGTGGCATATATTTGGGCAAGGAACGAGTATGTCATTCACCGTGAATACGCCACTGGCAAGGGCTATGCCGACCTTGTGATGATTCCTCGCCGCAACGTCAGCAAACCTGCACTCGTCATAGAATTGAAGTTCAATCATTCCGCCGATACCGCCATCGACCAGATTAAGCGCAAGGAATATCCTGCGAAGATAGCCGACTATACCGGCGACATACTCCTCGTGGGCATCAACTACGACAAGGAGACGAAGCAGCATACGTGCAAGATAGAAATGCACCGCCCGTAAGGCACTAACAAAGCCTTGGCATCAGTGTCAAGCCAATGGCGAAGCGTTATTCTTTCTGTTTTCATCATGAAATTCACTTCAATTGGAAAATTATTGTACTCTTGAGGGGAATAACTGCCATCAAAAAGATAATGCACATCGTGCCGATTGTTGAGTGTAAACAACATCAGTTTTAACAAACAAAACTGTCAACCAAAATCAGAAAACTACAAACCCCAAAAAATAAATACTAAAAGAGAAAATTTCGGGTCATATAAAAGAAAGCCAATTTTGGTAAATTCACGTTAAATAATGGTCTTCTATAAGAAAAATGTTTGGAAGAAAGAGGGGAAAGACATATCTTTGCAAATAAATAATTTGTAATTTACAAATTTGTAAAGTTATGAAGTTCTATGATAGAGAAAAAGAAATAGCCGAACTTAGAAGGCTTGACGCACTGGCCGAGCACAGTGCGCAACTCACTGTGTTGATGGGGCGAAGGCGTACTGGCAAGACAACGCTGATGACTCACGCTCTTGATGGACAGCCATACCTGTACTTCTTTGTAGGTAAAAAAGCGGAGCAGCTGCAATGCTTTGACTTCCAGCAACAAGTAGAGTCGGTGTTGGGGTTGCATATCCATGGACAAGCCAACAGCGTGGCGGCAATCTTAAAGGAACTCATGGTCTATGCACGCAACACTAAGGTAACGCTCATCATTGATGAGTTTCAACGACTCGCCGACATTGACGAAGGCATAGTCAGTAACATTCAGAAAGTATGGGACGAATATCACGAACAGTCGCACATACACCTCATCGCATGCGGAAGTATCTATTCGATGATGCGCAAGATTTTTGAGGACAGGCGCGAACCGCTATTCGGAAGAAAGACCGCACGGATCGACCTGAAACCATTCAGTACGAACGTCATAAAGCAAATACTCTCCGACCATAATCCCTCTTACACATCAGATGACTTGCTTATGCTCTACGCCATAACGGGCGGAGTGGCTAAGTATGTTGCACAATTGATGGACGAGGGATGCAGGACATGGGAGGATATGCTGAACGCCGTTTGCCGTCCCTCGAGCATTTTCATTGAGGAAGGAACAGAATTGTTGGTAGGCGAATTTGGGCGCAAATATCAGATATACTACAGCATACTGCAACTCATAGCCCAAGGCATGACAAGCCAGGCGGAAATAGACGGCATCGTGGGCAAGAATAGCGGCAGGTATTTAGATACGCTCGAAACGGAGTATTCGCTTATAGCAAAGCGCCGTCCGATGTGGGCAAAACCCAACAGCCAAGGAGTGAAGTACTATATCGACGACTGCTTCTTGATGTTCTGGTTTCGCTTCATTGAGTCCAACCGTACGATGGTGGAACTTGGCAAATATGAACTTCTTGGTGAAACCATAAGAAAAGAATACAACCAATTCAGCGGTATTGTCCTCGAAAAGTATTTCCGCCAACTTTATGGTGAGCGCGAACGTGTTACCGAGGTATCACATTGGTGGGACAGCAAAGGCGAGAACGAGATAGACCTTATTGCCATTGAAAAGCTCGACCGCAAGGCGACTGTGGCTGAAGTAAAGCGCAACCCTCGCAAGTTCAGTGCACATACCCTTGAGCAGAAATACCAATACATCAAGTCCCACCTGCGAGGCTATCAGGTAGAACTCAAAGGTCTTTCTATGGAAGATATGTAGTGCCTTTTTACTGATTATTCTTCAGCCACTCCACACGACGCTGATCAGGGAGGTGCTTCACCTTGAAGTCAGAGAATCTTGCCTTGAAGCCTTGGCCATCAGGGCAAGCTGCAAAAGGTCCTACTTGGAGCGGACAGTTGTCCTGCATCCAGAGGGTACGCATCATGGTATATTCCTTATCATCGAAGCTGTAAAAAATCTCAATGGCATCGAGACGGCGAACGGCTTTAATCCAAATGTAAGGGATAGGTTTCTCCAGTTGGATGACGCTCCAGTCGGAGGTGTGATGAGTGACAACTGTCGAGATATTGCACTTGCCTTCGACAAACTCAATGCCGAACTTTACCCAATTCTCATGATCCTGACGAATCATCATACCAGCATGATCGAAACGCACCTTGTAGTCGCCACTGACCTTGATCTTTGCTTCGAACTCACCGCCGTATGTTGCATAGAGGAAGGGGCCGTCGTCAACGGTGAATCCGTAGTGAGCGATACGCCAGTAGTCGGTTTGACCGGGAACGTCCATTTCGAGTGTACCGCCCTTGATGGTGTAAGACTCCGGCTCGTTGAACCACTGCATTTTGTCTAAGGTCTGTGCCTTGATGAGTGAGGCACCTGAGAACATTGCTACGAAAGCAAAAAGAATGACTTTTTTCATGATGTAAAACTGATTTGGAGATTGTTGCATTTTTGCGAGTGCAAAGGTACGCTTTCTCCATAAGTCTTACAATAGTCAATTATAACCATTCTCAAAACCTTATCACTCAGCTCGTAGAGACGCTTGCCAGAGCAAGAACCTCAGAACCTTACAACCTCATAACCTCAAATTATCCCCATGACTCTTGCCACCTTACATGCCTCAATGGCATGATCCGCGTTCAGTTTTTCAAGAATATTCTGACGATGTCGATTGACGGTATTTATACTGATGGATAGGATGTCGGCAATCTCCTTTGAATATTTGCCTTGATCAATAAGTCTTAATACTTCAAGTTCCCGACTGGAGAGCACGCTTTCGTAGTCCTTTCTCGATATTATGCGAACTTCTCCCGTACGGGTGTTGATGATTTTTGCCCTGAGGTCTTCATCTTTGGCAAGCGAATATACACAAGCCATAAGACGGAAATTACCGTTCGAGGAGATAATCATGGGAAACATGCGATGCTCCACGGTCTTCCAGACTCCATCTTTGTCACGCAGTCGCATAGAGTCACTCAAATAGAAATCCATTCGATTGTCTATTGTCATAGGTTTGATCATGTGTACAAACGCCACCTCGTCGGCATGGCGATGAGCAAGATCATCAGCGTCGGCACGATTGTAGATGAAGCCCTCGTAGAGTGAGGGAATCACATCCTGACGCTCCTCTCTGGCCAATCCAAGTACGTCGGCAAGCCCACCGAAGTAGCAATAGCTGCAGTTGAGTTTGTTGTCGCCCATCGACACTATGGCATTTTCGGCGAAAGCGTACGCTCTGATCATCGAGCGACATTCCTCCACTTGATGTTCTTCTTCGCTGTCATCAACAAATTGTTGCGTCAGGTACATTTGGTTTATCGTATCAAATTCTTTATCCATAGGCTATTAGAAACTATAACTTTGCCCCCATTATTCTTAAGGATTATAATTACGCCAAAACACGGTCTTTCATCTATAAGAATGGCACAAGATATACTACTGTGACATATTGAAATTCTGGTGCAAAAATACAAAGGAAATCGAAAATCCCCAAATCTTTTTCACAGAAATGTAGGAAAATCCCCAAATCTATGTTGCAAGACGCTGCTGAATACATAATTTTGTAACGTTACGTCACGCTATGCCCGGATATGGTGAAATACAAGCCCATGAAGAACGGGGCGTTGAACTCATACCGTGCTGGTGTTTCTTTCTCATTTATCCAAAGAACGAGTTCATCGCCCCGTGTGTCTATATCGTGTATCTGTCATTCAACAGACGAAGAGATCTCTATCAAGTTGCCTTCGGGGTCAGCCACATAGCAGGTGCGTTGCCCCCAAGGCTCTGTTGTAGGTGCAAAAACAGGCTTTGCACCCATGCTTACTGCACGGTCATACTCCTTATCAACATCGGCAAACGTTGGAACATCGAAGGACAGTTCCATTGTGCCATTAGTACCATCGGGATAGGCATACTCATGAGATGTCATCTGCTCGAAAGCATCGCGAGGGGAAAGGATGATGCGTGATGTGCCGAGAGACATCTCCACATTTGGGTCGGTGCCATTCCATTCAGTTTTGAATCCGAAGATGTCCCGATAGAATGCAACCACCCTGGCATTGTCGGTTGTGAAGAGGCCAACAGTGTTGAACGTGAAACGCGGTTTCGCCTGCGACATCATCTTAGCAAACTCCACGAGCCCCATCTTGTAGAACATTTTATACATCTCTATCTCCTTTGGCTCGTCGTTTTTGAGCAAGGTGAGTATCTCGCATGCAAACTCAAGACTGGCACTGCCATTTGCCGTAACGATATTCTTGTCGCTCACTGCCTGTGCGTTGACATAGCCGGCGGCATTGGTGTATGCCTCCCCACCCCACAGCTGCAACTGCTCAATGCCATTGCCTGTATGGCGGACTTCGTTGAGAAAACCTTTGCTCGCCATCCATGAGGCAGCATTGCAGATGGCGCCGACTATGCGCCCCTTGCTGATAGCATCGGTAACAAGAGGTGCAACACGTTCTGCCACCTCGCTCTTCCAGCTATATCCTCCGATGAGCACCAATGCTGCATAATCGTCGGGAACATTATTAAAGGTATAGTCGGGCAAAACGCGGAAACCGCTGATAGCCTCAACGGGTTCCATTGATTCAGCCACAATCTTGTTCTCATACTTCGGATGCTCTTTCATCGCCGTGGCATCCGAGCGCAACGGCTGGGTGAGATACGGCAACTCATGCTCCGCAAACTGTGGCAGCAATACATACAACACTTTCTTCATCTCAATTTTCTTCACTATGCCTATCAGTTCGAGACCGTTGTTCTCAATAATTTCAAATTCCATTCTTATTGTTTATTAGTGGTTCCTTATTCCCTTCTGAGATTGTTTTTGCAATGAATCAAGAAACGAAACTCCGTGTCTGCCATCATTTTTTCCTCATTCCTAATGCCTACGGGAACTATGTATCGGAGGGGAGTCCCTCATTGTCTCGAGCTGCGCCACCCTGCCATTGCCGTCGAAAGAAACAACGAGCAATACCTGCTCGGGGCCGGCAATCTCGCCCACCTGCTTGTGATACCCCCATTGTTCGCCATCCTGCCAAGCGTTCCGATACACAGGATTTCCCAATAGTTTGCGAATGTCCTCTTTTGACATTCCAATTTCAATCTTGTTGATTTTGCTTGTCGAACGGGTGCTGACGCAACTAATAAGCGCCTGCGACATAAACAACGCAACAAATGCGACAAATAATGTTCTCTTCATAATAACAATTCCAAATATTTACGTCTTCTACAATTAATGATTATCGTTTTTTATATTGGACGCAAGACGGGCGAAAAAACTACATCACTCCATCATGATTCCTTCACCCAGCCACAAATGTAAGGCAATAAAGCGACTATGCCCAGAACAAAGGACAGTTATTCTACAAGAAACGCTGAATCTGGCAAGTAGAGGTCACAAACGGGAAAAAACAACCAGCGGACACTCTCCTTTTCATGAGAACAATCCGCTGGTCCGTATCGTACGCCTGATAAGACTCGAACTTACACGCCTCTCGGCACTAGATCCTAAGTCTAGCGTGTCTACCATTCCACCACAGGCGCATGGCTGGGTAAAGTGGTGCAAAGGTACATCTTTTTACGACATTATGCAACATTTCTGGTCATAAAAAAGTCTTCTCAGGCCGTAATTCGTCATTTCACCTTCAAGTAGCGCACGCCATGGGTGGGAATGTAGTAGCGCAAGTCGGAGGTAGACAGGTTCTTCTGGCGCCACAAATCACGGACAGAAGAGATGCCCTCCAGTTCCAGTTCCTTCAGATACTTGCCAAAGTCCACCTTCTGAGGTTCTGTGCCCACATTGAAGATGCCCACGGCACGGCTGCCATCACTGAGCGGGCGGGTCCATATCTGGATGTCGCCATCCACGATGTCACGCTTGGCCTGTATGCCCAGGATATCCTGGTTGACGGCATTCACCTCGTTGTTGCAAAGCAGCGAGATGGTGAAATCGTCGAGCTGAGCCAAGTCGCAGCCGATGAGCATGTTGCTGGCCAGGAGAGTCCAGAGGCTGATGTGGGTGTATTGCTCGTCGGGGGTGAGACGGCTGTCACGCAGATTGGCACTCCATCCCACCTTGCCCACAATGAGCATGTCGGGGTCGTTCCAGTGGCCGGGCTTGGCATAAGGCTGCAAAGCGGCCTGGCGCACAAAGCCTATGTCGTACATGGAAGCCCAGGTGTCGGTGATGTCGCCCGTGGTACGCCAGGAATTGGCATCCACAGCCTCTCCCCATTTCCACACGTCTGCCATGCCGTACTGACACAGGCTGTAGAAGATGTCGCGCGGCTGCTGGCGCAGACAGCGCTCCATAAGCAGATAGGGGCGCACAAAGCTGGCCACGGTCTGGTTGTCGGGCTCGGTAGCATGCTTGCGGCCATATCCGCACCAGTCGTACTTCAGGTAGTCCACGCCCCAGCTGTTGTAGCTCTCGGCATCCTGCAGTTCATGGTCGATGCTGCCCAGATAGCCACCGCAAGTGAGGTCGCCGGGAGAGGAATAGATACCGAACTTGAGTCCCTCGGAGTGCAGCCAGTCGCCCAGTTCCTTCATGCTGGGGAACTTCTCGTTCACGGCAATGGTGCCATCGGCATTGCGCTGGGGAGCCTCCCATCCGTCGTCGATGTTCATGTAGGCATAGCCATAATCGGCCAGTCCCTTCTCAATGAGTGCCTTGGCGCTGCTTATGACCTTGTCCTGGGTCACACTCAGTCCCCAGCAGTTCCAGCTGTTCCATCCCATGGGAGGTGTGAGTGCAATTTTGCTGCCCACACGGATGGTAAACTTCTGCTCGGCCTTTCCCTTGGCATTCTCGGCCACCACGGTGAAGGTGTAGCCGCCCGCCTTTGCCAGGCTTCCGCTCAGCGCACCATTGTCGGGATTGATGGACAGACCCGAAGGCAGGTCGGGAGAGGTGATTTTCATGGGCCGTTCACCGCTCACGCCAAAACGGAAATGGATGGGTGACCCGGGACGTACACCATATATATCGGTAGTATTGAAACGCGGAGTGGCAGGTGCTGGCGGTGTGAGGATATAAGGGGGCTGATAGGAAGAGGTGATGCTGAGGCCGCTCTTCTTCTCGGTGAAGGTGGCCTTGGCCAGGAACATGCGCGACGGGTCATACTCGACGTTCACCTTGACGGGTTTCCCTTCGCGGAGGGAGGAAACCTTCTGATTGAGCGTATTCACCACTTCTTCCGTTTCGGGGTCCACCAGTTCCACCTTCATCGTGCCCGACACAGAGCTGGCATAGCGGCTCTTCAGTTCGACGGCTATGGAATGCTTGTCGGCATGCTTCTGCGGGCTGATGGCAAACGATGTGCCGTCTACACGACTGGGCACACGCACACGTACGCCCTCTCGTCCAAACATGCCACCCGGATGATTGCCGCTGTAACAACGCACAGTCAGCACATTGGTGGCATCCCAACGGATGCACTTGCTGTCAGCCTTCACCAGATAACGACGTGGCTGGCTCCAGGCAGAGGCATAGCCTCCCTTATCGCCGGGCATGCCACCGGTCTTGCCGATACGTTCTCCATTGAGATAGGCCTCATCGGCGTCATCAATGGGACCGAGGTCAAACTCCAGATATTCCTTCAGGTCTGACTGTTCGAGCATCTTCTTGTCGAGCCGCATCTCTATGCGATACCAGGCAAAACGGGTGTCGGCAGGAACGCCCTGATTGTCCCAGTTGTCGGTCACTCGGATGTCTCTCCATCCTGTAGCGTTGAAATCAGGGGATTTATAGCCCACTTCGTCGCCCACCTTGAATTTGGCCGTCTTGAAGGTCAGCGTCTGGGCCTGCAGGCCCATCATGCCACTTGCACAAAGCAGCAATGTGAAAATTGGTTTCTTCATGATTGTAATCATTAAAATTTACTGTTCCTTATGGCAAAATTACGCAAAAACCACGAGCCAGCAAAAAAATGCACAGAAATTATACGTCGCTATACCCATTTTTTTGAACAGGGACAAAAAAAACAGGAGATAAAAGCATTTGCCTATCTCCTGTGTAGTGCCGCCCAACCGTTTGGGCTTAATCTTCCTTTGCGAAAGCCACACGCTTTTCAGCGATGCGGGCCTTCTTGCCGGTGAGGTTGCGCAGATAGTAGAGCTTAGCGCGACGAACCTTACCAATCTTGTTGACAGTGATGCTGTCGATGCTGGGACTTTCGAGGGGGAAAATACGCTCCACACCTACTGTGCCGGACATCTTGCGCACGGTGAAGCGCTTCTTGATGCCATGACCAGCGATTTTGATGACAACGCCGCGATACTGCTGTATGCGCTCCTTGTTGCCTTCGACAATTTTGTAAGCTACGGTGATGGTGTCACCAGCCTTGAAGGAAGGATGAACCTTGCCTGTAGCAAATGCTTCTTCAGCAATTTTAATTAAATCAGCCATTTTTGATTTTTGATTATTGAAATTGTTTTGTCGATCACATATGGGCATAACAGGCAACTCTTCTTCCTGCCAGCGACCCATCGGAAAGCGGCTGCAAAGGTACAAACTTTTCCGCAAAGGGCAAAAACTTCTGCCCCGATTATTTTGCAGTCTTTGAAAAAAAGCGTAATTTTGGCCCGATTTTCCAAAGAAACAGTGATGAAGAAGTATTATATTCTGTTATTTTTCATGCTTTTGCCAATGATTACCGCTGCACAGCGGTATCGCGTGAAAACGGTGGCAGCCGAGCGGATTGAAGTGACGGCTGCGCTGGATGCACATCCCGACAAGCAAGCCTATGAGATTGCCTTCCCCTACAAGTCGCATGTGGACAGCGTGATGATGCCCGTACTGGGGATGAGCGAGGTGGCCATGTCGGCCAAAAGACCGGAAAGCCTGCTGGGCAACTGGGTGGCCGATGCGCTGGTGGAGGCAAGCACCTGCAAAGGCAATGCCAAGGCCGACTTCGGGCTTGCCAACGTGGGCGGCATGCGCAACAATATGCCCAAAGGCATTGTGCGCAGCGGCGACATCTTCCTGATTTCCCCTTTTGAGAACACCCTGGTAGTGCTGGAGATGAAGGGAAGCGACGTGGCAGAACTGATGCAGGACATCGCAGCTGTGGGCGGTGAGGCCGTGAGCAAGGAGGTGAGGCTGGTGGTTTCACCCGACGGCAAGCTGCTGGAGGCCAAGGTGGACGGCCACGACATCGAGGAGCACCGCACCTACCATGTGGCCACGCTCGACTATCTGGCCGAAGGCAACGACAAGATGTTCGCGCTCAAGAAGGCAACAGGCCGCATGGAAACAGGACTCACCATCCGCGAGGTGCTGATGGAGAACGTGGTCCGGCACCGGAAGATTACATCCCGCATGGAAGGACGCATCGTGATAAAAGGAAATGAATGACACCCCGGCAAACAATCCCTCAAAAAAAGAAAACGAGATGAAGACAAGACTGCTTCTTATACCTATTATATTATGGTGTGCCATCACGGCAACTTCGGCCCAGACGGAGAGACGCATCTTCGTGGCCCACACCAACGACACCCACTCTTGTATAGAACCCGTATCGGACAACTTCTCGGACAAGAACATGGCCGGGAAGGCAGGATTCATGCGAAGGGCCACACTCATCGACAGCCTGCGCTCGCTCCATCCCAGCATGCTGCTCTTCGACTGTGGCGACTTTTCGCAGGGATCGGTCTATTACAACCTTTTCCATGGCGAAGTAGAGGTGAAACTGCTCAATCACATGCGCTACGATGCCTGCACCATCGGCAACCATGAGTTCGACTTCGGTCTGGAAAACATGGCACGCCTCATCCGCATGTCCAGTTTCCCATGGGTATGCTGCAACTACGACTTCACGGGCACGCCCTGCGAAGGACTGGTAGAACCCTATGTCGTGCTGGAGCGCGAGGGCTTGCGCATCGGGGTGGTTGGGGTGGCCCCACGGCTGGAAGGGCTCGTGGCCAAGCATTGCTATGGCAACACCAAGTATACCATGCCCGCCACGGCCCTGCAGCCCGTAGTGGACAAGCTCAGGCGCGAAGAGCGGTGCGACTTTGTAGTGTGCCTCAGCCACCTGGGATGGCTGGAAGGGGAGGAAGGGGACGACTTTCTTATCCGCCACACGCATGGGATAGATGTAGTGCTGGGCGGCCACACGCACACCTATTTCTCCTCTCCCCATTACGTCCCCAACAGCATGGGACACGAAATCCCCTACAACCAGATGGGAAAGAACGCGCGGTTTGTGGGCACGCTGGAGTTCACGCTGGAAGAAGACTGACGGGCGGGGGCATGCACCTCCCACACCCTATTCAAAATAGAGGGTGAGCACAATCATGCGCGAGCGGGCCTCATCCACACTCTTGGTGAACTTGTGGAGCGATGCATCGATGAGGTCGCTACGGTCTTTCTGCAGGATGTCCGCCAGTCCGAAGCAGAACTTCAGTTCGGGAATAAGTTTGAAAAAGGGCAGATACACGTCGCACCCCATTCCCACTTCCAGATAGCAGTCCATCGGTTTCATGCGCAAGGCTCCGCGCTTGCGTGCCGTAAGGTCTATCATCGGATTCACGCCAGCCAGGAAATAGGGCCGGAAATTGTTGTATCTGGGAGCAGCCACCTTCAGGTCGATGGGGAACGAGATGTAGGTGCTCTTGATGTTCTGCGTGGTATCGCGCTGCGACACCTGTTCATGAAAAAGCACATGCTTCTGCCCGAAATGCATCGAGGGGCACAGGCGGAGCGAAAGATGGTTGGTGAGCCTCATCTCGCCCAGCACGCCCACGCTGAATCCCGGATTATAGTTGTCAATATCGGCATACCACTGTTCGCCCGTCTCGGGATTGACATAACCATTGTTCCTGAGTTCCATATCCTGAATGTTCAGCCCGAACAGAAAGCCGTAATGGAAACGCCGCTGGTCGATATACGGCCTGTATTGCAGTTTCCTGGGCTGGGCCACAGCCAAACTGCAACTGAAGAGCACCAGCATGAGGCCGGCAAACAATCGGTTCTTTGTGTTCATACAGGACATTTCCATACATTATATAACGTGTTTTGGTGTGCTTTTATTGCACAAATCCCGATTTTTGATGATTTTGATGCATATTTTGCCTGAAAGATAGAAGCGGAATCACCAAAAATGATTACCTTTGCAGATAGATTAAGAACAAATAATAGTATTCATTTAAACAACGTACAACTATGGCTTATGTAATTGGTGACGATTGTGTTGCTTGCGGCACATGTATTGACGAGTGTCCTGTAGGAGCTATCTCCGAAGGCGAAAAGTATTCTATCGATCCCGATCAGTGCACAGAGTGCGGCACATGTGCCGACGCTTGCCCCAGCGGCGCCATCTCTCTGTAATCCCCAGGCGGTTTATCAGTCACAGACAAACAGAAGGCTTCTATGCCCCTCACACAGGGGGGCGAGAAGCCTTCTTTCTGTAATCCGCCACATTATAATGGTTCTACCCTAAGCCCAACTATAGCCCTGACAGACGACACAGACACCCCATGCGGAAGGAAACTTCCATCATGGACCATGGGCTTCATGTACTAACCATCCCTAGCAGCTAGTCGCTCTTTATCACATCGGACGGATTCTGACGGGCAGCCCTTCGTATCTGCCAATAGACGGTGAGGAAAACGAGGACGGCCATGGCCAAAAGGATGGAGGGATAAGTCCACAAAGGGATGGGAGCCTGCTTGACATACTGCCTGACCCACAGGTGCATGAGGTAATAGCCCACGGGGAAGGCCAGGATGCCGCTGGCCAGGAGCAAACGTATATAGTAGTGCAAGAACAGGCGGATGATGGCGGACGTTCTGGCTCCATGTACCTTGCGGATGGCTATCTCACGCCGCCTGCGCTCGCAAGAGAGACTCACCATACTGAGGATGCCGGACAAAGCTATGAGCACGCATACTATCGTGACCAGCATGAGCAGGCGGCAAAGGAGGCGCTCGGAACGCAGCGTCATGTCGTATATCTCCTCGGCAAAAAACACGGAAACGGCATTGAGGTCACTGGAGCAGACATTCCAGGCCGAATTCATTATCTTTGTGTTAAACGCTACCCGGTCGGTGCCCTCCTTCACACGGAAAGGAAAAAGGAAAGCGGATCTGCCGGACAGATTCTCACGACGAAGGACAAACATCATCGGTTGGATGGGCGTAGTGGGCGACGCATAAGAGAGGTCACGCACGATGCCCTTCACCACATAATGTCCGTCGTCATAGAGAGAGGAAAAGGTTCCCCCCACCCTGCCGGCTTTTCCCAAGGCACGGGCGGCGGTTTCGTTGATGCAGACCATCTTGCTGTCGTCGTGGCTGCTGATAAACTCGCCTTCCACCATCTGAAGCTCCATAAACCGGAAGTAGTGCTCATCGGCCCTCGCAGTAACAAGCTTGAGTCTGTCAATATCCTCGGTCTTCACTTCAGTGGTACTATTGAACCCACCAGGGATAGGATATACGTAATCGACAAGGAAGTCCTCTATCTCGGGCATCTGCTGGAGCATCTGTTTCACACTCGGGACATCCACTACCACACCTTCATCGCCATCGTAACGCCTGGCAACCCACAGCGCTCCACGGTTGTGCTTGGCAAATCCCATGTCGGGCGAGGAGAAGAGGTAATGAATCTGATTCATCATCACGAACGAGCAGAATACGGCTCCCACACTCACAGCCAGCTGAAGAGTGAGCAAGACAGTATGGATAGAGAACGAGTCGGGCCGACGATGACGGCCGGCAGCCTGATGGAGCTGATAGCGATTGGAGAACAGCACGATGACAGCCGTCACGACAAACGACATCACTGCGGCCGCCAGGGCATAGACAAGGAACCACCCTACGAAGAACGAGCGAGGCTCATCGATGCGGCAGACCTCCTTGAAGTCCTCTAGCGTTAGGCCCACAATGCCCACAGCCGCAAGGACAGAGACAAAGAGGAGGAGCAACATCTCTGTGGAGAGCAGGCCCAGGAGGCTCCACAAGCCGGCACCATGCACATAGCGCAAGGCCAGCTCACGCCTTCGGATGCGGATGCGGGTGATGAGCATGGTGAAATAGTTGAACAAGGCACAGCAGATGACAATGATGCCCAGAATGACAAACAGCCATAGGTGGCTGTACTGCACCACATTGCTCCCCGTGACATTGCTCCGGCGCACCTCTTTCAGCGGCAACATCCTGTAGCCGAGTTCCCTCTTATAATACTCAGCCTTTCCCGTGGGCACACCGTTGCGCGGTCCGAGTGGAATGGTCATCACCTCCTTCTCCAGCGCCTTGGCCACCTTGTCCACGTTCTCCGGCCTCACTCGTATGAACGTTCCAGTGCACCACATGTTATCCGAATTCTCGCATTCTTCGTCTGGCCCCGTCAGGAAACTAAACGCAAACGAAGTGGGCCTTCGGATGTCCTCAATGACAGCCACTACGGTGAGGCATCGTTTTTTTCCACTCATCGTACAGTACAGTTTCTGTCCTACGGCACCCGACTGGCCAAACAAGCGCCTGGCCATGGAAAGGGGAAGCGCCGCCTCGTCGGCCTTCAGCACCAGTTTCTTTCTGCCCTCCAACACCCGGATGCCCATCATCTCCTGCACGCCGTCATCGATGCCAAAGATGCCGCAGCCTATGGAGTCATGGCACGCTGGTGTGGGCAGCACCATACATCCCGAAACCTGCATTCTGGCCAGTTTGTCTATCTGCGGAATGCGCTCACGCTGGCGCTGGCCTGCAGGGAAAGAAAGATAATTGGAATAAGGCTCGCCGTCCTCATAACCCGCGGATGCATTGTGCGTACACTGCAGCATATACACATTCTCGGCATCGGGCCACCATGCGTCGTAGCTGTGCTCATACTTGATCCACAGGGCTGAGAGGGCAAAGCACACCATTCCCACGGTCAGCGACAGCATGCTGACTGCGTTCTGGAATTTATGCTTCATCAGATTGCGCCATGCAATCTTGAGGTTGTGCAGAATCATATACATATATATAACGCATTTGTTGCAACCACAAAGTTACGTCCAATATCTGAAACTTCCATGCTCTTTTCCGCCCACAGACGCAGATTGTATGAAAATCATACACTTTTCTGTATGATTTTCATACAATCCGTCCCGTCACACGCCCCTTTCCCTCAATGAGCAGGGCTGTACGTCCTGAAGATTCCGACTTCCATGTCTTCATTCTCCCATACATTTTCCGGTTTCCCAAAAATTCTTGCTTCAGTTTCCTCCTTCAAGAAAGTCCTTCGGCACATTGTTGAATACATAATAAAAGGAATGAGAATGGGTGCGTCCTGGCTTATATCTTCATATACGGAGGGATTATTAATCTTACAGCAACAAGAGGGTGTGTCAAAAGTAACTGACACACTCTCTTTGTTGATTACACAGTAGAACATCACAGCTCCACCTGGTCCACTACCTCACCGTCGTAGAGCTTGACGATGCGGTCGGCAAAGGAAGCATCGTGCTGCGAGTGGGTGACCATGACGATGGTGGTGCCCTCCCGATGGAGTTCGCCCAGCAGGTTCATCACCTCCTGCCCGTTCTTGGAGTCCAGGTTACCGGTAGGCTCATCGGCCAGAATGATTTTGGGATTGGACAACACGGCACGCGCAATGGCCACACGCTGCTGCTGGCCACCCGAGAGCTGGCAGGGGAAATGCTTGCGGCGGTGCGAGATGGCCATGCGGTCCATCACCGCCTCGATGCGCTGCCGGCGTTCTTTGGCCGGAGTGCCCATATAGAGAAGGGGCAACTCGATGTTTTCATAGACGTTGAGCTCATCGATGAGGTTGAAACTCTGGAAGACGAAACCGATGACGCCCTTGCGCAGGTCCGTGCGGTCGTTCTCCCTGAGGGTGCTCACATCGTGGCCGTCCAGCAGGTAGGTGCCTTCGGTGGGATTGTCGAGCAGGCCCAGGATGTTGAGCAGGGTGGACTTTCCGCAGCCCGACGGCCCCATTACGGCCACAAACTCGCCCGCCTTCACTTCGAGGTTCACTTCACGGAGCGCCCATGTCTCCACTTCTTCCGTACGGAATACTTTCTTGATGTTCTGTAACTGAATCATAATCTCTTTCTTTTGGTTTTCGTTTTGGTTTTCGTTATAATGTTATTCTTTAACTATTATTTCTGAAGGGTTTGTTCGCATGATGCTGTGGATGTTCCAACCCACGATGCCCGCAATCAGGACAATGACGATGAGCGATCCAGCGGCAAATAATCCCACAAACGGAATGCCCACTATCCCTTCATTGGAGAATTCGTCGTAAAATATTTCACGAAACTCCAACGCCACCGGCAAGGCGATGACCAACGCAATGCCTACAAGGATGAAGTAGAGACGGCCGAAGAGGCGGTAGATGTCGCGGCTCTTGGCTCCGTTGATCTTGCGGATGGCCACCTCCTTGCGGCGCGAACGCGTGTCAAGGGCAATGGTGCTGTAGATGCTCATGGCGCAAATGACCATGCTTACAGTTGCCAGGATCCAGCCTACCTTACGCATGGTGTCAACCAGCATCACATCAGCGTGCGACTCGTGGAAATTCTGAGCTATCTTCTCCACGATGAATGGTTCCATACGCTGGATGACGGCGTCCACCTCTTGCACGAGCGACTGATATTTGCCTTCCTTGGGGATAAGGATAAATTTCCTGCATTGGTCAGCCACGCCAGGATAAATCATAAAGGAAGTTTGCCTCATCTCGTATGGAACATTCTGAATCGTTCCCGCTATGGGCAGGGTGTGCTTCCCGTAACCTCCTACAGTCAGCATGTTATTTCCGGCAAGGTTCAGTTCACGCAATTTTTTGTAGATTCCTTCGTCAAGTATCAGGTATTCACCTGCATCGACCGGCTTGTCGAACCAGTTTATCTTGCATTGCAGGCATGCGATAAGGGACGTGTCCGGGACGAAAAAGAAATGCTGGTGCATATCACCGTGGAATGCAGCCATGGCCTCCTCATTCTCTTCTATGTCATAAATTTCTGCATCCCATGAAGGGCACGCCACCATTTCCTTGAGGCTTGGCAGATGACCTATCTCATTCTTCAAAGCCTCATTGTCTGTTACTGAGTAGCTAAACTCAAACAAGAGACTCTCCTTGTACGGCTTCATGTCACCCGAAAGATGGTATCGCTCCATCATTTTGTCTCCCCAATCGGCAATGACGAGCGTGGCGCACACGAAAATGATGCAGATGATTACCTGCATGCCCAGCATGACGTTGCGGAACAGATGCGTGCGGCTGCGGTGCATGTTGGCGGCCAGTCCCTGCCGGGCATTGCAGATTCGCATGAGCGTCAGCCATATCACCAGACTGCAGGCGAGCATAAGCCCCCCACCTATGTACAGGACATAATGCACAAATCCCTTCATGGTGATGCAGAAATCCACTTTATGTATCAGGTCGGAAAACTGCGTGTTGATGAAATCTTCTGTCCAAAATCCCATCATCATGGCTATTGCCACGGACAGCGCCACCACAAAGAACACTTCGGAAAAAAGCAGCCAGAACAGCTGTCCGCGCCCGGCACCGATTACCATACGCAGCGACATCTCTCTCCTCCGCATCCAGAAAAGCTGCATCTGCATCCTCAGGAAACCCATGATGGCGGCCAACAGAATGAGTGAACCTGCCAGGTGGGCAAAAAACTGTATGTTGGCAATGAGCCCGGACTTGATGCTGTCAGACTCCTTTTCCATCTTCAAGGTATAATTGAACGGTTTCAGACGTTCGTTCAGTTCTGCCATCAACTGGTCTTCTGTACATCCTTGTCTCAATACGACATTTATTCTGGCGGGATAATACATGTTATTTTGTAAATGCAAGGCATCTTCTATCTCCCCACACGAGAAATATATTCTGTAGTTATCAATACAACGCTCCATCAAGGAAACGTTTTCAAACACATCTACGATTGTGTGCGGCATGGGATATCTGTCATTGATATTGAAGCAGATCGCCCCCACAGGATTTGCATCTCCAAACAGGAGGGATGCCCTCACCTTGCTGATGACGGCTTCACCAGGCCGCAGTTTTTTGACAGGTTGTCCCGTGATGGCAGACCGTAGCCCTGTGAGCGTCAAATACTCAGGGTCGATGGCAGTATAGAGCATGTAAAATTTGCGTTTTGTGGAATCGCATAGTTGAAACTCCACTATGTCTCCATACCTTGATGAGTTTGGTACAGCGATGCGTTCTGCTGTCTTCAGCCCTCCGTCGCGTTTCAGGGCACGTATCATATCAGGGGTGAATGCTGGATCCCAGGAACCTGCCTCGCTCTTCTCCGCCTCCGACGATTCTAGGCTGATGGAATAGGTCCGCTCATAGTATGGCAGGCTGCAAATGCTTGGAAATTTGTAATATGCCACAAAGGCGTGGACCAGAGCCAGCGTGACGATGCCTATGGCAATGCTCAGTACGCTGATGGTGACTTGAAGCTTGTACTTCATAAGGTTGCGCACAGCAACCTTCAGGTTGTGGAATGTCATGTTCATATACTTCGTTTTGGTTTTCGTTAACGTTTTCGTTGTCATGTTATTCCTTGGCGATAATCTCCGAGGGATTGGTGCGCAGAATGCAGCGGATGTGCCAGCTGACGATAGTGGCTATCAGCACGACGATGACGAGCGTGCCCATAAGGCAGGGCCAGAGCGGCGACATGTCGGCCCCGGACAATGTTTCGTCATTGAGGTCCTCGGCGCTGAACATGATGTCGTTGAAGAGCACCGCCACGGGCAGGGCCACGAGCAGCGCCATACTGACGATGAGCAGATAGACGCGGCCGAAGAGGCGGTAGATGTCGCCCTTCTTGGCACCACATACCTTGCGGATGGCTACCTCCTTGCGGCGCGAACGGGTGTCGAGGGCAATGGTGCTGTAGAGGCTCATGGCACAGATGATAAGGCTCACGACGCCGAGGATGGTGCTGACAAAGCGCATGACGTTGACCACGGACAGCGCGGCGCTGCAGTAGTCGTGGAAGTTGTGCGTCATGGGCTGCACGATGGTGGGCACCATCTGCTCGATGACATCGTTCGTCTCGCGCATCATCCGGTCATACTCCCCCTTTCGGGGAACGAGCACGAAGTCCGTGGCCATGGCGTCGGTGATGGCCGGGCAGACGGCGATGGAGAGTTGGCGGCGCTCGTAGGGCACATAGGAGATGGTGCCAGCTATGGGGAGTACCAGGTCCGCCCCTATCGGTCCGAAGCGCTGGAGGGTCAGTGTGCCGTTGAGGGCCACGCCCACGCTGCGCAGCTTGGCATAGACGCTGTCGTTCAGCAGCAGGCACGGACCCGCGCAGGCCCCCTTGTTCAGCCACTTCACGTGCAGGCCGTAGAACGAGAGGATGGTGGTGTCGGCGGTGCAGAGGAAGGGCTGGTAGTCCTGATTCTGAAAGGCCGTCATGGCACCGGCATTGCCCGTCACCTCGGGCAGCGACAGGTAGTACACCTCGTGCGGCATCATCTTCTCCAGGCTGTGCAGGCGGCCAATCTCCTCCTTGAGCGCCTTGATTTCATGCTGCGCCTCGGTGGCGCCCAGAAAGACGCACTCCTCGTAGGGCGCCGTGTCGTCGGGGATGTGGTAGGGCTGCAAGACCAGTCCGGACCATCGGCTGACGGTGAACGTGGCACAGATGAAGACCGTGCTGATGGCCACCTGAAGGCCCAGCATGACGTAGCGGAACAGGTGCGAGCGGCTGCCCCGCATGTGGCCGGCCAGGCCGTGATCCGCCCGCCGCACACGCGCCACGGTCAGCCAGATGACGAGGGCGCAGACCACGAGCAGCATACCGCCGATATAGAGGCAGAAGGGGGCAAAGTTGCGAGAGAAGAAGTCCATTTCGGGGACGATTTGGGCAAACCGCGTGGTCAGTACGTTCTCCACCACCCACAGGGCCATCACCATGGCTGTGGCGGCCGAGAGCAGCACCACCAGCGCCACCTCGGTGAAGAGCAGGCCGAACAGATGGCGGCACTTGGCCCCATGGGTGATGCGCAGGGCCATCTCGCGGCGGCGCATCAGGAACAGCTGTATCTCCATGCGCAGGAAGCCGATGATGGCGGCCACGAGGATGAGCGCGCCGATGAGGTGGACCAGCGTCTGCGTGGTGATGACGCTCTGAATGTCCTCCCGGCTGACCGCCGGCGCCACCCCGGCCTCGAGGGCAAAGGGCTTCAGCCGCGCGTTCAGTTCTTCAATCAGTTGGCGCTCCGTGCAGCCCTCGCGCAGCACCATCAGCGCCGTCGTACTGTAGAACACCTCCCTGTCGTTTCCAGACACATGGGCCCCGAAGAGGTCGCCGTCCTGCTCGCCGAGCGAGAAATAGACCGTGTTGTTGCTGAGGGCCACCTCGTGAACGGAGAGGTCTTCAAACACATCGACGATGGTCAGCGGCAGGGGCCGCATCTCGTTGGTCTGGTAGCAGACGGCGCCCACGGGGTCGGTATCGCCAAACATGGTAGCGGCATTGCGGCGGCTGACGACGGCCTCGCCCGGTGCCAGTCTTTTGATGGGCTGCCCCGTGATGGCCGAGCGCACGCCGGAGAGGTTGAAGTAGTCGGGATCGATGGGGGTGTAGGTCATGGCCGCCTTGCGCGCTGTCGAGTCGGCCATATGAAACTCCACGATGTTGCTGAAGCTGATGCCATTGGGCATGGCCATGCGCTCGACGCTCTTCAGACCGCCGTCGCGCTTGAGGGCACGGATGACGTCGCGGGTGAAGGACGTACGGCGCCTGTCGTCGGCCTCGTTCTGATTGGCCTCGTTCTGATTGGCTGCCATAAGGCTCACGGCGCAGGTGCGGCCGTAGTATGGCTGGCTGTAGATGGCGGGGAACGTGACGTCCGACACCAAGGCGTGGGCGATGGCCAGCGTGACGGTGCCGATGGCGATGGTCAGTACCGAGATGAAGGTCTGCAGCTTGTACTTCATGAGGTTGCGCAGGGCAACCTTCAGATTGTGAAATGTCATGTTCATATTTCGTACGTTTTTTTGAATGGTCTGTGTGGCTTATTCCGCTACAAAGGTAGGGGATAATGGCGGAACGGGCAAGGGATCCCAGCCTCCCGCATGCAGTTTGTATGAAAATCATACACTTTCCTGTATGAAAATCATACAGTCGTATGCCACCCCCTCATCACACTCCAATGACAGGGAAAAGCCTCTTATTGTCAAGAAAAACAGAAATTGCACGGTGCATCATGCAGTTTTTGCCAAAAATTGCACGGTGCATCGTGCAGTTTTCATATCCTGGCATGGATGAAGCCCTTCCTCGCTGTCACATCATCTCCTGTCTCTGATTTCGAGGTGAACGGCTGCACGTTTGAGATAGGCGGGAAGAACAAGGGACGGAAACAACTGAAGGATGCCGCAGCAGGCTATGTGGTAAAGGATGACATAGAATATGCCTTCAGGGACACCATCCCTCTCTGGCATTTCGGTTTCCTGTATTGAGGCACCCGATTTCTGTTAACAGCACATCCGGGTGTTTTTGGGTAGCACATTGGTGGACTGGTTCTGGTGACCTTGCACCCGTCAGCCTCGTAAGGAATGGCATAGGCTGAACTCCATCACATCAGCGGGGTTCTCACTTGCGGCCTTGCGTATCTGCCAGTAGATGGTGGCGAGAGTGAGAAGAAACATGAGGAGTGCTGCGCCGATGAAGTACCAAGGTGTGAGCGGGACATGATGGGCATAGCTCTGCATGTAGAAGTGAAGAGCATAGATGGCAAGTGGAGTGCCGATGACGATGGCTGCTCCAAGTGCTGACAGATAGCGACGGGCAATGAGCCGGAAGATGTCCTTGAACCTGGCGCCATTGACCTTGCGGATGGCAATCTCCCTTCTGCGTTGCCGGACATCGTAAAGTGATATGCCCAAGAGGCCGAAGCATGAGATGAGGATGGAGAGGATGGCAAAAGTGGTGAAGATGCGTGCCACACGAGCGTCCTCGACATAGATTTTCTCTATCTCATCTTCAATGTACTTATGAGGTATAATGCTGCCAGAGCCGTTTTCCTCCTCATAGAGTTTCTGGAGGAATGCCATGGCTTCTTTCCGCTTGCCAGGTTGATAGCTTGCTATAAAGTATCTTTCAGGACTGAATCTGGGGTTTTCTATCATTAAGAAGAAGGGTACGTCTTCCATGCCCAGATGGTTCACGCAGAAGTCATCGTACACTCCGGCAATGGTATAGGCCGGATTGCCGGTTGTAGGGTTTCCGTTCTCGTCAACGCCAAACCACAGCCGTCTCTCCGGCTGGATGCGCGTGGAGGATATGTCGTGGACACCCAACTTCTCTTTTGCACTTCGTGACAGATACATCCGGTATGACTTAAGATTGTCACGTTCGGCATCGGGTGCCTCTCCCTCCAGGAGCTTCAATCCATACATCTCTATCTCCACAGGAGAAAGCCAGACTTCAACGACAGGTTGGTAATCAGTGCCCTTCATGTCTGCTTTCAGGCTGGTTCCAATGTCGTCCAACGAGCTTTTCTTTGCTGTAAGGGAGGGGGTGGCACCTCCATAAGCGCAATGGGTGAACAGAGGCGACTCTTTGATGCGCCGCATATAATCATCTGCGCGTCCCTCAGCTTTTTCCGTCATCTCAACGTGTCGCAGCCATTCCTCATGGGTCATATATCCATGTGACTGATTACGAATTGCAGGGATGAGGTCGAACCACACGATATTCTCAGTCTTGTACCCCAGGTCCGAATGCAGCATGTAATACAGCTGACGGACAGAATATGAGCTGACCACAATGAGGAAGAAGGTGAAGGCGTACTGAAGCCAAAGCGAAACCTTGCGCGAGACGGCATTCACCGCACCACGTTTCACATCACCGCCAGAACCCTGATGACAGCTTCTGACTGCCACCGGAATGCTCACGGCAAGAGGCAATACGAGTGCTATTGATAAAGACATGAGGATGTCGAAGCAAGGTGAAGCCTGAAGCGTCACGCCATAATACTTCACAAGCAGGGGTGACCCGAGGCTGACAACAATCCATGCCATTGCCACAGAGAACGCTGCCAACAGGAAGTTCTCAACGAATATCATCCAGAACACATCTGAGGTGTTTGCTCCAAATATCTTGCGTATAGCTATACCCCGATGACGATGGACAGCAAGAATGGAGAAGATGTTGAAGTAGTTGAACAGCCCGACCAAAAGCAGGAGGAGGGCACCTCCCACCAGGAACATGATGTTCTGCTTGTCGCCTCTCGGATAGAAGTTGTCTGCTCCAGATGTCAAGTCATTCACGGGGCTATCTAAATAGACATTGTCGAGCGGGAAGAGTTGATAGTGGCGGACGAACTTCTCCATGTTTTGCCCAAAATCCTCTTCATATGGCTTCTGACGCCGGTTATACTCCTTGTAGTCAGCACCTTCCCTCAAACGAACGACACTCCATCCGACATACATTATTTTCTTCAGGTCGATATTCAGAAGCATGTCAAATCCGAAGCTGCACTTGGTGTCTGGCCGCTCTACAACGCCGACAACAGAAAGCGATTTGTCGTCGTGAACAAGTGTTTTGCCTACCGCCGATTCGTCTGGCCATATTCGTTCAGCCAAATCACGGGTAATGACAACATCTGTCATTCCCTTCATGGACAAAGTGCCTGCAACCAACTCCCGGGGCAGCATACGCAGAAACATGCTATCAGCCAACACGGCTTCGACCTGATAGTGGACATCATCTGCCACCATGTCAAGGCCACCGTATGCAAATGTGAACCGCGTGAAACACTCCACATCGGGGTCGGCAAACGGATCCTCCCAGTTGTCAATATGATTAGCATTTATAGCATCGTCATGCGAATAGTAGATGTTGCCCTCATATCCTCCATGGTTCACAAGAAGGTATGTGCGGTCGAGCTCCGGCACATAGTGATTGACGGTAAGTTCTTGATGAACATACCGGGCAATGGCCATGGCTCCTGTGAGACTGACGATGAGCCCCACGACATTGATGAAAGTATATGTACGCATGCGAGAGAGATTTCGCAGAGCGTGCTTGAGAATGTACGTCTTCATAATATCTATTTCTTCCTGTAATTGTTATCTATCGGTGTTGTTTTCATTCTTTGACGATTATCTCTGAGGGATTGGTCCTAGACACTCTATATACCTTCTCCCATACAGTGATGAGGATGATGAAGCAGATGATGCCGACAGCCAGACACAGGATGCTGATGGCATTCTGTACCTTGTACTTCATCAGATTGCGGACCGACGTGCGAAGGTTGCTGAGAAAGAGTCTTTTGTCCATATTATTTATCTAAGGTTTGTTTCATTGTCATTTTATCACCAGTTCCTCTATGTCGCCCAGTTTGTCGTAGCCGTTCACCAGCACCCTGTCGCCCGGCTGCAGGCCGGAGAGGATTTCATACTGCTGCGGGTTCTGCCGTCCTATCTCTATCGGAGTCTTGCGTGCCGTATGGCCGTCGGGCGAGAGGCGGTAGATCCATCGGCCAGAGGTGTGCTGGTAGAAGTCGCCGCGGGGGATGATGAGGGCGGCCTCAGGCTTGCCCAGCTCTATCTGCACGCGGTAGCTCTTGCCCAGACGGATGTTGGAGGGCTTGCTGGCGGTGAAGACGAGGTCGCACGTGAAGTTGCGGTCCTTCACCTCGGGCACCACCTTGCTGATGCGCAGGGGGAACTTCTGCTCCTGATACTGGATGCTGGCGGGCAGCCCCGTGGTGATGCGGTCGATGTAGTACTCGGAGAGCGAGGCACGCACCTTGTACTCCGTGAGTACCTTGATTTCCCCCACGCTTGTGCCCGACGCCACCTGCTGCCCCAAGGTGACGTTGAGGAAACTGAGCTGTCCGGCCACCGTGGCACACACGGCGAGATTGTGGATGCGATCGGCCGAACGGGACAGCTTTCGCATGGAAGCCTTGCGGTTGGCTTCCACCATTTCCCGCTTGAGGAGCGTGCATACGGAATCGTGCCGGAGGCTCTGCAACTGCAGTTCCACTTTTCTGCGCTGGTAGTTGTAGTCCTCCTCCAGCACCTCCAGTTCCGCCTTGCTCTTGATGCCCATCCGGCACTCCTCGCGGCTCTGCCGAAGGGTCTTTTCGAGCGAGGCCATCTGATGGGCGGCATCCAGTGCCTGCTGGCGGAGCGTGAGGGAGCGTTGCTCCATCTCTATCTCCTGCTCGCGGTAGTTGCGCTGCTGGTTTTCCCATTCTGCCTGCTCCTCATCGATGGTGCGGAGCAGTTCGGGATTGGAGAGCACCAGGATGGTGTCGCCCACCTGGAGCATGGCACCATCCTCGGCCACGATGCGCTCTACGTAGCCGTTTTCCTGCGCATTGAGCCGTATGGTCTGGATGGGGCCCACGAGGCCTTCCACATCAACGTATTCCATGAAGGGGGCTTCGGCCACATTGATAATCTTGTATTCCTCGGCATCAATCTTCAGCTGGCGCGGGCCCAGCGAAAGAACGATGGCATAGACGGCAAAGGCCAGAAAGGCAATGCCCGTGAGGAGGTGGTAGAGGTACTTTCTGTACCAAGGTCGGGGTTTGAGCTGGATGTCCATTGTATATATATTAATGTATACTGTATTAATGTATACTGTCAATCGAAGGCCTTCTTCAGACGCTCCATGTCGAAATCGAAGTTGTAGAAGCCGCCCATGCGGTATTCTTCGTTCACGCGGCGGCCGTCGGGCGTGATGGTTTCGTAGTGCGGGATGCCGTTGAAGCGGAAATACTCCTGCAAGCGGCTGAACTCAGTATTAGAGATGCAGATTGTCTCCTCGCCGGCCAGCCATTCCTTCACGTAGTTGTGGTATGCCTCGCTGCCTTCGGCCGTTTCTTCGCCCGCAATGAACACGAGCTTCACGTCGTCGCGCTTCGCCACCTCCGCGCGCAGCTCCTTGCTGCTCTGTATGGTACTGCGGCAGGGACCGCAGCCCATGCCCCAGAAGTCAATCAGCAGATAGCGACCAGGATAACGGGCCAGGAGCGAACGGATAAGCTCGGCGGGCTGGCCTTCGGGCAGCGGTGTGGCAGGTTCGGTGTACGACTGACGGTAGGCATGGTAGTCCTCGGCTTG
The DNA here is from genome assembly GCA_945865175.1 of uncultured Prevotellaceae bacterium. Lineage (GTDB taxonomy): Bacteria > Bacteroidota > Bacteroidia > Bacteroidales > Bacteroidaceae > Physcousia. The sequence goes on along the minus strand of CAMBDA010000026.1, from coordinate 12,667 downwards.
GCGACGGACGGCTTCGTGGGTGAACGATTCCAGACAGTAGGGCAATACGCTGTCGCCTCCCATTTCCCGCCACAGGCTGTAGCTGCCCAACATGCTCTGATAGTTGCACAACTGCGCCACCAGGCTGTTTTCCTGCTCGCCCATCATGGCCCGCAGTGTGGCATATCTGATGTCGAGTTCCGCCTTCTCATTGTCTGAAAACTCCTTCTCGTCGCCACTTATGACGCGAGATACCTGCTTTTGAATGGCTGCGACCACGGGCCAGGCATATTGCATACGGTTGAGCAGCACATCGAAGGAGTTGCTGGCCGTGAGCAGGGGATTGTCGAAATCGATGCGGCTCAGCAGTCGGGCGTAGAACTCCGTGCCCGTCAGCGTGTCGCGCTCCAGACTGTCTATAGCTGTGGATTCGCTCCCCATAAGAAACATCTTGTTGAGGGCATAGTCCATCACGTTTGTGGCAAAATTCACCTGTGCGTCGGCCATGGCCAGTTGCATTTCCATCGGCGTGAAGCCATTTCGTGCGGCTACCGTCAGGCGATAGAGGATGAGCCGCCACAGCTTCTCGGCCAATGCCCCAGCCTCGCCCGGCGTTCCCTTGAAATCGTACATGCGCGACGCAATTCCGCTAAAAAGCAGGTCCGAACTCAACCACCGCTTCACCTCCTGGCAGCTGCCGTCATGGTAAATGCAGCGATACTGTCCGTCGTCGCCGCGGCTCAGGGTCACGTTGATGGTATCTCCGGGACGGACGTAGATGTTCAGCCATGCCATGCCCGGCAACGCCTTGTCGAGCCTGAACGCCTGCCACATGGGATAATCTACCTTCCATCGCTTCACGAACGTGCCGTCAGGCTGTATGTCGGTCACCATTGCCATATCCTCTTTGCTGAATGCATTGTTGCAATACCCTTCAAACGCAGTGGGCATGTCCGCCCGAGCCGTGTAGTCCTCAATGCGTCCGCAGAGGGTCACACTGTCGGTGGTGAACCAGTCGGCAGGTACGGCATAGGCATTCGCGCGGGCCAGTTCGTCCATCGTCGGCAGGCGCAGCTTGTGTCTCCGGTCATGAATGCCGAGCACCATGAAGGCACCCTGCCCGTCGTACTCTATAAAGTCGAACACCCGTGTGCGCCTGGGCAGAGGCTCAAAATGAAGCGTAAAGTCGGTAGTGACGCTGTCGGGCGATATCACCCACGTGTTCACAGACAGGCCTTCGGCCGACCGCAGGGGGTAGCGGCGGTCCTTTTCGTCCAGCAGGTAGCAGGTGTCCGAGATACGGAAACTGTGGCCGGCGGGATAGTCAATCGTAAAACGTACGGTGGTGGCCGTGTCGGCAAACATCACCTCGCGAACCCTCAGTTCGCCGCCTGTCACATTCAGGCATCCCAGCGCATCAGGGTTCTTCACAATGCGTCTGGCGCGGATGGGAACGGCCATGGCAAAGAGGCCGCACAAGAGAATCATCGTCAGTTGTCTCATGAGTGTGTGAATGTCTTTATTGTTATATAGGTAATTGTTCTGTCAGGGGGGTATGGTGCTCAAAGTCATAGGCCGTCATGCTGCGAAGCGTGTAGTAGAGGATCCAATAGGTACTCATGGCATAGAGACGGCTCCTTCGGGCTGCATTCCTTTCGCTGATGGCGGCATTGAGGTCGAGAATACTGCTGCGCCCCATGATATAGAGCCGTCGGGCCACGGCATGGCGCTGCTGGGCGCGCTTGTCGGTGAGCGCTGCTATATACACCCTGCGCGCCTGCATATTGAACTGCATCACTAGTTTCTCCACGTTCTGGTTGAAGTTGTTCATGCCCTGCTCGGCCTGGGTGTGGGTGAGTGCCAGCTGCGACTTGGCCATCCTCACCTTGCCCTTGCCCCGTCCCCAGTCAAGGATGGGAAGCGAAAGGGAGACGCTGGCATACTCCTGGTGCATGAGGTGATTGTAGGAACTGCTGACGTCGCGTCCCGTCTGCGAGAGGCCGAACTGCACATAGAGGTCGGCACGCAGTCCGTTGCTGGCCTTGGCATAGGAGAGGTTGCTCTCGCTCTCCTTGATGATGCGCTGATAGAAGTCAGGGTCGGGGTTGTTCTGCAGGGCCATCTGCATGGCTGTGGCCAGGGGCACCTCAAACTGGGGCACGCTGTCGGGCATGACCAGCCGCAGCGTCACCGTCTGCTCCAGCCCCAGGAAGGAACGGACGCTCTGCTCCACCTCCCTGAGGTTGATTTCCGCGTCCAGGACATTGGTCTCTTCGTTCAGGCGGTTTATCTCCAGCTGCAGCATCTCGTTTTCCGTGATGGTACCTATCTTGTACCGTCCCTGGGCCATGCTGTAGAGCGTATCGGCAGAGGCAAAGTTCTGACGTGCCATCTCCAGTTCGGTCTGTGCCGAAGCCAGCGAGAAGAAATGGCTACAGGTGGTGGCGGAGATGACCTCCAGCGTCTCGGCATACTGCTTCCTGGCCTCACGGTAGCGTATGGGCTCTATGCGCCGGTCCCATTTCAGGGCGTTGTAGCCAAAGAGGCTCTGTTCGTAGCCCACCACCAGCGGCTTGCTGCTATAGGCCGTGGCATTCTTCTGGAACTCGTCCAGACGGCTCAGGCTGCTTTTCAGGAACAGGCTGCCGCCGGTCCAGCTCACATTCTGGTTGACCTTGATGGTGAGGTCGGCCCCGAATTGGTCCTGCTGGATGAAACTTGCGGTGCCGTCCGACTGGGTGATCTTGTTCATCTCCTTGTTGATATACGGAGCCGAGGAGAGCGTCACAGAGGGCAGGTAGTTGGCCCGGAAATAGCGGTAGTTCCAATAGGCAGCCAGGAAGGTGTTACGGGCACTCTGTGCAGAGGGCGATTGTTCCTGGGCCAGACGGATGGCGTCCTGCAGACTCAGCACCAGCGTGTCGGTCTCAGTTGCCGCAGCACTGCTACAGGCTGCAAGCACCATTAGTATGCAGATTATCTTCTTCATGCTGCAAAGGTAGCATGAAACGACAAACGGGGCACATGCGTCTGTCCCCCGCTGGTGCAGATTGTATGAAAATCATACACTCTTCTGTATGAAAATCATACACTTTTCGGATTCGGCTGCCTGATTCTGCCACTTTTTTGAGGAAACAATGACAGAAAAGCCGTATCTTTGCACCATGAACAGAAATTATGGCACCCTACTCGTTGTAGACGACAATCCCGCTATCCTCACCGCCGTGAAGATATGCCTGGACGAAGTATTTGAGCGCATCATCACCCTCTCGTCCCCCGAATCCATCCTTCCCACCATCCAAAGGGAACAGGTGGATGCAATTCTGCTGGACATGAACTTCTCGATGGGCGTGAACTCCGGGCAGGAAGGCATGATATGGCTATCGGCCATCCATCGCAAGCATCCCGACATCCCCGTAGTACTGGTCACCGCGTATGCCGATGTGAAACTGGCCGTAAGAGGGCTGAAGAACGGGGCGGTGGACTTTGTCACCAAGCCCTGGGACAACGATGAGCTTATACGCGTGCTCAAAGACGCCATTGACAAGACAAAGGAGGTGGCTCCGCTCAATGAGGTGGAGAAGAAGCACGTAAAGAAGGCGGTGGACAAATGTCATGGCAACATGAGCAAGGCAGCCGAACTGCTGGGCATCACGCGCCAGACACTCTATAAGAAATACCAGCAATGATTGCAGCAGCCGCCTTCATCATCGTCCTCCTCGTGATTGCAGCCGCTGCCGTCTACAGGCACCAGTGTCTGCTCAAGGACCGTGCCCGGCTGATGCATGATGCCATACGTCATCGCGACTTTTCCTTCCATCTCCCCACAAAGGGACTGCTGTTCGGCGAACGGGCCCTGCAGGAAGCCCTCAACGACATGGGACAGGAAATCCAGAAACTGGTGGCCCGCGGAGAAGTGGAATCGTGGCAACGGCTCACCCGCGTGCTCACCCATGAAATCATGAACGCCACCACGCCCATACGCAGCATCAGCCAAGCCTATCTGGCACGCCCTGACATCAAGGGTACGCCTTATGAGGAAGGCATCAGGGCCATCCGCGACACCAGCACAGGCCTTGCCACCTTTGTGGACAGCTACCGCAAACTCACCCAGCTACAGGACCCTGTGATGAAAGACATCCCGCTGCACACATTTGCCCGCTCGCTCGCTTCCATCCACCCCCACCTCCGCTGGAACATCGACATCTCTACAGACATCATCATCCATGCCGACGAGGGCCTCCTCCGGCAGGTGTTTATCAACCTCATCAGGAACGCCACCGAGGCCGGAGCCAAGACCATTGGCATCCGGCACATCGCCCATCCGCAGGCACCCGGACAAGGCACCCCGGCGGCCTTCTTCAAGCTGCAGGTCAGCAATGACGGCCACATCATCCCAGACAATGTGGCCCGCGAAATCTTCATTCCCTTTTTCACCACCAAACCACAGGGCTCCGGCATAGGGCTCGCCCTCTCCCGCCAGATTCTGATGATGCAGCAGTTCTCGCTTTCCCTGCGCGAGCGTCCCATCAGCGGCTACAACGTAACCTTCGAGATAGAGGACAACAGACTGTAGTCCCCTCCTATTCCGTCTGTCGGCAGGAATTATCTTGCCAGATACTTCCTGTCACCACGGATGATGATGCCCCGCTCGGGAGTGGATATGCGACGCCCGCCCAGGTCATACATCGGCACGGTTGCATCCTCCCCACCCTCTGCAGGCTGGCTGTCTATGCCTGTTGGATTCCCGGCTCCCAACTCGAAACCAGGAGCAGCAGAGGCCGCCCGGGCAGAAACACTCAGATAGGCATTGAAGGGATTGGTGGCCAAAGCCGTTCCGTCAGCCGAAACCACATGGCCCTCCTGGTCCTTCAGGACACTCAGATAGAAGCCCAGCCCTGTCTGGCCGGAGGCATCTCCGTAGGCAAGACGATACAGGACATGACTCTCCCTGGCACATACCGTATCGGCAGGTAGCACGGAAGTGGCCACCAGGTCGTTGTCCTCTGCAGACACCAAGTCGGTTGTTGCCAGCGGGCTGACAACAAGGTCCGCAGCATCGGTGCACACCAGGACGCCTTCTCCCTTGGCCACCTTGTTACCTGCACGTTCCGTGAGTACCATTTCTCCGTCTACCACCTTTACATTATAAAGCGTCAGACTCTTCCCAGTCTCCACTGTCAGTTCCGTGTCGGAGTAGGGATTACTGAAAGAGGCATAGTGTGCATCCCTGCCCGCATTGGCCACAGCATGTATCTGCTCGGGGTCTCCCTGTTTTATTTCAGCAAAATAGCCCGACCACGTGCTGTAGTTGCCTGTTGAATGGGCAGGAACATGGAGGATGGGATCGTCTTCAATATCCGAAAAGATTCCCTCCTCAGACTCTGGGGCCTCAGAAGCCAGACAGTACACGTTCTTCAGACGGGAACAACAAGAGAAGGCGTAGCTTTCAATCTCCGTGACAGAAGCGGGAATTACCACAGACTCCAGGCCGTCACAATCCGTAAATGCGTCATAGCCTATATGCGTGAGGGCACTGGGAAGGTCAAGAGACACGAACCCATCGCAGCCCTCGAACGCATAGCGTCCGATGTACGTGACAGAATCGGGTATCACCAAAGACCTGAGGCCCCAACACCGGCCGAACGCACCATCCCCTATCCGCCTGACGGAGGACGGAAGGACATAGCTGGTAGTCCCGGGGCGCAAGAATGACACGATGGCATCCTTTTCCTTGGTGTAAATCGCAAGCTGGTCGGTGCAATAATAGGGATTGTCCGGTGCCACCTCCACAACCAGTTGCTCGGAGCATTTGCGGAACGGGTTCATCCCAATCGAATCCACTGAACTGGGAATGGTCACGGATTCCAGCTTCTTGCAAAAACAGAAGGCCTCATCTCCTATGGTCGTGACGGAACCGGGGATGGTTACAGACTTAAGGCTCACGCAATTATAGAACGCATAACCTTCGATTCTCCTTACGGAATGGGGAATCTCGATAGAAGGGAGCGAATCGCAATCGAAAAAGGCACACTCGCCAATGGTTGTCACAGTATTGGGGAGCTTCACAGATGTCAGGATATAGCAATTGGTGAAGGTCCAGCCTCTTATCTCGCTGACAGGGCCAGGAATTTCTACCGATGCGAGTTTGCTACAACCAAAAAACGCTCCTTCATCAATCAATGTGACAGAACTGGGAATCTCTACCGACTCCATGTTCCTGCATTCATTGAACGCCACCCTTCCGATGGTTGTCACTGTATTCGGGATTACTACAGACACCAGACTGCGGCAGTCGGAGAATGCCCATTCGCCAATGGCACTGACCGTATAGTCTGTTCCCATGTATGCCACACTCGCAGGAATGACCAGTTCCTGGCAGGCTTCATCCAGCCCGGCTACGGTTGCCGATCCTTTTTCTGTGTCCAAGTCGTATTTCAAACCGTCAACCGTTGCCGTAACCACTTCGCACCTTGCTCCCAGGCTCACCATCAAGAGCAGGCCGGCAACAAACACTCTCATCGTAATTTGTCTCATACCGTACAAAAAAATAAAAAGGCGGAAATGCGCTATGCTCCGCATTGTTAATACTAGGGTTTAAAGCTCTCTTTCCTGCAAAGATAATGATTTTTATCTGTATGTAACAAAAAAAGTGTATGATTTTTTGTATGTGACACATAAGTGGGCCGTTTTTGCTGCCTAACTGGAGAGATTTTGCTACCCAACTGGGAAAAAAATGCTGCCCAACTGGGAAAAAAATGCTGCCCAACTGGGAAAAAATATCCCCCTACTGGACGCATCCATAGCGCCACCCATTCTTGTCTGGATTTTTCAAGATTATGCGTTACCGTTCAGCTATTCAGTCCTTATCCTCCCATTCTGGGCTTTGACTGGACTGCAACAAGATTTGGCTCCCCTTTCATGAAGAAAACGCTGATTTTTGTTGTTCATTAAGGGAATTCTTTGTATTTTTGCCCCAAAATGTAGTAGATAGCCTATGGGAAAGTACATCAATCCGTTCACGGACATCGGTTTCAAGCGCATCTTCGGCCAGGAATTCTCCAAGCCCCTGCTGATAGATTTCCTCAACAACCTCCTGGTGGGTGAACGGCAGATTGTGGACATCACCTTCCTCGACAAGGAGCAGCCCGGCGAGTTTGCCGACGACCGTTCGCTCATCTATGACATCTTTTGCCGCACATCGGACGACGAGCACATCATCGTGGAGATGCAGAACCGTGAACAGCCCTTCTTCAAGAAGCGGAGCATCTACTACACCGCAGAGGCCATCGCCCGGCAGGGCGAGCGCGGAGTGGATTGGAAATACGGCATTCACGCCGTGTATTTCATCTCCTTCCTGAATTTCCGTCTGGATGACATCGGTGCGGAGTTCCGCACGGATGTGTCGCTCATGAACACAAGGACGAACAAGGTATTCTCCAAGGATATAAGGATGATATTCCTCCAACTCCCCTATTTCGAGAAGTCGCCCGAAGAATGTGAGAATGATTTTGATTGTTGGATTTATGTACTCAAGCACATGGAAGCATTGAACAGACTACCCTGGGTGTCGAAGAACCCCATATTCAAACGCCTGTCGGAGATCGGTGAGGTAAGCGCCCTCTCCAGAGAAGAACGTATCAAGTATGATGCCGCCATCCGCGTGTATCGGGACAACCTCTACGCCATGGAAGGAGCCGAAGAGGTGGGAATGAGAAAAGGGTACGAAAGAGGAAGGCTGGAAGGACGAGAGGAAGGAATCATCATGACTGCCAGAAAACTGAAGGTTATGGGAGTGCCTGTCCGTAGCATTGCAGAAGCGACGGGTTTGTCGTTGGAGAGGATAGAGGGACTCTAAAATTGGACAAAAGCCCTGAACTTGTTGCCCCCGCGGGTAGGATGTTCAAAACAGACGTTCCAGGCGAGACCATATTGACTCCCGTATTCTACGCCCCGATATGAAACTATTCCGACCCGAAGGCGCAGGGCTTTGCGGTCCTGCGCATCCAGCGTATATTTTGTCTGTGAGAGCTGATGCAGCCGCTTAAAGTCTACCGGTTACAGTGTGTCCAGGAAACTATTTGCACGATGGTGCGGATGTTTCCTGGACACATTCTTAAACAGGCGGAACTGGCGAAGAGGACTATGCCAGCCGGGCCAATGTTTCCTTTATCCGACGCATGGCCTCGATGATGTTCTCATCGCTGGTGGCATAACTCATGCGGAAGCACTCGGGCGAACCGAAGGCATCACCGCCCACAGTGGCAACATGGCCCACCTCAAGGAGGTACATGGCCAGGTCGGTACTGCTGTTGATGACGCGGTCGCCATCCTTCTTCCCAAAGAAACTGCTGCACTTGGGGAACAGGTAGAAGGCACCTTCGGGCCGGTTCACCTCCAGGCCGGGAATCTCCTTGGCCAGCTTCACAATAAGATCGCGCCTGCGCTCAAAGGCCTGACGCATCACCTCCACACACTCCTGGGGACCGGCAAATGCCTCCTCGGCAGCCTTCTGGCTCACAGAGCAGGGACCGCTGGTGTACTGGCCCTGCAGCTTGTTGCAGCCCTTCACTATCCACTCGGGAGCGGCAATGAAGCCAATGCGCCATCCCGTCATGGCATAGGCCTTGCTCACACCGTTGATGACGACCACACGGTCCTTGATGTCGGCAAACTGGGCAATGCTGGCATGCTGGCCCACATAGTTGATATGCTCATAGATTTCATCGGCCAGCACGATGACACGCGGATGGCACAGGAGCACATCCTTGAGTGCCTCCAGCTCCTCGCGGCTATACACGCTACCCGTGGGGTTACTGGGAGAACAGAGGATAAGCGCACGGGTGTTGGGCGTGATGGCGGCCTCCAGCTGCTGGGGTGTAATCTTGAAGTCCTGCTCGATGGTGGCTTCCACAAACACCGGGGTACCCTCGGCCAGCAGCACCATCTGAGGATAGGACACCCAATAGGGAGCAGGGATGATTACCTCGTCGCCAGCATTCACCAATGCCATGATGGCATTGCACACGCTCTGCTTGGCTCCGTTGGAGCAAAGAATCTGCGAGGGTGCATAGTCGAGGCCGTTCTCCCGCTTCAGTTTCTGCACGATTGCCTGCTTGAGGGCAGGATAGCCGGGAACGGGGCTGTAGCGCGAATAGTTCTCTTCCACCGCACGAATGGCCGCAGCCTTGATATGGTCGGGCGTGTTGAAGTCGGGCTCGCCCACACTCATGTTGATTACATCCACGCCTTGTGCCTTCAGTTCGCTGCTGCGCTGGCTCATGGCCAAGGTGGCACTGGGAGCCAGACGATTCAATCTGTCGGATAATGTGTTCATATCTTTTTTCTCTTAAAAATATTTATGCTATTATATTTCTGTCCTATATACTCTTCGCTCGGGGCTACAACTTGTGCCCCATGCGTATTCTCTTCGTTTCCAGATAGCTTCGGTTGTACGGATTGGGCTCTATCACGATGGGCTCATTCTCCACAATCTCCAGGCCATAGCTCTCCAGTCCCACACGCTTCACGGGATTGTTGGTGATTAGGCGTATCTTGCTCACCTTCAACTCACGCAGGATTTGTGCGCCCACACCGTAGTCGCGCTCATCGGGCTGGAATCCCAGGTGCACATTGGCATCTACCGTGTCATCGCCCTGTTCCTGCAACTTGTAGGCGGCAATCTTGTTCATCAGCCCTATGCCACGTCCTTCCTGGTTGAGGTAGATAATCAGCCCCTTGCCTTCCTGCTCTATCCGTTGCATGGCCTTGTGGAGCTGCTCGCCGCAGTCGCAACGCCTGCTGCCGAAGATGTCGCCCGTGACACAACTGCTGTGCATGCGCACCAGCACGGGCTCGTTCTCCTCCCATTGGCCCTTGAAGATGGCCACATGCTCCAGCCCGTTACTCTTCTGGCGGAACGGGATGATGCGGAAATGGCCATAAATGGTGGGGAGGTCGGCCTCTACGCCCTTCTCCACCAACGACTCACGACGCAGACGGTAGGCAATGAGGTCCTTGATAGAGATGATGTGCAGGCCATGGGTGGCAGCCACCTCCTTGAGCTGGGGCAGGCGGGCCATGGTGCCATCGGGATTGAGTATCTCTATGAGGGCGGCAGCGGGCTGCATACCGGACAAGCGGGCCAAATCCACCGCAGCTTCTGTGTGTCCGGCTCTGCGGAGCACGCCCTTGTCCTGGGCATAGAGAGGATTGATGTGGCCTGGACGTCCGAAATCCTTGGGCTTGCTTTCGGGGTTGGCCAAGGCACGTATCGTGGCCGCACGGTCATGGGCGCTCACGCCCGTGGTGCATCCCTCCAGAAGGTCTACCGTGACCGTGAAGGGCGTGCCCAGCATGCTGGTGTTCTCCTGCACCTGATGGTCCAGTTCCAGCTGGCGCGCACGGCTGATGGTGATGGGGGCACAGAGCACTCCCCTACCGTTCTGAAGCATGAAGTTCACCTTTTCGGGCGTAATCAACTCGGCAGACGTGATGAAGTCGCCCTCGTTCTCGCGGTCTTCATCGTCCACCACAATCACGAACTTGCCTGCCCTGAAATCCTCCAGCGCCTCTTCTATGGTGCTGAATATCTTTTCGTCATTCATATCCTTTATCTATTATTCGGTCTGTAATCTGTTTGCTAATCTTCTGAATCTGTTGCAGGTCCTTCCATAGCCGCAACCTGTAGCGCCACACGCGCAGGAACAAAAGGATGCCCACAGGCAGCAGGATGCCCGCCGCCATGTTGAGACGGCGGTTGCCAAAGGGACGTGTGTGGGCATCAGGCACCAGTACGGGCAATTCATTGATGCGCGTCAGGATGACGGCATCACGGCTGTTATGAAGTTCCTCCACGAGCATCTCCAGACGCTCGCTTATATCCACCACTATCTTGTCATGCCGGTAACGGAAGAACAGTTTCCAATAGTTGGGTATCAGGTGCAGACGGGCACGCTTTACGTAGGCAGCACAGTCGGCCGAGAGCTGCTCCAGCTCGGAGGCCACCCTCCGGTAGCTGGGAGGATTGATGATTACCTCCTTGCGGTTGATGTTACGCTTGGCACGCAAGCCCAGCAAGCGGCGGAAGAAGAACATGTATCCCTCTATGTTGAACACCACCGAATCCTTGTTGGCCCTGTTGATGAGGAACAGTCCGATGGGAAGCAGCACCATGGAACTGAGCCATATTCCCGACACGATGTTCCACTGTCCCGTCTTGGCCATCTTCTCGCTTCCTACATTAATTATATAATAGAAGATAAAGATGACCACGCTGATGACCACAGGCACGCCCAGGCCTCCCTTGCGGATGATGGCGCCCAGAGGGGCACCGATGAAGAAGAACAGCAGGCAGGCCAGCGAAAGCGTGAACTTCTTGTGAGCCTCCATCTGGTGGCGGCGGTAAGTGCGGTTATTGTCCTCTGTGGTAATTCGCCTGAACTCACATTCGTTCTTCATACTCTGGGCACGGGTGGATGCCGTTCGCCAGGCCTTCGACTTGGCTTCCTCGGGCAGGAAGGCATAGATGGAGTCGAAGGGCTGGCCTTCCTCGGCTACGCGCCGCACTACCTCTGCCGAATCGGGATAGCCCCGGCGCAGGTCGTGCTCCATGTAGTTGCCCCTGAGGGTGGCATATACGGCATGGCCCACGCTGTCCACCAGGGCTGCCAGCGAATCGATGCCCCGGTTGATTTCGCGCAGGTCCTTGGTCTGGGCATTGCCGGAGAAGAGGTTTGCATCCATGATGTTGAAATTCCCATCGAAAGGAATCAGGTCCACCTCGCTCACAAACGACTCCCGCATATAGGGGATGTTGGCCCGCAACATGTTGCCACTCTGGCTGTCCATGTTCCTGAAGCGCTCGCCATGATAGAGCGTCAGCTTCAGGTGCATCTTGTCGGCCGTACTCTGCAGGCGGGCACTGTCGGCCAGCACAATCTCCGCATCATCATATCCTCCCTTGGTGCTGTATATCATCACGCCATACAGCAGCCCCGTCTCCGTGTCCTTATGCTCCACAAAGAGGTTGTAGCCGGGAATCTCGTTGTAGAAGATGCCCTCGGGGATTTCCAGTTCGGGCGACTTCTGCTTCATGCTCCACACCAGCGATGCCAGTTGCTTGGTGGCCTCGGGCGCCACCTTGTTCTGGAAATAGAAACTGCCCACACACACCAGCAAGGCAAACAGGCACACGGGCTGCAGGATGCGCACCAGCGGAATGCCTGCCGCCTTCATGCTCAACAGTTCGAACCGCTCGCCCAGATTGCCGAAGGTAATGAGCGAAGCCAGCAGCACAGCCAGCGGCATCGAGATGGGTACCAGCGTGAGACCCGAATAATAGAAGAACTTGACCAGCACCTCCCAGCTCAGACCTTTGCTAATGAGTTCCTCCACATATCGCCACATGAACTGCATCATAAAGATGAAAAGACAAATGAAGAATGTACCCGCAAACAATTGCAGGTAGGCCTTCAAGATAAACACGTCTAGTTTCTTTATAAATCGCATGTCAGGGTCTGTATATTCATATTTTCGACTGCAAAGGTACAAAATTTGCGCCGTGTCCCGAAATTTTTTCAGTTTTATTTGCGCATATCAGAAAATTGTTCTACCTTTGCACCGCAAAAACAACGATGGCGGGATAGCTCAGCTGGTTAGAGCGTCGGATTCATAATCCGAAGGTCAA
>CAMBDA010000025.1 GCA_945865175.1 uncultured Prevotellaceae bacterium | reverse complement strand
CCTGCTGCTGACCGTTGCGGTCCTGATAAGGTCGCTCCACCAGAGCGCCTTGCTGAATGATCTGTACTGACTTTTCCATCGTCCTACTCCTTTCTTAGATTAATGTTCAAGGTGAAGCTCACCTTCCAAACTGAAAAACTGAAATAAAGTGCCATAGGCGTTTTCTTAGGTGCTACCCGAAAGGCAACCGCGCCTTTCATCGTCACCAGCTCCTGAAAAGCTGATGCAAAGGTACGCACTATTCCGCACTACAAGAAAGATAAAACACTGTAAATCAGCCATTGTCCAACGTGTCCAACGACTTTCCACAATTCTGTCCAACGAGTCCAATCCGTTGTCCAACGCAAACGTTGCAAATGACGCGTACAGACACAAAAAAGCCTCACTCCCTTGTATAGAGAATGAGGCCATTACAACCAAATTATAACGGAATTATAACCGTGCGTTATTTTTTCGTTATTTTAATTTTAACTTGTAAAACAATGATTTACAGCGATTTACAGATTTGCTTTTGCATGTAACCGATTCAGAATAACGTTATATTTAGAAAATTGCGTTATTTTCGTTATTTGCCTTCCGAGATCAATTCACGCAATTAACAATTATTCCAATCAGCCGTCCTTGGCTGATTATCTCTTATCTCCCAGCACCGCCGCCTCCCCATCAAAAAGGCAGATCTCCTCCGCCAGTTTATTGAGGTTATGGAATACCGAGTAGTCAGCAGCCGAAGGCACATCGCCAATATCGCCCAACTCATCCGCCTTCCAAGGAGCCAATATCAGCAAGCGTCCTTGGCCGCAAGCATCAAAGCGCGTCTTCTCCGGCTTCCACAGCGCACCAATGGGCTCCTTCTGCAGGTGTATCAGCGGAAAGCCCTTTTCTATGCATTCGTCTTTCATCAGCTGTTCGCCCTTCGAGATGCCTGGCGTCACTATCACCGTCTGTCCAGCCAACACCTGCGCCACCCACGCCTCATGCTTCTTCTTGTATGCTTCCGTGCGTGTGTAGTCAATAGCTGTAATCGTATCGGGATTGGTGCTGCGGTACCAGTCACGGTCAAAGCGTCCCAGCTTATGTTCCCTGGCATGCTTCTCAAACGCGCGGATGGTTTCCCAACTTGCAGTAGCCTTCTGCCACTCCTCATCGGTTAGCATCGCCCTACGTGTCAATCGATGGCAGAACACTTGCACCTTCCTTGCCCACCTGAGCAGAAACAGATTACCGAAAGCAGCATAATCACGCACCACAGACTTTCCGTCAGCACCAATGCTCTCTATCCTCACATGCAGGCATCGCTTCATGAACTCCGGGCGCAGCTTCATGATGATCGCCCTCCGTGCATTATCATCCACATACTGCACCATCGCCGTGAAGTGCCGTTGGCAGTATTCGCCCGTCTCAGGGTCGATCAGGCAGATGGTGTCATCGTAGTTGTCATCCCACAATGGCTGCTGTGCCTCAGGGTGCGCAGCATAGTATGCCGCCCGCTGTTTCTTCGACATGCGGTGCAGATCAGGGATAGTGTCGTTGCTCGAAGCCATGTGCGGCTTCTTCCCATCCACAGCAGCCGTACATGGCTGCGATAATTGTCTCCATGCCTGCGTGCATCCAATTTTGAACCCGCAAATCACCTCTCCTACACTCACGTCCATTTTCTCCTTCACCTCTATCACTCCATGAAAGTGATCGGGCATACAAATGGCGGCATGCACTACCACTTTGCGTCCATGCACCACTTGTCGCTTGGGTATCTCTTCCCAACACTCCAGTACTGCCTTTCCCACCTCATTCAGCACCACATCGGGATGCTGGAGGTCATTATTCAGAATCCCGAACATCCGAGCATTCTCCTTCCTGTTCCTCACCACCAGCGTGATGAGGTAAATGCCCGGAGCATAATAGTCATGCCCTGGATCATGAGGCCTGTATGAAGAGTTATTGTCAGTCATGTCTTTGATTCCTTTTAAAATATCATTCTCAGCCGCCCTTGGCTGGCATTCCAGCAGTCAGCTGTCCTGGGCTGACTACTGCCACTACCGTGCGCTCTGCGCCTTCTGTATCTCCGTTTTCAGTTCCTCCAGAGCCCTCTTGAGGCCGTTGGCAACGCCGAAAGCTCGTATCGCCTTACCATTATCTATATTACGTGTACGCGCATGGGCGTGCATGTCTATGATGGCAACCTCCTTCCGCTCAGCGCCCTCCGTCCAGTAGTTGTTGCGCTCTGCGGAAATGCTCTTGGCAAAGTTACGCACAAAATCCTTGCTGTCACCCTCGCCAATCTTATCTGCGAACATATCAGGGAACCATGCAACCATCTGCCCAGCGAACTTCGTATCGCCCATGTCGCTACGTGCCATACCTGACTCACGAATACCCTTCATGATGTAGTACCACTCATTCTGAGCCGAAGGGTTTATCTGCTCCACGTCCGAAGCCACCCCCTCCTGCTTGATGAATCGTAGGATAACATCACGCACCTTTCGATAGTGTTCCTCTGTGGTCAGAATGCGAGTATTGAAGATGACGTTGCTCTCGGAAAGAGAAGAGTCTTCATTATCGTAGCGAAGCGGATCGTTATCCTTTATGCTCACCACCGTCTGAAACGTAGCACCACGCTGGTCGCACCCTATGTTGTTCATGCCGTATGCGATAATTACCTGTGGCTGTCCTTGTATGTTCTTATTATCTTCCATAGTACGCTACCTTTCTGTTATACTTTTCTGTTCATTCTTCTGACTGCCAAGCTGTCCTTGCACATCATTGGTAGGAGGCAAGAAGGTCGGGAAGGTTGAATTTTGTTGATCGCAACCTATGTTTGCAGTACTTCCATCTTGTGGATACACCACGTTTTGAGGCGAATCAATCTTCACCTCCGAATCCTTGATGATGACGGTCTTCACCAGCTTCAATGCCTCCTTGTTGGCTTGCTCTTTCATTAGGCGGGCATCTTCGTTTCTGACAAACGTCAGGCACTCATCTATCTCGTCCGAAATCCAAACCTCATCGCTCTCCATGTACTCATTCAGAAACGCCTTTACCTTTTCCTCGCCATAACGCCAAAGGTTCGGCATGAAGAGCATCTGTAGGCGGTCGTAGTGACTGCTGTTTTCTGTTATCTGTTCCATCAGCACCATGGTCAGCTTTGTGTACCAGCTGCCATCCACCATGCTCAGCATCAGCATCACAACGTAAACCAGTTCGCTCGTAGCCAGTTGCAGTTCATCATCGCTTGCATCTTCATCCAGCTCGCGCAGGTCACAATAGACACTATCCCAAAGACCTCGCATCATGAAACTTGCGTCCTTGGGATTCTCCTTCACCTCGTCCAGCACCCGGAAGGTTTCATGGAAAACCTCCTCGGTGGTCAGTCGCAGATGGGTGAGTCCTCTTTCTATCGTCCTACTCGGATTCTGCAACACGTCCCATATTGGATTCTTCCTCCATCTGGTACTGATGGCTTCCCTTTCGCTTCTTTGCAACCGGTTCTTCATCTTTGTAGTTTTCTGTTACTTTGCGTATCTCGTCCAGCCAATGCACCAATGCCCATTCGCCTTCAACAGTTTTGCCGATGGCTGTCTGCCCATCCACAAATTCCTTCACCACCTCGTCCTTTAACTGGCTCAAAGCCTTGATATCCGTACCAAACCGGTAAACACCATAATGCTGGAAGTGTACACTGATGTTATAACCGTTCTGGCAGCACATCGCCACCATGTTGGCAATGTCCTCCTGCGTCTTATCCAGCTGTATGGTTTTCTCCTTGCTTGAATAGGCATGATAGACACCACGTGCAGCATTCATCGCCGCATTAAGGCTTTTCAACAATGTCAGCTTGTCCATCGTCTGACGACTGGCATCAATAGGACCTACCTCGTCATCATCTGGGAACTCATATACCACGTGCTGGATTCTGTCGTTGTACGTCAGGCATTGTTCATCAACCGCCTCCCAGAATGTTCCCTCACGCTTCTTCGCCCTGATCTCTACCGTCAGTTGGTATTGGTCAAAGAGTTTGCAGAAAGCCTCCTGCAGAATGTCGCGCACCTTGTCCGTCTTACCATCAAACGACTGCGAACGCTCAATGGCCAACTGCGCAATGCCCGGGCGATTGTCGAGGATGACGCGACAGCCGGGATGATACACCAGTTCGTGCTCCTCCAGCTTCTCGCGATACTTGTGGTTCTTCTCGTTGCAAACCACCATCACCGTCACCCCATCGCGCTTCTTCTCCACGTAGTTCTCCAGTGGCACAAGCGTCTTGTCGCGCTTCTCCTTCGTCAGCGGAAGCACGCCACCCAGCATCTCCTCCAGCAACTCTTGTGCCTTGTCGTATGCCGAGCGGCCATCCATCGTCGAGAGCAAATTGCCCTGGCGCGAGCGGTTGAAAAGTACTTTGTATATTTGGTAAACTGCCATAAAATTTTATTCCGATGTACTTATCATTATTCTTGATGCGGATTTACTTTGCAAAGAAAAACATGCTGTGATTCAAGTATTTATGCTTGATACGGATTTTCTCTGCAATTAAAATCGCTCCAAAATCACATTACTACCCATTCACCACCGTTTCTTGCACCACCTTTACGTTTGATTTTTCCTGATGCCTTTAGTTTCTTGATGTGGTATGCTACACCATCTTCTGTAATGCCACATCTTGAAGCCAGTTCTTTACCTGTTATCTTAGGATTCTCCTTAATCATCAAACGTATAGTTTCCGTAGTGCTGTCGTAAGTTTCCGTAGTAACCGCAGAAGTTTCCGTAGTTTCCGTAGTGTTATCAGAGGTTTCCGTAGCAGTTTCCGTAGTAGCTTCAGTAGTTTCCGTAAATGTCAACTCCTCTGCATTATCATACAACTGCAACATTGCATTCACATCCTGCTCATGACCATCGAAAGGTAAACTGAGAATCGTACGTTCCACTTCTCCATCTGATTCGCAAATGCTGGCATCTGTATGATATACCTTTTTCCAGACATGCATTATACCATTCAATCCGCTACCTGCACGTTCGCCGAAACGAATCAGCGAGAAGAACTTCAGGATGGTGCTATTGCGAGGGTCAGACACACCGCCTTCGATGGCTTCTCTCTTTGAGATGCGCATACCACCAGGATTGGCAAAGGTGAATCCTTCCTTGTCCTTCTGAATCACCACTCCGCGCCTGCCCCAGTAGTCAGCATTTGAGAGGGTGTTGACCACAGCTTCGCGCAGCACCTTGTGCATGGGCGTATCGTCCACACGCTGCATACCCTTCAGGACAAAGGGCACCTTCAAATCCGACTGCAATTTGGGCAACACTTTGAATGTGAAGTCAAACAGATTACCGCTCCAGTCGCCCGAAGTGGATGTGATACGATCCTTCCAGCGCGTCACGCCTATCATCACGCGATCCTCCTGGTAGTCGAGGAAATACTGCGGGAAGCGGCTCGTTATCTCGTATTCATAACCGAACATCAGCAAGCCTGCCTCCGTGGGGTGATAGCACCCGTCCTTACCCATGGCAACTGCCTTGATGCGACGCAGGAACATCTCGTTATCTAATTTATTCCAAAGGTGATGAGGATTGGTGCTTCTATACACATTGCGATATCCGTTCACACTCTCTTCGCAAAACACCGACAAATCCATCTCTTCGATTGGCTGGGCATCCAATGGCGAGGAAGAAGCATCGCGATACATGGCAGATACCTCCTCCATGGAGCAGAGGTGATCGCCTTCTCCCCACCGACGATAGGTCCCCAGGCGAGGATCCTGACCCTTATAGACGGGCCGTGTAGTGCGCTCAGCGCGAGGAACCTCCACCACAAGGATGTCCTTGCCTTCAAGCTGGTCAATGTAAACCATGCTATTGGTAACGATGTTGTGGCTGATCTTCTGGCGGTTGTTCACCAACTTCCAGAATGTTTCCTTCATCTTCTGGGCATCAGCCAAACCATCCTGCATGTAGAGCACATGGTCATGCGTCTCCTCTACACCCAGCAGAATCGTACCACCATCGGTGTTGGCAAACGCAGAGTAAGTTTCCCAGAAATTATCAGGGAAACCTCCCTTTGCACTCTTTGCCTCAATGAGGTAGTCCTCATTCTTGCCTAATATGTTAGTCAGATCTATCATTTTATCTTTCCTTTCTGCTTAATTTCATTGTTAGATGCAGTTCTTACTCCATTTACATTCTCAGATGTTTATCAATCGTCACTTTCTCTACCAATCCATTCGGGAACTCAAACGCAAGTGCCTTGTGGTCGAAATGAGGTTTTGCCTTGTGGATGATGCGATGGTACGTGGGCGAGAGGATGATGATGTTTGAGGTGTCGTTGTTCATGCTCTCGGTGAAGGGGATGATGTGATGCTTTAGCATCAAACACCTCATCATCAATCATAATCTTCACCCCTCGCTTATCGCCATGGTGCAGTTCGCCTCCGGGCATAGCATACACCAACGGATGGAACTCCGTAGGAATATGGAATCCATTCGTCAGCAATGACCAATCAACGGGACGGCGAAGGAGAAAGGTGGACATAATCAAATTAGACTTTATAAATTAGCTATTTTCTCCATCGTAGTGTCCGTAAACGTGCGCCAGATTTCAAGTTTTACCTTCTTATAGTCATCGAAAAGCTGACCGACACGTTCAATCTCGAACACAAGTCGGAGGTCGTTCTTGTCCTCATTCTCTTGACCTTCCTTGCGGTAGCCAAGGCGTGCAATCTTGATGTAGTAGAGGTCACGGATGCCTTTGCCTGAGAGATACGGCATGAAGTAGTAGAGTTTGTTGAGCGCAACAGTGGTCGGGAACTTCTTGCCAGTGTAGTAGATCTTGGCTGTACCATCAAGGTACTGCTCCCAATTGTCCTTCTTGACATTGCAGATAAGGAGGTTCTTGGTGAGGTCAATAGGCAAATCGTGCTTTGAGGATTTCTTTCCGTACTCGATCTCGTCATCCTCGCGAACCAAGAAGTTCTGCGTGATTGCCTCAATCATGTCGATGTATTTGAGGAACAGTTGACCGCGCTCGTCCTCCAACCCCTTCTGCTTACCAGCAACGCTCCACGACTGGCAAGGAGGACCACCGATGAAGCCGTCACAATCGGGAATCGAGGCAGGATCAATCTTGCAGATGTCACCCAGCACAAACTCGGTGTCGGGGTGGTTGCGCAGGTAAGTAGCACGACAATGCGGTTCGAACTCATTGGCCCAAACCACATCGAAGCCTGCCTGCTCAAAGCCAAGGTCAAGACCTCCGCAACCTGCAAAGAATGAAACTACTCGCATTTTGTTTGTTATTTTGGATTTATTGGTTCACATCCTCAGCCACCTTTCCTACCGCATCGTCGTTCTGCACGGGATAGAGGTGGAGTTCCTGCAGCAGCATGTCATAGACGTAGGCGGGGCTCTGGACGTAGAGTTCGCCTTTCTCAATTTGGAGCAGTTCCACCGTCTTGGAACGGTAAACTACGTCCAGCGCCTTTTCGAGCGTGTAGCCGTAATCCTCCATAAGGTACTGGGTCATCTCGCTGATGATGTCGTCGGTGAGGAGGGTCGCAATGGCGTGGTGTGAGGGAGCTATTTTAGTTCGCATACTGAGACTTTTTTGAGGTGTGTGAGTGAACGCTGGGTGCGGAAGCAGAGTTGCTGGTCGAGATACTCTGCGATGTCGGCATTTGTGCCGTGATAAACTAACATACTAACGTCCCTCCTTGCTGTTGACATTTAACGATCAGGTCATCCACCGTCTCTTCGGGGTCTTGCAGGTGTTCCACATCGTAGAACTCGATGAGGAATGCAAGGCCCTGGTGCTTCTGCAGGTAGGCGTAAGCAGCTTGGCGCGTCATCTGAAACCGCTCGGCAAAGGTGCGGATGATGAGGTTGATGTATGGAATTTCGTATTTGCTCATTGTTTTTACGCTATTATCTTGTTTTGTTTCATTCCACCTTCAACCCCTCAAGCAATTCCTCGTTGAAATACTTGATCCATGCTTCGTACACGTCTTGTGCTGACTGCATAGTGCCGACAAGGAATCCTGGTGTTTGCTTGAATTCAGAGAGACCTCGGTAGTAATACATTTTGTGCTCGTTGTCAATGATGAAAGGCATGATGCCGTGGCGGAGGCACTCGCGGAAGAGGATGAGGCGACCGACACGTCCGTTGCCGTCCTGGAAGGGATGGATGCTCTCAAACCGCCAATGGTATTCGGCAAGGGTGTGAATGGTTACGTCCTTCTGGGCGTGATACCACTCTTGCAGCGACTGCATCTCTCGGGCAACATCAGCTGGCTTGCAGGTTTTACGGCCACCGACTTCGTTCGCCAGCTTCTTGTAGTCACCAACGTTGAAATAGGACTTCTGTGCATCGGCAGTACCTGTTTTGAGGATGCGATGAAACTCCTTGATGATGGCCTCTGTCAAAGGCTCTTCGATGGTGCGCAGGAGATAGTCGAAGGCGACGAAGTGGTTGGTTGTCTCAATGATGTCATCCACAGACACAGCTTCCTGATCCTTGAAGCCGATGGTGCGGGTTTCAAAGATGTAGCGTGTCTGCTCTTCGGTCAGCTTCGAACCTTCAATTCGGTTGGAATTGTAAGCGAGTTGCACCTGAGTCTTATGGTAGAGTCCTCCCTTGCGATGTGCCTGCTGCTCATCAATGAGAAACGAAGTGAGTTTGTTCATTTCTTGTTCATAATTATTTGTTTTTACTTCACCAACATCTCCGCCCATTCGGGCACGTCCTCGGTGTATTGCTTGAAAACGGTGCCATCGACGGCGCGGAAGAGGAGTTGCGGAAGGGCATTCTCTACGGAGTTGTCGTAGATGTAAGCGCGGTCAACGAGTTCTATGGCTTGGGCGGCATTGGCGAGGGACTTGTAGTAGCGCGAGATAATCTTGGAGATGGGGACTTCGTGACCGCCTTCGAGGAATCGCTTGGTGACGCGGTGGACGTTGATTTCGGGGTCGCTGGTGCAGACGAAGAAAAGACGGATGAAGAATCCAGCAGCCTTTGCCTTGCGAACGAACTCCAGTTTTTCGTCGCTGGAGAAGACCGTCTCGAAGACAAAATCCTTCTGCTGCTCCAGGCATTCGTAGCGTATTTCGGTAGCACGCTTTGCTGCCTTCATCACAGCTTCGGGGGAGTTCCAATCGCCAAATTCCTCTTGGGCAATGTTGTCGGGATTGACGTAGAGGCTGTCTGCCGACCATTCGCTTTCGAGGAGTTGAATGGTCGTGGTTGTCTTGCCCGACCCATTAGGTCCGGCTACGATGCAGAGGGTTGGACGGCGTTCGGTGCTCATAGTGCGACAGCTCGGTTTTGTTTGATGCGACGGGCGGTTTCGGCCAGCATTCGGCGCTTGGCTTCTTCGGCACGTGCCGTTGACTTGCGAGCGGCAGCAGCCACTTTCTCCATGATGGCATGAAGCATTTCGTCGGTGGGCTCCTCAAGGGAGGTGAGGCGGTATGATCGTAATTGGGTTTCGGACATAGTGAATATCGTTTTTAGCACATGTGCGTAATGTATGTGCGCATTATGCGAAATTTATGCTGCGAATATACAAAAACTTTTTGGAATAACGACAAAAAGATTTGGTTTTAACGCAGAATTTAACAAAATTCGGCAGACGAGGCACTAATCGCTGGTATTTGATGGCATTTATCGCACTCAATGAGTAGTAAGATACTGGCTGAGGGTATCTGGTTCAGGAATCATCTTACACTTTTCTTGGGGAATAATCATGCAATATCTACATAAATCTTAGGGAATATATTGGCACTTCCGCTACGCGCTACAGTGCTACAGTTAGATTTTGGTAGTGTAAAAATGGAAAAGAAATTTTATTATATATATAATAACTATTTTCTGCGAGAATGCATGGTGTGATTTTCTACTGTAGCACTGTAGCGTGTAGCGCTTCGATGACCCTTTGATACATACTATTCGGAAAAGTGGAGTATGAAAATATGCTGTTTTTCGAGGGAAAATTTGAGTTCCGAAAAAATTTGCCGTACCTTTGCAGACGTAATTGAGAAGCGCCTCAATCCGGTCATTACTTAATCTCGGAAGCTGACTTGACTTATGACAGGCGTCGGTCGTAAGAAACGGCAAATTTAGGATAAGAAATGGCACTCATTTTTGCTCCGCCACAGGGCAGTACGATGGCTCTGATGGCGAAAGATAAACGATCAAACGACTATGATCAACTACAGCATCGTAATGCGTAGCGTGAACGCTAACCTCTTTGAAATCAATCAGGCAAAGTCACGCATCAAGGCAGCCGAGAAGGCAGGACAGGCTCCTTCGTCTGAGGATGTGGCTCTCGTGGCTACCGAGAAGCAGAATGCTTTCGCCATCGCGCAGTATGCCGACGTGATGACCATCGAAAAGTTCGCCAAGCACATCGCCACCCACGGCTGCGTTTATTCCCGTGCCGACATCAGCGCAATCCTCTACATGGCAGTCGATTGCATGCGCGAGCAGCTCCTTGAGGGCAAGAAGATTCGCCTTGGTGATCTGGGTGATTTCAGCGTCTCGCTCCAGTCGAAGGGTGCAGAGTCAGCAGACAAGTTCTCGGCTCAGAACATCACCGGTGTGAACGTCAACTGGGAGTGCGGCTCAGAGTTCAAGAATCTCCTCGCAGACGCAGAGTTCAACCTCGTGGCAAGCCGTAGCGCACAGGCTGCAGTCATCAAGGCCATCAAGGCTGGTGAGACGGTGGTTGACCTCAACAATCCTACCGATGGCGGTGACAATCCTGACGGAGGTAACAACGGAGGTGGCAACGGCTCTGGAACTTCTGGAACTGGTGGCAACACCTCTCGCCAGTACACCCTCAGCGTGACTTCAGCCAACACCGCACAGGGCACCGTCTCAGGTGGCGGCACCTACAGCGAGGGCTCTCGCGTGAACATCACCGCAACGCCTAAGTCTGGCTACCAGTTCGACAAGTGGAGCGATGGCAACACCCAGTCAACCCGCACCATCAACGTCACCAAGAACGAAAGCTTCGTAGCTCAGTTCATCGCTTCGGCAGGCTCAGGAACCGGTGAGCAGGGCGGCAACACCGAGAACCCTGGTGGTGAGGAGAATCCTCCTGAGTTCACCTAATCCTTCGACCAATCTCTGACGAGCAAGGAGGCAGAACCTCACTATGGTAAAACCTCCTTGCTTTTCGTTTGACCTCAAACCTTTACGACTATGTCACTCAACTGGAATCCAAACCACAAGGAACTGACCGCCATCGTCCTTCTCGCCTGTGGCATCATCATGGCATTCGTCGCCCTCATGCTCCCACCACCCGGCGAAATCCACGACAGTGTCCTCTACATCTTCGCCCAAATCCTCATCTACTGCGGAAGCATCTTTGGCATAGACAGTTACATCACGCAGAAAATCAAGAAAAATCACAACAATGACTAACGAATCAAAGAACAAGTGGAGCGTAATCATCAACATCGCTCTCACCACTCTAACTGCCATCCTCTCCGCCCTCGGTTTCACCGTAGGCTAACAGAAATCACAACAAAATGCAGCCTCAACAAAATCCCCCTAAAGGAAGTGTTGAGGCTTTCTTATACCCAAGCGCTACACGCTACAGTGCTACAGTAGAAATGAAAAACTTTAAATGCAGAAAAGCCACTTTATTTTGATGTTCAATTCGATTAGCATAAATTAAGAGACTCTTCAGGGATATTTAGTTAAAATTCTGTAAAAAAGGGGGAATCTGGCATGCTACACACCCCCCAATGGAAATATTTGCTACCTTTGTACGCGGAACACTGTCCCAAAGACCCTGAATTCATTCTTAAACCATAAATTCTCAAAAAACAAACACAAATGAAAAAGACATTACTATTTTTGATGGCAGCCCTCCTGTCCGGCCTGAACATGCAGGCCGAGAAGTACAAGGACTATGACGTATTCTATGCACGCGGAGGACTGGTGGGCGTGGGCAACTGGGACGACACCCAGGAATATCCACTCTATTATGAGGAAGAAACTGGTTTTTACGAGGGCGACGTGGACGTGGTCTACTTCTCCATGGACGATGCCGTCACCAACGGCTGGTGGGGCTGCCGCGGCGACCTGTTCTTCCAGGACCCCAGCGGCCTGATATGGGGATGCGAAACCCATACCGACCGATTCATCACACCGGCCACGGGCGCAAAAGGCCTGAGCCTGCAACCCACCCAGACCAACCATGTGTTCCAGTGCATGGGCGGCAAGTACCACATCCAGCTCGACCTCACCAACCGCCGGCTCTATGCCTCGGGCATAGAGCCCAAATGGGAGGACTTCGTGTATGTGACGGGCACACTGCCCGGCAAGACCTGGGATCTGGGGTACACGGATGTGCGGCTGGCACATCAGGGCGATGCCGTGTACCAGGGAGAAGTGGAGCTGCAGGCCGGCGACAGTGGATGGGGCGAGTTTCTGGTGGTGGCCTCGATCCACGGAGCCTCGGACGCACGCTATGCCGCACCCGAGCCTGGCACCCGAGTGCGTCACGGGGAAACCGTGTCCACACAGCGCTATTTCGGAGACAATGCCTTCTATGTGAGCCCCGGCTGTTACTGGATTACCTTTGACGCCAACGAGCAGACCATCCGGCTGGCCGACCGCACCCTGGCCCGCCTGCTGGAGAACATGGGCGAGGAATGGAGCGGCCTGGACTGCGGCTTCCTGCAGGACATTGCCGACAACGAGGCAGCCACGGCCGATGAGGTGGAATGGGGAAAAGCCTACGCGAGCCTGGCCGAAAAGGTGTTTGCCACACGCCGGTACCTGGCCGAGCACACCGACTTCGCCGGCCCCGCCCGCACCCTGCTGGAGGAATATCTGCAGGACGACTATGCACCCGGAGAGAACGGCTACCCCAACGGCAGCTTCCTCCACATCTGGGAAGAGCACACCCTCGGCACCGAAGCCCTGCTGGCCGAGATGGCCTATGTGGACCAGCTGCTGGAGGCTGCCATGAAGGGCGGCCTGCAGGAAGGCACCGACATCACGGCCATGCTCAAGAACGCTGACCTGAGCACGGAGGACGGATGGAACATGACCCACAGCGGAAGCACGGCCGCCTTCGGGCTGGCCGACGGACAGACAATGGAGTTCTGGAACAACAAGGCGTTCGACATGCACCAGACCCTCACCGACCTGCCCAACGGAGTGTATGAGCTGGCCTTCAATGCCTATTACAGGTCGTGCTCCATCGGGAACGGCATTCCTGCCGAGATAGTCCCTGCCAAGGTATACATGGGCGAATGGGCCATGAGCGTGAACAGCATCACCAGCGACGCCGTGGCCGACCAGTTCCACGAGAGCGACTACCTCACCGACTACGGCTATGTGCCCAACTCCATCGATGGTGCCTGTGCGGCCTTCACAGCCGGACGCTATGCCCAGAAGATGTACGGTGTGGTCACCGACGGACAGATGACACTGGGCTTCGGATACACGGGCGACCGCTACCACGACGACAACTGGCTGGCCCTGCGCGGGCTGAGGCTCACCTATCTGGGCCAGACGGCCGAGGCCGTGGAGGCCGCGCTGGAGGGCTACAAGAGCGCCGCGGGCGTGCTGGACGGACAGACGGACAGCTATTACAGCCTGGAGCTGCGCAACCAGCTGGATGCCGCCCTGGAGGAGGCCGCCGCTGCCGCCGACTATGAGGCCAAGGTGGCCGCACTGGCCCAGGCCAGCAAGCTGCTGAAGGACATCGATGCCTGCGCCACCCTCTACGGCCAGATGACCGACGCTGTGGAGAAATACACCGGCGAGCTGTTTGTGGCAGCCGAGGAGGACCCCTCGCTCACGGACAGGGCCAACGAGATGTATGCCTTCAGCGAAGAGATGTGGGAGAAGGTGACGACGGGCGCCTACAGCATGGAAGAGGCCGCCGCCATCTATGCCCAATATGCCGACAAGTGGAGAGAGTTTGACGTCATCTATGCCTGCGGCGGCTTGCTGGACATCGGCAACTGGGCACGCACGGATGCGTACCCCCTGCGCTTCAATGCGGAAACCGGCTGCTACGAAGGCCGGCTGAAGTTTGCGCCCCGCTATCTGGGCGAGGACAAGGTGAACGGCGACAACCAGTATGGACACCGCTGCGACTTCTTCTTCATCGACCGCAACATGTCCGACCTCTACTGGGCGGCCGACAGCTATGAACGTTTCCTCACCCCCACCACCGGCCAGGAAGGCCTGAAACTGTCCACCCAGGGCGGTTCCGGCTTTGTGCCCCTGCAGGTAGTGGGCGGCGTGTATGACGTGCGCATCAGCCCCTCCACCCTGGAACTGCACGCCACATGCGTGGAGCCCGGATGGCTGGAATACGTGTATGTGGGCGGCACGGTCACGGCCGAGAATACCGAGAAGTTTGATATCTATTCGGCCGACAAAAACAAGCTCATGCACCAGGGCGACGGCATCTACAAGGGCGAATGCGCACTCTATGCAGGCGCCACGGGCAAGGCCGAATTCTGCGTGCTTGCCAGCACCTTCGGGCAAGAGGACGCCTGGTACAGCCCCAAGGAAGAGGGCGTGGAGGTGGCCCAGGACACGGAATATGCCGTGGGCCGTTACTACAACCACAAGATGTACATCGAAGAAGGCCGCTACGAGGTGACCTTCAACATCGACCGCCAGAGCGTGAGCATGCACTATCTGGGCGAGGTGGAGCACAATGAGCAGATTGTGGACGTCATCTACTGCCGCGGCGGACTGGCCAATGTGGGCGACTGGGCCCAGACCACGGCCTATCCGCTCTACAATTATGGCGACGGCAAGTACAAGGGCAGCTTCACCATCCATCCCAACCGCACCACCCCCGACTGCTACGGCAACCGTGCCGACGTGTTCTTTGAGAAGAGCGACGGCTCCACCTTCTGCGGCATCCATCCCACCAACCGCTTCATCACCCCTGCCAAGAACCATTTCGAGGGATTCCAGCCCGGTACGGATTGTGTGTACCAGTGCCACGCAGGCACCTATGACGTGGTGATTGACCTGGAGGCGCAGACGCTCGACCTCACCTGCACCCAGCAGGCATGGATGGACCGCGTGTACGTGGTGGGTTCGCTGGTGGGCCACACCTGGGAGCGCACCGACGAGACGTATGCCCTGAGCCATGCAGGCGAAGGCGTGTACAAGGGCGTCATCGACGTGGAGAAGGACTATGAGATTACACAGTCCACCTATCCCGAAGGAGACCATGGCCGCGTGGCCATCTTTGCCGTCTACCCCAAGAATCACGCCGAAAACTGGAACGAGGGACGCTACGGACAGGCCGAGAACATGGATGCAGCCCTGGGCACCGTCTATGAGGTGAACCGATACTACGGCGACCGCACCACTTTTGTCCTGCCCAATGGCCAGTATGCCGTCACCTTCGACATGAACCACGAGACGGTGATGTTTGCCGAAGCCAGCGGCATACAGGAAGTGGACCTTACCGACGACGACACCGTGAAGGCCTACACACTGGACGGAAAGCCCGTGTTTGAAGGCCGGATGGGCGACCTCAGGAGCAAGGGCGGAGTGTACATCATCAAGGGCGTAAAGGGCGCACGCAAGCAGACCCTGAAATAGCCATTCCCGGCCGGAGACACCCGCATGCCACCGGCCGCTGACCCACGGCGGAGCCGACAAGGCGCACTCCCGTGCCCTTCCGGCTCCGCCACATGTATTTACCGGAAACCAAACAACAGAACAGACAATGAAAAACAGAGTAGAATTACTATGGCTCCTGCTGTGCCTGACGTGGTGCACTGGAGCACTGGCCCAGCCCACCGCCTTCCTGTCGGCCACGGCCACCGACCATCCCTACCAGCGGGGACAATGGACAGTGGAGCAGTGCCGGGCCTGGCAGGAAAAGTACGGCCCCATCCGCGGCATCAACTGTCCCTATCCGCCCTGTGGCGCCGTGTCGCAGAAGGAGGCGCTGGCCACATGCGCACGCATCGGCTACAACAGCGTGAGATGGTGGCCGGGCAGTTGGACGGGCGACGTGAACGTGTTTATCAAGAGCGTGGAGGAATGGGCCGGATGGGGTGCGGAATACGGCATGACCGTGAGTCCCGTGTTCGGCTTCATCTACAGCTTCTTCGGGTCGGAAGGCAAGGAGGAGGACCTGCAGAAGATGCTGGTACACGTGCGCCAGATTACCCGCCATTTCAGGGGCGATGACCGCATTGTGATGTGGGACGTGTGCAACGAGCCGCCCATGCACGATGCCGTGCTCACCCCACGGTGGATGGACTGGATTGACGCCACGGTGGAGGCGATGCAGGAAGAGGGCTGCACACAGCCCATCACGGCCAGCATCGTGTGGGACGCCGACCTGGCTTCCTGTACCAACACCACCGACCCCCTCATCAAACGCCGCCACCAGACGGAGCAGCGCATGGACCTTCACAACTTTCACTGCTACAATGTGCAGGAGAACTTCGGGCAGACCACCGATGCCATCGTCGAGCGCTACGCACGCATGGACAACCGGCTGCTCGTGTGCACCGAGTGCATGACCCGCACCAACGGCTCCACCCTGCAACGCTCGCTGGAGGCGTTCAGCAAGCGGCACATCAACTTCTATTCGTGGGGACTCTACACCTGCGACTCCAACTGGGAGGTGCCCTGGGGCGTGTCGAACTACTACAACAACGAACCCATGTTCCACAACCTCCTCTATGCCGACGGCGACCCCTACAACCCCTACGAGCTGACCTGTGTGCCACGTTTCCGCTTTGCCCAGGAGGGCGAGGAGATTTACCCCGGCGGCGAGCTGGCCGAGGTGTGGTCGCTCCGGCGGGCATGGAAATGGATGGACAACGGGCCCGTGTGCGGACTTACCGCCACCGCCTTTTCCACGGCACGCACCAATCTGTCGGTCTATGCACGCAAGTACCAGGTGGTGGCCGTGCCCGTGAAATACAGTGAGTTCAAACAGAACGCCAACACCCTCCTCAACAACATCCAGACACTGGCCGACCAGGCCGTGACCAAGGGCATGCGGCTGATGCCCATCCTGATGCAGGACGCCGACCTCAAGCAGTACGAGGCCACAGCCCTGGGCAAGTATGCCTACAACGTGATGAACCGCTTCTACAAGCATCGCGGCATTGCCGCCTGGTGTGTGCTGAGGCAGACCAGCGCCGCCTATGCCGAACAGATGGCGGCCTCCATGCCCGAAGTGATGCGGCTGGCACGCTATGCCGCCCCCAACCAGCCGATGTTCTGTGCACCGCTGGTGGATGCGGCCACCGTGGCCGACACACTGGCCGCCGACCTGCCCAACCTGCTGTGGCGCATGAGCGACGTGACGGCCTTCTATGCACCCGATGCGGAGACACTGCCTGCCAGCTGGATCACAACGGTGCAGCAGCACTACCGCCGCCCGCTGTTCCATCTCAACGCCACCGGCGTGGAGGAGGAATGGGAGGCGCTGCATGTCAACTGGATTACAGCCTCCACCCACGCCCGTGAGTTGCAGGAGAAGGCCCAGACACAACAGTTCCTTCCCATTGCCCGCGCACATGCAAGCCGATGGGAAGGATGGGAGGCCTGGCAATGGATGAACCGGCACCCCGTGACAGGCCGCCACTTCGCTTCGCCCCAGGCTGCCATCGAATGGGCGCAGACCCAGACGGCCACACCGGGAGCGCCCGGCAGCCTGTCGGTGATGCTCGACTACCGCTCCTATGCAGCAGACAAAGAAGGCTATGTGGAACTGCTCGACAGCCTGCTCGACGTGGCCGCAGGGGCCGGATGCAGCGTGCTGCCCATCCTGCTGTCCGACCGCTATGCCACCACTCTCCCGCGCCTGCTGGTCAAGTATGCCGAGGACATCGTAGGCCACTTTGCCCAGGACTCCCGCATCCTGGCCTGGGACCTTTATCACCTGCCGGCTGCCACCGTGAGCAATATCACCGCAGTAGAGCAGGTGCTGGACAACCTTTTCACGGCCGTGCGCGCCTTGTCGCCAGTCCAGCCTGTGGCCGCCACGCCTGCCGTGTGCACGGGCACGCTGGAGGAAGGCTTCGACTACATAGCCGCGCTCACCCATTTCCAGGGCTCGGGCGGATGGGACCGGCTGAACCACTACAAGGGTGATGTGGGGCTCACCTACAGCATCTGGTGCAGGAGCGACATCATCTGTATCGACACCAACCAGTCGCCCGCACAGGTGGGATGGCTGCTCTCGCAGACCAAGAAGTTCGGCCGCCCCGTGCTGTGCACCAAGTGGACACCCAAGGGCGACCTGGATGCCGAACTCACCAATTTCAAAGACATGCACTTGGGATGGTTTGCCGACTCGGAGGTGGATGCCTCCATGCTCACCAACTATTCATTCCAGCAGATTAGTTCCACCAGATAATTCCACCCGAACATGAAAAGATTCATATTCTATCTCTCATCCCTCATACTGTATGTGTCGGCGGCACAGGCCCAGCCGTTCAACCCTGCCAACGGAGAGGCCGGAACGTCCTACTTCAGGCTCTGCAGCGCACACCCTGCCCATCTGGGCACCTGCATCGAGGACTTCTCGGCGAATGGAGCCTCGGCCTACACCTATCGCATCACAGCACCGCAGCAGGCCAATGCCGCCCAGGAATGGCAGTTGGTGGCGACCGGACAGGAAGGCTGCTACCTCCTGTGCAACAGGCAGACGGGGCGTTTCATCAGCCGGCAGGGCCATTTTGTGCAGGGCGCATGGACGCTCCTGAGCCAGCCCGAAGAGACGGCCTGCGCCTTCACGGTGACGGACATCGGAGACGGCCAGTACGCCCTCAGCTTTACCGACCAGGAGATGAAGACGCGCTATCTGTGTGTGGCCGATTCGGCCCAGCAGCATTTCGACACATTCTCCACGCTGGCCTCCCGGCTCAAGGGCAGCCGATGGGCCTGGCACATCAAGCCGGCCGATGCGGAGGGCAGCGGCGTGCAACAGACGGCCGGAATGCAAGTGCGGGTGTCGGTACACCGCCGGCGCATCCATGTCCACGGCACCGATGCCTATCAAATAACTGACCTTCAAGGCCGTCTGGTGGACAGGAGCGGAGCGGCTCACCCCACCCTCCCTGCCGGCATCTACCTGGTGCAGCACAGCGGCGGATGCGTGCGTGTGGCCGTGAACTGAAAGGGGCTAATCCAAGACAATCTTCTGTGTGAGCGAGGCACCGGCGGCCTTCAGAGACAACACATACAGCCCGGAAGGAAGCGAGGAAACGCCCAGGGCAATGATCCGCCCCATCTCATGCCTTTGGGAAAGCACTTCCGTGCCGGACAGGCTGTAAAGGCTCAGAATGCCAGTGCCCTGGAGGCCCCGGGTGTCCACATAGAGCGTTTCATGGCAAGGATTGGGATAGGCATTCAGAACGGGAGTCAGCATCTCCACCACAGCTGTAGGGTCGCTCAGCCGGAACCAGTTCATGTTGAACTCCTTCTGTGCGATGTAGATGCGCAGGAGATAAGAGCCCTGGGGCAACTTGGCCGTGGCACGTTGGGTCTTCCATGTCTGCCAGCCGCCGGTTGCCCCCACGGCATAGGAGCCCACCACCGTTTTGTTACCGGCCTCGTCAAAGAGCTGTATTTCGAACCGTCCGTCCCCATAGAGCGCTGCTATGCGGTAGTCGAAGGTGTAGGTGCCTGCCTGAGTGATGTACACGTTAAAGTCGATGTAGTCCCCGGGGTCGGTGTAGCCAAAATTGGTGGCTCCTCCGCCCGTATCGGAACAGGTTTCAAAGGAGAGTCCGCTCTGCGCCGTATAGTCCTCCACATGGATGGTTCCCGGAATGACGGCACGCTCCTCGGCAACGTTGGTCACCGCCATGCCGGAGAAGGCAGGAAGCGGATTGTCCTCGGCATCTGTCACCGAAGCGCCGTTGTAGCTGAGCGTCACCTTGTTGTCGAGGTACAGCTTTGACCCCAGCTGCAGTTCCACACACCAGTTGGAAAAGGAACTCCTGCCCACATGCTCCACGGACACAGGTGTGGAGTTGCTCTCCACCTGGAACCCGTCGGCAGCCATGGCGGCATCCTTCAGTTCCCGGTTCACCGAGAGAAAGATACACTTCCCGTCCTCCGAGGTAATGGCCGAAAGGGCCTTGAAATCCGCCGAACTGACCGGTTTGGGCGACAGGAAGGAGAAATAGTTCAGATTGGCTCCGCCCGAGACGGTGAGGACCCTGAGCACATGCTTGCCCTGGGGCAGCACCACATTGGATGCCATGGCCGACCTCCATGTAGCCCATCCGCCGGAGGACTTCAGCTCCATGTCGGGCACAATGGCCGCCCCGTCCACCTCCAGGCGCAGAACGGTCTTGGCATTGGTGCTGGCATAGCGGACGATGAGCGTATAGGCAGCCGTTTCGGCCACATCAATGGTGTATTTCATCCATTCACCGGCAGCGGTCCATCCCACACTGTAGCCATTGGTGTTGACATCCTTGCAAGTCTCTATGTCCACACCGTCCGCACGATAGCACCATCCCTGGTTCCAGGCCTTGAACACGCCTCCTGGACGGGTGTCTTCCACGCCGTCCAGGTCGAGATAGGCCACTCCGTTCTGCCCCATGTCATAATTGGAGGCATAGATGTAGCCGGGCACCTTGTTTTCGGCGAAAGGCTTCAGTTCACTGGTGTGCGGCTGGCGCAGCAGGGCATCGGCCACCCCCTTGTTCACAGTGCAGTTTTCCAGCAGGTAGGCATCGGCCAGGTCGTTCATCACCTGTGCGGCATAGGCCTGGGCGGGCTTTGTGCCTCCGTTCTTCCAGTAGTTCTTCAGGGTTTCATAGCCGGCAGGGGCCTTCACGGTGGTCATTCCGTTTACAGAACCTATCTTCTTCCACGTCCACCACGACCATCCGATGCCGTTCTCCTCGAGCAGCCTTACGGCATCCGCATACCAGTGGGTGGAATTCTCCCCCGATTCCCCACACCACAAGGGTACATTCTTGGAGTCGCGCAGGTCCAGCATACCCTGGATGGAGCCCTTCGTATTATCGTTCCAGTACTTGTGGAACTGCAGGCACAGGTTGCTGTCCCACAGGCGGATAGTCGGCAGGCCGTTGTAGTTGTTGCACCAGCAGTTGCCCTCCAGGATAATCATGTGGTTCTTGTCCACCTCCCTGATGGCCCTAATCAGGCGTTTGTAGAGGTCCCATATCTGGGCATTCTGGCACTCGTCGCAGCCATTGGCGTTGTCCCCGTCAAAGGCCCAGTTGGGCTCGTTCACAAGGTCGTAGGCGGCAATGTACGGCTCATTGGCATACCGCTCGGCCAGTTTCACCCACAGAGCCACCAGCTTGTCCTGGTTGTCGGCACTCTCCCACAACGACAGTTTCGAGGGGTCGTAGTCCGAGATGTTGGTGTCCTTGCCCTGCCCGCCAGGGGCTCCGTGCATGTCCAGAATGAGGTAAATCCCATACTCCTTGCACCAGGCCAGCACATTGTCCACCAGCTGGAAACCCGTTTCCAGCCATGTGTTTGCACCCCGCTCGGGCTCCTCCTCGATAGGCAGAGTGAACAGGTTGTAGTGCATCGGCAGGCGGATGCTGTTGAAGCCCATTTCTGCCAGCAGCCTGACGTCCTCCTTCCGGAAACCGTTCTCCAGCCATTTCCGGTAGAATGCTTCCGTATTCTTCTCGCCCAAGAGGTCCTGAATCCGGGCACGAATCTCGTGCTGCGAATTGGCCTCTATCTCCATCATATAGGGTTCCTGTATCATCCACCCGCCAGGGGCATGCCCGCGCAGAATCAGTTCCTGCCCGTTGATGTCCAGCACTTTTTTCCCAGAAGCATGCACATAGCCCTCGGCCGAGGCCGAGAGGGAAAACGCCAGTGCAGTGCAGAAGCAAACGATTGATTTCAGCATTTTATGACTTATGATTTAAATTAAATGACTGTGATACTAATTCTATGCGCAAAATTACAAAAAAACAAAGAATCCACCAAGCAAACCACCGGACAAAGCAAATTTTTTCGTAACTTTGCACCCATAACGCATCAACATTCGGTTTGACACCCAAAATGTAACCCCCCAAAAAAATGATGAAAAGACTATTACTCTTAATCAACCTGGCCATGGCGGCCACAATCTGCATCCCCACCGCGGGACTGCATGCCCAGACCGTAGTAGAAGACTCGCTTGTCATCAGCGGAAACATGCGCCATTTCAAGATGTTCCTCCCCGATGGCCTGCCCCCCAAGGCTCCGCTTGTAATGGCGCTCCATGGCTACGGAAGCGAGGGACCCGTGGGCACATGGATGAACAAGGCAGCCGTCAGGCACGGTTTTGCCGTATGTGTGCCCCAAGGGCTCAAGGACAGCAAGGGGAGGCGCAGCTGGAACGTGGGCTACCCCAGCCAAGAGGGTTGGGAGCTCGATGATGTGGAGACCATGGTGAAGATGGCCAGGTATGTGCAGAAGAAATACGGGCTGAGCAAAGCCAACGCCTTCCTCACGGGCATGTCGAACGGCGGCGAGATGTGCTACTTGCTCAGCTACAAGAAGCAGCGTGTGTTCCGTGCGCTGGCTTCCGTGGCCGGCCTCACCCTGACATGGATGTACGAGGAAAGGGAAAAGACACGCCCCATTCCCTTCATGGAGATTCACGGCACCGAGGACCGCACTTCGGAGTGGACGGGCGATCTGGAGAACCGATACGGATGGGGGCGCTACATGAGTGTGCCCGATGCCGTGGGCCACATTGTGGAGAAGAACGGATGCACGCCCCTGCCCACCGACACGGTCAAGGGCAAGTCGTTCGACAAGAACCGCCATCTCATCGTCCGCCACTACTACACCAATCCCAAGACCCACAACGATGTGTGGCTCTACGAAGTGATAGGTGCCGGCCACAACACCTTTCAGGACGACATGGACACAGGCGAAGAAATCTGGAAGTTCTTCAGCCGCTATCTGAAGCGGTAGTACAAGACTGCATCATTGGATGATACGGTACACGACAAATCCGGAACACGCAAGTTTGCAACCGTAAGAAACATCAATAACGCGCAGGTTTGAATACAGTCAAAGCGTCTGGAGTGCGCACATTTCCTTTACAGTCCCAGATTTTTATGGGGCTCCTAGCTTGTATGCTTACCTTGCCTGAGAAGTAGTACTTACATGACAGGAGAAGTATATCTAACCAGGAATATCAGTAGTACTGCAAGGAAATTCCGGAAAAGAAAATCGCTAAACCTCCTTTTTTTAAGGGATTTAGCGATTACTTCCGAACTTAAATAGTACCCAGAGCCGATACTATATCCAGAAAACAAGAGAAAACAAGAGTATAACAAAAGACTGTAAACCAACAGATTAAAAAAAAGTCTGTTAATTCTTTCTTTCTTTTATTTGCATATAATATATTATTATTGGCGACCCTTTGGCAACCCAGATTTTTTTTGTAACTTTGCACCGTAAGACCAAAATATCAACAATATATGGCAAAGAAAAACAAAGATTTGAAGGTTGGTGGATGCTATATTATAAGCAAAGACCAGAACGCAAACCCCAAATTAGGGGCTAAGTTACTCAGTAATGGTATGGAAAGCCTGTATCTTGATTTTTATTATGGCTTTCAGATGGTGTATGATGAGAAGAAAGATAAGGAGATGCCCCAAAAGATGAGGGGCAGGGAAAGCCTGAAACTTTATCTTTATCATAAACCACAAAATGCCATCCAAAGACAAGAAAACAAAGATACCCTTATTCTTGCCGAAAAGGTAAGGTATGAAAAAGCCCAAGAACTATTGAAAGATGAAAAGGGTTACAGGATGGAAGGGAAGAAAGCCCCCCTTAACTTTATATCCTTTTTCCAAGAATATAATAAGGCATACACCAAAAAGGATATAAGGATGATGCAGCTAACCTATAACAGATTCATAGACTTTCTGAAAGACACCCCAGAATATGCCAAGTATTCAAGGCTTATGAACATTAAGCCCCAGCAGATAGACAGGGATATGATGGAGGCTTTCACTGAATACCTGCAAGGCAGGAGCAAGGGAGAAGGGGCTAAATCTATCTTTCAGAGGTTTAAGAAAGTGTACAAGGCTATGGCAGCAAAGTATGATTTTAACTACCAAGCCCCCTTTATAGATGCTGATGGAAAGACCATATCCATTAAGATTGATGACAGTGCACTAGTGAAGGATGTTTTAAGCGCTGATGAAGTGAAAAGGCTGATTGCAACCCACTATCAAAATGAAAGCAAGGAGATAAGGAATGCCTTTATCTTTTGCCTAAATACAGGGCTTAGATTTTGTGATGTGAAAGATTTAACCTATGGCAATATAGATGAAGCCAATAGGGTACTTACCTTTGAGCAGAACAAGACAAAGGGGCATAGTAGTCACAGTAAAGTAACCATCCATCTATCTGATGCTATGATGGCTTTGATAGGTGATATACCTAAGAGAAAAAAAGATACCCTTGTATTTAATCTGCCATCCTATGAGGCTTGCCTGAAAGCCCTGAGAAGATGGGTAAACAGGGCAGGAATAGATAAGCATATTTCTTGGCATTGTGCCCGCCACACTTATGGCACAAACTTGGCGCAAGTGGCAGCAGATAAGGGATATAGCATAAGGCTTGTGCAGGAAAATATGGGGCATAGTAGCCTTAGATATACTGAAAGATATACAAGGGTAATAGACAAGCAAAAGAAAGATGCCCAAGAAGCCCTAAGCAACCTGTTTGGGGATTAGTTATCGGCAGGGGGTGGGGGCTACCCCTCCCCCCCCTTTTTTCAAAAGTATACAGTAAAGAGCAGCCCCCGAGAATATTTTTTTTATTTTTCAAGATAGAAAGTGTATGGCAAGAAAAGGAAGACCAAAGCTGAAAAGCACTGATATGTGGGACAGACAGAAATTGCTTGATTTAGAGAAATTGCATCAAACGGATGAGGACAGGCAGGCTTATGAAAGATATTTGGAAATATATGCCAAAGAACCTAAAAAACCGTTTGAACAAAGAGCAGCTTCAGAAGCATATAAAAGCGTGCCTCATGCTATAGATGCACCGCATGCAGGAAACGAGGAGAATCTGATAAACCAGATATTCAAAAGCACAGAGATGAAAGAACTGTTAATAAAATATGATTTTATAGATTTATTGGACATGGCGGCAGAGAGTAGGGAGGCTTTGGCCTTGGCTAAAAGGTTCCCTATAATTGGAGATATATTGAAGGCCATAAAAGCGACATACAAAAAGGAAAGAATTATATTGAAAAAGGTGGAATTTATAAAACGTTGGAAGAAGGAAGGGAAGGAGGGAGAAGGGCCGGCATGGTGGATATTATATGAAGCTGAAAAAAACCCAAATGGCCAGATAGCGAAAAAACTATCGGAGTGTAAGATTAAAGATTCAAAGTGCCTGAATCCCACCATAACTATGCAGGATATGGATGTCTTATTCACCATACTTGCAGATGCAGAATATGATATTTTTGCCTATAAACCCACAAAAAAGGAATTGTTGGCAGTTATAAGGGGAGAGGCAAGAAAGCCCCTTAGAATCAAAAATATAAGGTTTTGGGCATATTTTCTGGAGGGACTATATAGTAAAAAAAGAATTGGTGGGAATTGGCAGAATGCCTACAGTGAGGCCAAGGCATTTGAAAATAGCGGGGGCAGGATTTTAAACAGGAATGACCTGAGCAGGGGATTGTCAAAAGCAAAGGAAGATAAGAAAACGATGAACGACAAGCCTGTAACAAATTATAGATTTGATGAGAATACAGATATGACTGCAAGCCAAAGAAAAAAACACCATTTCTATAAGGATATGGATGAGGCTTTAAGCAGTCTTTAAGGGGCAGTAACAAGCCCCTTTTTTTATGTCTTTTTTTGGGGGATTTATTTTTCCCGTTTATTTTTTTAATCCCCCCTTTTCATATTTTCTCTTGCTATTATCTTTGTGCAAAAAAATAATTATATTTATTATGGAAAATAAAGATTTTCAGGATTTTAGGCAGCTTCTTCTGGAAGTGAAGGGCGCCATTAAAGAAGTGTTAACTAGCGATGAGGCAGCGGCTTACCTTGGCATAACAAAAAGCGCGCTCTACAAGCTGACTATGTACAGAAGGATTCCTTTCTACAAGTCGGCCAAACTGTGCTACTTTGATAGAGGGGAGCTCATTGCGTGGATGAAAGCCAACAGAGTAGCAACCCAAGAAGAACTTGATGAAAAAGCAAGGGAAATTGCCAAGAAGAAAGGAGGCAAAAAATGATTGTCAAGTTCTATTCTAAATTCTTTCTAGACAAGGCCGCAAAGTGTGCATCCCCTAAGTATTATATGGGTGAGGCAGCAGGATATGCCCCAGAGTTTGAGGCATTTAAAGGCAGAAATGGAAAGTTTAATCTGTATTTGCAGCCAAAGAGAGAAGGGCAGCCAGCGGATGCACCATCTATGTATCTTCAGGTCGTGAAAACAAATATGAATTTCACGGGTTTAAAGGAATATTTTTCAGATGGAAAGCCAACAGGATATGCTTTTGGGGAGCCATTACCAAACGAAACCTACAAAGGTAAGCCAAACCCCCTGTATGGTGTGAGAAATGATGGCTATCTTTTCAAGTTTGCTTTTGAAAATTTGGATGGTGCCATTATGCCATCTTCATTTGATTTTATTGTGGTGGATGGTGGCAGGGTGCTTATTTCATCATACGCTAAAATGCTGCATTTAGGACTTCTCGATGAGGAACTTGAGAGAATGAGAAAACAGGCAACCCCTATTTAATAAGGGTCTAAAACGGTACAAATTTTGTAACAGGTTTATGTTTGACAAGATTGTGATATGGAAAAGCAGGGTGAGGGAGGAATACCCCCACCTTGTTACCTTGCTTTCAAATGCAAAGGAGCAAACCGACCTTGAAACAGGGGAGATAACAACCTATGGCACTTTACAGGGTATGAGGGTGTGGATATATCCCACTGCCATAAGGATAGAGGGCAGCCTACCTAAGTTTCTGTATGAGGGTGGGAATGTGATACCATTAAACAGACACACTACAGAAGAAGCGATAAAAAAACTATCTGATGCCCTACAAATAAACCTTGAAGATGCAAGGGTAAGTAGCCTTGAATTTGGGGGAAACTTTCTGATGAAGCATAAGCCATCTGAATACCTTAAAAGGTTGGGTGAGCTACCAAGGCGGCAAAGATACCCTTTTAACCAAGATACTTTGTACTACAGGCATAAAGGCAAAGAGCAACCAGATATTTACTGCCTTTATGATAAAGTGGCAGATGCCAAGGCTAAGGGTATGCCCATCCCACAAGGCTTTGAAGATGTCAATTTTCTGAGGGTGGAATTAAGGCTAAATGGCAGCATTGCAAAGCAGATGGGGATGGCAGAGGTGGAAGCCTCATCCCTTTATGACAGGACATTTTACAGCAAACTGAGAAGGCGATATATTGACACCTATTTTTCCATATCCAAACTTAACAAACTTAATGCAAACTTTATGGAAGAAATAAAAACCCCCAAGGATGCAGTGGATGGCTTTTTAGGCTTGATGCTTGCTAAAGCAGGCCAAGGGGTGCAGGAAATAGACAGCTACCTTGAGGAACTGAAAGCAAACCAAGTTTTCTCAGACAGGGTAAACTACAAAAGGACAAGGGATGCACTTTATAAGGCAGCATCCAAGGCAAAGCTATCCACAAAAGATGAGCTTGTGGCAGAACTTGATGATTGTTTTCTTAATCTGAAAGCAAATGGATAATCCTTTTAATAAGGGTTTAATTTGATACAAATTCTGTATCGGCATGATAGATGGAGAATTGTTTCCTAGCGTGCAAAAACCTATCCGGATGAGGCTAAGAAACGGCCTTTTCTATGGAGATTTTGATGGGATGGGTGAGATAATAGCAATGAGCCTAGAAGGGAGGTTTAATGGCCTAGGAAAGTGCCTTTTTAAGGGTTTTCCTTACTTTTGCTTAGAATTGAAGGATGAAACCAACACAATCCAAATCCTTTTCCAACCAAAAAGTGCCAATTTGAAGGACATTGTTTTGTCTATGGCAGGAGAGCGCTTTGAACACGTTTATATGCAAGCGTATACAGTAGAGAAGAAAAGAAGCAGGATAAGGCTGTATTTGGATAAGGAGAGAATGTTTCCACACTTTGAGGAACAATTGCCTCCAATAAGAAGGGTGAGGGATGGAAAAGGCAAGCCATATTACTGCCTATATGGAGATAGGCTTAAAAAGATTGCAGAAATCATAGATTTGATAAACAAAGGCAACAATATCCAACCTGCACTTTTAAGCAGCACACTTCCAAATTTGGAGATTTTTTTGTAACTTTGCAGCGAAAAGCCATACAAGGCTGATATTTTGGTTTAGTGGGGATGCCTGTATCTTTGCAGTGATGCAAGGGGAAGCACTTCCCCACTTTTATTATGTTATTTGGCAACCTGTATTAGTGAAATAATGTGTATTTTCCATTTTTGGCAACCCTTTGGCGACCCAGAAAGAAAAAAGCCCTTGTAAATGCTTGATTTACAAAGGCTTTTAAAATAATACCTGTACCCAGAGCCGGGGTCGAACCGGCACGGGTTTCCCCACTGGTGTTTGAGACCAGCGCGTCTACCGATTCCGCCATCTGGGCTTTTGACGGGTGCAAAGGTAGGGTTTTATCCGCACATGGCCAAATTTTTTGGGAATTATTTCTCCGAGGGCTCCAAATTTTGGGTTTCTTGCTGGCGCTTGGCCAGATATTCGGGCAAGGACATGCCTGCCTGCTCAAACAAATCGGACAAAGGAGGAATGCTCTTCATCAGGCCGGCCAGAAAATTGGCCGTGCTGGTCTTGCCGTCGGCAGCACCACCCGCATTGTCCCAAACGGTCACCTTGTCGATGTTGATGCCCTTGATGGCTTCCACCTGGGTCTTCACCAGTTCGGGCAGTTTCTCGAGCAGCAGCAGCGAATAGGCCTTGGAAGCGTCACCGCCAGCCGCCTGGATCATCTTGTCGTAGCCGCTGGCCTGGCGTGCAAGCATCTCGTAGAGACCCTTGGCCTCGGCCTCCATGCGGGCAAAGATGGCATCGGCCTCACCCTTGGCATTGACACGCTTCTGCTCGGCCTCGGCCTCGGCAGCCAATACCAGACGCTGTTTCTCAATCTCCTGCGCCACGATGACATTGGCCGTCTGGGTGGAACGCTCACGGTCAGCACGGGCAAGCTCTGCCTTCTGCTCCGCCCCGTAGGCTTCCTCCAAGGCCTGGGCCTGGGCCACCTTCTCGGCAGCAATGGCCTTACGCTGGGCCTCGGCCTCCTTCTCGCGACGGTTGGCATCACTGTTGGCAATGGCAATCTTGGCTTCATTCTCGCCCTTCACGGCCTCGGCATTGGCCTCGGCCGTACGGATGCGGGTTTCGCGGACAGCCTCTGCCTTGCCAATCTCACCCACCTTCTCCTGTTCGGCCACACGCACCTTGGCCTCATTGATGGCCTTGGCGGCAGCTTCCTGACCGAGTGCCTCGATATAGCCGCTCTCGTCCTTGATGTCCGTCACATTTACGTTGATGAGTCGCAGACCAATCTTTTTGAGTTCCACCTCTACATTGGCGCTGATGGCCTCCAGGAACTTGTCGCGGTCAGAGTTGAGTTCCTCAATGCTCATGGTGGCGATTACCAGACGCAACTGTCCGAAGAGAATGTCGCGAGCCAGTTCCTGAATCTGCTGAGCCGTCTGGCCAAGCAAACGTTCTGCGGCAGCCAGCATACTCTCGGGGTCTGTGCTGATACCCACCGTAAAGCGACAAGGCACGTCCACACGGATGTTCTGCCGGCTAAGGGCATTGGTGAGATTGGCATCAATGCTGATGGGAGTAAGTCCCAGATAGGCATAGTCCTCTATGATGGGCCACACGAAGGCACCACCACCATGCACACACTTGGCACTCTTGTTGGTACCCTTGCTACCATAGATGACCAGAATCTTGTCGGACGGACAACGACGGTAACGATTAATCAACGCGATGAAAAGAAACACCAGTACGACGACTGCAATGACGATAAAATACAATGATTCCATGATTGATAGTTTTATTATACTATAATATATTAATAATCCACACCCCCCCGTTCAGCAAGGCTTCACCAATACGGTGTGGTTGTCTATCACCTCCACTACCACCACCTTTGCTCCAGTGGGAATGGCGTCACCAGCACACATGGCATCCAGTTCCTGCACACTGCCACCAAAGCTCGCCTGCACCTTGCCCATGCCCTGACGATTGGCAGGAATGCGCAGATACACCGAGCACGTCTGGTTGACACAGTCAGTGATGCGGTATGCACCGTTGCTTTCGAGCCGGAGCA
The DNA here is from genome assembly GCA_945865175.1 of uncultured Prevotellaceae bacterium. Lineage (GTDB taxonomy): Bacteria > Bacteroidota > Bacteroidia > Bacteroidales > Bacteroidaceae > Physcousia. The sequence goes on along the minus strand of CAMBDA010000025.1, from coordinate 16,994 downwards.
GGCGACGCAGCATCCACAGGAACATCGACACAAAAGCCACACCACACAACAGCGACACCACTACCAGCAGGGCACGGTTGGCCACCAGTCCCGAGAAGCACACACCACCCCATCCCAAGCCGAGCAGGAAATTGATCATGTTGCGCACAGTGAAGAGCTGTACGGCTCCGCCCGTATCGAGTGTATCACCATCAGAAGACACATCGCCCATGTCCATATCGGCCCCCGATGCATCGGCATCCGTATCGCCAATGCCCAATATCGTGAGCACCATCTGAATGGCAAACACCACCGACGTGGCAATCGCAATGGTCCAATACACACGCATAAAAGGGTCCATGCCCTCATACCAATTCTCAAATGCTTCCATAAAGAGGGTTAATTATTAGATGATTTTTCGTTTCTTGGAACAAAGATAATGTTTTTTTGGATAGAATGTACCATCAGGATGTGTTTTTCGCGGATTTTTTTTATCTTTGCAGCAAATTTACTATGCAAAGATAGCAAAAAGATGATAGAAAGGACACATCCACTGGAAAAGTTCCGTTTCTGCCCTGTCTGTGGCAGCGAGCATTTTGATGGCAACAGCGAAAAAAGCAAGCGGTGCAAGGATTGCGGATTCGAATACTTCTTCAATCCCAGCGCTTCCACCGTGGCCGTGATATGCAACCGGCAGAACGAGGTGCTGGTGGTGGAACGGGCCAAGGAACCGGCCAAGGGCACGCTGGACCTGCCGGGCGGATTCGCCGACCTGTACGAGACCGCTGAGGAAGGCGTGGTGCGCGAAGTGCGCGAGGAAACGGGTCTGGACGTATGCGTGGACCGCTTTCTCTTCACCCTCCCCAACATCTACCCCTACAGCGGCCTGGACATCCATACGATGGACCTGTTCTTCCTGTGCAGGGTCACAGGAGGGAGCATCCGTGCCATGGACGATGCCGCACGGGCGATATGGCTCCCATGGGAACGGCTCCGCCCCGAAGATTTCGGCCTTGCATCAATCAGAAAAGGCATTTCAAGGCTCATAGGGGAAAAATTTACCCCATAAATAGGGCACAGATGGGAATTTTGCATTAACTTTGCGGCCACAAATCAAAAAAACAGAGAACCGAAGATGCAGAATCTGGTAATTGTAGAGAGTCCGGCAAAAGCCAAGACCATTGAAAAGTTTCTCGGACAAGACTATAAAGTATTGTCGAGCTATGGACACATTCGCGATTTGAAGAAGAAGACGCTCAGTGTGAACCCAAAAACCTTTGAACCACAATACGAGATACCGGCCGACAAGGCGAGAGTGGTGTCCCAGCTCAAGAAAGCTGCGTCGGAAGCACAGACCGTGTGGCTGGCATCCGATGAGGACCGCGAGGGGGAAGCCATCAGCTGGCACCTGTTTGAGGTGCTCAAGCTGAACGCCGACCACACACGACGCATCGTGTTTCACGAAATCACCAAAACAGCCATACAGGAAGCCATCCTGCACCCACGGGGCATAGACCTGAACCTGGTGAACGCCCAGCAGGCCCGCCGCGTGCTCGACCGCATCGTGGGTTTCAAGCTGAGCCCCGTGCTATGGCGCAAAATCAAGCCATCGCTGAGCGCAGGACGCGTGCAGAGCGTGGCCGTGCGACTGATTGTGGAACGGGAAAGGGAAATCCAGCACTTCGTGAGCGAAGACTATTTCCGCGTAACCGCCGTATTCACCAATGCAGAGGGAAGCGAGATAAAGGCAGAGCTGAACCACCGCTTCCGCACGGAAGAAGAGACGCAGGCCTTCCTGGAGAAATGCCGTCAGGCACGCTTTGAGGTGAAGGAACTCACGGTGAAGCCCCAGAGGCGTGTGCCCGCACCGCCCTTCACCACCAGCACCCTGCAGCAGGAGGCGGCCCACAAGCTGGGGTTCACAGTGGCACAGACCATGACCGTGGCCCAGCATCTCTATGAAAACGGACACATCACCTACATGCGTACCGACAGCGTAAACCTGAGCAACCTGTGCCTGGGTGCCAGCCGTGCCGTCATCGAGAAGCAAATGGGCGAACGCTATGTCAAGACAAGGCAATACACCACCCACTCCAAAGGGGCTCAGGAGGCACATGAAGCCATCCGCCCCACCTATATGGACCACACCCAAATCGAAGGCAACAGCCAGGAAACCAAGCTCTATAACCTGATATGGAAGCGCACCCTGGCCACACAGATGGCCGATGCTGAAATAGAGAAGACACAGGCCATCATCACCATTGAAGGCATGGAGGACTATTTTGTGGCCAATGGCGAGGTGGTGAAATTTGATGGTTTCCTCAAGGTGTACCGGGAAACACAGGAAGAGGATGCAGCGGGCGAGGCCACAGGCCAGCTACCCCCCATGCAGGCAGGCGATGCACTGACCTACAGACAGGCAACCGCCACGCAGCGGTTCATGCAGTGCCCCTTCCGCTACAACGAGGCCGCACTGGTGAAGAAGCTTGAAGAACTGGGCATCGGACGCCCCAGCACCTATGCCTCCACCATCACCACCATCCAGCAACGCGAATATGTGGCCAAAGGCGACAAGGAGGGCGTCAAGCGCAGCTATTGCGTGCTGACCATGCCTGACTGCGGGCCCATGAAACGAGAAGAACAGACCCTTATGTACGGTGCTGAACGCGGCAAGCTGCAACCCACCGACATGGGCGTGGTAGTGAACGACTTCCTGCTGGAATTCTTCCCCGACATCATGGACTACAACTTCACGGCCGACGTGGAGAAGGAGTTCGACGAAATCGCCTCCGGCCATCGCGAATGGACCAGCGTCCTGAAGGAATTCTATGCCGAGCTGGACCCGCTGGTGGAAAAATCGCTGAGCGACAACCAGCAGAAGGTGGGCGAGCGTGTACTGGGTACCGACCCGGAAAGCGGCGAAACCGTCCTGGCCAAGATAGGACGGTTCGGCTCATACGTACAGATAGGCACCGCAGGCAGTGCCAGCAAGCCCCGTTTTGCCCAGCTCCCAGCCACGCAGAGCATCGAGCGCATCACACTGGAAGAAGCGCTGAGGCTGTTCTGCCTGCCCCGCGACCTGGGCATGTTCGAAGGAGCCACCGTAACCGTAAACACGGGCCGCTTTGGCCCCTACGTGGCGCTGGCAGGCCAATACGTGTCGGTCCCCAAGGGAACCGACCCCTTCGAAATCACCCTTGAACAGGCTGTCAGCCTGATTGAGAACCACCGCAAGCAGGAGGCCAAGCGCCATCTGAAACAGTTCGAGGAGGACAGCGACATGGAAATCATGAACGGACGCTATGGTGCCTACATCACCTATAAGGGCACCAACTACAAGCTGCCCTCGGCCATGGCCAAGCGTGCCGTCCAGCTCACCTACGAAGAATGCATGCAGGTGGTGAAGGAAGCACAGGCCGAGGCCACAGAAACGACAGAAAAGGGCACCGCCAGAAAAAGAGCCTACACAAGAAAGAAATAAAAAACCCAAGACAAGAACCCAAGGAAAAGAAATGAAACGTATTGTCCTCATAGGATTCATGGGAGCAGGAAAAACCACCATCGGCCGACAACTGGCCTTGGCCCTGGGGCTTTCCTTCTATGACCTTGACTGGTACATCGAGATGCGCTACCACCGCACCGTGTCACAAATCTTTGCCGAGCGCGGCGAAGCTGGTTTCAGAGAGCTGGAACGCAACATGCTCCACGAAGTGGCCGAGTTTGAAAACGTCGTACTCTCATGCGGAGGCGGAACACCCTGCCACTTCGACAACATGGACTATCTCAACACCATGGCCGAAACGGTCTACCTGAAAGCCGACACGCCCGTGCTGGCCGCCCATCTGATGATGGGGAAGGTGGAGCGTCCGCTCATCAAGGGGAAGAACAAGGAAGAGCTCATCCGATACATCGAAGAGACGATGAAGGTGCGCGAGCCCTTCTATCTGAAGGCCAAGCATGTGCTCGATGTGAGCTTGATGGACAACTACGAGAAAGTGAAAACCAGTGTAAACCTATTGATTGAAGAACTTGAGAAATGAAGAAATGGAGGATTGAAGACTCGGAAGAACTATACAACATCAAAGGATGGGGCGTGAACTATTTCGGCATCAACGAAGCCGGGCATGTGTATGTGACTCCCAAGAAAAACAGCGTGCAGGTAGACCTCAAGGAGGTGGTCGACCATCTGGCCACACGCCATGTCACCGCCCCCGTACTGTTACGCTTCCCCGACATCCTCGACAACCGTATCGAGAAGACCGACGAGTGCTTTCGCAAGGCAGAACGTGAATACAGCTATCAGGGCGAGCATTTTATCATATTCCCCATTAAGGTGAACCAGATGCGTCCCGTGGTGGAAGAAATCATCAGCCACGGCAAGCGCTATAACCTGGGGCTGGAAGCAGGCTCCAAGCCAGAGCTGCATGCTGTCCTGGCCACCAACATGGACAGCGACAGCCTCATCATCTGCAACGGGCACAAGGACCAGAACTTCATCGAGCTGGCCCTTCTGGCCCAGAAGATGGGCAAACGTGTGTTCCTGGTAGTGGAAAAACTGCCCGAGATGAAGATTATCGCCGAAACGGCAGAGAAGCTGGGTGTGCGCCCCAACCTGGGCATCCGCATCAAACTGGCCAGCTGCGGCACAGGAAAATGGAGCGAAAGCGGCGGCGATGCCAGCAAGTTCGGCCTCAACTCCTCCGAACTGCTCATGGCCCTGCAGCTGCTCGATGAGATGGGCCTGCGCGACTGCCTGAAACTGATTCATTTCCATATCGGCAGCCAGATTACCAAGATACGCCGCATCAGCACAGCCCTCCGCGAGGCGGCACAGTTTTACGTACAGCTCCATGCCATGGGCTTCAACATCGAGTTTGTGGACTGCGGCGGCGGACTGGGTGTCGACTATGACGGCACACGCAGCAGCAACAGCGAAAGCAGCGTCAACTACAGCATCCAGGAATATGTGAACGACTGCGTGTACACCTTTGCCGAGGCAGCAGAGACCAACAAGATCCCCCACCCCAATCTGATTACCGAGGGCGGACGCTCCCTTACCGCCCATCACAGTGTGCTCATTCTGGACGTACTGGAAACCGTATCGGCCCCCCAGATGCCCGAGGACTTCCAGCCCACGGCTGAAGACCACAAGCTGGTACACGACCTCACGGAGATATGGGACAAGCTGAGCGGACGGTCGCTCCTCGAAGACTGGCACGATGCCGAAGACATACGCGAGGAGGCACTCGACCTGTTCCGGCACGGCATCATCGACCTGAAGACACGCGCCCAGATAGAAAGCCTCTACTGGGCCATCAGCCACGAGGTGTCCGAACTGGTACACCACCAGAAGCACATCCCCGACGAGCTCCGCAAGCTGGACAAGCAAATGGCAGACAAGTATTTCTGCAACTTCAGCCTGTTCCAGAGCATGCCCGACTCGTGGGGTATCGACCAGCTTTTCCCCATCATGCCCATCGCCCGACTCGACGAAGAGCCCACACGGAGCGCCACCATCCAGGACATCACCTGCGACTCGGATGGCAAGGTGACAGCCTATGTGAACGGCGGACAGCAGACCACCTATCTGCCGCTCCATCCCATCCGCAGCGGAGAGCACTACTATATCGGTGTGTTTCTGGTGGGGGCCTATCAGGAGATTCTGGGCAACATGCACAACCTCTTTGGCGACACCAATGCCGTACACATCTCGGTGGACGGGAAAGGCTACAGCATCGACCAGTTTATCGACGGAGAGAGCGTGGCCGATGTGCTCGAATACGTACAGTACGACCCCAAGAAACTGGTGCGCCGTCTGGAAATATGGGTGAGCAAGGCCATCAAAGACGGCAAAATCACCTCGAGCGAAGGAAAGGAGTTTATCAGCAACTACAGGGCCGGACTTTACGGCTACACCTATCTGGAATAGAAGCGAGGATACAATATATTAATGAACAGTATAGAGATTATGGATAGCATAAATGTGATAAAGGTGGGCGGAGGCATTCTCGAAGACGAAACATCCACCGCTGCACTGCTCGACCGGTTTGCCGCCCTGCCCGGCAGGAAAGTGCTGGTTCACGGAGGCGGGCGTTCTGCCACCCGCATTGCGGCACAGCTAGGCGTGGAAAGCCGCATGGTGGAAGGCCGCCGCATCACCGACGAGCCCATGCTGCGCATCGTCACGATGGTATATGCAGGGCTGGTGAACAAGACCGCCGTAGCCGCCCTTCAGGCACGCGGAGTGAACGCACTGGGGCTCTGCGGTGCCGACATGGACATCATCCGCGGGCATAAAAGACCTGTCAAGGACATCGACTATGGCTGGGTGGGCGACATTGACCGCGTGGACGCCTCCATGCTGCAGAAGCTCATCGACGAGCACGTAGTGCCCGTGGTGGCCCCGCTCTGCCACGACGGAAAGGGTCACATGCTCAACACCAATGCCGACACCATCGCCCGCGAAGTGGCCTCAGCCCTGGCTGGCAGCTACAAGGTGACCCTCACCTTCTGCTTCGAGAAGCCTGGCGTACTGGCCCGGCCCGACGATGACAACAGTGTGATTCCCCACATCAACAAGCCACTCTTCACCCAGCTGAAGGCCGAAGGCATCATCAGCGGAGGCATGATTCCCAAAATAGACAACGCCTTCGACGCACTGGATGCAGGCGTAGAGAAGGTCATTATCACACGTGCCGACAACCTGGACGGCAGCCACGGCACACTCATCGACTGAGATACACCATACGTCCCTCCCTTATTAACATTCTTTATGACGGTTGCCGTGTAACATTCCACCATGGCAACCGTCTTTCATAATAGAGACAAGATGAAGACCATCAGTTTTCGCGACGACATATTGCCACTCAAAGACAAGCTCTTCAGGCTGGCTCTCCGCATCACACTGAACACAGAGGAGGCGGAAGATGTCGTGCAAGATACCATGGTGAAAGTGTGGCAACAGAAAGAGAACTGGCAGCGGCTGAACTCTGTGGAGGCATATTGCATGACCATTTGCCGCCATCTGGCGCTAGACAAAACCACACAGGCAGGAAGGCGAAACGTTCCGCTCGACGGACAGGCAGAAAAGCCCTCAAGCCTGTCGGCACCCGACGAGATTGCCTCCCGAAACGAACGAGTGAGGATGATTTGGTCACTGATGGAAAAACTGCCGGAGATACAGCGCAGCATCCTGCAGCTTCGCGATGTGGAAGGCTATTCCTATCAGGAAATCGCCGGAATCCTGCAAATAAGCGACACGCAAGTGAAGGTGTATCTTCACCGGGCCAGAAACTTCATCCGATCCGAAGCCGAAAAAATTGACGAGTATGGACTATAAGTACATTGAACAATTGCTGGAAAAATACTGGAACTGCGAGACCAGTGTCGAAGAAGAAAGAATCCTGCATTCCTTCTTCCGGCAGGAAGACATTCCTGCCCACCTGCGTGCCTATCAGCACATCTTTGTCTGCCTCGGGCAGCAAGGGGCCGAGAAACTGGACGCAGCCTTCGACAAGCGCGTGCTGGAGGCCATAGGGAAAAAGGCGGAGAAGGACACGGTGCAATGCATTCCCCTGAAGCCCTACATCCGCTTCCGCCCGTTCTACAAGGCCGCTGGCATGATAGGCATCCTGCTGGCCATCGGCATGGCCGCACAACACAGTTTCCAGCCGTCCGACCTCTCGGAAGGGACCCCCGCCTGCGCCGAACAGTATGCCGACCCCGATGCACCCTTCACACAGATGCCCGATGCACCAGAGCAACAGTCGGCCTCGCTCATCAGCCCGACCGACACAATTGACAGGCTACAGATGGGAGCTCCCCGCCCAAGCGGAACCCCCACCAGTCAGGCAAAGAAAGGGCTCTGACCAAACACGATTCATTTTTATGCTTTTTCTATAAAACAATATGAGTGTACATCACAAACCATGAGACTGTGAAGCCTCAGAAGTTTAATCTTGTCACTTTGGTTTAGATAATTTCATTTATCAAAGAGAGAAGGTGGCCGTGAGGTCACCTTCTCCCTTTAATGCAGAACAGCTCCAGGACACACGTCGCTAGTGTCTCCGCTCTACAGCGTGGAGGACTCTGCCATGCCCGTCTATCATCCGAAGGGTGAGCGTCAGGCTGTCGGCCGACAGGATGGAGAAGCCAGGCTCTGCACTGCAGAACACGGTACCCTCTACAGCCTCCGGCACACGCGAAAGGGAAGCTGCCGAGTTCACCACATAATCCAGATCGCTTCCATCCACCCGCAAGTGCTGAAAGTTGTGGATATGCCCGCACACATACATGTCGACATGATGCCTGCGCAGGATGGGATCGAGCCGCTGTTGCAGGTCCGCTCTTTCAGATTCCTCCTTATAGGTATGGGCATACACAGGATGATGGCCCATCACCACCACCCAATCCTCGCGCGAGGAGGCAAGCACCGAGTCGGCCCATGCCAGCTGCAGCGTATCGTTCTGCAAAGCCGCATCGGCATACTTGTCATCACTGCGGTACTTGCTGATGAGGGGCGTGGTGTCGAGCCACACCAGACGCAGGCTGAAGCCGTCCTCCTCAAACACCTTGGTGTAATAGCGGGCAGGCATCATCCAGCGACGGCTCACGCCTGCATAGTCGAGCACGGCCTGCGTGTTGCCGCGGTACTCATGGTTGCCCAGGACAGGATACCAGGGGAGCATCAAGTCGGGATGACTGTAGATATGTTCGTAATTGGTGAACCAAAGCGGGTCGCTGACAGATGCCACCCCATAGAAATGATGCACATCGCCCAGAGCAGCCACACACTCAGGGTCCACCTCCTCGGCCATCTCTCCCATCAGTTCGGCCAGGGGCTTTTGGTCGTAATACCCGTTGCGTCCCATGTCATTGACCAGATAGATGTTCAGTTTGTCCTGATAAGGGGAATAATCAATCGGCTCATACCTGTTGCAGGCCGCCAGTACCAGGCAGCACAACAACACCAGTTGAATCCTTTTCATCGTTTCCTCGGATTTGCGTCACAGTGTTCCTACTTTGTGCCCAGGGCACCATAATGAGCCGCCACAGCCGGTGAGGAATACGTGGTGCCGCCCACTGAAAGGCCACCGGCAAAATAGGGCTTCAGGGAAGCCGCGCTTCCGCTGTTGGCACCAGTGAGTGCAGGCGAGCCAGCCTTCAGGTGGAAGTCCCAAGCCTCATCATAGCTGTAGGAAGTGAGGGGCACTGCATGGATGCTGAAGTTCTCGAACAGCGGGTCCTTTCCGTCCTGCTCCGTGGCAATCACGCTGTGGGCATCCACCACTCCCTCATAATAGTTCTTGTGGGCATAGTTGTAGCCTTCCCAGGCATAGGCCACACCACTGGCATCGGCAAACACGATGTCGCTGCGCTGGCTGCCCGAAGCATAATAGTTGTAGTCAATCACCGAGGTGTTGTCATAGCCCTCCTCCGGATTGTTGGGGTTCTTGTAGCTGGGCGTCTGTGCACGGAACTTGCAGTTTACCATCAGATTGTTGAATACATTGGCCAGCACGTTCTTCTCGGCATACACGCAACCGCCCTTTTCTCCGTCGCGTCGCCATCCGGCATTGATGATGGTGTTGTTATAGGCCTGCACCCTGGCCTGTCCGCGCTCCTCGCTCTGGCCGGAGCTCGAGAGTTTCAGTCCGTTGGTATTGGGGCTGAACATGATGTTTCCTGCCACATCAGCCTGGCATCCGGCCTTGACGTTGACCGCCTCAGCTCCGTCAAAACCATTGGCCACAAAGAGATTCTCTGCGATGATGGCCTTTCCGCCCATCATGTACACCGCATCCGACCATCCGTTGCGCAGGATGCTGTGGGTGATCACATAGCGGCCATTCAGGTTGCAGGTGGTCACCTGCGGATAGGCGTCATCACCGGCCGTATAGATTTCGGCAGTGGCTGCAGGAGAGCCCTCTATCACCTGTCCGCCCGTATATTCTATGACAGCATGGTCGATAAGCAGTTCCTCACAGCTGGAGGTGGCCACAATACCGCCCCACAGGCCGGCAAAGGCATTCGCTGCAGTACGTTTTTCTTCTGCCACCGAAAGGAGCACCGGATTTTCGGCTGTCCCTCTCAGATAGAGGTTGCCGTCTACCGTAAACTCCACGGGTACATGGTTCACTCCCACGCCCTTGTCCGTGAAGATTACCTGCACGCCTTCCTCGATGGTCAGCGAACTGCCTGCAGGCACACGCAAATGGCCGTCCACCTGCACCACGGTGTTCTTCTTCCACACGCCCGACACGTTGCCGCTCACGGTTGTCACTTCCACCTGACCTCCGCCATCCGGTTCCGGCAAAGCCGGATTGTCGTTCTCGCTGTCATCGCTACAAGCTGCCATCAGCACTGTGGCCAATGCAGCAGCCATCCATACATTTCTTTTCATTGTTGTTCGTTTTATTAGGAATATAATATATAATATGTGTCACAATTTATAGCGCACCCCCACGGTCAGCGTCTGGCCATGACGCTCACGGCGCTCCACCACACAGCCATTGTCGCGCAGGCTCTCCACATTGGCCGTGTGCGGGCCTTTCTGGATGTATCGTGTCAGCGGCGTGTCGAGCAGGTTGGATGCCTTGGCAAACAGTTCCACGCCACAGTGGAAACGCTTCTCCAGCGAGGCGTCCAGCTGCACAAAACCCTTCTCCCAGATGTCATCGTCATACCAGTTGGAGATGTCGCTCAGCCGCTTGCCCGTATAGTTGAAGGCCACCTGCCCTTCCCATCCATGCCTTACATCCTTGGCCAGCAAAGCCAGATTGGCCACATGGGCGGCCTGCCCGAAGAGGGGGCGCGTCTGGCTGCGCATCGTCACCTCAGCTCCGTCCATAAGGCGCTTGTCGGTGGTGATGCGCGAATGGGTGTACGTGTAGTTGGCCTTGATGCCCAGCCAACGTATGTTTTTCGAGAAATCCACCTCCACGCCCATATTGGTGGCATTGCCGAAGTTCATGGGCTTGTAATAGGTGTCCTGGCCTTCGTTCAGCAGCCCATACTCGATGGGGTCCTTCAGATGCTTGTAGAAAAGGCCCACCATCAACTGTTCCGAACTGCCCGGAAACCACTCATAGCGCAAGTCCAGGTTGTCGGCCACCGTATGCTCCAGGGCCGGATTTCCCTTCTCCTTGTAGTCCTCATTGATGATGGTGTAGGGGACAATCTCAAAAAAACTGGGACGGTTCACCGAACGGTTGTAGGTCAGATGGAGGCTTCCCTGGGGATGCAGCTTATAGCGGAGCTGTGCACTGGGCAGGAAGTCGGGGTAGGTCTGGCAGCCCTCGGGGTCCACATCACGCGGATACACCAGCACGTAGCTCTGCCGCGTGTGCTCCATGCGGATGCCTGCCGTAATATCCCATGCGCCACGCGTCATCTTGCCCATCGCATATGCGGCACCGATTCGTTCGGCAGCATCATAATTGAGCGGGTCGCCAATATTGCCATACGTGCGGGGCGTGAGCCCTATCTGGTCGAAATTGGTCCAGTCCTCTCCGTAGTCCTGAGGGTCGGCCGCACCCGTAGAGGAGTCGAACGTGAATTCATTGAAGAAACTGCTGCGTTGCTTGTCGCGGTACATGGCGCCCAACTGTGCCTTCACGTCCGTCTCTCCCCCGCAATGCCACAAGCGGGCCAACGACACGTAGGCGGCCAGGTCGCGGTCGGAATTGTGCTGCCATCTGCGAAGGGCGGCACCAGAGGTCATCACATGCGTGCCGCGCATATAGATTTGTGCATTGTCGGGGACCGTGCAATAGGCCTTGGAGGCCACGGCCCGCCATTCCAGGCGGAGGCCATCGTCGGGGAGCAGATCGTGCTGCCCCTTTAGGGTGGATGTGACGATATACTGACGGGAATGGCGCATGCGCATGGTCCATGTGGCATCATCATGGCTGTCGCGCACCTCATTCTCGCGCATGTCCATATAGCCGCTATACCACTCCAGTTTGTGCCCGGGCCGGCACTTGTAATCCAGCTTCAAGTGTGCGCCCATACGCGTCTGTTCTGTGGAATAGTCGCGTATCTCCGTGCCGTCGTGTGTCGTTCCCGGCTGGTAGTATAGCTTGCTCTCCTTGCCGCGCATGGTGTGGAGCAGCGTTCCGGCCAGCATCACACCCAGGCGGTTGCCAAAGAAACGGTCGCCATACGAAAGGCCCGCATTGGCATCAGGCATGGGCGTATGGGCCGACACGTGCAGGTTGTCGCGCGTGAAGTCATCGGCCGTCACGGCATAGTCATCGGGCTTTCCCATGGCCTCAAAAGGCGACTGCCGTGCAATGCTCCCATGACGGAAGGACTGGAAGTCGCGCCCCAGATACATGGCATTATAGCCTGTAGACAACGTGGCTGTGAACTGGCGCGTGGTGGGGGCATCCTTCATCACCAGGTTCACCGCCCCTCCGATGCCATCGCCTTCCATGTCGGCCGTGAGCGACTTGCTCACCTCCAGCCGGTCGAGCATCTCCGAAGGGAACATGTCGAGAGGCACAAAGCGGTTCTTGTTGTCGGGGCTGGGTATCTTCACCCCGTTCACCAACGTATAGTTATACCGCTTGTCCATGCCACGAAGGATGGCATACTGTCCTTCCCCGCTGCTGTTCCGCTCCACCGTGACCCCCGACATTCGTCTTACGGCATTGGCCACAGTCACATCCGAAGAAAGTTCCATTGCCCTGGCGCTCATCACATTGAGTACACACATCGACTCCTTCTCCAGCTTGCGCGCACCAGCCTCACTGCGGCCGCTGTTGTGCGCCTCCACGGCCACCGTATTCAGCGTCACGCTCATGTCCTCCATCACGAAGATTACCTCACTCTCATTCTTATGTAGCATACGCTCCACAGGTTTGAATCCCATACATGTGCATACGAGCGTACATTCCTCATCCTCCACGTCCAGCCGGAACGTGCCATCCAGCCCCGATACGGCACCCAGCTGTGGGTGCCCTTTCACCTTCACCAGCGCACCGGTGATGTCTTCTCCTGAAACCGAATCCTTCACTCTCCCCTTTATGAGCGTAGCAGCTACTGTTTCGGCAACCACGGTCACAGCCATTATCCACAACATGAAAAACCTTCTCTTCATATCAGTTTCTTTTGAAATCCGCCGCAAAATTACAGCTGCCATGTTACAACATTGTTGCAATGCAGATAAAATTCTATGACTGTGATGAAAAAGGCCGGATGCAGTCCACCCTTCACATACATGTTCAATGGAAAGACAATCACAAGAAAGGCCCAAATGGAGGAAAAAACCATGAATGCGGCATAATCCCACATATCTCCTTCCTTTTGGAAAGCAATCTCCCGAAGTATAAAACGAACGATTCTCCAACCGGAATCTTCGGATAATTTGTTTCCCTCAAAAAATGAGGAGACATGACCTGCTCAGTATTTTACCGTAACAGGCCCTTCTATTCCATGGATTTCTCCTAGCACGGTTTTGGGCAGTTTTGTCAATATTTCACACTGGGTTATGGCCAAGGCCTACCCTATCTATCCATACCGTCCATATGTTCTCCATCTTCCAGTCCCCAAAGGTACGGTGCTCAGCATCACCCGCAACAGACAAAGAAGCGCTGGAAGACTTATTCCGTCTTGTTCCACAGTATGGTTCCGTCGGGCGAAAGGCCTGCGGCCTCTATGCTGAGGCGGGTGGTGCGGGCATTGTTGTAAAACTGCACCTGTGCCCTTCCCTCGGCATCCAGCTTCAGGTTGGGGTTCCAGTAGAGCGTGCGGCGGTAGTCGGCCTTCTCGGGAGAAGGGCGGCGGGTGGAGTAGTCGGGATGATAGAAGTCGGCGGCGTATGAGAATCCCTTCATCCGTATGCGGCGCTCGCTGGTGGAGTTGCTCCGTCCGGGCTTGAAGATGATGTTCACCGAAGGCTGGTTGCTGCCGTAGTAGCGCCGGTCACCTTCCAGCCGGGGTGCATAGTCCGTGTAGACATAGATGGAGTCGATGGTGTAGAGATGGTTGAACATGCGCGTGGCCATATCGGGGCTCATGCCTCCGATGCGGAACATCATCGTCTCGTCGCCATAGATGTCGCCCAGCCTGTTGAGCACATTGTAACGACGTTCCATCCCCATGTGTGCAACATGATACCTGGCCAGTGCTCTGGAGAAAGTAGCCGTGGAGGTGAAGTAGGGGTCCATCAGCCCCGCATCCACCACCTTGTTGAAGGCATCGCATGCCTCCAGACGGGCTATCGGCTTCATGAAGCTGTCCCTGCGCCGTCCTCCATGACTGGCAAAAACCTTCACCTCCTGCAGGAGGCTTCCCTCCAGGAGATTTTCGGAAAGCATGCCGGACTCTACACTCCGGTGGGTGGTCTGGTAGAAAGAATAAGGCTTGGCAAAATGCGGATAGGGAAACGACAGCCGCACGTAGTATTCGGGGTAGTTGTCCTCCGAGCGGCTTATCCACTGGTGGAGGGAGGGTGTCTCCCGCTCCTCCTTGGGCCACCTGGTGGTGTCGCTGGCCCATATCGCCAGTTCATACTCGCCTTGTACGTCGGGCAGGCTCAGCAGGAACTGTCCGTTGTGGGTGTTCACATCGCCTCCCATACTTGAAGAACGCCTTCCAGGCGCGCCTATCTCGCAGTGCACCTTGGCCTCGTGGCGGAGCCTTTCGCCGTCGCCCTTCACCCGCCTGTAGGCATCCCCCGCAAGTTCCTTCCCCAGTATCTTGCGGTCCCTCCTGCTCATGGAGGTGAGGTCCTTCCCCTTGTAGTAGCGGTCGCCCCTTTTGTCATTGAGGCCGAACATCATGCCCATCGACTCGTCTGTCATGTCCTTGCTCATGCCCATGAACCTGTAGTGATCCCTGAGTACCCTGCTGTCTATGGGATCAAACTTTCTGGTGGCATGGTAGGTGTGTACGGCTCCGGCAAGGAGCGGACGTTTTTCGGCAGGGTGAACAGGATTGAAATGGTCGGCTGATGCCATCTCCTGCCATGAGAAACGGCGCCATCCTTGGGTCATCATCAGCAGGTCCAGCGCTTCTTCCCGTGCCGGAGTGTCCTTTGCGAAATACCACTCCGGCCGCGGCACAAAGCCCTTTATCTCGCTGGAGAGGAGCATCTCGGTAAGGATGGTGCCCGTGTCGTCGTTGCGTGCGCCTCCTCCGGCATCACGTACGGACAGCGAAACGCGCTCCCCGCCCTTCCCTCCATCCACATCCAGACGGACGGGCACATAGGGCTGGTATTTCTCCTGCACATGTGAGATGCGGAGGGAAGGCGCTGGAGACATGCCGTGCTTGGAGAAAAAAAGGCGGTCGGCCCATACCCTGCCCCCGGCATCGAAGAGCGTCACCTGCTGCACACCCGCACACAAGCTGTCTACGGGGATGAAGAGCGTGAAGGGGCTGCGGGGAAAGCCCGATGGCAGTATGCGGCTCATCTCCACCCTTCCCTCGTGCATCACCGTGAGTGCCAGCGTGTCTGCCTCCAGCCCTTCGGACACCTGACAGGTAACCATCCATCCATCACTCCTCCTGCCGATACTCAACACCGCGCCTCTGTCCTCAGCCTTCGGAAGCGACTGGCTGATTGTATGTCCGTCGCGGGTGCGGAAAGTCACTTTCTCCGGCATGCCCTGGCCTGGCGTATAGAGGAAGGAGCCACGGCCACGGTTGACCACAGCAAACGTGTCGGTTCCAAGTTGCAGCACACCGTCCATGTACTCGCCGTTGGTGAAGGCGGCTTCGAAGGCTATCCTGCTCTGCAGACCCTCCACCAGCGTGCCGCCTTCAGGGAAGAGCGAGAGCGTGGGTCTGGGAGCAGAAGGGTCCATGCTATAGTAACGCAAGTGGGGACGCTCGCTCATGTACAGTTCACGGTCGCCGGGCGACTGCGGCTTGTCATACACAGGGAACGTGCGACTGTAGAGCTTTTCATAGTCGCGGAAAAACTCATAGCGCATGGTCCTGTTGAAGAACCAGTTTCTGTCAGCCAGCGTATGGGGATGCGTATATTCGCCCCAGTTGAGTTGCCAGCGGGTATAGGCCCTCAGTTCATAGAATCCGCTATAGAGGGTGGAGTCGGCAGGAAGCCGGAAGAAACCGTCGCCCTCCCCGCCTACCATCTTCAGCATCTTCCTCTCCACCAGATAGCCGTCGTGGTTGAGCAGTTCGGCATACAGAACACCGCTCCGGTTGGAGGGAAGCCCGCTCCCCGTCTCGCGCAGATAGGCCTTGAACCAGATGGTGTCGCCCAGATAATAGCAGGTGTTGTCCATGTGGACGTACACCTTTTCCTGAGGATAGCAATAGGCAAAGGTCTTTATTCTTGTGAGATATGGGTCTATCCCACTATTTTTCTGGGGGCTACCTTTCTGACAGAACAACAGAAAAAATAAAAGCAGAGTGAAGTGCAAATGTTTCATAGCAGAAAAATATTAACCGTTTAATAATCTTAGGAATATGAATGGAGATATCTCTATATAAAGTAGTAATCGTCATGTTAGGAAATCATACACAACCCTATCTATGCTTCCAGCATCCATGTTGATTGTAAAATTCTCCGAACCACAACCACATCCATTAGTTTCGTTGTCTTCATCTTCAGTATTGCTACCAGAACCGCACCCTGCATTATCTTGCGGAGGGATTACCGCACTGCCTGCCCCAGAGGGGTCCTGTGCTCTTTCATATAGAACTCCGTCATTGTAATTGACCCAACCTCCTATCCATATTCCGTTATTTACCATCTCATGATATACATACTCTGGACATGGATAATCCTTCGTGCAGAAATTAGGACCAGCATCAATAAAACATTTTCTCGATGCACTAACGTAATAGAGTGAGCTACCTAAAACCCAACCACCAAACCATTGGTGATTATTTGCAAGAGGTCCATAACTATACGCTGGATAAGGGTTGGATTTTGAACCCTGTGGATAATTATTATAAGACATAATTAAATTTTGAAGGTTTTGAAAGATGATAACCCTCGAATCCGTTTGCACTGCATGGGCATGTAGGAACAACAAGCC
>CAMBDA010000024.1 GCA_945865175.1 uncultured Prevotellaceae bacterium | reverse complement strand
TGATTATACCTACGTGCGACGGCCGAAGAGATGGAAGGTGAACACAGGACTCACCCGCAGCAGGTGGCTCACCAGACAACATGCTGCCACCACGGGCACGGCCATGCCCACATCCAGCAACACCTCGGTCAGGAATCCCGGATGGTGGCTGTTTACCCACTTGCCCACCATCGGCAAGGCCGGCAGCAGCAGGAAGTGGAGGAGGTAGATGTCGAGCGTGCGGGTGCCCACATAGCGGAGCGCACGGCTTGGCCAGTTGTGGCCCGCCCAGGCCTGGCGATAATGGAAGAAGGCAGTCACCACGATGGCGAGCAGGGCATACATGGCCACGGTGCGGGGCAGATTGGTCCACATGCGGTGGAGCGTGTGCCAGCGGAAAAGGTCGGCACAGCACAGCACGGCCACACCCACCACCAAGGGGAAGAACCAGCGGCGGGTAATCATCCATCGGAACACGGCCCTGTGGCGTGCCACCAGGTTGCCCAGCATGAAGAACTGCATGTAGCGGATGGTAAGCACCAGACTGGTCCACTGGAAAAAGGGCGAAGAGGGGTAGGTGAGCAGCCGCGGCATGTAGGAGGTTTCGTAGGCTGCCACGGAAAACAGCCACAGCAGACAGGTTGCCCTGTGATGCAGCCGAACAGGCAGCAGCGCCAGCACGACGTAATAGATGACAAACAGCTGCAGGAGCACCCAAGTGAACCAATAGCCGCCCTTGGTGGCCTGCGAAAACGCCTGCTCCAGATGAACCAAGAAATCGCCTTTCTGGCGGAACACCAGACAGAGGCACAGAAACAACAAGGCCGGCACCACCTGCACCTGTGTCTTGCGCCACAATGTCCTGCCCACCGATGAAGAAGTCCAGTCGAAACGGGGACGATAGGCCAGGAAGCCGCTCACGAAAAAGAACAGGGGCATGCGCAGCAACACCAGGAAGGGCAGCGAGGAAGAGGTCTTCTCGTTCTGCCCGAAGGTGAAGACGGCCACATGATAGGCCACCACCAGGAGCATGGTGAGCCCTCTCATGGCATCGAGCCAATGCATGCGCATCCTGTGTGGGTCAGCCATTGCGGGAACGGAGTTTTTCCACCAGCGTGTCGCTCTTTCCGCTCACCACCTTACGGCAGAACAGCTTTCCGCTGGCCACCAGACGGTCGTAGTCGGTGAGGTCGAGCACTTTTATCACGGGATGGTAGTCGATAAAATGCAGCGGTGTGAGTGCGGCCAGACCAGGGTATTCGCCCTTGTGCTCATGGCAACGTCCGCGCCACTGGGGATGGTTCATCACAATGGTGGGGATAAGGGTTTCGGCCGGGCCGAAACTGTCGGCAAAGTAGCGGCGGATGGCCGGAGTGTGGTCATAGCGGTCCAGAATGTAGGCACCCAGCTGCTGCGAGATGCACCACCAGGCACTGCCCTTGTAGAGATGCCATTCCTGACCGTCCACAGGGAAACCGAGCGGTTTGCGCAGGCCTGCAGCCTTGCACAGCCGGCGCAGCGCAGCCGCCCCCTTGCGCCACCGGCACCACGGGCGGGGCACGGTATAGTTGGTACGCTGTGCCTCGCTGAGGAGGGGGGTGTCCATGCAGTAGGCCGTCAGGTGTTCCTCTCCAGGCCGCTCCTGCAGCCACCGGGTGATGGCCTGTGGGGAAAGGAGGGGGTAATCCAGTCCGCTCAGGAAAAAGATGTGCTGGAACTCCTTGTCCGGCCACTCCACAGCTGCCCGCAAGAGATTGACCTGATAGGTGACCTCCACCATGGTGCCCCACACCACATCCACACGGTCGGGGATGAAATGCACGTTGGGCCAGGGAACAAGGCGGGTGAAATCGTCAAGGCAGCTCTTACGGTCGATATGTACAAAGTATTCGGCCTCGGGATGCAAGGCTGCAATCAGCCGCTTCAGCTGCTGAGGGTCGGTGTGTGCCGAAATGAGGTAGGCGATGTTCATGTGCGTGCGTGTTATTTAATATAAGGTAGGGTTGTATAGTTGCAATCACGGCGTGGCCGACTTTCTCATGCCCAGCAGGTAATGGATGCTCTCGCGCAGGATGGTGGCCCGCACCACCCACAGGATGCCCAGATAGAGGCCTGCAGCCACCACCACCTTGGCCAGCAGCAAGACCCACACATGGGTGATGGGAAGCGTGACAAACCAAGTGGCCGTCATGCTGGCCGCTGCCAGCAGGGCAAAGGGCAACACGTCCGAAAGGGCCTGATGCAGCCGCAGGCCCACCAGGCGGCCTGCAAAATACTGCCACACAAAGAGCCATGCCATATTGATGGCAATGAAATAGGTCACCATCACATAGATGCCAAAGGAGTGCAAGGCCACCAGCCCGCTCAGGATAAGGGCGCTCAAGGCCGAGGTGCACCACACATTGATGCGGCTCCGGCCCTGGCTGATGGTGAGCTGGCTGTAGAGGGTGAGCAGGGGGAAGATGGCCCCGTAGAGGCTGAGCATCGTGAGCAGACGGGCACTGGACTCCCATTTTCCACCGGCCACAATCAGCAGGAACTCGCGCGACACAAGTCCCATGCCCAACAAGGCAGGAAACGAGATGAACGACACGAAGCGGAGCATCTTGCGAAACACCTGACAGTAGCGTTCACGATTGTCCACCACCTGCGAGAGGACGGGCTGCGCCACGCCCGTGAGCATGCCGCCAATGGTGCCCGAGCACATGTCGTTCCACTTGCGCGCATTGCTGTAGAAGCCGGCTTGCACATCCCCATAAAACTTGCCTAGCAAAATACCGAAGGCATTGGAGCTCAGCTGGTTGAGAATGCTGGCCACAAGCAGTCGGCTGCTGAAGCCGAACATCTGCCAGGCAGGACGCAGGTCGATGTGGAGCGTGGGGCGCCAAGGCGAATAATACCAGTTCATGAGTGCCACCACCAGCACAAAGAGGATGTTCTGGGTGGCCAGCCCCCAATAGGCCATGCCGGCCCATGCCATGCCCATCCCCACCAGGCCCGACACAAGGAGGGCTGTGATGGCGATGATGCACGTTTGTTTGTTCTTGAGATGAATGAAGAGCCACGCCCGCTGCACGGTGCCCCAGCTGCTGATAAAGAAGCCAAGGAACAGATAGCGGCTCAGGGGCAACAGCACAGGGTCGCCATAGAAGCGGGCGATAAACGGTGCCAGGCACCACAGCACACCGTAGAGCAACGCCGAGCAGAAGATGTTGAACCAGAAGACGGCATTGTAGTCGCGGTGGGTGGGGCGCCGGTTGCACAGGGCGGCCGTGAAACCGCTCTCCTGAATGGTGGCGGCCAGATTGGAAAAGACCATGAGCATGGCCACCTTGCCATAATCGGCCGGCGTGAGCAGGCGCAGCATGACAATGCCGAACAGCGCACCCAGCACCTGCACCGTGCCGTTATTGATGCCACCCCACAAGAAGCCCCGTGCGGTCTTGTCGCGCAGCGAGCGTGTCTCCTCCATCAGCACACCTGGCTACCAGGTTTCACCTCGTGCTCCACAGTGGTGAGGCTGATGCTGCCGTCATAGTTGGCGGCACTCAATATCATGCCCTCGCTCACCAGTCCGTTCTTGAACTGGCGGGGTGCCAGATTGGCGATGAAGAGCACCTGCTTGCCCACCAGCTTCTCGGGCTCATACCACTGGCTAATGCCGCTCACAATGGTGCGGTCTGCCAGGCCGTCGGCGATGCGGAACTTGAGCAGTTTCTTCATCTTGGGCACACGCTCACAGGAGAGCACGGTGCCCACACGGATGTCCAGCTTCTCAAAGTCGCCGTATTCCACCGTATCCTTCACGGCAGGTGCCTGATAGGCAGCCTCCTCGTTGGCCTTGATGGTGGCAGCCAGTTTGTCGGTCTGCTGCTTGATGACATCGTCCTCTATCTTGCTGAACAGCAGGTCCGGCTCGGCCAGCTGCTTGCCTGCGGGCAGCAGACAGGTGCTGCCAAGGTCCTCCCAGCTGAACTGCTCCATGTTCAGCATCTGGCGCAGGCGCTGGCTGCTGAAGGGCAGGAAGGGCTCGAAGGCAATGGCCAGATTGGCGGTGAGCTGAAGACTGATGTAGATGATGGTGCGCACACGGTCGGGGTCGGTCTTTATCACCTTCCACGGCTCGCTGTCGGCGATGTACTTGTTGCCGATGCGGGCCAGGTTCATGGCTTCCTTCTGGGCATCGCGGAACCTGAAGTGCTCCAGCAGGTCTTCGAGTTTCTCCTTCACGCCGTCAAACTCAGCCAGTGTCTGTCGGTCATAGTCGGTGAGTTCGCCGCACTCGGGCACAATGCCGCTGTAATACTTCTTGGTGAGCTGCAGCGCACGGTTCACGAAATTGCCGTACACCGCCACCAGCTCGTTGTTGCAGCGTGCCTGGAAGTCGGCCCAGGTGAAATCGTTGTCCTTGGTTTCGGGCGCATTGGCCGTGAGCACATAGCGCAGTTCGTCCTGGCGGTTGGGCAGTTCGTCGAGATACTCATTGAGCCACACTGCATAGTTCTTGCTGGTGGAAATCTTGTTGCCCTCCAGATTGAGGAATTCATTGGCCGGCACATTGTCCGGCAGGATATAACCGCCGTGGGCCTTCAGCATGGCCGGGAACACGATGCAATGGAACACGATATTGTCCTTGCCGATAAAGTGGATGAGGCGTGTTTCGGGGTCCTTCCACCATGTTTCCCACGACCCCAGTTCGGGATGGGCGTCGCAGAGTTCCTTGGTGTTGCTGATATATCCGATGGGCGCATCAAACCACACATAGAGCACCTTACCCTCGGCACCCTCCACAGGCACGGGAATGCCCCAGTCGAGGTCGCGCGTGACGGCACGCGGACGCAGGCCACCGTCGAGCCAGCTCTTGCACTGGCCATACACATTGGGACGCCATTCCTTGTGCTCCTCCAGAATCCATTTCTCCAGCCAGGGCTGGTCCTTGTCCAGGGGCAGGTACCAGTGCTTGGTGGCACGCCTCACAAGCGGATTGCCCGATTCGGCATTGTATGGATTGATGAGTTCCTCGGGGCTCAGCGTAGCACCACAGCGTTCACACTGGTCGCCGTATGCCTCGGGGGCATGGCAGCGGGGACATTCGCCACGGATGTTGCGGTCGGTGAGGAAATGGCCCGTCTGCTCGTCGTAGAACTGCTCGCTCTCCTGCTCCACAAACTTGCCGTTGTCATAGAGATGGCGGAAAAAGTCGCTGGCCAGCTGGTGGTGGGTGGCGCTGGTGGTGCGGCTATAGATGTCGAAACTGATGCCGAAGCGGCTGAACGATTCCTTGATGAGCGCATGGTAGCGGTCCACTACCTGCTGGGTGGTGATGCCCTCCTTGCGGGCACGTATGGTGACAGGCACACCGTGCTCATCGCTTCCGCCCACAAAAATCACAGGACGCTTCTTCAGACGCAGGTAGCGCACATAGATGTCGGCAGGCACATACACGCCCGCCAGGTGTCCGATGTGTACAGGACCGTTGGCATAGGGCAAGGCCGCGGTCACCGTGGTTCTTTTCACTTCTTTTTCCATATATCTATTAAGTGTTTGAATTCTATTCTGCTGCAAAGGTAGTGCAAAGTGGCAACAGTGCCAAATTTATCCTTCACTTTTTTGGCCCTCTCCCACCCCATCGCCGAATTCTATCTCGCATACGTGTGGTTGCAGCACATCCAGGTCGGGCAGACGCATATAGTTGCCGTATTTGCGACGGAGATAGGCATCCGGATCGTGGGGCACACTCACCTCGATGTCCTCGAAGCGGGCACGCCCCAGCGGAAAGATTTCCTCCCTGCTGCAGGTGGAATGAAACGGTACGCCCAACGCATGCCGCAGAGGGGCTGAAGGGCAGCAGCGGGCCGCCATCCGCAGGAGGGGGTACACCAGACCATGGTTGAGTGCATACCAGAAGTCGGCTATGCGACAGGCCCTGCGCTGGCCGAGGCCCGGCTGGCGCAACTGCTTGTACACATGCCCCAGACTGAGACACGAGAGCTTGTGGAGCCACAGCGGGCAGGGAGCCTGCGGCATGATGTCGATGTAGATGCCTCGGAAGCGGAACACACGGTCGTAGCCACACTCCTCGCTAAGGAAACTGTGGCGGTCGCGCAGCTTGGCATAGGAATAGAAATAGTGGGGGTCGGTGGCATGATGCTGCAAGGCCATCCAGGAGGGAAGTTCCTGGGGCAGCACACGCAGCAGACGTTCATAGTCGGGCATGAGCATCTCCACATCGAGGTCGTCGTCCCAGGGGATGAAACCCCCGTGGCGCACACATCCTATCAAGGTGCCCGAACTGATCCAATAGGGTATGCCGTGACGGCTGCAGATGGCATCGAGCACCTGCAACATCTCCTTCATGCGCTGCTGGTGGCGGCAGAGCAGGGAGCCTTCGGGGTTGAACCGTGCCTTCAACTGGGCAGGGTCGAAAGTGGTGTTTTCTGACATGGGGCTGACATATTGTTCCATCTGCCGCTGAGCCAGGGGACGCGCTCTACATAGGGCACCAGCCAGGTGCAGATGATGAAGACGATGGGTATGAGCAGGATGACATCATCATAGCGGCCATAGATGCTGCGGCCGAAGCTGAGATGCACAAACTTGTAGATGTAGAGGATGGGGTAATGGGAGATGAAATAGACCATCGAATGGCGGCCTATGAAGTCGATTACCGGCACACGGGGCACCTCCAGCGCCATCAGCAGGCCCGTGAGTCCGCACAAGGCACACGACATGCCTGCCACCAGCAAAGGGAG
The DNA here is from genome assembly GCA_945865175.1 of uncultured Prevotellaceae bacterium. Lineage (GTDB taxonomy): Bacteria > Bacteroidota > Bacteroidia > Bacteroidales > Bacteroidaceae > Physcousia. The sequence continues at coordinate 42,024 of CAMBDA010000024.1, read as the reverse complement.
CTGCCCCCTGAAGGTATTGGAACTCATGGCATAATAGATGTCGCTCCACGCGTTGACCATGCAGAAACAGCCCAGGAGCAGCACCGAAAGTGCAAACGTGCGCCTGCGGCCCAAAAGGACTGTGAGGCGATGCCAGAAATGCCCCAGATAGAAGCAGAAGAAGCCCATGAACAGATTGTCGAGCCCCAGCCAAAGGGGATTGCCCAGGGTGGACAGCCACCAGCTGACCGCAGGGAAGAGGAAGAAGGCATAGCGCAGATGGCGCACCTTCTCGATAAAGTGTACCCCCACATAGGTGAAATAGAAGGTACACAGGAACCACACCGGCCCGTTGCCATAGAACTGGCCCTCCTCCCAGATATGGCTCCACGAAAGGGGCTCCACGGGATGATGGTAACGCTGGATGAGAAAGGGCATCAGGGAGAAGTAGACGGCATCGCCGATGAGTCCGGCCACCAGATAGGGCACCAGCAGGCGGAGGGTCTTGCCCTTGAGATAAGCTCCGGTGGGGCCGCCCACGCTACGGTTGAAGTAGCCCGACTTGAAAAAGAAGAAGCACATGAAGTAATAGGTCCATGCCATCACCTGCTGCCACCACGCGTCTTGGGCATGGCCACAAAAGGTCATTATGTGCAGGACCAGCATGCGCACGATGCACACCCCGCAGAGGAGGTCAAAAGCATGGTTTCGGTTCTTCCTTTCCATGTAATTCTTGCTTAGAATGCGCAAAGGTAGCCAAAAAATGGCGAACAATGTGTTTTTTTTGCTTTAAAAAGCAGTGGTTGCCGAAAAAATTATTAACTTTGCATCGCAACGGGTCATCCCACGCTCCTTTGAGAGAGAAACGAAGCCCCGTCGTAAACCGTATGATGGCTGTGTGCAGGCAGAAGCCGGCCTCGATGACTTGTATGCGTAACATGGCACCCGATTCTCCATGAAGGTCTAGACAGAGCGGTGGCAACGACAGGGGGCTTTTCTCCTCCTATCGATGCCACCGCCCTATGATTCTGAATGCCCTAGAGCACCTTCTCCAGCTGGGAGATGTTGCGCTGGACGTCCTCATCGGTAACCACATAGTCCTGCAGGCTACCGCTCAGGTACTGGTCGTAGGCTGCCATGTCGATGAGACCGTGGCCGGAGAGATTGAAGAGGATGACCTTTTCCTCGCCCGTGGCGATACATTTCTTGGCCTCCTGGATGGCTGCTGCAATGGCATGGCAGCTTTCTGGTGCCGGAATGATGCCCTCGGCACGGGAGAACAGCATACCGGCCTCGAACGACTCCAACTGGCGGATGTCGACAGCCTCCATCATTCCGTCCTTGAGGAGCTGGCTGACAATGACACCGGCACCATGGTAGCGGAGGCCTCCTGCATGGATATTGGCCGGCATGAAGTTGTGACCGAGCGTGTACATGGGGAGCAGAGGCGTATAGCCAGCCACATCGCCAAAATCATACTGGAACACGCCACGGGTCAGCTTGGGGCAGCTGGCCGGTTCGGCGGCAATGAAGCGGGTGGTGCGGCCCTCCTTGATATTGTGGCGCATGAAGGGGAAGGAGATACCGCCAAAGTTGCTGCCACCGCCAAAACATCCGATCACGATGTCGGGATATTCGCCCGCCTTCTGCATCTGCTTCTCGGCTTCAAGGCCGATGATGGTCTGATGGAGGGTGACATGGCTCAGCACAGAGCCCAGGGTGTAGCGGCAGTTGGGGGTGTTCAGCGCCAGCTCGATGGCCTCGCTGATAGCCGTACCCAGAGAACCCTGGTTGTTGGGGTCGCGTGTGAGGATGTCCTTGCCCGCACGGGTGGACATACTGGGAGAGGCGGTCACCTGCGCCCCATAGGTCTGCATGATGGAGCGGCGGTAGGGCTTCTGGTTGTAGGAAATCTTCACCTGATAGACCGCTGCCTCCAGCCCGAAGGCCTTGGCGGCATAGGAAAGTGCGGCACCCCACTGGCCAGCACCCGTCTCAGTGGTGACATTGGTGATGCCCTGCTGCTTGCAATAATAGGCCTGGGCCAAGGCCGAATTGAGCTTGTGGCTGCCCACGGGGCTCACGCTTTCGTTCTTGAAATAGATGTGGGCAGGCGTGCCAAGGGCCTTCTCCAGGCCGTATGCACGGACAAGGGGCGTGCTGCGATAGTACTTGTACATGTCGCGCACCTCCTCAGGGATGTCAATCCAGGCATGTTCCTGGTCGAGCTCCTGTCTGCACAGTTCCTCGGCAAACACGGGATAGAGGTCTTCGACCTTCAAGGGCTGCTTGGTGGCCGGATTGATGGGGGGCAAGGGTTTGTTCACCATGTCCGCCTGAATGTTGTACCACTGCGTGGGAATCTCTTCCTCTGTCAGAAAGTACCTTTTTTGATGCTTTTCCATAACTTTTTATCAATAAAAACAAATTACCGCGCTACAAAGATACAAAAAATCCTGTAGTGCGGTAACTTTTGTTCGCAAAAAAGCGACGCAGCATGCAAAAAACTATTCCTTTCGTGTGTATTTGAGCCCCAGATAAAGCCCATTCACGTTTTTCAGCAGTGAATTAAGGGTGCTCATGGTGGTGCTCAGCGAACTGGTCTTTTCGGTGACAGTGGTGACGACCGTGAGCAGTTTCTCGGCGTTCATGGCCACCTGCAGTGTGCCGCCCGTCACCTTGGCGTTCATCTTTACCGATTTCTGGGTGGTGGGGAAGGTGAGGGTGAGGTCGGTGCCCGAGAGGCTCCACTGCACATCCACATTCCTGCTGCCGCAGGTGATGACACCCGTGCTGTCGGCATTGAAGGTGAGGATTACTTTGCCCTCGGTGAAGCCTGCCTTCTGGAGGAGGCTCTTGAGGGTGGATTCCACCTTGGCACTGGCTGCCACACCGCCCAGACTGGTGAGCACGTTTTCGCTCTCGAAGGCCACACAGGGCTGGCTATACACCCAGGTGCCCTGCAGGGAATCGGACTGGAGGGCAATCGTACCCAGAAGATTGGCCACAGTCTGTACCAGATTACCTGAAGTAGAGGACGACGAACCGCCCGACGAGGTGAGCGAAGAGACTGCACCGCCCAGTTTCTGAAGCAGTGACTGTGCACTTGACTCCTGGGGAGCCATAAACAAAACAACGGCAATGAAAGCCATCAAAATCTTAGACTTCTTCATATCGTAATTGATAAATTTTGTAATTAGACGGTGCAAAATTACAAAAAAAACCAATTGAACGAAGGGCTGTACATGTTTTTCCTGCATTTATTTTGTCACTTTAAGAAAATTAATTATTTTTGCACGACCAACAAGAATGTCTTAACCCAAGAGCAATACAAACGACTAACCATAACACTAAACAATATTATGCGAGATTTTGAAAATCTGAAGATAGCAGTGGCCGGAACGGGCTACGTGGGTCTGTCCATCGCCACGCTGCTGGCTCAGCACCATCAGGTGACAGCCGTGGATGTGATTCCCGAAAAGGTGGAGAAGATCAACAACCGTGTGTCGCCCATTCAGGACGAATATATCGAGAAATACCTGAAAGACCCCTCCATTCTGCCCTGCGTGGGCGAGACCGGCACGGGCAAGGGAGGCTCGCTATGCGCCACCCTCGACGGGAAGGCGGCCTACAGGGATGCGGATTTCGTAGTGATTGCAGCACCCACCAATTACGACCCCGTGAAGAACTTCTTCGACACCCACCATATCGAGGACGTGATAAACCTGGTGCTGGAAGTGAACCCTGATGCCGTGATGGTGATCAAGAGCACGATTCCCGTGGGCTACTCACGCTCGCTTTACAAGAAATATGCCCTGCAGTTTCTGCTCAAGCCGGAACTGAAGGGAAAGCATTTCAACCTGCTCTTCTCGCCCGAGTTCCTGCGCGAAAGCAAGGCACTCTATGACAACCTCTATCCCAGCCGTATCATCGTGGGCTGCCCCAAACTCATCCATGGTCAGGAGTTTGACGAGGAGAATGCGGCCATCGAAGCCATCGGCAACCCCAATGCACAGGAATATGCCAAGATATTCGCCTCCCTGCTGATTGAAGGCTCCAAGATAGCCGAGCAACTGAACCCGGCAGGGCAGTACCCGCTGAAGGAAAGCACGGAGAGGGTCCTGTTTATGGGCATGAAGGAGGCAGAAGCCGTGAAACTGTTTGCCAACACCTATCTGGCACTGCGCGTGAGCTACTTCAACGAGCTGGACACCTATGCCGAAATAAAAGGCCTCGACTCGGAAGCCATCATCAGCGGCGTGGGCCTCGACCCCCGCATCGGATCCCACTACAACAATCCCAGCTTCGGCTACGGCGGCTATTGCCTGCCCAAAGACACCAAACAGCTACTGGCCAACTATGCCGATGTGCCGCAAAACATGATGTCGGCCATCGTGGAATCGAACCGCACACGCAAGGATTTCATCGCCAACCAGGTGCTGAACAAGGCCGGCTACTACAACGAGAATGCCCACTGGAATGCTGAGCAGGAGAGGGATGTGGTCATTGGCGTATACCGCCTGACGATGAAGTCAAACTCGGACAACTTCCGCCAGTCGGCCATCCAGGGCATCATGAAGCGCATCAAGGCCAAGGGCGCCACAGTCATCATCTACGAACCCACACTGGCCGACGGCGAATCGTTCTTTGGCAGCAAGGTGGTCAACAACCTGGATGTCTTCAAGCAGCAGTCGCAAGCCATCATCGCCAACCGCTACGATGCCTGCCTGGACGACGTAAAGGAGAAAGTATATACAAGAGACATTTTCAAGAGAGACTAGGCCATGCTGGAATATAACATCAATCTGAGCGGAAAGACCATTCTGGTCACAGGCGCTGCAGGCTTCATCGGCAGCAATCTGGTGAAGCGGCTGTTTGCTGACTTTGACACCATCAGGGTCATCGGCATCGACTCCATTACCGACTACTACGACGTCAGTCTCAAACACGAAAGGCTAAAAGAAATTGAAGCCCTATCCAAGGACTGGACCTTCATCAAGGGTAACATCGCAGACAAAGCCTTGGTAGACAAACTGTTTGAAGAATATCACCCGCAGGTGGTAGTGAACCTGGCGGCCCAGGCAGGCGTGCGCTACAGCATCACCAACCCAGGCAGCTACATAGAAAGCAATCTGATAGGGTTCTACAACATCCTGGAGGCCTGCAGGCATCATGCGGTGGAGCATCTGGTGTATGCCAGCAGTTCCTCCGTCTACGGCAGCAACAAGAAAATCCCCTACTCCACCGACGACAAGGTGGACAACCCCGTAAGCCTATATGCCGCCACGAAGAAGAGCAACGAACTGATGGCCCATGCCTACAGCAAGCTCTACAACATACCCAGCACCGGCCTCCGCTTCTTCACGGTGTACGGTCCGGCCGGTCGGCCCGACATGGCCTACTTCGGCTTCACCAACAAACTGGTGAATGGCGAAACGATAAAGATATTCAACTATGGCAACTGCAAGCGCGACTTCACCTATGTGGATGACATCGTGGAAGGTGTAGTCAGGGTGATGCAGCACGCGCCTGAACCCATCCCTTCAGAGGAGGGCTTGGGAGAGGCGCCATACGCTGTATATAATATAGGTAACAACCAGCCCGAAAACCTGCTGAACTTTGTGCAAATCCTACAGGAGGAACTGGTACGCGCTGGTGTGCTTCCGGCCGACTACGACTTTGAGGCGCACAAGGAGCTTGTGCCCATGCAGCCCGGCGACGTGCCCATCACATATGCCGACACCACCCCACTGGAGCAGGATTTCGGATTCAAGCCTTCCACACCTCTGCGTGAGGGCCTGAGAAGATTTGCAGAATGGTATAAGGGGTACGAACCGAAAAAGTAAGGGAAAAAACTTTTGCCCCCTCGGGAAGCCGTCCCGTCACACGTTCCGGGAAGCAGGGTCGTACTTCTGTTGCAGGTACTGCATATAAATGCGGACCGCCATGGCCACCATTTCTACACAGGGCCGACGCTTGTAGTAGCCTTCCGTGCGTGCTTCAGGCGTCGCCACCACCTGCACAGGGGGTACCGACCCATCCGGACGTGCATGAGCCAGTCCCAGCAGTTCCCTGCACAGCAGTGAACCTGCCTGCTGCCGGAACGATTGGGCCAGCTGCTGCACCACCTCGTAGTTTTTCTTCTTCACCAACGCATCCGGGTAAGGCGCACATTCCCCTGCACTCTGCGGCCTGTCCTCTGCATCGCCCACCTCAAGGCCGGCCAGCAGGAACATGCCACATGCGGCACCGCATGTCTCACGCATACGGCCGATGCCTCCACCGAACGATGCCGACAAGCGGGCCATCAGCTGACTGTCTATCCCATAGAGGTCGGCAAATGTCATCGCCACCGACTGGGCACAGTTGTGCCCTTCCTTGAAAAGAGCCGTGGCCCTTGCCACTCTGTGCTCAGTTTCTGTTTTCCAATCCGTTATTTTCATCTGATTCCTTGATTGTAGGGTTACACTTGGGTGTGAGTCCCATGCGGGCTGCACACTGGAGCATGTACTGGCGTGCCGAATCATGGTCGCCGGGAATGACACTGTCCCAGATGGCATCCTTGATTTGCTGTTTGAGCACACCTATCTCGCGACAAGGCTGAAGGCCAAAGGTCTCCATGATTTCCTCACCGGTTATCGGATTGGTCCATGTGCGATAGGAGTCGCGCGACTGGAGGTCGGCCAGCTTCAGGCGCACCATGCGGAAATTCTCCAGGAAGCGTTCCTTACGCTGCTGGTTGCGGCTGGTGATGTCTCCTTCGCACAGCAGCATCAGGTCGTCGATGTCGGCTCCGGCCTCGAACAGCAGACGACGCACGGCACTGTCGGTCACCTCCTCATCGGCAATGATGATGGGGCGCATGTGAAGTCCCACGAGCTTCTGCACATATTTCATCCGTTCATCAATGGGCAAGCGCAAACGGCGGAAAAGGGCCGGCACCATCTTCTCCCCAATAAAGTTGTGGTTGTGGAAGGTCCATCCCTGCACAGGGTCCCAACGCTTGCTGCGAGGCTTGCCGATGTCGTGGAGAAGGGCGGCCCAGCGGAGCCACAGTGTGGTGTCGAACGAAGCCTCCCCGGCCTGCTCCTCCGTCTCCTCATCAGAAGATGGCTGCAGACGGTCCTGAGTGGCACGCGCCACATTGTCGAGCACCTCCAGCGTATGATAGAAATTGTCCTTATGGGCACGGCCGTTTCTCACCTCTACACCCTCCAGTGCACTCACTTCGGGCAGGATGATGGGGAGAAGTCCGCTCCTGCTCAGTTCTATAAAGCCGATACTGGGGGCCGGCGAAAGCATAATCTTGTTCAGCTCGTCGGTGATGCGCTCCTGACTGATGATGCGTATGCGCTCCGCATTGCGCCCCAAGGCTTCCTGCGTCTCATCCTCAATGCGAAAATTGAGCTGGGTGGCAAAACGGATGCACCGCATCATGCGCAGCGGGTCGTCGGAGAAGGTGATGTCGGGGTCGAGCGGAGTGGCGATGATGCCATCCTCCAGGTCGAGCATTCCGCCAAAGCGGTCCACCAGCTCTCCGAAACGGTCATGATTGAGGCATACGGCCAGCGCGTTGATGGTGAAGTCGCGACGATCGAGGTCGTCCTCCAGCGTGCCGTCCTCCACGATGGGTTTGCGGCTGTCATGGCTGTAGCTCTCACGACGCGCGCCCACAAACTCCACCTCCTGCCCCTGATACTTCACCTGGGCCGTCCCGAAGTTCTGGAACACGCTCAGGTGAGCCTTGCGTCCCAATTTCTGTTTCAGGGCCTGAGCCACCTGAATGCCCGACCCCACCACCAGACAGTCGATGTCCTTGCTGGGACGTTCCAGATAGAGGTCGCGCACATAGCCGCCCACCACATAGCATTCGGCATGGAGTTCGTCGGCTGTTTCCCCAATCAGGCGAAAGATGGGCGCAGAAAGGAGCGTCTCCATCTCTGAACGGGAAATGTGCCTCATTCCTTCTGGTCCTCCAAGAGCTTGCGTTCATAGAACTTCGCCTTCACGTCGAGGCGCTCCCAGTCGGCGCTGTCGGCCACAGCCAGGCTGTCCTTGGCAGCCAGCATCTCTATGCTGTCGAGCAGCAGGAGTGCCTGCTTGCGTGCCTCAATGGCTGTGGGATAGTTGCGACGTAGCGACAGGATGGAATCACGTGCGGCCGCATAGTTTTTCTGTGCCAGTGCGGCACGCGACTGCTGGAGCAGGCATGCGCCCTGCTTCTCTGCGTCATCGCCTCCACAAGCCGTCATCAGCATTACAGAGGCAAACAATATGAGTGAACGTTTCATAATGGTCTGTTTTTATAAATTAGCATGTACAAATAGTAGGGTCAGGGGGAACCGCTGTGGCCTGTCACCAGAAGCGGTTCTGCCCCGGGTCGTATTCAAAGCCCACCTCGGAGAGGCGTCGCTGCAAGTCCTGCCTGCTGAGCTGGAGGTCGTCACACAAGGCATCGAGCGAGGCATACTGGTCGCGCAGCTTGGTGTTGACAAAGCTCAGGAGTATCAGGGGGTCGGAAGGTATGTCGGTTCTCATAAGGCTGAAGCTGACATTGAGAATTTACAGATTGAAGGCGGGCAGTACAAAGCGGACGATATCGTTGCCAAAGCCCAGGAGCATCAGTCCCATAATCATCACAATGCCGATACGCTCCAGCCACAGCATCACATTGTCGCTGGGAGCATGACCCGTGACAGCCTCATAGCACAGAATCACCAGCTGGCCACCATCCAGTCCGGGAATGGGCAGGATGTTCATCACGGCCAGTATGATGCTGATGAAAGCCGTAAGCATCCAGAACTGCTGCCAATCCCATGCCGAAGGGAAAATGCTGCCGATGGTGACAAACGAGCCCACGCTCTGGGCACCCTTCTTGGAGGGTATGTACTTGAGGTCGTTGACATAGCCCGAGAGCACCCTCCAGCCATACTGCAGACCGGCGGGTATGGAGGCGAAGAAGGAATAGGACTGATGGGCCAGTTCGTACTGGGGCTGCTGGCGGGTGACACCCATGAGATAGTTGGCATCCAGCTCGAAAGCCGTAGTGTCGCACACACCATCGGGGGTGAGGAACACAACCTCGGCCTGACGCATCCGCAGGCTGTCTGCAGCTGTGCAGTCAGGCGATTCCAGCACATCCTGCCTGCGCAGGACCACACGGCTGTCATAGTCGCCCCAGGTGGTAATCTCCACACCGTTCACCGCCAGGATTCTGCTGCCCCGGACAATACCGGCCTGCATGGCCGGTGACCCTGGCTGCACAGAGTCCACCACAGCTGGCATATAAGGCACCATAAAGGCCGGCTGCATCTCCAGCACCTCCAGCATGTTGAGGCCCTCCTCCGGCATGGTGATGTCCACCTCCTGTGCCTGTCGCAGTACGGTCACCACGGCGGCATTGGACAAGGTGCGGATGTTGGCCGCTGCATACTCCACAATGGGCTTGCCGTCGGCTGCCACTGGTATGTCACCATCCTCAAAACCCAGGGAATGGGCATATTCGTTATACTGAAAGCCCTTCTCCAGGCTACGCATGGGGATGAAGTCGTGCCCCCAGGTGAAAAGCACCGCACTGTAGATTACCCATGCCGTAAGCAGGTTCATGAGCACGCCTCCGGCCAGGATGAGCATACGCTTCCACACCTTCTGCGACCGAAACTCGTCTGCCTTGGCCGGCTGGGCCATCTGTTCCGTGTCCATGCTCTCGTCAATCATGCCGGCAATCTTCACATATCCTCCCAGAGGAATCCATCCGATGCCATACTCGGTTTCGTTGCGTTTGAAATAGGGGAACAGGCGGGTAAACCATTTGTCGCGCGTGCTGAAAAGGTGGAACTTGTAGTTGAAGAACATGTAGAACTTCTCCACACGCACCTTAAACAGTTTGCTGAATCCAAAATGTCCGCCCTCGTGGAGCACAACCAGAATGCTGAGGCAGCAGAGTACCTGCAGGGTTTTGATAGCTATTACTTGTATATCCATTTCGTAAGGGTTTTGTCCTTAAATTATATATTAATTATTGTATATGTCTTATCGTTTGGGGGCAATTCCCAGCAGTTCGGAAGCCACGCGGCGACTCTCGGCATCGGTGAGCAGATAGTCCTCCAATGTGGGTTGGGACACGAAAGGCACCCGTTCCATAGTGGCCTCTATCACTTCAGCCATCTGGAGGAAACCGCATTCCGCCCGACGGAAGGCCAGGTTCACCACCTCATTGGCCGCATTGAGCACACAGGCAGCATTGCCGCCCAGGCGAATCGCCTCAAAGGCCAGCTGCAGACAGCGGAACCGGTCCATATCGGGCTGCTCAAAGGTGAGATGCCCCATGGACCAGAAATTGAGCCGCGGGAAATCGCTCGACAGACGACGGGGATAGGAAAAGGCCAGCTGGATGGGCACACGCATGTCGGGACAGCCCAACTGCGCCTTCACAGCACCATCCTGAAACTGCACAGCACTGTGGACAATGCTCTGAGGGTGTACCACCACCTGAATCTGCTCGGGCTGTACATCAAACAGCCAACGGGCTTCGATGACCTCAAATCCCTTGTTCATCATGCTGGCACTGTCGATGGTAATCTTGGCCCCCATCTCCCAGTTGGGGTGCTTGAGCGCCATGGCTGGTGTGACGGTCTGGAGCTGTTCCATGGTGTGATGGAGGAAGGGACCGCCCGAAGCCGTGAGTATCAGTTTCTCTACAGGGGCCGACTCGCCCATCAGGCACTGGAAAATGGCACTGTGCTCGCTGTCGACCGGCAACACTGCCACACGGTGGCGCACACACAAGTCGGTCACCAGTTCGCCGGCCACCACAAGGGTTTCCTTGTTGGCCAAGGCAATGGTCTTTCCCGACTCGATGGCACTGATGGTGGGGCGGAGTCCGGCAAAACCTACCAAAGCCGTGAGGACGACGTCCACGGCATCCATCTTCACCACCTGACACAAAGCCTCCGCACCGGCATACACCTGGACAGGCTCATCAGCCAAAGCCTCGCGTACATAATCGTAACGCCCTTCATCTGCGATGACCACTGCAGCCGGACGATACCTGCGTGCCTGACTAATGAGCAGGTCGGCCTGGCTGTTGGCCGTCAGCACGTATGCCTCAAAGAGGTCATCGTGTGCCTCTATGACCTGCAAGGCCTGCACGCCAATGCTTCCTGTACTACCCAGGATACATATTTTCTTCTTGTTGTTATCTTGTTGCATCACTCTGATTTTTTATTCGTTCAAACTCAGCAAGCCCTCCGGCAAACACATGTGCAGCACACGCCCGGAATGGTCGATGTCGGCAATGAAGTCCTCCGCCGCAGGCACCAGGGTGTTCCCTATATGAAAGAGGACATTGGCTGTGCTATCGTCTACATAGTCGATGGTGCCCAGGCGGCCTGCCTTCTCATCCTCTACCAGGAATCCCGTGAAATAGGCCCAGGAACAGGGTTCGTCACCTCTGTCGGGAGTGAGGCTGTGAGGGAACCACACCTCCACGCCACACAGCTCCCTTGCCTGATCGGCCGTATCATAGTCCAAGAACTTCACCAGTGCCAGCGTGTCGGAGCGGAAGCGGTATTCTTCCATAAAGAATGGCACAAAGATGCCGTCGATACAAAGCACCAGATAGTCGGCTTCCGCGCGGTCCCACACATCATCGGTAAACTGCAAGGCCACCTCCCCCTTCACGCCATGCGTGCGGGTGATACGGCCAATCCTGTATATCTCCTCTTCCCTGATCATATCTCCACACGCTTGATACAGGCCCCCAAGGCACCCAGGCGGCCTTCGATGTTCTCATACCCACGGTCAATCTGGCCGATATTGTCGATACGGCTGGTTCCCTCGGCACTCATGGCTGCTATCAGCAAGGCTATGCCGGCTCGAATATCCGGGCTGGTCATGCGTCCGCCATGAAGGGCTATCTGATGGTCGTGTCCCACCACCACGGCGCGATGCGGGTCGCAGAGGATAATCTGAGCACCCATATCGATGAGTTTGTCCACAAAGAAAAGACGGCTCTCGAACATCTTCTGATGAATGAGTACAGAGCCCTTGGCCTGAGTGGCCACCACCAGCAGCACACTCAGAAGGTCGGGCGTAAGCCCTGGCCAGGGCGCATCGGAAAGGGTCATGAAGGAACCGTCGATGAAGCTGTCTATCTGGTAATGTTCGTGATGGGGCACCACAATGTCGTCACCCTCATGCAATACCTCTACTCCCAGCCTGCGGAAGGTGTAGGGAATGATGCCCAGCTGGCTGTAGTTGACATTGCGTATGCGCAAGCCGTCGCCCACCATGGCTGCCATGCCGATGAAGGAGCCCACCTCAATCATGTCGGGAAGCACTGTGTGACTGGTGCCATGCAGTGCATCCACCCCCTGGATGGTGAGCAGATTGCTGCCAATGCCCGAGATGACAGCTCCCATGCGGCACAGCATGTGACACAACTGCTGCACATAAGGTTCGCAGGCCGCATTGTAGATGGTAGTGACGCCCCTGGCCATCACAGCGGCCATGACGATGTTGGCCGTGCCGGTGACGGAAGCCTCATCCAGCAGCATGTAGCACCCCCTGAGCCCGCCGGTCTCCAAAGTGAAGGCCGCCCGACGCTCGTCGAAAGAGAATGTGGCCCCCAGTTTCTTCATACCCAGAAAATGGGTATCGAGCCTGCGGCGGCCTATCTTGTCTCCTCCCGGCTTGAATACCATGGCCTTGCCACAGCGGGCCAGCAAAGGTCCCACAAACATCACACTGCCCCGAAGGCTGCCGCATCGGAACATGAACTCGTCGCTCTCCAGATAGTCGGTATTGAGCGTGTCGGCCTGAAAAGTGTAGTCACCCTTTCCATGGCGCGTCACGCATACGCCCATGTCACGCAACAACTGTATCTGACTGACAACATCCGCAATGTCGGGAAGATTGGAGATGCGCACAGGGTCGGTTGTCAACAACGTGGCGCACAGCACCTGCAACGCCTCATTCTTGGCCCCCTGTGGGGTAATCTCCCCCTTGAGCCGGTGTCCGCCTTCGATCAGGAATGCTGCCATGGGCTATTTCTTCTTACGGTTCTTGCCCGATGCATACTGCACCTCAGGCTGTACAATAGGAGCAAAGCGGAAAGCCTGGGGCAAGCGGCCCTTTCCACGTGTATAGCGAAGGATGTCCTGCAATATCAGGTCCTCGTCGAGCGAATCGCGGTTCCACGAATACAGGTCCTGACGCATCTGATTGGCAACCACCGTGGTCATGTCCATACGTGTCTGGGCATCCTCCTCCTTGGTAATGAAGTCGAGCATCTGTTCCACCAGATACCCATAATGCTTGCGCTGGATGCGCTTCATCGGATACGGGAGGGGAGCCGGATGGGCCAAAGCCTGCTCCTCCGGCACGATGTCCACCGGATAGTCAACATCCAACTTGTAGTGCGACATCTTGGCCAGATGGTTCCACAGGCGGTGCTGGAAATCGGGGCGTGAGGCGTTCTCGTTCTGCATGCGCGCCATCACCGACACGATATAGGAGGCACAGCGGTTGCGTTCCTCCCGGTCCTCAATTTGCAGTGCCACGTTCACCATATCCTGTATGGTGCGGCCGTATTCAGGCATAATCAACTGCTCACGTCTGGTATTGTAAGCGGGCAGCGGGTATTTCATTTCTTTTGTCATTTATAATAGTTTTTTGGGCATCGTAGCCACGAATTGTTTCAAATAATAGGGTTCAAAGTATGCCACATCGGCAAACTGCCGACGGGCCATGGCCATCTCTGCCAATGGTGCCATGTGCCGGGCCAAAGGCTGGATGCCTTCAATCAGACGGGCATTGGGATGACTGATAAGCGGAAAACACTTGGCCGCCCCATCACCGAAGAAGTATACAGGATGGGCATCCAGATAGTCACGATAGGTGGAGGCCTCCACAATGTCGGCCTGGGTGGGGCGCACCTCGCGCAAGGCACGGTCATAGACGGCGGCATACACCTCCATACGGCGTGCGTCCACCATCGGCACCAGAAGGGCATCGTCTTCCAGCTCGTCGTGATAGAGCAGGACCGGCACGCTCAACACCTTCAGGGTGGGCAATGGAATGAGCGGAATGCCACGGCCGTAGCAGACGCCTTTGGCCATGGACACACCGATGCGCAGGCCCGTGTAGCTTCCCGGCCCTTGGCTCACGGCCACGGCATCCACCGGTATGGCATGGCTGTCGGCAAAGGACAACGCCTCCTCCACGAAAAGGCCACAGCTGACTGTATGTCCGGGGCCCTCCAGATTTTCACGGTGAAAGATGGTTTCACCGTCCTGGCTGAGTGCCGTTGAACACACCTGAGTGCTGGTTTCAATATGCAAAATACAAGACATAATCCGTTTTTGTAAAGAATTTCGCCACAAAATTACAACTTTCTCCTTTTATTTTTCTACTTTTGCATAAAATTGTTGTTAAAATATGATTCTATCGATGACTGGATACGGCAAATTCACTGCCGAACACCTTGGAAAGAAGATTACTGCCGAGATAAAATCACTCAACAGTAAGTCGCTTGACCTGAATTTGAGAGTGGCACCCATCTACCGCGAAAAGGAGATGGAAGTGCGCAACCTGATTGCCCAAACGCTGGAACGCGGGAAGGTGGAATTCAACCTGTGGGTGGAGAATGCCGGCAATGCACAAGAGTGCCCCATCAACATCTCCCTCATGCAAGCCTATCACAAACAACTGACCGAAGCCAGTCAGGCATGCGGCATTGCAGAACCCGCCGACTGGCTGGCCTGCCTGCTGCGGATGCCCGACGTGATGACACGCACCGAAACGCTGGAGTTGACCAATGAAGAATGGGCAGTGGCACGCGAGGTGACCCTCAATGCCGTGAATGCGCTGATGGACTTCCGACGCCAGGAAGGAGCAGCCCTGGAACAGAAATTTACAGAGAAGCTGGACAACATCGAGCAGTTGCTCGCTCAGATTGAACCGTACGAAAAGAGCCGGGTGGAGAAAATACGCCAGCGCATCATGGACAATCTGCAGTCAATTCCCGAAGTGGAATACGACAAGGGAAGGCTGGAGCAGGAAATGATTTACTAT
Source organism: uncultured Prevotellaceae bacterium (assembly GCA_945865175.1). Taxonomy (GTDB): domain Bacteria; phylum Bacteroidota; class Bacteroidia; order Bacteroidales; family Bacteroidaceae; genus Physcousia. Next base: position 26,970 of record CAMBDA010000024.1, on the reverse strand, counting down.
ATCGAGAAGCTGGACATCAGCGAAGAGAAACAGCGTCTGTCCAACCACCTACACTACTTCCGGCAGACCATGAGCGACGGACACGGTCAAGGAAAGAAACTGGGGTTCATCGCCCAGGAGATGGGACGCGAAATCAACACCACCGGCAGCAAGAGCAACCAGGCCGAAATGCAGAACATTGTGGTGAGGATGAAGGACGAGCTGGAACAGATAAAGGAACAAGTGCTAAACGTAATGTAGGTATGAAAGGGAAATGTATCATCTTTAGTGCACCCAGTGGCAGCGGCAAGAGCACCATTGTACACTGGCTCATGTCCACCCACCCCGAACTGAAGCTGGCCTTCAGCATCAGTGCCACCTGCCGTCCGCCACGGGGAAGCGAGCAACATGGAGTGGACTACTACTTCCTCTCTCCCGACGCATTTCGCGAACACATCGCCAAGGGGGACTTTCTGGAGTACGAGGAGGTGTACACCGACCGCTACTACGGCACACTCAAGAAGCCCGTGGAACAACAGCGGGAAGAAGGCATGAATGTGATTTTTGACGTGGACGTGAAGGGCGGATGCCGCATCAAGGAATATTTCGGAGAAGAGGCCCTCAGCATCTTCATCATGCCTCCATCGGTGGAGGAACTGCGCAGACGGCTCATCGCACGTGCCACCGACGATATGGAGCAGATAGAGAAAAGGCTGGCCAAGGCCGAATATGAAATAGGCTTTGCCCCCCGATTCGACCACGTGGTAATCAATGACAACCTGCAAGAGGCCCAGCAGCGGACACTCCTGCTGGTGAAACAGTTTGTGGGCCTATGACACATCCACGCATCGTCACTGGCATCTACGGTGGGTCGTTCAATCCCATCCACGAAGGGCACACCCGCCTGGGCGAGGCCTTGTGCGACATGGGTCTGGTGGACGAGCTATGGTTTATGGTGTCACCACAGAACCCGCTGAAGGTGAATGACGAGTTGCTTGCCGACGAAGAAAGGCTCAGGCTGGCACGGATGGCGCTGGCAGATTCGCCCCGCATACAAGTGAGCGACTTTGAATTCGGCCTGCCACGTCCCTCCTACATGGTACACACACTGGAGCAGCTCTCCTTGGCCTATCCCGGACGGGAGTTTGTACTGGTGATAGGGGCCGACAACTGGCAACGGTTTCCCCGCTGGTACCGTCATGAGCAAATCCTGCAACGCCATCGGATTGTCGTATATCCACGTCCCGGCTATCCCCTCCCCCACTTACCTGAAGGCGTGACAGTGGCCCACACGCCACTGATTCCCTACAGCAGCACAGACATACGAGACCACATACGGAAAGGCACCTTCCACGGCGAAGGGCTCCACCCTGCCGTATGGAAAGAAATACAACTTAAAGGACATTACAGATGAAAAAGATTCTAGCCTCATTGGCCATCTTGGCCACAAGTGCCACCTTGTGCATGGCACAGAAGACACCGGTGGAAAAGTACGAGCTTGTCCCGGACGGCTACATGGATGTCTATCTCGACCTTGTGTCGCGCCACTCCAGCAGAGTGATAAATTCCGAAACGGGCGACTATATCGGCCAGACCACGCCTAACGGAAGTCTCTATGGCTATGGCATGTTTCTCAGCTGTGGCGGCCAGAAGGTGACGGGCATGTTCCGCGACGGCCATCTGCTCTTTGGCATCACCATGGGAGGGCAGAACACCATTGTGGGGAGTCCCGACTTCTATATCTCCTACAGCAACACCACAGGGAAGCCCGAATACATCATGCGCGGAAACAACCGGCTGTTGCTGACCGACAACAGCCAGTACGACTACGGATTCGTGACCATGCGCTATCAGAATGGCGACAGCTACACAGGTGAGATTTATCAGCGCAAACGCCATGGCTACGGCATCTACTACTATGCCAACGGAGACATCTGGTTTGGCCCCTACGACAACGACCAGCGAAACGGCTATGGTGTGCTGTTCTCCGAGGAGGACGGAATGATTCTGGGCATCTGGCGCGGAGAGCAGGTGTCAAGGGTTACTGTGGTCAAGCGCAAATAGGGGGCATCCTGCATCCCCCCCTCTTCACTCGCTATCCAGCCGGTTACGCCAAAGATACTTACGGGTTTCATGCACCAGTATCCCTGACAGGAAAAGGAGCGACAACAGATTCGGTATTGCCATCAGGGCATTGAAGATATCGGCCAGGTTCCACACGGTATCCAGGCTTACCACAGCACCCAGATACACAGTGATGAGGAAGCACACCCTATATGTATTCAGGATAGCCTGACGATTGTACTCCATAATGTGCTTTCCACGCCTTCCGGCCACTCTGGGAAGCAGTTTGTGGGAGAGGTACTCTATGCCACGCTCACCATAATAGCTCCATCCAAGAATGGTGGAAAAGGCAAAAGCCAGCGACCCAAAGGCCAGTAAGGGCGCACCCAGATAGGGTATCTTGGAGAATGCCATCTGCGTGAGCACGCCTCCATCGCTCACATTGATATCGGGATAGGCTATGATACTCGAAACCACCACAATGCCCGTAATGGCACAGATGACCACCGTGTCCCAGAATGTGCCGGTGGATGATACCAGGGCCTGGCGCACAGGGTTTCGGGTCTGGGCAGCCGCTGCAACCAAGGGGGCAGAACCAAGACCGGACTCATTGGAAAACAGTCCGCGGGCAATGCCATAACGGGCAGCCAGCATCACCGAAGAACCGGCCATCCCGCCTCCCACAGCAGAGGGGTCCAAGGCCGACGCCACAATAAGTTTCACAGCAGGCACCACATACGGTGCATTCATTACTAGTATTGTCAGGCAACCCAGGATATAAAAGGCAGCCATCAGGGGCACCAGTGCCATGCAGAACCGCGCAATGCTCCGCACGCCTCCCATGATGACAGCGGCCGACAGGATAGTAACTACTCCGCCCACCACCACAGGCTCCACACCAAACACCTGTGTTCCCATCACCGAGATGGAATTGGCCTGCACGGTGGACCCTATGCCAAAGGCTGCCGTAGCCGTAAAAAAGGCAAAGGCCAAAGCCAACATCTGCCACACACGTCTTTTCCACCCCCGGCTGTTCCAGGCCAGACCACGCTCCAAGGCATACATGGGGCCTCCCAGCATCCGTCCGTCCGGTGTACGCACACGATAGCGTACGGCCAGCAGTGCTTCACCATACTTGGTGGATATTCCCAACACGCCTGTCAGCCAGCACCAGAACACCGCACCCGGGCCTCCCAGGGCAATGGCGGTGCCCACTCCCACAATGTTTCCCGTGCCTATCGTGGCGGCCAAGGCTGTGGTCAATGCTGCAAACTGCGACACGTCTCCCGCCGACTGACGGTCCTTGCTCACCGACAGCCGGATGGCTCTCAACAAATGCCGCTGCGGGAAACGCAGGCGTATCGTCAGAAACACATGCGTGCCCAGCAGCAGCACTATCATGGGCCATCCCCAAAGCATCCCGCTTATCAGGGAAAGCACCTCGTTCGTTTCTTTCATCCTTGAGTTACCTTAACTGTTTATAATACCAAATTTGCTTTCCGTCTGCAAATTTACGACATTATTCTTGATAACCAAGGATTACAATGAGAGAAAGTGGACTCGGGAAAGCTATTTTTTAATACGACTCCTCGTCGTCGATGTCCTGCTGCCTGAGGCCATGCCTGTCCACCATGCGCCATGCGTAGAAGATATAGCCCACGACAAAGGGGATGAGCAGACTCACCCATGCCATCGTGCGGAGGGTGAATTCGCTGCTGCACGCATTGGCAATGGTGAGAGACGACTGGAGGTCTGCATTGGACGGATAGAAGCAGGTGTTGTTGAGACCCGCATCCAGCAGCAGGGACAGGACCGTGAGCACCACACCGATGCCTACCGGCCAGATGCCACGGACATAGTGTTCCCGAAGCATTGTGCGTCCGATGCCATAAAGCACCAGCGCCACACCCGCAAGCAGGAGTACGGGGAGGTACCACAGCGCAAGCAGATTGGTGAAATACTTGTAGGGTTCCATAAAGATGACACCCGTGGCGGGGTCGTAGGCAAAACCGTCCTTGAGAAGCGTCCTCACCAAGAAGGCCACAAACAGCACCAGGAAAGGCGCAGCTGCACGAGGCAGGGCTGTGCGACAGCGCTGACGCACGGTAGCATCCTCCACATTATTCAGGATATACAGCGCACCCAGCACACGGGCCAGGAAGAACACGGCCACACCCAGCACCAGATTCCACGGGTCAAGCAGGGCATCCAGGCCATGCGAAGCATTGGCCCATCCGCTGATGATGGGCTGGCCAATGCCTTCCACCAGATTGTCTTTCGACACCAGAAAATTGCTTCCGTTGAAGAAGGTGGCCACAGCACCTCCCAATAGCGTAGGCCCCACCACTCCATTGAGCACCAGAAAGCACTGGAAGGTGCGTGAGCCCAACAGGTTGCCTATCTTGTGCTGGAACTCATAGCTCACTACCTGCAGCACAAACGAGAACAGGATAATCATCCACAACCAATAGGCACCGCCAAAACTGGTGCAATAGAAGAGCGGGAACGATGCGAAGAAAGCACCCCCAAAGGTGACAAGGGTGGTAAATGTGAATTCCCACTTGCGGCCTGTGGAGTTGATAATGAGCCGACGTTCCCGGTCGGTCTTGCCCAAGGTGAAAATCATGGAATTGGCGCCCTGTACAAAGAGCAGAAACACCAGCAGTGCCCCCAGCAGCGACACCAGGAACCACCAATATTGTTGCAAGCATTCGTATGTCATAGTTGTATGATGGATAGGATTGTTTCTATATATAATTATTAATGTAATAAGGGATGGGCATCATGCCTCTTCCTCATAGGTGGGTCCTCTGCGAATGGCACGCCACAGAATGCTTACCTCCACCACCAGCAGTGTACTGAACAGCAAAAGGAAGAGGAAGAAGGTGAGCATCACACTGCCCGTCTTCACATCACTCACGCCCACCCATGTAGGCAGCATGTCCTGAATGGCCCAGGGCTGGCGGCCGAATTCTGCCACAAGCCACCCGCTCTCACTGGCTATATAGCCCAAGGGGAGCATTATGATGGCCGACACCAGCAACCAACGGTACCTGGTCAGGTCCGACCGATAAGCCACCAGCAGCACCACGGCAAAGAAGAGAATGAAAAGAGTACCCAGCCCCACCATTGCACGGAAGGCATAGAAGCAGACGGGGATGTAGGGGACCAGCTGGGCCGGATCCTTCACATAGCCATAACCGAAATAGGGCATATTGGCCTGCAAGGACTGGGTGAGTGCCCCCAGTTCTGCCGCCATGGCTGCATCGGAGGCAGCCCCCTTGAGCGATGCGCGCATCTCACGATACAGCTTCAGGTCGCCAATTGCCTGTCGTCCACGCTGGATTTTTTCCTCTACGGATGGTTCTATGGTCCCGTCGGGACGGGGATAGCCTCCCTTCAGCAAGTCATTCACTCCCGGCACAAAACCATGAATGTCGCGTGTGGCCAGGAAAGACAAGGCATAGGGCAAGGCCACACGAAGGGGCGGTTCCTGAGTATTGGCGTAATCGGGCTGTTCAAAAGGATTCACCCATGCCACAGCCGTGAGTGCCTGATCATGCCCTCCCTGATAGAGTGCCTCCATAGCGGCCAGTTTCATGGGCTGCACCTGTGCCACCCTATAGGCCGAATTGTCGCCCGAATGAAGCGCCAGCAGACAGGCCACCAGCCCCACGATGCCACCTATCTTGATGCTGGCCAAAGCCAGTCGTTGCTCCCGTTTGCAGTAGAGATAATAGCATCCCACAGCCACGGTAAAGAGTGCACCGATAATCCAGGAGGAGGTGACCGTGTGGATAAACTTGTTGACAGCCAGCGGAGAGAGTGCCACCTCCAGGAAGGAGTCCATCTCGTTGCGCATGCTGTCCGGATTGAAAATGCAGCCCACCGGATGCTGCATCCACGCATTGGCCACCAGTATCCACCAAGCACTCATCGTGGCACCTATGCCCGTGAGCCAAGTGGACGCCAGATGGAAACCGGCCGATACCTTTTTCCACCCGAAAAACATCACAGCCACAAAAGTGGACTCCATGAAGAAGGCTACAATCCCCTCAATGGCCAAAGGTGCGCCAAAGATGTCGCCCACAAACCATGAATAGTTGCTCCAGTTGGTACCAAACTCAAACTCCAGCACGATACCCGTGGCCACACCCATAGCAAAATTGATGCCGAAAAGCCGTTGCCAGAACACGGCGGTGTCTTTCCAGAACACCTTGCGCGTGCGATAGTACAGCGTTTCCATAATGCCCATAATGAGGGCAAGCCCCAACGTCAAGGGTACAAACAGCCAATGATAGATGGCCGTGAGGGCAAACTGCGCCCTCGCCCAGTCTACCACATCGGGTTCCAAATTTACAAACAATGGATTCATCATATTACATTTTTTTAAGTTTGATCTTCCTGCTTCCCCTACTTGCCCAACACTTGCCCCGCCACGAAATCGGATTCTTGGCCTTCCTCCGCATGGGTGGCTATAAAATCGGGAAAAAAGAAACACTTGAGCACAGCAAAGATGATGACCAACTTAATGATGATAATCATCCATAATGTACGCCCTATCGTCATCTGTCGAAAGCCGTCGGCATACAAATCCACAATGCGCCTAACCACATTCATAGTATTGCTGTACAGGTATTTTTTAAGCTTTATGGACACAAAATTAGTTTTTTTTTCATTTCCGAGCAAGTTTTTCACCTCTTTTTTTTACAATCAGGCCCTTCTGTCTCTCGTTGTCGTCCGTTGTCATCTAAAACACCGCCAGTTTGAGTCCAAAGGAGAGACGGAGGTAGTCGCGCGGGCGAAGATGGTTGGTGACAGCACTTATCAGATAGAAGTCGCAGGTGCTCAGCTCGTAATAGCATGTAATACTGTTGGAGAACACACGTTTTCGGTCGGGTATCAGGAACTTTATGCGCTGCCCCACAAACAAATGGGTACGCACGCGGGTGGAGAATCCATAGTATCCGCTGGGATAACGGTCGGGCTCGGTGGTCCAGAATTCATTGTTGAAAACCGTATTCATATAGATGCCACACGAAAACGGGTAGGCATGGACAGAGGCGCTCAACGGGAAACGCCACGGTGTAAAGCACTCCCTGAGGGTGAACGTGAGCTTGGCATTGTCGGAACTGTAACGCGGGATAAGCCCCAGCATCATATCGGTTTCCCATTGCTGGTTGCGCCCGTAATCCCACCCTATTCCCAGGCTGACAAGTCCCATGCCACCTGCATACTGCACCTTGGAGTAATGGGGAATCAGATTGCTCCAGGCATGTTGGTAACGTTCCACCCGGCGTTCATGCTTGGAACGGATGACAACCGTGTCGCAGGAAGCATGCGACGAAGAGGGAACGCACAGGAGGCACAATGCCAGCAAGCTAGAAAGCGACCAATTGGTGTTCATATCCATCAGGAGTAAGGGTGAATACAAGATAACCTCGCTTGTCGATACAAGGAGTCTGAATATACAGGATGCCATCGTTAAAGAGGTCGTCCACCGCATAGCGATGGCCATGACCGTAGATGCAGCACAGCAGCCCCGGGAGCTGGTGCAGATAGGCCTGGAACACACGCGCCACATTGTTGTTGAACTCCAGGTCGAACGGTGGTACGTGCATGGCCACCACAGTATGCATGATACTGTCCGGCACACTGGTAATCACGTGTTCCAGGAAACCAAAGTCCGGTACGGGCTCGGAATAGTCGTATTCCATGCAGTTGGTATTGAGACAGACAAAAAGCACACGGCCAGCCGTAAAATAGAAGTTGGACGGACCGAAGATACGCTGATGCACACTTTCGCCCGTGCCCAGACAATCATGGTTCCCGAGCAAGGCCACCCAGGGCTGGCGCAGGCGAAGCAGAATGTCGCGCTGCATCTCCAGTTCATGCGTAGCGCCAAAGTCGGACAAGTCACCGCCATGAATCACAAAGTCGATATCCTGGCGGCGGTTGATGTCGCTCACCGCCTTCTTCGTCTCGTCATACCAGCGCTGTGTGTCACTGATAAAAGCGAAGCGGATAGTGTCCTTGCCCTCGGTCTGCTGCGCGATGCGCGAAGCCGACCGGGCATTGATGCCAGTTTCACCGCGCACCTGGGCATCATAGGGATGTGCCTCGAACATGTCGCATCCCTGTAGCAGCAGGCACACTAACAGCAGACAAATGGAGAATTTCAGTTGTTTTAACCTCATTTTAGTGCAATTTTGATGCAAAGTTCGCAATATCCTTTCAATGCCAAAAGTGCGAAACAGCGGATTTATTGGTCGAAATAGCAGAAAAGCGTCTTTCCCTCCCCCATCCCATCCCTAAAGACGCAAGCAGGACAGCCTGTATGAAGATGAAGGCGTGAAATCACTGAATATTCAATCAATTTGGATATATATTCATGAATATTCAGGAAAATGGAAAATTTCTTGCTCCAACTGGAAAAGATATGCAAAAAAAGCCGTAACTTTGCACCACGATAATGAAATTTTATGCAAGACAAGAAATCCAGACATCAGGCGATACGCATGATAATATCCTCACAACATGTAGAGAGCCAAAACGACCTGATCATTGAGCTAGAGAAGGCCGGTATTTCCATTGGGCAGGCCACACTGAGCCGCGACCTGAAACAGTTGCGCGTGAGCAAGGTGAGAATGCCCAACGGGAGGTCGGTGTATGCCTTCCCCCGCGAATCGCAATATGCCACCATTCCAAGCCGGGAGGAGCTGAACAATACGAAGTGGGGGCTGGACTTCTCGGGCAACATCATGGTAGTGCACACACCTCCAGGATATGCCAATGTAGTGGCCTGCGAGATAGATGCCTCACGCAGCAAGATGATTCTGGGGAGCGTGGCCGGCGATGACACCATCATTGTGGTGCTGGCCGAAAGTGCCGACCGAGATGCTGCGGAGGCACACATAAGAAAGATTACCAGACAAATCAAACAATGACACAAATGAATACAACCACAGAGGAAGAAATACAAATCGTAGTGGCTGACCCAAGCCACGAATGTTATGTGGACACCATTCTAAAAACCATTGAGGAAGCTGCCAAAGTGAGAGGTACAGGCATTGCCAAGCGTACCCACGAGTATCTGGCCACCAAGATGAAGGAGGCAAAGGCCGTAATCGCCCTGCAAGGCACACGGTTTGCCGGCTTCAGCTATATCGAGACCTGGGGCAACAAGGAATATGTGACCACGTCCGGCCTAATCGTACATCCCGACTTCAGAGGGCTGGGGCTGGCCAAGCGCATCAAGGACATGACCTTCACCCTGGCACGCACACGCTGGCCACATGCCAAGATATTCTCGCTCACCAGCGGTGCGGCAGTGATGGCCATGAACACACAGCTGGGCTACAAGCCCGTCACCTTTGCCGACCTCACCGACGACGAGGCTTTCTGGCGTGGATGCGAAGGCTGCATCAATGTGGATGTGCTGCACCGAACGGGACGCAAGTACTGCATCTGCACGGGCATGCTGTACGACCCCGAAGAGTATCTGCCTGCCAAGATTCCCGCCGATGTGCTGGAGCGCATCCGGAAGATTGACGGGAAAAGCCAGGATTAAACGTAAACGGACATCCTCCGAACGGAGGTATACCATAATATATTAATAAGGACAACAAAAAAGTACATAAAGCATAAACATGGAAGAAAAGAAGAAAAAAGTGGTGGTGGCCTTCAGCGGAGGTCTGGACACCAGCTACAACGTGATGTACCTGACCCGCGAGATGGGCTACGAAGTGTATGCCGCCTGCGCCAACACAGGCGGCTTCAGCGAAGAGCAACTGAAGACCAATGAAGAGAATGCCTACAAACTGGGGGCTGTGAAATATGTGACCCTGGATGTCACCCAGGAATACTACCAGAAGAGCCTGCGCTACATGGTGTACGGCAATGTGCTGCGCAACAACTGCTATCCCATCAGCGTGAGCAGCGAACGCATCTTCCAGGCCCTGGCCATTGCACGCTATGCCAAGGAGATTGGGGCCGACGCCATTGCCCATGGCAGCACAGGAGCCGGCAACGACCAGATACGCTTCGACATGACATTCCTGGTGATGGCACCAGGCGTGGAGATCATCACCCTCACCCGCGACCGCAACCTGAGCCGCCAGGAAGAAGTGGACTACCTGAACGCACATGGTTTCCATGCCGACTTCACCAAGCTCAAGTATAGCTACAACGTGGGCATCTGGGGCACAAGTATCTGCGGCGGGGAGATTCTCGACAGCAAGCAGGGACTGCCCGAAAGCGCCTACCTGAAGCATCCCACCAAGGAAGGCCCCGAAACACTGACCATCGGGTTTGAGAAAGGCGAGATATGCAGCGTGAACGGCAAGGCATATACCGACAAGATTGCAGCCATCCAGGAGGTGGAACGCATCGGAGCCTCTTATGCCATCGGCCGCGACTGCCACGTGGGCGACACCATCATCGGCATCAAGGGACGCGTGGGCTTCGAGGCTGCCGCTCCCATGCTCATCATCGGTGCCCACAGGTTCCTGGAGAAATATACGCTGAGCAAATGGCAGCAGTACTGGAAGGACCAGATTGCCAACTGGTATGGCATGTTCCTCCACGAGAGCCAGTACCTGGAGCCCGTAATGCCAGACATGGAGGCCATGCTGGAAAGCAGCCAGCGCAATGTGAACGGCACGGTCACACTGGAACTGCGTCCCTATTGCTTCCAGACCGTCGGCTGCGACTCGCCCGATGACCTGGTAAAGAACAAACTGGGCGAATATGGAGAAACCGCAAAGGCCTGGACCAGCGAAGATGCCAAGGGGTTCATCAAGGTTACCTCCACCGCATTGCGTGCCTATTATCTGGCTCATCCCGACGAACGCAAATAACTCTGCCAGATGGACCAGCAAACAAAGAAAATCAGAATCGGCATTCTGGGAGCGGCAGGCTATACGGGCGGCGAACTGATTCGACTTCTCGTGCACCATCCGCTAGCCGAGATTGTATTTGCCAACAGCGAATCCAACGCAGGCAACCTGGTGAGCGACGTGCATGAAGGACTGGTGGGCGACACTGCCCTGCGCTTCACCAGCGATATGCCCTGGGAGCAGGTGGACGTGGTGTTCTTCTGCTTCGGGCATAGCAAGAGTGAAACCTTCCTGCGCGAGCATGAGATACCGGCCAGCGTGCGTATCATCGACCTGGCACAGGACTTCCGCATTGCCGCCCCCACCCACGACTACGTATACGGACTGCCCGAGACCCACCGCAGCCAGATAAGCGGTTGCCGCCATCTGGCCAACCCGGGATGCTTTGCCACCTGCATCCAGCTGGCACTGCTGCCCGCACTGGAGGCAGGCCTCATCGACGGCGACATCCACGTGAACGGCATCACAGGCAGTACGGGCGCAGGACAGAAGCCCTCGGCTACCACACACTTCAGCTGGCGAAACGACAACATATCGGTCTACAAGACCTTCACCCATCAGCATCTGCTCGAAATCAACCAGACCGTACAGGAACTGGCTCCGGGCTACAAGGGCCGTGTGCTCTTCATCCCCCAGCGCGGCTGTTTCGCACGCGGCATCTTCGTGACGGCCTATGCCCACTGTACGGCCCCACTCGAAGAGGTACAGCAGGCGTATGCCCGATACTATGAGGATGCAGCCTTCACACACGTCGTGGCCAAGAGCCCCGACATGAAACAGGTGGTGAACACCAACAAGGCCGTGGTGTACGTGGAGCGATTCGAGGACCAGCTGCTCATGATCAGCTGCATCGACAACCTGCTGAAGGGTGCCGTGGGTCAGGCCGTCCAGAACATGAACCTCATGTTCGGCATCAACGAAAAGACAGGCCTCGAGCTGAAGGCCATTGCATTCTAACCAATCAGACAAAAAATGAAACTATTCGACGTATACCCTCTTTTCGACATCAACGTTGTGAAAGGTAAAGGTTGCCGCGTGTGGGACGACAAAGGCACCGAATACCTCGACTTGTATGGCGGACACGCCGTCATCAGCATCGGCCACTGCCATCCCCACTATGTGGAGATGCTCACACAGCAACTGGGCAAGCTGGGATTCTACAGCAACTCGGTGGTGAACCGCCTGCAGCAGCAGCTGGCCGAAAGGCTGGGTCCCGCCTGCGGATATGAAGATTACCAGCTGTTCCTCATCAACAGCGGAGCAGAAGCCAACGAGAACGCGCTCAAGCTGGCATCGTTCACCAATGGGCGCACACGCATCCTGGCGGCCCAGAAAGCCTTTCACGGCCGCACATCACTGGCCGTAGAGGCTACGGACAATCCCAAAATCATTGCCCCCATCAATGCCAACAAGCACGTCACCTATCTGCCCCTGAACAATCTGGAAGCATGGGCCGGAGAACTGGAGAAAGGCGATGTATGTGCCGTCATTCTGGAATGCATCCAGGGCGTGGGCGGGATCCGCATGGCTACAGCTGAGTTTGCACAGGGCCTGCAGAAGCTGTGCCAAGCACACGGCACCCTGCTCATCTGCGACGAGATTCAATGCGGCTACGGCCGCAGCGGAAAGTTCTTCGCCCACCAATGGCTCGGCATCAAGCCCGACATCATCACCTGCGCCAAGGGCATCGGCAACGGCTTCCCTATGGGTGCCGTTCTGATAGCCCCCCACCTGAAGCCCGTGTACGGCCAGCTGGGCACCACCTTCGGAGGCAACCACCTGGCCTGCACCGCCGCACTGGCCGTGCTCGATGTGATGGAAGCCGAGAAGCTGGTGGAAAACGCATGCCTTGTGGGCGAACACCTGATGAATCGACTGAAAGCGTTGCAGACGGAATGCGCCCACATCGTGGACGTGCGCGGCAGGGGACTGATGATTGGAGTGGAACTGGACATGCCTTACAAGGAAGTGCGCACACGCCTGCTCATGGAGGAACACTGCTTCACGGGATGCAGCGGTACCAATGTACTGAGACTGCTGCCGCCCCTGTGCCTCACCATAAAAGAGGCAGACCTCTTCATTGAAAAGCTGAAACGTTGCCTGACGAAATGAGACTGGTAATAAAGGTGGGCAGCAACGTGCTCACACGCAGCGACGGTCATCTCGACATCACCCGTATGTCTGCCATCATCGACCAGATTGCTTGGCTGAGAAGCCAGGGACATGAGGTCATTCTGGTATCCTCGGGTGCCGTGGCCTGCGGCCGCCGCGAGCTGGCGGTCGATCATGACCTGGACACAGTGGAGCAACGACAGCTGTTCTCGGCCCTGGGACAAGTGAAGCTCATTGGTCTGTACTACGACCTCTTCCGGGAACACCAGCTCCATATCGGACAAATCCTGACCATGAAGGAGAACTTTGAACCAGGAGAACAGTTCCGCAACCAACGGGCGTGCATGAGCGTCATGCTGGAGAACGGGGTGATTCCCATCGTCAATGAGAACGACACCGTGAGTGTCACCGAACTGATGTTTACCGACAACGACGAGCTCAGCGGCCTCATCGCACAGATGATGCAGGCCGACATGCTCATCCTGCTCAGCAACATCGACGGCATCTTCACGGGTGCCCCGGGACTACCTGGTTCGCAGCTCATCCGCACGGTGTCCCCCGGACGCGACCTGAGCGAATACATACAGACAGAAAAGAGTGCCTTCGGGCGGGGCGGCATGCACTCCAAATACACCACCGCACAACGGGTGCAGCAGGCGGGCATCAAGGTGATTATCGCCAACGGTGAACGGGAGCATATCATTACTGACCTGCTCACCTGCCCCGCCGACACGCCGCACACACTATTTGAAACATGATGAAAGAATCCTTCCAACGCACCAAGGATGCCAGCCGGATGCTGGCCGTTCTGGACAATGACACACGCAACCTGGTGCTGGTCACCGTGGCCCAGGCCATACGCCAGCAGAAAGAACGCCTGCTGCGTGCCAACACAGCCGATTTGGCACAGATGGACAAGGGCAATCCGCTCTATGACCGCCTGCTGCTCACCGAAGCGCGGCTCGATGCCATAGCCAACGACATGGAGAACGTGAGCCGCCTGCCCTCTCCCCTGGGACGCACACTGCTGGAGAAAGTGCTCCCCAACGGACTGCAGCTCAGGAAAGTGAGCGTGCCCTTCGGGGTAATCGGTGTCATCTACGAGGCACGGCCCAACGTCACCTTCGACGTGTTCTCGCTCTGTTTCAAGAGCGGGAACGCCTGTATCCTCAAGGGCGGAAAAGATGCAGACAACAGCAACAGGGAAGCCATCGCCCTTATCCACGAAACGCTGGACACGCTCCACATCAGCCCCGATGTGGTGGCACTGCTGCCAGCCACCCATGAGGCCACTGCACAGATGCTGCAGGCCACGGGCTACATCGACGTGTGCATTCCCCGAGGCGGCCGCAAGCTTATCGATTTCGTGCGCGACAACGCACACATTCCTGTCATCGAAACGGGGGCCGGAGTCGTGAATGCCTATTTCGATGAAGACGGCGACCTGGAGATGGGCAAACGCATCATCGACAATGCAAAAACCCGCCGCGTGAGTGTATGCAATGCGCTCGACTGTCTCATCATCCACCGCAGCCGTCTGGCCGACCTGCCGGCCTTGCTGGAGCCACTGAAGCAGAAGAATGTGGAAATCTACATGGACGAGGCGCACTATGGCATCGAGTTCATGGACTACAAGCTGGCCGTAAAAGTGGTGGACTCGCTCGACGAGGCCATCGCCCACATCAGCCGCTACGGTTCGGGGCACAGCGAGTGTATCATCACCAGCAACCCCACCCATGCCCTGCGTTTCCAGCAAATGGTGGATGCCGCCTGTGTCTATGTGAATGCGCCCACCAGCTTCACAGACGGTGCACAGTTCGGACTGGGAGCTGAGATTGGCATCAGCACACAGAAACTGGGGCCACGCGGTCCCATGGGGCTGGAAGAAATCACCACCTACAAGTGGCTCATCGAGGGCAACGGACAAACGAGGGGAAACTGACACCCTTACATTATTAATATAAACAGAGAGAGAGAAGAGAAATGAAGACTTTTCAGTACGCAGAAGACCTGGGCAACCTGAATCAGGCATTGGCCGAGGCACAAGAGATAAAGAACGACCGGTTCAAGTACCAGCAGCTGGGCAAGAACAAGACCCTGATGATGGTGTTCTTCAACAACTCGCTGCGCACGCGCCTTTCCACCCAGAAGGCTGCCATGAACCTGGGCATGAACGTGATTGTGCTGGACGTGAACGCTGGTGCATGGAAACTGGAGACCGAGCGCGGTGTCATCATGGACGGAGACAAGAGCGAGCACCTGCTGGAAGCCATCCCCGTGATGGGTTGCTACTGCGACCTCATCGGTGTGCGCTCCTTTGCCGGGCTCACCGACCGTGAATATGACTATGCCGAAACCGTCATCAATCAGTTCATCAAGTATAGCGGCCGTCCCGTCTTTGCCATGGAAAGTGCCACCGTACACCCGCTGCAGGCATTTGCCGATCTCATCACCATCGAGGAACACAAGCGCAGCAGCCGGCCGAAGGTAGTGCTCACATGGGCACCCCACCCCAAAGCCCTTCCGCAGGCTGTGCCCAACTCCTTTGCCGAATGGATGAATGCGGCGGATGTGGACCTTGTGGTCACCCATCCCAAGGGCTACGAGCTGGATCCGCGCTTCGTGGCTGGTGCCCGCGTGGAGTACGACCAGATGAAAGCTCTGGAGGGGGCACAGTTTGTATATGCGAAGAACTGGAGCTGCCCCGGCGTGAGCCTGCCCCAGCAGTACGGACAGATACTGAACAAGGACATGAGCTGGACCATCGATGCCGCCCACATGGCAGTCACCGACAACGCCTTCTTCATGCACTGCCTGCCTGTGCGCCGAGGCATGATTGTGACCGATGATGTCATTGAGTCGCCCACCAGCCTTGTCATACCCGAAGCCGCCAACCGCGAAATCAGCGCCACCGTGGTGCTGAAGCGGATGCTGCAGTCCCTCTAGCCATCCAGATGTCCGCCCTTCTCCTTTTTCCTGACAGGCGGACACCTAGTCAACTACCCTTTTTTTGCGCCCCAGTTGGAAAAAATATGCTACCCAACTGGGGCGCAAAAACGCTCCAGTTGGGTAAAAAAAGTGCCCCTAAACAAAAAAACTGACTTTTGCTTGGCCAGCTGGGCAAATTGTCATACCTTTGCAGGCGTTATCAGGGGTGTCTGTCCGTTTGGTCAGGCTGAGATTACACCCTAATATCTGAACCGGATAATGCCGGCGTAGAGAGTATGAACATTTTTAAAACATTTTCAGTATGAAGAAAATCCTTGCAGCTGCACTCGTGATGGGTGTGGCTCAAAACGGGCTGGCCGCAGACAGGCAGGAGCCCGACACCACTGCGATGAGAGAACTGAACGAGGTGATGGTACAGGCCGTCAAGGCACCCAAGTATGCCCCCTTTGCCGTGAGCCAGATTGACAGGAAGGCCCTGGAGACCTTCAGCAAGACAGGCCAGGAACTGCCCTTCCTCTTTGCACGCACACCCGGCGTGATGGCATGGAGCGAAAACGGACTGGGCACGGGTACCACCTACATGCGCCTGCGCGGTGCAGGCGACAGCCGCATCAATGTCACGCTCAACGGTGTGGCCCTCAACTCGCCCGAGGACCAGAGCGTGTTCTGGGCCAACATGAATTCCTATGCGGCCCTGCTGGGCAACGTACAGATTCAGCGCGGCGTGGGCACAAGCACCAATGGTGACGGTGCCTTTGGCGGTAGCATTGTACTCACCACTGCCGCGCCCTCGCTCATTCCTTCGCTTGAAGTGAGCGGTTCCTACGGCAGCTACAACACCTACAATGCCGGTGGCAAGTTCTCCACCGGGCTGATGGGCGACCACTGGATAATCGACGGAGCCTACCACCACACAGGTACCGACGGGTATATCCACGGCACGGACGGCAACAGCGGCAGCTACTACGGCGGCCTGACATTCATCAACACCGACGGCACACTGAAACTCAGCTACAAGAACATCGGGAACTATGAGGTGACCGGACAGGCCTGGAACGGCGTGACCGCCGGCAACGGTGACTACAGCATGAATGTGTACGACGGTGTGCGCACCTACCGCGACCTCTACAAGATGGGGCTGGGACGCTTCAACAGCCTCTACGAACAGTTTACCCCCGACTGGAATGGCGGATACACCATCGACCGCTACCAGATGGCCGACGGTTCCCTGTGGAGCCGCACTACGGACAACTTCTGGCAGAACCACAACCTGCTCAACCTGAGCTGGCAGATAAGCGACCGCTGGAGCACATCAGGTACCATCCACTTCACACACGGCCATGGCTACTACGATGAGTTCCGCCCGGACAACGATCTGTCCAAGTTTGGTCTTTCCAACTTCACGCTGGCCGACGGGAGCACCCTGAAGAAGACCGATTTCGTACGTCAGAAAGGCCTCACACAGGACACCTACGGCATGGTGTGGAACCTCCACTACAACGACCCGCGCTGGGCTGTATCGGCCGGTGCATCGTTCCAGAACTTCGAAGGCGACCACTGGGGCTATCTCACCTATGCGGCCAACGAGGAACTGGCAGCATCCATCCTCTCGGACGGGCGCTATCAATACTATGACACCGACGCCACCAAGGCCGATGACCAAATCTACGTAAAGGCTACCTACCACATCAGCCGCCACTGGGACGTGATGGGCGATGTGCAGTACCGCCACGTGGGATGGATGATGACGGGCATCAACGACAAGTTCTACAACGAGGACAGCCAGTACTACAACCAGAAGCTCAACATCAAGAAGCAGTACGACTTCGTGAACCCCAAGGCCGGCTTCTCCTATCACAACGGACCCCACAATGCATACATCAGCTATGCCATGAGCCACCGCGAACCCGAGCGCAACAATTTTACAGACAACGGTGCCTACCCTGCCCCCAAGGCTGAAAGCGTACACGACATCGAGCTGGGCTACAGCGTGAACACCAGCCGCTGGCATGCCGGAGCCAACCTCTACAGCATGCTCTATCACAACCAGTTTGTGCAGACGGGCGCCGTGAGCGACATCGGCGAGGCTCTCACCACCAACATCAAGCGCAGCTACCGCATGGGCGTGGAGTTGACGGCAGGTGTCAATGTGACCCGATGGATGAGTCTGGAAGCCAATGCCGCCCTGAGCACCAACCGCATCAAGGATTTCGACGAGGTAGTGGAGACCTATGATGACGACTGGCACGACATGGACCCCACTGTCCTGCATTACAGCAACAGCACGCTGGCCTTCTCCCCCACCGCCATCGTCAACGGCTTTGCCGACTTCCACTTCGGTGCCTTCCAGGCCACCTGGCACACCAATCTGGTAAGTCGCCAGTACCTCGACAATACGGAATGCAAGGAACGCTCCCTGCCCAAGTATAGCCAGACCAACATCCACCTGGGCTACGACATCAAGTGTGGCAGCAAGGGGCTGAAGCATGCTGTACTGGGACTGGACCTAAACAACATCTTCAACCGCCGGTATGCCAGCAACGCATGGGTGTGGTCGAGCATCGTGGGCCAGGCCAACCCCAACGAGAACCGCTACTACCAGATTGGCTACACGCCCATGGCCGGTTTCACCCTGATGGGCAACATCACTCTCAAGTTCTAGAACAAGCATGACAGCAGAGATAGCAGGCACATTGATAGGCATTGCCTATCTGTATTGGGAATATCAGGCCGACCGCAAGGTGTGGCTGGCAGGTATTGCCATGCCTGCCATCTCGCTGTATGTCTACTGGCAAGCCGGGCTCTATGCCGATTTCGGCATCAATGTCTATTATCTGCTGGCCGCCGTGTACGGAATGTGGGTTTGGGCCGCCGGCAAGCAAGAAGGGGGGCAGGAAATGCCCATCAGCCGCACGCCTTCCCGCATGTGGCCCTGGCTGCTGGCCTCCTTCATGCTCTCGTTTGCAGCCATCGGCCTGTTTCTCACCCACACCGACAGCACCGTGCCCTGGTGGGATGCCTTCACCACGGCCCTTTCCATCGTGGGCATGTGGATGCTTGCCCGCAAATGGCTGGAACAGTGGATTGCATGGATTCTGGTGGACGCCGTAAGCAGCGGCCTGTATGTATACAAAGAGATTTATTTCTATGCCGCCCTGTATGCCCTGTACACCGTGGTGGCTATTTTCGGTTACGCAAAATGGAAACACATGATGAATGGAAGCCGCAGGCCGTAGTACTGTGTGCAGGTGACTATCCCACCCACGCGCTGCCCCTGCACTTGCTCCGTGATGCCAGGCACGTGGTATGCTGCGACGGCGCAACCGCCGAATACATGCAGCGCGAAGGCCGACTGCCATGGTATGCCGTGGGCGACGGGGATTCCCTGCCACTGCCACTGAGGGAACAACTGGGTCCACGGTTCATACACATTACCGAACAGGAGACCAACGACCAGACAAAAGCCACCCGTCTACTCTATGAGAAGGGCATCAGGCGCGTTGCATACGTGGGTGCCACCGGCCGACGCGAAGACCACACCCTGGGCAACATTTCCCATCTGGCCGACTATCAGCAGATGGGCATGGACGTGCGTATGTATACCGACTATGGTGTATTCATGACACCATGCCCTTTCCCCGATGGCAGCCTGCAACTCCGATGCACAGTGTGCCCGGGAAGCCAGCTATCCGTCTTTGCCATGGGCGACGGACCCATTGAAGCCGAAGGGGTCAAGTACCCGCTGCCCGAACGACTGACGGCATGGTGGCAGGGCACGCTCAACGAAGCCGTAGTCCCTCACCTCTCGTTCAAGGCCCGCATCCCCTTTCTCGTCTATCTGGCCTACTGATTCATCCCTTCACATGGGAGGCAATCTCCTTCAGGAACAAGGTGCCATACTTCTGACACTTGTATTCTCCTATACCGCTGACATTGCCAAACTCCTCCAGTGTGGACGGACGTGATGTGGCCAGCAGATGCAACACCTTGTCCGAAAAGATGATATACGGTGGCAACTGCTGCTCCTGTGCCAAACGGCTCCGCAGCTGGCGCAAGTGCTCGAAAAGTGCCACATCTTCCTGCCCGGACATGGGCGCAACGGACAGTCCCAGCAAAGGGGCGGCTTTTGTCTTCTTTCCCTTCCTGTCACGGGCCTTCGTCTTCTCCTCATGGTGAACCACCGAAAGCATCACCTTTTCCTCACCCCTCAGCACACGCCACCCTGCCTCCGTCACATGCAGGTGATTGTGCCTGTCATACAGGATTTCCACCATGCCCATCTGCAGCATCTGCAGCAGATAATCGTTCCAGTCGCGCAGGGGCACCTCCCGTCCTGCTCCGAACGTCTTCACCTCAAACAGATGCCTGGCCTTCACCTCGCTGCTGAACAGACCGCACAGCACATCCACCACCGTGCGCATGCCAATGTTCTCCTCGCAGCGCACAATGGCACTCAGTGCCTTCTGTACCAGCACAGTCCCGTCAAAGCGCTGTGGCGGATGATGGCACACATCGCAATGCCCACAGTCCCGGGTCGACGGTTCGCCAAAATAGTTGAGCAGGATACGCCGGCGGCACACATCGGCTTCGGCATATTCGCGCATACGGCGCAGGCGTTCCATGTTGATTTCGCGCTGTCCGCTGTTCTCCGCAAAATGGCTCAGCTGCACAATGTCACCGGCATTGTAGAACAGCAAGGTCTCGGAAGGCAATCCATCACGGCCCGCACGCCCGATTTCCTGATAAAAGTTCTCAATGCTCTTGGGCATGTTGTAATGGATGACAAAACGCACATTGCTCTTGTTGATGCCCATCCCGAAGGCTACGGTGGCACACACCACCTGCACACGGTCACACAGGAAAGCGTCCTGCGTGGCACTGCGTTCCTCGGCCGAGAGCCCTGCATGATAGGCTGCTGCCGACACCTTGTGGTCGCACAGATAGGCTGCAAGGTCGTCCACTGCGGCACGACTCAGGCAATAGATGATGCCACAGTCGTCTGGATGGCGGAGCAAAAACTGCATGATGGCCATGCGCTTCTGCCGTGCATCCAGTCCTCGCCGCACTTCCAGGCTCAGGTTGGGACGGTCAAACGAGGATATGAACATGCGCGCATCAGGGAGGTTGAGTTGTTTCAGGATGTCCAGCCGGGTCACCTTGTCCGCCGTGGCCGTAAGGGCTACGATAGGCACCCCAGGAAACTGGGCACGCAACACATCCAGCTGGGCATATTCGGGACGGAAATCATGTCCCCAGCTGGATATGCAATGCGCCTCGTCAATGGCAAAAAGGCTCACCTCCGGCACCGCATTCTTGAAAAAATCCAAATCCGCCAGCAAGCGTTCGGGCGACACGTACAGGATCTTCACCTTACCCTCCAGACACTCGCGACGCGTTTCCTGGTTTTCGGCCTCGCTCACTCCTGTATTGAGCGCACGGGCTACAATGCCACACGAAACCAACGACTGCACCTGGTCCTTCATCAGGGAAATGAGCGGAGACACCACCACTGTCATGCCCCTCATCATCAATGCGGGCACCTGGTAGCAGATGCTCTTTCCGGCACCAGTAGGCATCAGCACCAACGCATCCTTTCCCTGCATCAGCCATTCCACAATTTCGCGCTGAAGTGGCCGAAAAGTATCATATCCAAAGTAGTGCTTGAGTATTTTCTCCATTTTTTTGTCATTATTGATGCAAAGTTAACATTTTTTCATCAAAAAATAAAATGATGTTAGCAGAAAAATATATATCTTTGCAAAAATATTTACACCAACCTAAATCATACACACCAAAATTATGGCAAAGACAGATTCACAGAACAAAGAGACCTACACGCCTCACTACCAAATCCTGCTCAGCCCGAAGGCCATGGACGAGGTTTTCGAGAAAATCATGCAGAGACTTGTGGTAGAGAAGAAATACCGCGACCCCAACTATTATGCAAAAGACCTGGCCAAGGACCTGGGCCTGAACTCGCGATACATCAGTGCCATCATCAATCTCAGATTCCACCAGAACTATTCACAACTCATTAACGACTATCGCATTATGGATGTGAAATACATGCTCAAGGACATCCATTTCAACAAGCTCAAGCTGGAAGAGATTTCTGCCATGGCCGGATTCAGCAACCGCCAGTCGTTCTACACAGCCTTCTTCAACCGTTGCGGTGTCACCCCCAAAGAATACCGCCTGACCCATGCCATCCAGCTGGAAAGAGACCTGCTGGACGAAAGGAGAATGAGAAGCCAGAAAACGACCGAAGCGGAAGACCTATAAGCCCCAGCCGATGTCCATACAAGACACATTTGTTTTCACCGACGAAAAATTTGCCGACCTTCAGCTGTTGCGCTATCAGGTGAAAGGCTTCGACCAGCTGACTCTGCGCCAGAAATGTCTCATCTACTATCTGAGCGAGGCTGCCCTGTGGGGGCGCGATATCCTGTGGGACCAGAACTGCCGATGCAATCTGCCCGTCAGGAATCTGCTCGAAGCCATCTATAAGCATTACGCAGGCGACCGCACCGAGCAGGAGTTCCAGGACTTCACGGTCTATCTGAAGCGGGTGTGGTTTTCCTCCGGCATTCATCATCATTATGGTTGTCAGAAAATCATACCGGCCTTCAGCGAGGCCTTCCTGCGCCAGGCGGCCTCCCAACTCCCGCCCGGTGTCCTGAAACTAGCCGAGGGGCAAACGGTGGCCCATCTGCTGGATACGCTCTGCCCCATCATCTTCTCTCCCCACATCCTGGCCAAGCGTGTGAACCAGGCCGACGGGGAGGACCTGCTGCTCACCTCTGCCTGTAACTACTACGAGGAAGGCATCACACAGCAGGAGGCCGAGCAGTTCTACACCCGACAGAAAAAAGACGGCGACCCGGACAGACCCGTCATGCATGGCATGAACAGCCGGCTTGTGAGACGGGCCGACGGCAGGCTGGCCGAGGACACCTATCGCAGCGGAGGATTGTACGGGAAGGCCATTGACCACATCATCCGGATGTTGCAGGCCGCCCTCCCCTACGCCGAGAACGAGCAGCAAAAGGCCGTCATCAGCACACTCATCAGTTTCTACCGCACGGGCGACCTGCACACCTTCGACCGCTATGCCATCGAATGGGTGGCCGACACAGCCAGCCAGGTGGATTTCGTGAACGGTTTCACCGAGGTGTATGGCGACCCACTGGGACTGAAGGCCAGCTGGGAAGGCTATGCTTATTTCACGGATGCCGAGGCCAGCACCAGGGCACAGAAACTGAGCGACAACGCACAATGGTTTGAAGACCATTCGCCCATCAACCCTGCCTACAGGAAGCCCGTGTGCAAAGGCGTGTCGGCCAGCGTGGTCACAGCTGCCATGCTGGGCGGCGACCTGTACCCCAGCAGTGCCATAGGCATCAATCTCCCCAACAGCAACTGGATTCGCAGCGAGCATGGCAGCAAGAGCGTCACCATCGGCAACCTCATCCATGCCTACGACGAAGCAGCCAAGACCGGCGGCATGCTCAAGGAGTTTGTCATAGACGAGGCCACACTGCAGATGGTCACCCAGTACAATGCCTGCTGCGACAGCCTCCATACCGACCTTCACGAATGTCTGGGGCACGGAAGCGGACGGCTGAGACCCGGCGTGGACCCTGACGCGCTGAAGGCTTACAGCAGCACCATCGAAGAAGCACGTGCCGACCTGTTCGGCCTCTACTATATCGCCGACAAGAAGATGCTGCAGTTGGGCCTGCTTCCCTGCAAGGAAGCCTATCAGGCACAGTATTACACCTACATGATGAACGGACTGATATCCCAGCTTGTCCGCATTGAGCCGGGCCACCAGATAGAAGAAGCCCACATGCGCAACAGGGCGCTCATCGCCAGATGGACACTGGCCCACGCGCCGGAAGCTGCCAGAATGGTGAAGCGGGAAGGAAAGACCTATGTGAAGGTCACCGACTACCCGGCCCTCCGTACTGCCTTCGGCACACTGCTGGCCGAGGTGCAACGCATCAAGAGCGAAGGGGACTACGAAGCCGCACGCCTGCTGGTGGAGACCTACGGTGTACAGGTGGATGCCCCACTCCATCAGGAGATACGCCAGCGCTATCAGGCACTTCATCTGGCTCCCTACAAGGGCTTCATCAACCCGCGCTACGAGGCGCAGACCGACGGGCAAGGACACATCACAGACATACAGGTGACCTACGGCGAGCCCTACGACCAGCAGATGCTGCGATACAGCGAACAATACGCCACACTATCCCATTCAACAAGATGACTACACAAGACACGATAAAGGAAATAAAGCTGGAGCTGCGGGCTGCCATGAACGGAGTGGTGGCTGCCCAGATGCGGCAAGCCGGCATGCCCTATAAGCTCATCTTCGGCGTGGAACTTCCCCGTCTGCAGGAGATTGCCCGCGAGTTCCGTGCAGACCGCCGGCTGGCACAGGCTCTGTGGAACGAGTCTTCACGTGAGTGCAAGATTCTGGCCACCATGCTCATGCCGCCTGCCGAATGTCTGGCAGAAATTGCCGAGATATGGACCGACGAGATGCCCACCGCCGAGATAGCGCAGATAGCCGTGCAGCAACTCTTTTCCCACACCCAGTGGGCTGCCGACACAGCCTTCTGCTGGATTGCCAGCGACCACACCATGCGCCAGTTGTGCGGTTTCCTCATCATCTCCAGGTTGCTGGCCCGAGGAGAACAGTTCAACCAGCCGACCCTCGACGAACTCAGAGACCAGGCCGAAGCATCCATGCCCGAAGCGAGCCTTCCACTGCGCAAAGCCATCACTTCTGTGCTGGAAAGATTACCCAATCCGACCAACAAAGCAGAATAACCCGAAAAACTTGGGCATTTATTACCCTACATTGAAATAAAATAATTACCTTTGTGGGCACAGATGAGCAACAGAGACGAGTTATACACGCAAGCCGAGGAGAAACTGAACAGTTTTCTGGCTCAGCAATATAGGCGCAAGACCCCCGAAAGATACGAGGTCCTGCGCATCATATGCAGTATCGATGACATCTTCACCCTGGAGCAACTGGCCGACAGGATGCGAGCCGAAGGCAAGTTCCAGGTGAGCCGTTCCACACTGTTCAACATCATCGACCTCTTTGTGGAAGCCCGGCTGCTCATCAAGCACAACCTGCCTGGGGCCGCCCACTATGAATGCTGTGTACAGGACAGGCCTTACCTCTACCTCGTATGCACCCAGTGTGGCAGCATCCATGCCATCAGGCATCCACAGATGGAGAAGGTGATTGCCACCGTAAAGTCCAGGAAGATTACCATCTGCCAGCGGGTGCTCTATCTCAACGGCACATGCAAGCGCTGCGAAATGGCCAACCGCAAGGAAAGGAACAAGAGACAAAATTCAAACCACATATCTGAACAAGTATGACAAAAGGAAAAGTTGATGCCCTCCTAGGCATCGTTTTCGGAGACGAAGGAAAAGGCAAAGTCGTGGACGTATTCACACCGCGCTATGACATTGTCGCCCGTTTTGCCGGTGGTCCCAATGCAGGACACACCATCATCTTCGACGGGAAGAAGTATGTGCTCCGCAGCATTCCCTCGGGAATCTTCGACACAGGGAAAATCAACATCATCGGCAACGGATGCGTCATTGCACCCGACCTGTTCATGGCCGAAGCCAAGGAACTGGAGGCCGCCGGCTACGACATCAAGAGCCGCCTGCACATCAGCAAGCGTGCCCATCTCATCCTGCCCACCCACCGCCTGCTAGACAGGGCGTACGAGGCGGCCAAAGGCAAGAACAAGGTAGGCACCACCGGCAAGGGAATAGGCCCCACCTACAGCGAAAAGGCTGCCCGCACCAGCCTGCGCGTGGGAGACATACTGGAACGTTTCGAGGAGAAATACCTGGCGCTCAAGGCCCGCCACGAACAGATTCTGCGCGACCTCAATTTCACCGGCTACGACATCACCGAAGAGGAACAGCTGTGGATGAAGGGCGTGGAATACATGCGCCAGTTCAAGCTTTCCGACACAGAGACGGAAATCAACAAGGCGCTCCGCGAAGGCAAGAACGTGCTGGCCGAGGGTGCCCAGGGCACCATGCTCGACATCGACCACGGCACCTATCCCTACGTGAGCAGCAGCAATACGGTGAGCGGTGGCGTATGCACCGGTCTGGGTGTAGCTCCCAACACCATTGGCGAGATTTACGGTATCTTCAAGGCCTACAGCACACGTGTGGGCAGTGGTCCGTTCCCCGTAGAGCTGTTCGATGCCACAGGCGACAAGATTCGCGAGATTGGCCATGAGTACGGAGCAGTCACCGGCCGCAACCGCCGCTGTGGCTGGCTCGACCTTGTAGCCCTCAAGTATGCCATCATGATCAACGGTGTCACCCAGCTCATCATGATGAAGAGCGATGTACTCGACACCTTCGACACCATCCGCGTATGTATCGCCTACACCAAGGATGGCCAAACCACCACCGACATGCCCTACGACACCGAGGGCTGGCAGGCTGTCTACAAGGATCTTCCAGGCTGGAACACCGACCTCACCGCCATGACCTCTGCCGACCAGTTCCCCGCTGAGCTCAAGGCCTACATCTCCTTCATCGAGGCCGAGACCCACGTCCCCATCACCATCGTCAGTGTGGGTCCCGACCGTGCACAGACCATCGAACTGTAAAGATAACCACCCAAACCGCCGGGCGGAAACATCGGTAATTGCCATGTTTCCGCCCGGCTTTTGTTTTGGCAGATGACATGATACAGATTTACTTCACACGTAATTAACAATTAAAACGTGTAGTATTATGTCGAAAGCAACATTAACCCAAGTTTGATATTCAATTGTCCGTTTTTCCTGCTGTCCAGTACTTTACGTTTTTCATTTGCGGCGCTGTGTACTACAAACTTTTCTCGATTTTGATTTTTCTGAAGGGCATTTTCTTATACTTTAGTCGTTCATAAATATCATCTGCGGAT
>CAMBDA010000023.1 GCA_945865175.1 uncultured Prevotellaceae bacterium | reverse complement strand
TTAAATTTTAACATTTGACTTCGTTTATGAGTCAACCTATTTCAGTACAAGACACAATGTCCCTTGAGGCCATGTGGCGCTACAGGACGCTGTATCGATCTCCGCGAGGGAGATTTTTTTGTCTCACGAGGAAAAAAATGAGGTGAACCGGACCAAGGTATCTGTTCCCAAAGGACACGGGGCGGAAAGTGTTAACTTGTTAACGTTAATTTGACGAATTTTTTGATATGACAGTGCCGCATGTCACGGCTACTCGTTCAATATGTGAAGAGGAAAGGCTCGCTTGTGTGTTCATCCGAAGACCAAAGCCAAACTCCGCACAAAGTTGAAAGAACTGACATCGCGCAGTAACGGCTGGGGCAGGCATTGTCAGCGATTCTCCCAGATTTCGCTGATATCCTTGCGCACCTTTTCTGCCGGTTTTTCATCCGCAGGATATCCGATGGGGATGAGTGCACAAGGCTCAAAACCTGTAGGCAGGGAGAAGGTGGAACGCAGCTGGTTGATGTCGAAATTGCACACCCAGCATGTGCCCAGTCCCATTTCAGTGGCGGCCAGACACAGATGTTCTATGGCAATAGCCAGGTCGATGTCGGCATGGTTGTGGCTGTCGTAGCGGCGTGTCCATGCCATCTCCTCGTTCTTGCAGCACACGATGATGGCAGGTACGCCCTGAATCCAATCGCGGTGGTAGGCATCCTTTACCGCTTGCAGTTGGGCGGGGTCAGTGACTGTGATGAAGTGCCATGGCTGCCGGTTGACTGCGCTGGGTGCCAGTCGCACACATTCCTGCACGTATGCCAGTTTCTCTGTCTCCACTGGTTTGTTGTCGTATGCCCTGCAGCTGTAGCGGGCACTGCATAGATTCCTGAACGTCATTTATACTATAATTAATTAGGTTATTGAGATAAAGAAAAAGTACTTTTTACATGAATTTTGTGCAAAGTTACACAAAATCCTCCAAATAATTTGCAGGAATGGCAAAGAAACCCTATCTTTGTACCATCGGATTCAATCAAAAATGCCGTTATGAACACAAACAAGACTTATATTGCATACGATGCAGAGGGTGTGATTGACCATGTGAACAGCAATCTACACCTGTTCCACCAACTGGCCGACTGGCAGAAACGCTATCCCAAACGCTTCCGTTTCATCAACCTTGGAGAGATAGACTTCACTTCCATGCACGATGATTGGGTGGACAGCACCGTCAAGACTAATTTTCTGCGTATCATGGCAGAGGCCGACAACCTGCTTGTAATCGTATCGTCTCACACGGTGGCCGACAGCCGCATGCTCAACTGGCAGATAAGCCGGTGTGTGAACCGCTATCATCTGCCCGTGATTGTTGCCTATGCTGATGAAACCGTTCTCGATGAAACGTCTGTGAACAAATTCTGGTCGCGCCTGCCGGTAAAAATCAAGAAATACATTGGTCGCGACAGCGCACGCATGTGCCATGTTCCGCTCACGATGGACAAACTGGAACGTGCCCTGGGTACCTTTTCGGTGCGAGACAATATGTATCCCTGGAACAGCACCACCATCTATTAGCACAGCGCTTTGGCATGCAAAAAGGAAACTATATTACGAGAATAGAGATAGATTCGCTGTGGAGCGGCCAGCGCCATGTGACATGGAACCTGTCGCCGCAGGTGAATATCCTCAGTGGCGTGAACGGGGTGGGGAAGAGTACCATCCTGAATCGTGTGGTCAAGTGTCTGCTCAGCGGAATAAAAATGGAAGAAGTAGGGGGCATCCACCTTTCTTTCTCTCCCGAGAATGCCGACACGGTGGATTTCGATGTGATTCGCTCGTTTGATCGCCCCCTGTTGTCGGCTGATTTTCTTAACAAGATGGCCGACACCATCCTGCAGTCGGAACTGGATTTCTATCTCTACCAGCTACAGCGGCGCTACCTCGACTATCAGGTGAACCTGAGCAACAGAATGGTGGAAATCTTTACGCGTCAGGAGCCGGATGCTACCGTAAAGGTTCAGCAGATTGCGCAAGAAAAGATTCATTTCCAGGATATTGTAGATGATTTGTTCAAGGAAACTGGTAAGTCCATTGTGAGGGACAGAAACGAGATTTGTTTCCATTCGTTGGGTGAAGTGATTGAGCCATACAAGCTGTCGAGCGGCGAAAAGCAGATGCTCATAATCCTGCTGACGGTGCTGGTGCAGAACCATCGGCCCTACGTGTTGTTTATGGATGAGCCGGAGGTGAGTCTCCATGTGGAATGGCAGGAGCAACTGATTTCTCTGGTGCGCGACCTCAATCCCAACTGCCAGGTGATTCTCACCACCCACAGCCCTGCCGTGATTATGAACGGATGGAGCGACTGCGTGACCGATGTGGACGACATAATCTCGTAGGCCATGGGCAAACGTTTGCGTGACAATCTCAACTCGGCCTATATCGCTTCGGCCAATGTGCTGAAGCCAAAGCGTAAGCGCAAGCGCATTGTGGCCTATGTGGAGAGCTACGATGATGTGTTTTTTTGGCGAAACATCCTGCAGGACTTTGAGAACGACCAGGTCTACTTTGAGGTGATGTTGCCCAGTCGTACCACGCTGGGAAAGGGCAAGAAGACCGCCATGATGAACATGCTCGGGAAGGGGTTGGGCGAGTACATGATTGCCTGTGTGGATGCCGACTATGATTGGCTCATGCAGGGATGTACACCCATAAGCAGGATGCTGTGTGAGAATCCCTATGTCATGCACACCTATGCCTATGCCATTGAGAACTACCAATGTTATGCACCTAATCTGCACACGGTATGTGTGATGAGCACGCTCAATGACCGCAAGGTGGTGGACTTTGAGCAATTCATCCGCCAGTTCAGTACCATTGTGTGGCCCTTGCTGGTGTGGAATGTGTGGTGTTACCGCTACGGATTCCATATGCGCTTCAGCATCACCGACTTCTGTGAGATAGTGTCACTGCGCACGCTTAATCCCTTCAGCCCCATTTCTTCTTTGGATACCATCAGGAATCGTGTGAATAGGAAGATCGCGTGGATGCAGTCCCATTTCCCACAGGGAAAGAAGACGTTGAAGCCATTGCGGGAAGAACTGTTGGCCATGGGGCTGACACCCGAGACCTCCTATCTGTATATGCAGGGTCATACGCTGTTTGAACACGTGGTGATGCCCCTGCTGCAGCCTGTGTGTACGGTGTTGCGCAAGGAAAGGGAGAGAGAAATTTCGCGCCTGGCCGAGCACGAGGTGCAGTTGCAGAACGAATTATCCTGCTACCAGCACAGCCAGGCTCCTGTGGAAGAGATGCTCAGGAAGACCACTAACTTCAAGAGTTGTCCCACCTATGAACGGTTGAGCGCCGATATTACTCGATTGATTACGGAGGTGGGCTTGCAGAAATAGCGGTCAATCTTCTTGATAAGCGAACTCAGGCAGAACACCACCACGCTGTCGCCCGGCTGGATGCGTGTGTTACCGTCGATGCTGAAACCCACGCCATCCCGCACCAGTCCTCCCAGATTCACGCCGGCAGGCAATTTCAGTTCTCTTACGGGCACGGTGGTGATGAGGCTTCCCTCACCAGCTATGAATTCTGCCACATCGGCCTTGGCAATGGTCAGGCATTTCACATTGGCCACGTCTGTGTCAAGCATCATTTGGTAGATATGGCTGGCTGCAATCATTTTCTTGTTGATGATGGTACCGATGTCCAGGCTCTCGGCCATCGACACGTAGTCGATGTTTTCCACCAGCGCCACCGTTTTCCTCACTCCCAGCCGTTTGGCGGCCAGACAGGAGAGGATGTTGGTTTCCGTATCGGGCGTGAGCGCCACAAAGGCCTGTGTCTCGCGGATTCCTTCGTCCAGGAGCTGGCTGGTGTCGCGTCCGTCACCGTTGACCACCATGATGTCGTCATCTTCAAGCAGTTCGTTCAGTCTTTCGCATCGTTCCCTGCTCTGTTCAATGATTTTCATGTTCATGTAGTCGGGCTTGTCGTGTGCTACATGCACACAGATTCGTCCTCCCCCCATCACCATCAGGTTTTTTACATCCTCATAACCCTCTTTCCCCACCAGTTTGCGGATGAGCTGGATGTGCTTCTTCGTGGTCATGAAATAGGCGATGTCGCCCAGCTGGAGCATGTCGTTGCCTCGGGGGATGATGGTGCGGTCGCCTCGCTTTATCACTACGATATGGTAGGACGAATTGGGCGGGCAGAGGCTGTAGAGCGGTTTGTTGAGAATCTCTTCCGAACTTTCCCTTAGCTTGATGCCCAGCATGATAAGTGCGCCATCATGAATCTCCCAGTATTGTCTCACCCAGGACCGTTTCACACCCTCCACAATCTCCTTGGATGCAAGCATCTCAGGATAGATGAGCGAGTCGATGCCCATGCTTTTGAAGAATTCGAGCGACTGTGGGAGCATGTATTCCGAATTGTCCACCCGTGCCACCGTCTTCTTTGCTCCCAGCGTGTGAGCCAGCATGCAGCAGGTGATGTTGCGTGCCTCGTCGGGTGTCACTGCGATAAACAAATCGGCGTGTTGCACTCCTGCTTCCTTCTGTGTGCGGATGCTGTTGGGCGACATGTTCATTGTCATGAGGTCAAAATCGCCTGCATTGGACAATCGTGCCGTTTTCTCTGGATTTTCGTCGATGAGGACGATGTCGTGATTCTCCTTCGACAGCAATTCTGCCAAATGGGTGCCCACTGCACCTGCTCCAGCAATGATTATTTTCATGATTCGTGAGGGGTTTGTTGATGCTTTATCGCGTTTCGGATTTCATCAGCGATGGAATCCTTGTCAAGGTGGATGGTCTGATAGAGTTCATGGGGAGTGCCATGCTCCACAAAATGGTCGGGCATACCCATACGATGGACGCACACATTGAAGTGGTGATGGTCCTGCATGTACTCGGTCACTGCACTGCCAAGTCCTCCGTTGCGTACTCCGTCCTCTACAGTGAAGACATGCTGGAAGCGCATGGCTACATCATGAAGGATTGCTGTGTCTATGGGCTTGAGGAACCGCATGTCGTAGTGACATACGTTGATACCTTCCGATCTGAGCATTTCCACGGCTTCCGAGCCTGTGTTGCCCAGCGGGCCGATGGTGAGCAGGGCTGCATCGTCTCCGTCGGAGAGCAGTTGTCCCTTGCCTATGGGCAGTGCCTCCAGCGGGCAGCGCCATTGGGGAAGTACTCCGTTGCCCCTGGGATAGCGGATGACAAACGGTCCGGATTGTGGCAGCTGTGCTGTGTACATGAGGCAGCGTAGTTCCCGCTCGTTGAGTGGTGATGCGATGGTGAGGTTGGGGATGGGTCGCAGTGCTGCCATGTCGAACATGCCGTGATGGGTGGGGCCGTCCTCGCCCACAATGCCGGCCCTGTCGAAACAGAACACTACATGAAGCCTGTCGATGGCCACATCGTGGATGATGTTGTCATAGGCACGCTGGGCAAAGGCGGAATAGATGTTGCAGAAGGGGATGAGTCCTTCCTTGGCCATTCCTGCCGAGAAGGTGACGGCGTGTCCTTCGGCAATGCCCACATCGAAGGCCCTGTCGGGCATTTCTCGCATCATGATGTTCATGCTGCATCCCGTGGGCATGGCAGGTGTTACACCTACGATGTTGGGGTTGTTGCGTGCCAGTTCCAGCAGTGTTTCTCCAAAGACATCCTGATAGCGGGGTGGTTCGCCAGAGTGCTTCTCCTGGAGGCGTTCGCCTGTTTCGGGATTGAATTTCCCCGGGGCGTGCCACAGGGTGGCATCCTTCTCTGCAGCGGGGAATCCCTTTCCTTTTTTGGTGTGGATGTGGAGCATCTTGGGACCCTTCATGTCGCGAATGCTCTGGAGTGTACGTACAAGCGCAATCACATCGTGTCCGTTCTCAGGTCCGAAGTAGCGGATATCCATCCCCTCGAATACGTTTTTCTGTCCTGTGAGTACCGATTTCAGCGAGTTGTTGAAGCGCAGGATCTTGCGTTTGCCCTCCTCGTTGAGCCATCCGATGCGCAGCAAGTGCTGGCTGGCCCAATAGCGCAGGCGATTGTACCCGCTGCTGGTGTGCAGCTGGTGGAGGTAATGCTTCATGCCGCCCACGCTGTGGTCGATGCTCATGTTGTTGTCGTTGAGGATAATGAGCAGGTCGTTGGGCATGGCACTGGCATTGTTCAGACCTTCAAAAGCCAACCCTCCGCTCATACTGCCATCGCCGATGACGGCTATCACATGTCTTTTCTCATGATGGCGGTGGGCAGCTACAGCCATGCCCAGTGCAGCCGAGATGCTGTTGGAGGCATGTCCGCAGGTAAAGGTGTCGTATTCGCTTTCCTGAGGTGAGGGAAAGGGCTTTAAGCCGTGGAAGTGGCGGTAGGAATAAAACAGGTCACGTCGTCCTGTCAGAATCTTATGTCCAGCCGCTTGGTGTCCTACGTCCCACACAATGCGGTCGTAGGGTGTGTCGAATACATAATGTAGGGCTACGGTGAGCTCCACCACCCCTAGGCTGCTGGCAAAATGGCCGGGGTTGGATGCCAAGGAGTTGATGATGAACTGGCGCAGTTCGTTACACAGTTGGGGCAAATCCTCAAGTGGAATTTTGCGCAGGTCCTTGGGACTTTCTATCTTATTAAGTAGCTTTTCGGGCTCTTTTTTCACATTTATCAATAATTTGTCTCTGCAAAATTACATATTTTCGCGGAAGTTCCGTAATTTTGTCGGCAGAAAAATCATTTTTTCGCCATATTGATGACAAATTCGCCCATATTGTTCCGAACAATGGTGGATGTGGCTCCCTTAGAGGCTCCTATTGAGGTGGGTGACAGCCACGTCTTTCTTGGTTCGTGTTTTGCCCGTAATGTAGGAGAACGTTTCGGGGAATACGGTCTTGATGTGTGTGTCAACCCCCTGGGTACGCTCTACAATCCCCAGAGCATCCTCTCGGTGGTGTCCCATGCCTTGCAGCCTTGTATCTCCTCCCTTCCAGTGCATGCTGAAAACGGGGTGTACCGGTGTTGGCTGGCCGACACGACTGTAGAGGCCTCTACCGAGGATGCACTTCGGCAGCAGGTGTATGGGTTGCTTGTGGATTTGGGCGAGCGCCTGCGCAGGGCGCGTTGCCTCTTCGTTACCCTGGGTACCAACGTGTGCTACCACCATCAGGAACTCCGGATGGTGGTAAGCAACTGTCACCATGCCTCTCCGCAGCTTTTTGAGGAGTCCCGGCTTTCTGTGCCCGATTGCACAGCCGTGCTTTCCCGTTTGCTGGAACTGCTTTGCAGGCAGGGCGTGGATGCACAGGTGGTGTTTACCGTCAGCCCCTATCGCTATGCCAAATATGGTTTCCACCAGAGTCAGTTGTCCAAGGCTTGTCTGTTGTTGGCCGTGGACGAGGTGTGCAGCCGGTGGAGCGGACGCTGTGCCTACTTCCCGTCCTATGAGCTGCTACTCGACGACCTTCGCGACTACCGTTTCTATGACGCAGACATGCTCCATCCTTCTGCCGTGGCTGTGGATTATATCTGGCAGCGACTCACTGAGAGCTATTTCTCTCCTGCTGCTCGGCAGTACCTGGCGGAATACGAGCCCATAAGGAAAGGACTCCTGCATCGTCCGCTCCATCCCCAATCGGAGGCCTACACGCGTTTCATTGAACAGCTGCATCGCCGCAGCGAGACCCTTCGTGCCCGTTATGTTCCCTCTTTACCTTAATATATTAATATAGATTGTTTATTCAAGGATTATGTATCAGATTCGTGACATTGCATCCATGATAGATGCGCAGGTGATGGGCCAGGCGCCTCTCACCATTGACTGGCTGCTCACAGACAGCCGCAGCTTGTGTTTCCCGGAAAACACATTGTTCTTTGCCTTGCGTTCGGAGCGGGGCGACGGACACCGCTATATACATCAGCTCTACAACCGGGGCGTGCGCGCCTTTGTAGTGGACACTCTGCCATCCCAGCCTTGCCCTGAGGCTGTTTTCCTGTTGGTGTCTTCCCCCTTGGCTGCCTTGCAGCGGTTGGCCATGGAACATCGGAAGCGTTTCCAACTGCCCGTAGTGGGCATTGCCGGAAGCAACGGCAAGACGACAGTGAAGGAATGGCTCTATCAGATGCTTTCGCCCGATTATGCAGTGGTGCGTAGTCCGCGTAGCTACAACAGTCGTATCGGAGTGCCCCTTTCTGTATGGTCGCTTGCTCCAGACCACCAGTTGGCTCTTTTTGAGGCCGGCATTTCCCAGCCTGGCGAGATGGATGTACTGGAGCCTATTATCCGTCCCACCATCGGCCTTTTCACAGGGTTGGGTGAAGCCCATCAGGAGCATTTCTCCTCGATGGAACAGAAGTGTGCGGAAAAACTGCGGCTGTTCCGCCATGCCCAGGTGCTTATTTATCTGAAGGGCAACCCCGTGGTGGACCAGTGTGTCCGTAAGATGGACTTCAAGGGCACTCTGGTGCCTTGCGCGTCCACGGGCAATGCCCTGGCTGATGATATGGAACTCTGCAGGGCCCTGTGTCTTCACATGGGCATGGACCGCGACACTGTGGACAAGCGGATGGCCTCCCTCCGTCCCGTGGCCATGCGGCTGGAGGTGCTTGAGGGCGTGCGTGGCTGCACCATTATCAACGACACTTATAACAGTGACCCCGACAGTCTCTTTACGGCTCTCGACTTTATGAACCGACGCCCTGAACGTACCAATTTGCGCCGTACACTGGTGCTGAGTGACATCATGCAGACGGGCATAACGCCTCCTGTGCTCTATGCCCAGGTGGCCCGTCTGGTACGCCAGCGCGAGGTGGATGAGGTGCTGGCAGTGGGGACCGCCCTTTCCTCCTGCCGCCAGCTGTTCGAGGCACAACATATCAATATCCGCTGTTTCTCCTCTACACGCCATCTGATGGAGAGCGGCGTGCTCGATACGCTGTCCGACCGTCTGGTACTGCTCAAGGGTGCCCATGCTTTTCATTTCGAACAGGTGGCTGACATGCTGGTGCGCCGGATGCACGAGACCATCCTGGAGGTCGATCTCAATGCTGTGGTGGACAACCTCAACCACTATCGCGCTATGCTGCATCCGGGCGTAAAGATGGTATGTATGGTCAAGGCTGATGCCTATGGTGCAGGTGCGCTGGAGGTGGCAAAAGTGCTGCAGGAACATCATGTAGATTATCTGGCTGTGGCTGTGGCTGATGAGGGAGTGGCCCTGCGCAATGCCGGCATTACGTCCAACATCATTGTGATGAATCCCGAGATGAGTAGCCTGCGCCTGCTTTTCCAATACCATCTGGAACCCGAAGTGTACAGTTTCCGTTTGCTTGAGGCTTTGCTCTCAGCAGCAGCACAGGAGGGCATCGCAGGTTTTCCTGTTCACTTGAAACTGGATACGGGCATGCATCGGATGGGTTTCAGCCCCACTGCCGACATGCCGCGACTCCTGCAACTGCTCACTGGGCAGAGTGCCTTGCTCCCCCGCAGTGTGTTTTCACATTTTGTGGGTAGCGACGACGATTCGTTCGACGAATTCTCCGCCCGCCAGTACAGCCTCTTCTCCTTGGGCGCGAATGCCCTTCAAAAAGCCTTCTCCCATCCTATTCTGCGCCATATCTGTAACAGTGCAGCCATCGAGCATTTTCCTGATTGGCAAATGGACATGGTGCGCCTAGGGCTGGGACTATATGGCATAAACAGCCGTAATAACCAGCCCATCCATAATGTGTCCACCCTCAAGACCACCATCCTGCAGATTCATCAGGTGCCTGCAGGTGACAGCATCGGTTATGGTCGCCACACATTTGTGGAACGCGACAGCCGCATTGCCTCTATCCCCATCGGTTATGCAGACGGACTCAACCGTCATCTTGGCAACAGGCATGGCTATTGCATGGTTGCGGGCCACAAGGCACCTTATATGGGCAACATTTGCATGGATGTGTGCATGATTGATGTCACTGGAATCCCTTGTAAAGAAGGCGATCAGGTCATTATTTTTGGAGAGGAACTGCCCGTGTCGGTGCTTAGCGATGCGATAGACACAATTCCCTACGAATTGCTCACTGGGGTGAGCCCGCGTGTGAAACGTATCTATTTCAAGGGCTGATGGATGTAATTTTTGCAAGAAAACTTGTGTAAATCCTCACCTTTTTGTACTTTTGCACAATTTTGAGAAGAACAATGAACAAGACACTACTCTATATCCATGGCTTTGCCTCGGCCGGCAGTTCGGGAACGGCCGTGCAGATGCGCACCCATCTGTATCCCAAGGGTGTGATGGTGGAGAGTCCCGATATTCCTGTGGACCCAATCGAAGCCATGCTTTTTCTGCGGCAGAAAGTGCAGGATGCCCAGCCTTCGCTCATTGTGGCCACAAGCATGGGTGCCCTCTATGCCGAACAGTTAAGGGGCGTACCCCGCATCCTGGTGAATCCGTCCTTCCAGATGGCTCGTTTGCTGATGATGCGCGGGATGGGCCGACAGCAGTTCCGCAACAAGCGGATGGATGGAAGCAAGGATTTCAAGGTGGACAAGGCCATGATTGAAGCCTTCCGTCAGGTGGAGAAGCATTCGTTCGAGGCGATTACTCCGCAGGAGAAGGAACTGGTGTGGGGCCTCTTTGGTCTGCAGGACAAGAATGTCAATTGCCAGGGTATTTTCCGCCAGCATTATGGCGAGGGCCATTTCGTCACCTTTCAGGGTGAACATTATCTCAACGGGCAGGTGCTGGGCCATACGGTCCTTCCTCTGGTGGAACAGCTTCTTTCGCTCCAGCAACCTGTACCCGAATGGGAACGACACAGTTATTGAACAAAAAAGGTAAGAATCAGATATGTTTGAAAATCTAAGTGAACGACTTGAACGCTCCTTCAAGATACTGAAGGGCGAAGGCAAGATTACGGAAATCAATGTGGCGGAAACGCTCAAGGATGTGCGACGCGCATTGCTCGACGCCGATGTGAACTACAAGGTGGCCAAGAACTTCACCGACACCGTGAAGCAGAAGGCCCTGGGCCAGAACGTGCTCACCGCCGTAAAGCCCCAGCAGCTCATGGTGAAGATTGTGCACGACGAGCTGGCTGCCCTGATGGGGGGCGAGAACGAGGAGATGAAACTCAAGGGTCATCCTGCTGTGGTCCTGATGGTGGGTCTCAACGGTGCCGGCAAGACTACCATGTGTGGTAAGCTGGCCAAGATGCTTCGTGAAAAACGTCACATGAACCCCTTGCTGGCTGCTTGCGACACCTTCCGGCCGGCGGCCATGGAGCAGCTTCGGGTGCTGGGTGAACAGGTGCAGGTGCCCGTGTACATGCAACCAGGTGCAACCGATCCCGTGTCCGTAGCGCAGGCTGCGGTACAGGAGGCCAAGGCAAAGGGGCATGATGTGCTCATCGTGGACACCGCCGGTCGCCAGAGCATCGACGAGGAACTGATGGAGCAGGTGCGCCATATCAAGGAAGCCGTGCAACCCGACGAGATTCTGCTAGTGGTGGATTCTATGACCGGACAGGATGCTGTCACCACTGCCAAGGAGTTTAACAATCGTCTCGACTATACCGGCGTGGTACTTACCAAACTGGATGGCGACACCCGTGGTGGTGCTGCGCTCAGCATTCGCACGGTGGTGGACAAGCCCATCAAGTTTGTAGGTATCGGCGAAAAGATGGAAGCCATCGACCTGTTCCATCCTGCGCGTATGGCCGACCGTATATTGGGCATGGGTGACATTGTATCGCTGGTGGAAAGGGCGCAGGAGCAGTTCAACGAAGAGGAGGCCCGCAAGCTCCAGCGCAAAATCCAGAAGAACCAGTTCGACTTTAATGACTTCTACAGCCAGATTCAGCAAATCAAGAAGATGGGCAATCTCAAGGATTTGGCTGCCATGATTCCCGGTGTGGGCAAGGCGCTCAAGGATGTGGAGATAGATGACAATGCCTTCAAGAACATTGAGGCCATCATCCTGAGCATGACTCCCAAAGAACG
Source organism: uncultured Prevotellaceae bacterium (assembly GCA_945865175.1). Lineage (GTDB taxonomy): Bacteria > Bacteroidota > Bacteroidia > Bacteroidales > Bacteroidaceae > Physcousia. The sequence continues at coordinate 38,430 of CAMBDA010000023.1, read as the reverse complement.
CACCCATCCCGAAGTGCTTAATACCAGCCGCCGCCAGCGCATAGCCAAAGGTTCGGGCACCACTGTGCAGGAGGTGAATCGCCTCATCAAGCAGTTCGACCAGACACGCAAGCTGATGAAGATGGTCACTTCCCCGGGTATGTCCAAGATGGCATCCATGATGAAACGTATGCCTGGTGCAGGAATGCCTTCCAAGTAGACAATCTATATCCACATTAAATCAAGGAAACTATGCAAATAATAGACGGAAAGGCTACGGCAGCCACCATTAAGGCTGAGATAAAGGCCGAGGTGGAAAGCATGACGGCCAACGGGGCAAAGCGTCCCCATCTGGCAGCTATTCTGGTGGGTCATGACGGTGGCTCGCTCACCTATGTAAAAAACAAAGTGCTGGCATGTGAAGCATGTGGGTTCAAGAGCACCCTCATCCATCTGGAGGACAATACCACCGAAGAGGAACTCCTGCAACATGTGGACCGTCTCAATCAGGACCCCGATGTGGATGGCTTTATCGTACAGCTCCCCCTGCCTTCTCACATCAGTGAGCAGAAGGTGATTGAGGCTATAGACTACCGTAAGGATGTGGATGGCTTCCATCCCGTGAATGTAGGCCGCATGGCCATTGGCCTGCCCTGCTTCATCAGCGCCACTCCCAAGGGTATCATGGAGTTGCTGCGACGCTACGAGGTTCCTACCAGCGGAAAGAAATGTGTAGTGCTGGGTCGTAGCAACATCGTGGGACGGCCCATGGCTCAGTTGATGATGCAGAAGGAGTATGGCGACAGCACAGTGACCGTCTGTCACAGCCACAGTGCCAACCTGCGTGAGGAGTGCCAGCAGGCCGATATCATCATAGCCGCCATCGGACGCCCAGGTTTCGTTACAGCCGATATGGTGAAACCTGGTGCCACCATCATTGATGTGGGAACCACCCGTGTGCCTGATGTATCGCGCAAGCAGGGCTTCCGTCTTTGTGGAGACGTGGATTTCGAGCACGTGTCACCTCTCTGCACTGCCATCACCCCTGTGCCGGGAGGAGTGGGCCCCATGACCATCTGCATGCTCATGCAGAATACGCTTGCTGCTGCCAAGCATACCTATTATCCTGGTTGACATCGCTGCTTCTGTCCTGTGTGTGTCACCCCTTCAGGTTCTACAATCCAGATCCTGAAGGGGTGACATGTTTAACGTGAGTTGGATGAACTCCGTATAAGAAAGGGCTTGTCCAGGTAGAAGAGTCAATGATAAGGTTATTAATCTTTCGGTGGTAGGATTATTAATCTTATTGCCGTAAGGTTATTAATCTTATCAGTTATATGGTTATATCAGATTACTCCCGAAGCCTATATCCACGGAAGAGGATTGTCTGTACAATGCCTCGGGTGGCCAGATACAGGATGAGGGCCAGCCAGAGGCCATGGTTGTGAAGGAGCGGGAAGGAAAGGAAATATGTGGCCAGGAATACGGCAGCTGAAGTAAAGGTGGCCAGCATCATGCCTCGGGTGGCTGTGATACCGATGTAGATGCCGTCCCAATAGAATGCTCCCATGCCAGCCAGTGGTATAGCCGTGGCCCACCATGCATATTCTCGGGCCGTAGACAATACTTGCTCGTTGTCGGCCATTACGTGAAGGAAGGGGAAGGTGCCGACCAGGTAGACCAACGTATAAATGGCTGTGAGTGCCATGCACCATAAGAAAATCCTATGAACGGCCTTGTCGAAGGCCATACGTTGCTGTGCTCCGTAGTATTTTCCGCACAGAGCCTCTCCGGCATAGGCGAAACCGTCCATTACATAAGAATAGAGTGTGAACAGCTGGAAGAGTAGGGTGTTTACGGCGAGGATTACCGACCCCTGGCGTGCACCAATGGAAGTGAAGCAAAAATTGACAGCCACCAGGAATACTGTACGTAGGAAGATGTCGCGATTCACAGAGAAAAAGCGAATTATCGATATGTCCGATGGCTTCCCTTTGGCCGTGGTTGCTATTGGCATTCCGGTGCGGAACCTGCGCAGATGCCACAATGCCAGTACCAGTCCGGCATATTGTGCCACCACTGTGCCCAGTGCCACTCCTTCCACTTTCATTCCCAGTACATATACAAAAGTGAGGCTGGCTGCGATATTTACCACATTTTGAAACATGGACACCCACATGGGTATGCGTGTGTTCTGCATGCCTATATACCAGCCTGTGAGCCCGTAGAGCGCCAATGTGGCTGGCACGCTGTAGATGCAGATGTCGAAATAGGCAGAAGCATGAAGGGTAATGGCTTCGGTGGGGGCCATGGCCGTGAAAGCCAGCTGTTTCACCCAATGTTGCAGTGCTACAAAGATTAGTCCGATGGCTGTGCCCACACCCAGCGACTGCTTCAGGATGACGGTTGCTTCATCAGGCCGATGGCGGCCGAAGGCCTGCGAGGTGAGCCCGCTGGTACCCATACGGAGGAAGCCGAACAGCCAGCAGATGACGTTGAATATCATTGTACCTACGGCAATGCTCCCGATATAGGCAGCATCGCCCATGTGGCCCACAATGGAAAGGTCCACCAGGCCCAGCAGTGGCACAGTGATATTGGTGACAATGGCCGGAATGGCAATGTGGAGGATTTCCTTGTCGAGGGGTGTGAGTCGTCTCATGACTTTTTTTCGCTTTCCTCTTTGCAGGAAAGGCCCAGATAGGAGCAAAAGGCCCGCAGCGCAGAGGCTGTGGCCCATGCCGTATTGTCGGTACGACTGCCATGTAGAAGAAGCATCTGTGAATGTATGTCACCTGGCTTTCCCCATCCAATCCAAATTGTACCCGCAGGAATGCGGCCATTGCCTGCACCGGCATAGCCAGTGGAGGCAATGGCCATTGACGAGTGGAATTGCTGGCATGCGCCTTCCACCATCTGTTCTACCACCTGACGACTTACCACATCATACTGTTGGATGGCGGCACCATCCACATTGAGATACGTTTGTTTCATCCAGTCCTGATAGGCAACCAGCCCACCTTGGAAATAGGCTGATGCCCCATCCACTGAGGTGAGTGCAGCAGCAATGAGTCCGCTGGTGCAGCTCTCTGCCACGCTGAGTGTAAGCTGACGGCTTACCATTTCAATGCGGATGGATTCGGACAGATTGGTCAACAGGGTCTTCATGGCTTTGTTATGGAAAGTATCTGCAAACGTGATATGCCCGTGCGTTGTCTGAGCCATTGCGTCATGCGTGTCTCGTCGTCTGCATTCAGAGGGGTGGTATGGATGACGGCTATGTGGGAAGCACTGTCGGTGGTGATGCTGTCACCGGAGCTGTAGGCTGTGCGTCCTTGTAGGATGGACAGGCTGCCCACCTGGGGAAACAGCGTTTTCAACTCGGGGAATACCGTAGCCGACAGTTTGTCGTGCTGCTGCATTCTGGCAACCGCCAGTTCCAACTCATTGATGCGCTTCTCGGCTTCGGTCTGCCTGTTGATTCTGCGGTCGTAGATGCCGTTTACGATGTCGCGTATTTCATTCTCATCCATTTGTGCGCCGCTTTGCACCACATCCAGTCTGGTCTCATTGAGATGGTATTGGGACAGACGGTCTGCTGCCTGACGGATGAGTATGGTGTCCACGGGCTGCCCTACCATCACCACCTGTATCTGGTTGTGCTTGGCATCTGCATGGGTGCTGAGCACGCGTGCATTGTTGAACTTCATTTCGTTCTGCACAAACAGGCGAGCCTGTCTTTCAAACATGGTACTGCGCAGGATGCCCAGTGTGAGATAAATACTGGGAATCATTGTCACCAGCGCAATGGCCAGAATGCTGTGGCGTACGCGTTTGGCCCGTTTCTTGTCCACCTGTTGCTTCTTGTGGAGCTTCAGTATAAGTGTCACGCCCAGGGTGGTGCTTAGTGCGATGAAGACTGTATTGATGAGGTAGAGATAGAGGGCACCGGCCGCATAGGCAAAGTTGCCCAAGGCTATGCCATAGCCCACGGTGCAGAGTGGGGGCATAAGGGCTGTGGCGATGGCCACACCGGGGATGACATTGCCTGTGCGCTGGCTACGGCTGCTCAGCGCGATGATGCCGGCCAGACCGCCACAGAGTGCGATACCCACGTCGTAGATGGTGGGCGATGTACGTGCCAGCAACTCCGACTGTGCCTCAGTGAGGGGGGAGATGAGAAAGTACACCGTAGCGGTGGTGACACTGAAAAGGGTGGTCACCAGATAGTTGCGGATGGCGCGTTTGAAAAGTTCAAAGTCGTATACTCCCACTCCCAGTCCCATACCGATGATGGGACCCATGAGCGGGCTGATGAGCATGGCACCGATGATGACGGCGGCACTGTTGGTGTTCAGTCCCAGCGATGCTACAAAGATGGCGATCACCAGAATCCATAGTTTTGCACCATGAAATTCGATGCCCTCCTCGATGGAACGGATGATTTCCTCCTCGGGGGCTTTGTCGTGCCCCATATTGACCAGTCGTCTGAAGCGCTGTTCAATGGTGAGCTTGTTATTCTCCATATTATCGTGCGTTGGAGGGTTAAAGGTCGGTTCTTGAGTCATTGGGGTATACTACTCCCCATTCCTGTCGCAGACTGTCGAGATAGCGCATCATCCGCAGGATTTCGGCATGTGGCATGTAGGGTGTTTCCAGCTGGCCTTTCTCAATGGCTTCGATACTGGCCCTTACTTGATATTCATAGCCGTTAATCTGGTCCTGAGGAGGATAATACTCGGCCTGCATGCGGTCCATGGTATCATAGACCCGCACCACCTGCGGGCAGTTGATATTCTCCACCACCAGATATCCTGTGTCACCAGATATGATGCCCTTTCGGTCACTTCTGCAATACATGCTGCTGTGGAGTACAGCCATTCGGTTGTCACTGAGAAACTGGGTGATGGTCTCTTGCGCATCCACTCCTGTGTCGGTCTTGCTGCATACGGCTACCGTGCGTTCTATATCACTGCCAAAGACCATGGCAGCAAAGGTAATCGGGTAGATACCAATGTCTAGTAGCGATCCTCCTGCCAGTTCCGGACGCACCAGTCTTGGCACCTGGTGGATGACGTAGCTGAGATTGGCTGAGAGCGTGTCGGGTCGGCCTATCGCACCTTCGTTCACCAGCTGTACCACCTTCAGCATCAGGGGCATATAGCGGGTCCAGATGGCTTCGGTGATGAATACGCCCCGTTCCTTGGCCAGTACAAGCAGTCGTTCTGCCTCCAGCGCATTGGCTGTGAAGGCTTTTTCGCAGAGTACGGGCTTGTCATGTAAGACGCACAAGCGTGCGTTGTCATAGTGGCTGGAGTGGGGAGTGGCTATGTAGATGAGTTCTACTTCAGGGTCAGCGGCCAGCGCCTCATAGCTGCCATAAGCATGGGGTATTTGGTATTGGGCGGCAAACTGGCATGCTTTATCCTGTGAGCGTGATGCCACTGCATAGTTTTCGTATCCATCCATTTGTGCGATGGTGGATGCCATTTTATGGGCAATGTGTCCAGTGCCCAGAATTCCGATTTTATGACTCATTATCTTACCTATATATATATTCGAATAGTATGAGTGACTGTGAGAACCCGCTACTTCACGATGGCTCCTCCGCAGGGCTGGAGCGTCAGTTTCAGGTTGCCGTTCTTGTCTGTCTTGTCGGTGCGCATGCGACTCTCGGGCCACAGTGCTCCCTTCTTCAGGGCTGCATCATCATAGACGGTAACGGACTGGCGTGCACCCATGGGCATGGGCAGTTCTAGCGAGATGGGTTTGTCAGTACCGTTGAGAGCAGCCACAATCCATCCCTGTGTACTCTTGCGTGCCAGCACCACATAGCGTCCGGGGTATCCGTCGATAAAACGTGTCTCTTGCCATTGGGTGGGTACAGTCTTGAGAAAATCCTTTTCGAATTGAGGAAGGTCTGTAAGGTTGTTCGGTTGCATGGCAATACATTGGATGACACACTGGTTCACGATGGACGCGGCCATTTCGAAGGTGTCGCTCGTAAATCTGCGGTGACGCGATTGGTTGTCCTTTGAAAGATAGCGGTTCATGATGGTTCCGCCCCAGTCCATCGATGCCACGGCATTGCGGCAGAAGGGATGCATCGTCAACTGAAATCCTTCCTGACGGGCGTGATAATCGCTGAAATAAACGTTTTCCGAAGCAAGTACTGCTTCGGATCCCACAAAGTTGGGGAACATCCTCTCCCATCCACGTGGTAGAGTGCATCCGTGGAAAATTACCTGTAGCCCGAATTCGTTGGCATCCGTGAGAATATCCTCATAGAGCTGCATGGTGTGCTGCTTGTCACCGCCGAAGAAATCCACCTTGATACCCTTTACACCAATGCGTTGCATCCAGGCCATCTCTGCGCGACGTGCAGCCGACTTGTCCATGCGGTGTACTGGGGTCTGCGGTGCGTCGTTCCATGCACCGTTCGAGTTGTACCATAGCATCAGGGCCACCCCTTTTCCCTGGGCATACTGGCTCAGCCGTTCCATTCGTTCGCGTCCGATGTTGGTGTCCCAGCAGGCGTCCACCAGACAATATTCATATCCCATGGCTGCTGCCACATCGATAAAGGCCACCTGATCGTCATAGTTGATAGAGTTGTCCTGCCATACAAGCCAACTCCAGGTGTAGCGTCCGGGAAGATAGTCGTAGTTGGGCGCATAGAGGGGTTCCACTACGTCGTAGGCCACTGTGGTTTCTACGATAGGTTTCAGGCTGGTACCCACTGTGATGGTGCGCCATGGGGTGGAACTGGGAAGCGGCATTCCGGCCATAGTACCCCCGAAACCATTGCTTTCTCCTTCCATGGGGAATGCGATGGTGTAGCCTTTGGTACTGTCGTAGTCGGAGAGGTGGCAGCCCACGTATTGGCCGTGTGTGCCTGTTTCGCTCACCATCACCCATCCGTCATCCCCCAGACGGAAAAGACAGGGGAAGGTGTAGCCCTGGCCATAAGCCGAGGCCGCGACCAGAGGTGCATCAGGCTTGTATTCCTCCTCATAGCTGGGCTTGGTGCGCATCCATCCGCCCATGGGTCCCGACTGTGGACAGATGAAGGTGGTGGTTTGTGCCGGCAGGCGGAAAGCCGTATGTTCGCCTGTGACAGTCATGCACGCCACCCCGTCTTTAGGTGCAAACTGGTAGCGGAAGGCCACATCGTTGTTGCTCACCCTGAAGACGATATCCATCGGGAAACCTTTTGCGCTGGCAAAGGACATGGTCAGCTCATTGGCCTGATAATGGATGTCTGTGGCCTTGGCCTGTCTAAGCTGATAGGTCTGGTCGATGGTGCGTGTCTTGCTGTCCTTCAGGGTCAACGCCTTCCCGAAATCATCATTGTTCGCCACAACGCCTAATGCGGACGGGAGCAGCATATCGTGTTCTCCGTAGGTGACACTGTAGGTGATGCCATCGGGCTGGTTGTTTACGGTTACCACCAGTTTGCCGTCGGGTGATGCCACGGTCTGCTGCTGGGCTTTCATTGCAATGCTTCCCATCATAATCAGGGCAGCGGGGAGGATGAATTGTTTACTCATGTCTGTATTTTTTTCTTTGGTTTTTCCTTTTTTAATCTGGAGACTGGAGCGCATGTGTATGCTTTCAATGAGTGTGATAATCAATCATGCGCTCCAGTGCCCTTCGGCATACGGGGCAAAACTCGGGTGCCTCATTGATTTTCATGCGGCACTCCTGTACGGGACGGTACACGCCCTTCGACTGGTAGCCTGCACCTTCATAGACACCCAGCCGTGTGTAGATGTCCTTTCCGTCGGCAGGGGTGGGGATGGGTGTAGCTTCGGGAAGCATGTCCTGCCATTTGTCGGAAAAGCGGTAGAGCGTAGTGATATTGGGCTCCCATGGCTCCGTGTCGGAGGGGTACATGGTGTCATACTGGTCGTCGTAGAAATATTCGTCGGCCAGTCCGCCGAAACTATGTCCGAACTCATGCACCAGCACAGGGCGGGCTTTCTCGTTGTGGGCGGCACTCATGAGGTAGCTGTTGTAGATGCCGCCGCCGCCATAGTTGTCTGTATTGGCCAGAATCACGATATGCTCGTAGGGAGCACCACCCAGCACGTCGTGTAGTTTTTTGAGATGAAGGGTGGTGAGATAGCGTTGACTATAGAAGGTGTCAAAGCTGCTGCCCAGTACTGTCTGTTTCCACTGCTGGTTGTGAGGGATGCTTACACCGCTTTCGGCTGATGGGGAGAATACGGCTACAAAGTTGAGCTTGCTGGCCATCGAACGGAAAGGCTCATGGCTGAGAAAGGCTTCCACCCCCTTGCGGCAGTCCTCCAGGAACAGGTCTTTCTCCTGCTCGGTGTAGCCTTCGGAAACGAAAGCCAAGTCGATACATTGGCGGCTGTCACCTCCTTGCTTCACATATTCCCATGTGGTTCCTTGAGGAGGGGTGACAGGGCGGATGAGGATGTCCAGCGGGTTCACTCTGTGTGTGAAGCGGCTACTGGTTTTTCCGTGAATATCAGAGAGGGTGACGGTTACGTCGACGGTTTCCCTTGGCATGGGCAGTAGAAACACATTTTCAAAAGATTTGCGTATGCCGCTTGCGGCCTCTTCGGTGGTCTGCCATTCCTGGAAAAGTGTACTGAACGAGGTGGTGTAGAGCGTGTCGCACCCCAGCGTGTCGGTCATTACAATCTGTCCGTTCCCTTTGAGCAGCAGTTTGTCGAGGTTTACCCTGCGCCCCCACCATCCGTCGCTCATGCGCAGCTCGTCGAGGCTTATCTGCTGGTGGCGTGCATCACCGCTGAAGACATAGTCCACACGGAGCGTGCGGTTTTGGAACAGAAGGTCAAAGGTGTCGGCCTTTGCCCCCATTGGTGCCGTTGCCAGCATGGCTGTCAGCAACGGGATGAATGTTCTTTTCTTGTTCATGAATTATGATTTGCATTTAATTATTTCCAGCTGTCCATTCCGGCTTCTCCTGATGGGTTTCATCGCATGGTCTTCCATACACATTTGCGCAGGGAGCCTTGGGCATCGTCGCCGTTGTAGTCCCAGTACATCACACCACGAAGTCCCTGCTTTTGGGCATGACGGCATTTCTTCTTGAGCGAGCGGGCATAGGCCACCGCCACACGTTTGTAGCCCGTCTGCCCTTTGGCTGCCGAGAGCAGTGAAGACAGGCAGAATGCAAGTGGGAATAGTAATTTGTTGTTCATATTGACATTGATTCAGCATAAATGCAGTGCAAAGTTAAAAAAAATCCGTGAATATATGGCTTGCGTGCCTGATTTTTTATACTTTTGCATCAAATATCCCATTACCAAATGACCAAGAAACAAAGATACGAAGCCGTAATTGCCTATTTCAGTCAGGCCATGCCTGAGGCGAAGACAGAACTCCACTACCAGACACCCTTTGAGCTGCTGGTGGCAGTGATGCTGAGTGCCCAATGTACCGACAAACGCATCAATCAGGTGACACCCGCTTTGTTCCAGGCTTTCCCCACTCCCCAGGCATTGGCCCAGGCCACACCGGAAGCCGTATTTGAATACATTCACAGCGTGAGCTATCCCAACAACAAGGCCCGTCATCTGGTGGCAATGGCCCGAATGCTGGTGGAACGGTATGGAGGAGAGGTGCCGCCCTTGGGCGAAGATTTGGAGAAACTGCCGGGGGTGGGGCGCAAGACGGCCAATGTCATTCAGGCCGTGGTGTTCCAGAAGGCACGCATGGCCGTGGACACCCATGTGTTCAGGGTGAGCCATAGGATAGGGCTCGTGCCCCCGTCATGCACCACACCCCTGAGTGTGGAGAAGCAACTCACGGCTCATTTTCCAGCTTCCATCATCCCACTGGCCCACCATTGGCTGATTCTCCATGGTCGTTATGTGTGCACAGCCCGCAACCCCCGTTGTGTCCAGTGCGGACTGTTGGGTGTGTGCCTCCAGAAACTGTGAGAAGGACAAAATGCGTGTAAATCACATTTTTTATTGTAATAAGTTTGCGTATGCCGACATAAACCCGTAACTTTGTATTCGGAAAACAAACATTAGACAACCATAAACAAGAAAACAAAAACGTTATGACTATCGACAGTTACAATTTTGCTGGCAAGAAGGCCATCGTTCGTGTGGATTTCAATGTACCCCTGAACGAGAACGGTGAAATTACCGACGACACCCGCATTCGCGGTGCACTCCCCACCCTCAAGCATATTCTGGAGGCTGGTGGTGCGCTCATCATCATGAGCCACATGGGCAAGCCCAAGGGCAAGGTGAACCCCAAGCTCTCTTTGGGCCAGATCAAGGATGCTGTAGCCAAGGCTTTGGGCGTGGAGGAAGTGAAGTTTGCTCCCGACTGTGCAAAGGCCCAGGAAGCTGCCGCTGCCCTGAAGATGGGCGAGGTGCTGCTGCTGGAGAACCTCCGTTATTATCCCGAGGAGGAAGGCAAGCCCGTGGGTGTGGAGAAGGGTACTCCCGAATATGACGAGGCCAAGAAGGCCATGAAGGAGAGCCAGAAGGCATTTGCCAAGACACTGGCCGGCTATGCCGACTGCTATGTGATGGATGCCTTTGGTACAGCTCACCGCAAGCATGCCTCCACCGCTGTCATCGCTGACTATTTCGATGCCGACAACAAGATGTTGGGCTATCTGATGGAGAAGGAAGTACAGGCTGTGGACAACGTGCTGAGCAACATCAAGCGTCCCTTTGTTGCCATCATGGGTGGTTCCAAGGTGTCTTCCAAGATTGGCATCATTGAGAACCTGCTGGGTAAGGTGGACAAGCTCATCCTCTGTGGTGGTATGACCTATACCTTCAGCAAGGCTCACGGTGGTGAAATCGGCCAGAGCATTGTGGAGCTTGACAAGCTGGATGTAGCCCTGGGCGTAGAGGCCAAGGCTAAGGAGAATGGTGTGGAGCTGGTTCTGGGTGAGGACAGCGTATGCTGCACGGGTTACGACTTCGGAACGTTCAGTGTGAAGGAAGGTGCCAAGGTTGAGGTGTTCCCCAGCAATGCCATTCCCGCTGAGTACGAAGGTTTGGATGCAGGTCCTGTCAGCCGTGAGAAGTTTGCCAAGGCCATCGAGGGTGCCAAGACCATTCTGTGGAACGGTCCTGCAGGCTGTTTCGAATGTGACGAGTTCACCGCAGGTAGCAGGGCTGTGGGCGAAGCTATTGCCAAGGCCACTGCTGAGGGTGCATTCTCGCTGATTGGCGGTGGCGACTCAGTGGCATGCTGCACCAAGTTCGGTCTCACCGACAAGGTAAGCTACATTTCTACGGGTGGCGGTGCTCTTCTTGAAGCCATCGAGGGCAAGGTGCTTCCCGGCGTAGCTGCCATCAAGGGATAATTGCAACTATCAGTTAGTGAATCATCTGGAGAACGGGATGTCAGGTTTTGGCCGTGAAATCCCGTTCTTCTTATCAAACAAGAACCTCTCAAGTCGTTCATTTCCCCATCCCCCTATGACTGGAAAATATATGCTGTCGTTGTGGGCAGTACTGATTGCCACGATGATGCTGTCTGGCTGCAAGGAAAAGGAATTGCCGCTGTCAGCCGAGGAGATTGCCCGTTTGGACAGTTTGGCCCTACATGTGGCTGTGATGCCCGTGACCGATTGCCTGCCCCTGGTCTATGCCGTGAAGAGCGGCATCACGGACTCTATGGGGCTGGATGTGCGCCTCCATCATTATACGGCCCAGATGGATGTGGACACCGCCTTGTTGGGCGGACGGGTGGAGGTGGCCTATAGCGATCTCATCCGCGGCCTGCGCATGATGCCCTCTCTCCAGGTGAAGGCGCTGATGTGCAACACATCGCCCATGACGCTGGTGGCGCTCAAGACCAACCGTGTGAAGAAGGCCCACCAGCTGAAGGAACGCATGGTGGCTGTGAGCCGCCTGTCACTGACCGATTTCTGGTGTGATGCGTTGCTCGACAGTGCTTTCATGCAGGGAGACGACATCTATCGTCCGCAGGTCCATGACGTGCAGCTACGCACCGATATGCTTCGTACCGGGCTGATTGATGCGGCTATGATGCCCAGTCCCTATGCCAGCTGGATGATTCGCCTCGGACACAAGGCTGTGAGCGTGTCGCCTGCAGCAGGCCCACATCTGGCTGCATGGCTGGCAAGACGAGACGTGTGGACCGACAGCCTGCGCTACCGTCAGGTGGAACAGTTGGTGGAAGCCTATCAGTTGGCCGTAAAACGGTTGGCCGTACCGGAGCACGATAACCAATGGCGCCAGCTGGTGGCTACAGCCTGTAATGTGCCTCAGGAAATGGCCGATAGCATGCGTCTTTTGCCTCCGCAGCAGCCTGTGTTGCCCAGTGAGGATGATGTGAAGGCTGCCGCCCGTTTCCTGGAACGTCGCGAGCGCTTGCCCATTCAGGTGAAGCCCGACAGCCTGCTGCTCGATTCTGCACATATTCCACCTTCTCTTTCTGCTTTATTGCGTAATTCCTAACCCTGTTTCCCCATGTCCAATCCCACCGGTTTCATTGTCATTGACAATCTCTACAAATCCGTCTGCAATTATCTGCATGGTTTGCAGCTCGGGAGTGGAGTGTCTGTTCTGTTCGAGATGCTCAAGACCTTTCCTCAGTTAGATGATAACTTTGTGCAGGCGGTCATGTTCTACCAGCAACACCAGTCACTGATGGGTGAATTCTTGAATGGATACGATACGGCCGGTTGCCTCAGGAAGCAGAAAGAACTGTCTGCCCTTATACTGGACCTTGCTCGTCTTTTGCATCGGCGCATGCGGGTGGAAAAGAAAGCCGACTGTTACGGCACTCTGGCATCCGAACAGGCTTCAGTGTTTGGCGACTACAGGATGGGAGCCTTCTTTTCCAAGTACAACGACCTCAACAACCTTGATCATACGGATGCAGTCCTGCAATTCCTGTGGACCATGCCAGCCCTCACACCAGAGGCCGCCACTGACCTGCGTGCCACCATCTCCTCCGTCGGTCAGGACTGGAAGAGGCTGATGCTGGCAGGCGTATACCTTTCGCTCACGGAATATTTCGATTATGAAAAATATCTCCTGCTTCTGGAATATGCCACATCCGGCGAGATGGAGGTGCGTGTGGACGCCATGGTCTTTCTTCTGCTGGTGCAGCAGCTGCATCCACGCTGTCTGGCACTTTATCCCGATGCACCGGCACTGCCTCATGACGACGCTACCCTCTTGCACCTGAAAGAAGCCCAACGGGCGATGATTGTGGAGTCGGCCTCCAGCAAATATGTGGATTTCTTCAGCCGGAATCTCCTGAAGGCAGCAAAGGAAAAGCAGGGCGTGGTGAAGATGGTGAAGCGAGCAGCTGACCTTCCTATCCCCACACAGATTGACCTCAACTTCTACAACATGACTGCTTTTTATTCGGCCAAATTCTTCACTCATCACATTTCGTTGTGGTGGATGCCTTACCGTGCCGACCATCCGTTGGCGCCGATATTTCCTCCAAGGGACATGGAAAAGGAAGTAGTGGACGAGATACAGACGGTCTTCTGCCCCTTGGACCGCTATGTCCTATGCTATCATCTGCAAACCAAGGAAGCAGTGGAGAAGGCGAAGGATCATCCGGACGAAATGGATATGTTTATGCGTATCCTCTCCTCGGAGTACGCCACACTGGCCGATTACTATTCAGCACGTATGCAGAATTTGTATCGTTTTTACACTTTCTCGCATTGGAAAGACGATTTCGTGGGTATCACGGATTTGGACTTCTATTTGGCTGGCCAGGAGCAGACAGCCCCCTATTTTTCCGATGAAGAACGCCTGGTTATCCACAAGTCCTTGATGGCCATGAACGCGTTTTCCGAGGCATTGCATGTGGCCCACGACATCAAGTGCCGTCAGGGATGCGATGCGGACCTGTTGCGCAACATCGGGCTGTGCCATCAGAAGGCATGCAACTACAAAGCGGCTCTGCAAGCCTATACGCAGGCCTTCCTGATGGACGAGGAAGACCTGTGGACACTGAAGAGGATGCAGGAGTGCAACAAGAAATTGGGCCGGTATGCCGCATTGGCCGACTGTCTGCAACGTCGCATCCGGCTGGATGCCCCACACGAGGTGGAACTCACATTGAAGTTGGCAGGTGTGTACAAGCAGTTGGAACAGTATGAAGAGGCTCTTTCTTGTTATTATAAGGTTCATTTCATGGACAACGGAAACACCAAGGCCTCCAATGGCATCCTGTTCTGTCTGTTCATGCTATGCCGTTATGACAAGGTTCGTGATGAACTCCAGCACATCAGGGAGCATACGGCTGGCCTCACGCCATTCGAGTATGTCATCACCGGACATGTCGAATGGGTAGAAGGGCATTTCAAGGAGGCGTTTGAATGCTACAAGTCTGCTGGTGAAAAGGGTCTTGCCCTGTTGGAGCAACATGTACCCTATCTGCACCAGCAGGGCATTTCGCAGGTACAGTATCACAGCATGGTGGATTGCTTGCTGTTTTTTAGCGCGGGGTTATCGGAGAATTTATAGAAACGGCTTCAAGAAGAACAGCATGCGTCCCTGTAGGCGTTGCGAAAGCGGGAACCTGTTCTTGAAGTCCTCGGGTGTGAGGCGTGTGCAGAAGGCACGCTTGTCAAACTCGAAAATGTCATACAGTTGGTTCGTCACCACAGGGTCAAACATGAAGGCATTGGCTTCATAGTCGAACATCAGCGAGCGGGCATCCAGATTGGCCGACCCCACAGTGCAGTAGCTCCCGTCCACGGTCATCACCTTGGAATGGTGGAATCCGCCCTCAAAGTAATACACATTGGCACCTCTTTTCATCAGTTTCTTCATCTCGATGGCAACTATGCTGGGGGTGAGGGCTTCGTCGCTGTTGGCCGACACCATGAAGTCGACCTGCACCCCCCTTTTCAGTGCTCTGTAGAGCGAGCGTCTTACGGTGCGGGTGAGGGTGGGGTAGGCATTCACTATCTGTATGGAATGCTGTGCGTTGTCGATGGCAGCTGCATACGCCTTGCGCATGATGCCGCTCCTTCTTCCGGGTTTACGGTTGACCACTCCCATGCGCACATTGCCACGGCTGGTGTTGGGGCCGGCATATCGGGTGCTGTCAGTTTCTTCGCCGGTTACCTTCTCCCACATCTCGCTAAACAATCTTTCAAATTCGGCGACTGCGGGCCCATGGATGCGCATGTGCATGTCACGCCATTTGCCTATCGAAGGCCGGCCGTGGATGTAATAGTCGCCCACGTTCATGCCGCCCGTGTAGGCTGTGTGCCCGTCTACAGTTACAATCTTCCTGTGGTCGCGATGGTAGGAATGGTTGATGTAAGGGAAACGGTAGGGGTCAAATTCATAGATGCGTACGCCGTGTTTCCGCAGGTCTGCCTGTTCCTCTTTCGTGAAGGGAAGGCTGCTGGTGAAATTGCCGAATCCGTCAAAGAGTACTTTCACCTCCACGCCTTGGCTGGCCTTTTTCTTCAGAAGGTCGAAGGTGGCATTGCCGATGCTGTCGTTGCGAAAGTTGTAAAACTCCATGTGGACATATCTCTCCGCCTTTTCCACGATGCCCAGCATGTCATCAAATAGCATCCGTCCGGTGGGCAGCAGCACAGCTTCATTGCCGTCGAAAAAGGGGACATCCAGTTCCTTCAGGGCGCTGGCGGTGAGCGAATCACCCCCTTGGGCATGTATGTGGAATGGCATACTCAGAGCCATAAAGACTGTCGCAGCCATGCGGTGGAGCAGTGTGTGGCTATGTGACATTGTCATACAGCTACATCATGCAACGGAAATTGTCCACTACTCCCAGCAGATGCTTGTCCTTGTCCACTACCAGTACTGCATGTATCTGCCTTTCGTTGAGGAGCGAAAGAATGGCTCCTATTTTCATTTCGGGCGAAACACACACGGGGCTGCTGGTCATCACCTCGCTCACGGGCACGTTGAAGAACCGTTCCTGCAGCCGTTCTGTGGCCCTTCGTATGTCTCCGTCCGTAATCAGACCCGCCACCTTACCGTTTACCACAGCCACTGCCAGCCCCAGCTTGCCGATGCTGATTTTGATGATGGCCTCTCCTAGCCGCATCTGTGGGTCGATGACGGGAAGGTCGTCGGTGCGCATCACATCCTGTGCCCTCACCAGCAGCCTGCGTCCCAGGGTGCCTCCGGGGTGGAAGCGGGCAAAGTCGCGCTCTTTGAAGTGACGTGCCTCCATAAGGGCGCAGGCCAGCGCATCGCCCATGGCCAGTGTAGCCGTGGTGCTGCTGGTGGGAGCCAGATTGAGTGGGCATGCCTCTTGCGACACGTATACATTAATATGGTAGGTGGCATTCTTGGCCAGTAGCGAGTCTGGATTGCCGGTCATGCCCACCAAGGGAATGCCTCTCTCTATCAGCGAGGGGACAAAGCGGAGCAGTTCGTCGGTCTGTCCGCTGTTGCTAATGGCCAGCACCACATCATCGGGTGTCATCACACCCAGGTCACCGTGGAAAACATCCAGCGGATTGATATAGAAGGCCGGTGTGCCTGTGCTGCTGAGGGTGGCTGCTATCTTGGCACCTATGTGGCCGCTCTTGCCCACACCTGTGAGTATCACCTTGCCTTTGCAGTGGAGGATAAGGTCCACCACTGCATCAAAGTTGTCATCGAGCAGTGGCACCAGACTCAGTACGGCTTTGGCCTCGTCCTGGAGGCACTTGATTGCGATTTCTCTATATTGGCTCATGTTGTTTCTTGATTCTGTGATAGGCAGGGGCCTGTCTGTTATGGATTTAAAGCAACGATTTGATGACGTGTTCCAAATCGCTAAGGTGTAGCATGTTGGGTCCATCGCTCAGAGCGTAATCAGGATCGGGGTGCACCTCAAAGAAATAACCGTTTGCACCAAATGCCTTGGCCGCCAGTGCCATGGCGGGCACAAACTCGCGGTTGCCGCCCGTCTTGCCTCCTGCCGCTCCTGGGCGTTGCACACTATGGGTACAGTCCATGATGACGCGGGGTGTAAAGCGTAGCATGTCGGGGATGTTCCGGAAGTCCACCACTAGATTGTTGTACCCGAAACAGTTTCCTCTTTCGGTGAGCCATGTTTCTCGGGCACCGCTCTCCTTGCATTTTTCCACGGGATATTGCATGTCTGCTCCGCTCAGGAACTGTGCCTTCTTCACGTTCACCACCCGTCCGGTGGCGGATGCAGCCACCAGCAGGTCGGTTTGCCGGCACAGGAAGGCCGGAATCTGGAGCACGTCCACCACTTCAGCTGCAGGGGCGGCCTGATAGCTCTCGTGGATGTCGGTGAGCAGGGGCAGGGAATACGTTTCCCCTATGTCGGCAAGCATTTGCAGCCCGCGTTTCATTCCAGGCCCGCGGAAAGAACGCAGGCTTGTGCGGTTGGCCTTGTCGAATGACGATTTGAAATAGAGTGTCACGCCCAGCTTTTGCCGGATGCGCACCAGTTCGCTGGCCACCTCCTGTAATACGTCGGCCGACTCTATCACACAGGGGCCTGCTATGAAAATGGGGTTCATCTTATCCATGTTTTTTATATTTGGGCAACAAAGTTACAAAAAATCGGCATATAAACACAACTTTATCGGAAAAAAGGGGTATCTTTGCACAGCTTTTAGGTAATATTGAACAAGTAAAGTATATGAGCAAAGTAATTATCAACAGTTTTGAAGATTTTGAGGCCTATGTAGGCCAGGAGTTGGGTGTGAGCGACTATGTGGAACTTTCTCAGGAACGCATATGCCAGTTTGCCGATGCCACTCTGGACCATCAGTGGATTCATGTGGACACGGAAAAGGCCAAGGCCGAGAGTCCCTTTGGCACTACCATCGCCCATGGCTATCTCACATTGAGCCTGCTGCCCTATCTTTGGGATCAGATTATCGAGGTGCACAATTTACAGCGCATGATGAACTACGGCATGGACAAGATGAAGTTTGCCCAGCCCGTGTTGAGCGGTCAGCATGTGCGCATGAAGACGCGTCTGCAGGAACTGGCCAATCTGCGTGGGGCTGTCAAGACCACTATTAAGTTTACCATCGAGATTCAGGAGACGGGAAAGAAGGCGCTGGAGGGCTTGGCCACCTTCATCTATTATTTCAACGCCTAGGAGGCACCGGCCTTCATCATTCGGAAAAAGGGATAGCACGCGATGGCTATCCCTTTAATTGGTCAGTTCTTGCCTTGGGGGATGTCCTCTCATCCCATCCAGTATTTCATCCGCCCTGCTGTGCGGGACCTTTTCCCTTGTCAGTATCCCAGGTCCCTGACGATGGCTGATATCTGCTCCATGGTCTTCAGACGGGTGGGCACCAGGGGAAGCCTCAGCTGGTTTTCTATCATGCCCATTTCAGAGAGCATAGCCTTCACGCCAGCCGGATTACCATCTACAAATAGGAGTTTGAACAGTTCGGTAAACTTGTGGTGGATTTGCAGGGCTGAACTGTATTCCCCACGCAAGGCCAGTCTTACCATTCGGCTGAATTCGGCCGGAAGCGCATTACCGATTACGCTGATTACACCCACAGCTCCCAGGGTGATGAGGGGGAAGGTGATACCGTCGTCGCCACTTATTACGTCAAAGTTCTTGGGCTTGTTCTTGATGATGTCATCCATCTGTGTGATGTTTCCGCTGGCTTCCTTGATGGCCACAATGTTGTCAAAGTCGCGTGCCAGACGCAGGGTGGTTTCGGCCGTCATGTTTACGCCCGTTCTCCCCGGCACGTTGTACAGTACCACGGGGATGGGACTGGCCTGTGCAATGGCCTTGTAGTGCTGGTAGAGCCCTTCCTGCGATGGTTTGTTGTAGTAGGGACACACACTGAGGATGCCGTCTATGCCGCTCCAGTCCATCGTCTGCAAGTCGTTCACCACACTGGCCGTGCTATTGCCGCCGCATCCCATGAGCAGGGGCACGCGTCCGGCTACCCGTTCCACCAGATGCTCCTTCAGCATTTTCTTTTCTTCACTTGTGAGTGTGGGCGTTTCAGCTGTCGTGCCCATGATGCACAGGAAATCCACACCGCCTTTCAGCTGGTATTCCACCAGTCTGTCCAGGCTTTCCATATCGATAGAGCCATTGCTCTTGAAGGGGGTTATCAGGGCGATGCCCAATCCCCGGAATCTGTTTTCTGCCATACGTTCTGTAAAATTCCGTGCAAAATTAGTGCTTTTATTCGGTTTGAGCAAAAAGATTCGATGCAAATCTTGCCACATCCATTATTTCGGTATAATTTTGCAGGTAAATTCTGATATTTTGCTACACATGAACGATACAGAACGCATAGCCCAGTTGCGCACCATCCTGCATAGGCTAAACCATGAGTACTATGTGCTGAATGCGCCTTCGGTGACCGACCGTGAGTTTGACGAGATGATGCATGAACTGCAGCAGCTCGAACAGCTCCATCCTGAGTGTTACGACCCTAATAGTCCCACCCAGCGTGTGGGCAGCGACCTGAGCAACGACTTTGCCACCGTGGTCCACAAGCGTCCCATGCTCAGCCTTTCCAATACCTACAACCGTCAGGAGGTGGCCGACTTTTACCAGCGTGTCAGTGAAGGTCTTCACGGCCAGCCCTTCGATGTGTGCTGCGAGCTTAAATTCGACGGGCTCAGCATCAGTCTTCACTACGAACACAGGCGGTTGGTGCGTGCTGTCACCCGTGGCGACGGGGAAAAGGGCGATGATGTGACGGCCAATGTGCGCACCATCCGCAGCATACCCTTGGAACTGCCCGTCGATACCGATTGTCCGGACACGTTCGAGATAAGGGGCGAGGTGCTTATGCCCTGGGCCTCGTTTGACCGTCTCAACCAGCAGCGTCAGGAGGCTGAGGAACCCCTGTTCGCCAATCCGCGTAATGCGGCCAGCGGTACCCTCAAGAGCAAGGACAGCCGAGTGGTAGCCGGCAGGGGGCTGGATGCCTACCTTTATTATCTCTTGGGTGACGAACTGCCCGCTACAGGTCACTACCAGTGTCTTCTGGCTGCCCGCCAATGGGGATTTCAAGTGAGTCGCCACATACGGCTGGCCCATTCGCTGCAGGAAATCTACGACTATATTGACTATTGGGACCAGGAGCGTCATCACCTGCCTATTGCTACCGATGGCATTGTGTTGAAAGTCAATTCGTTTGCCCAACAGCGCAGCCTGGGCCTCACGGCCAAGAGCCCGCGTTGGGCCATTGCCTACAAGTTTCAGGCCGAACAGGCTCAGACCACGCTCCGTCAGGTGGTCTTTCAGGTGGGCCGCACAGGGGCGGTCACGCCTGTTGCCAATATGGATCCCGTGCTGTTGGCCGGCACCACGGTACGGCGGGCCACCCTTCACAATGCTGATGTGCTGGAGGCGTTGCAACTGCATGTGGGCGATCAAGTGCTTGTGGAGAAGGGAGGCGAAATCATCCCCAAGATTGTAGGGGTGGCCCAGGAAAGTCTTGACAATCCGGACAGAGGGCTCCCCATCCATTTTCCCGCCCATTGTCCGGCCTGTGGCCACAGACTGGTTCATTATGAAGGCGAAGCCGCCCACTATTGCCCTAACGAGACGGGGTGCACTCCGCTCATTCTGGGCCGTATAGAGCATTTCATTTCGCGCAAGGCCATGAACATCAGTTCGCTGGGTCCCGAAACGGTGGACGAATATTACCGCCAGGGCCTTATCCGCGATGCAGCCGACCTCTATCAGCTATCCGGTTTGCAGCTAGGGAACGACCAGCAGCGTGTCAAGAAAATACTGCAGAGTGTGGCCGAAAGCCGTCAGGTACCCTTCGAACGCGTGCTCTTCGCCATCGGCATCAGGTTTGTGGGAGAGATAGCGGCCAAGGCGCTGGCCCGCCACTTCGGCAGTATGGAAGCACTGGCTGCAGCCTCGGTCGATGACCTGCTCCAGGTGGGCGGCATCGGCATGGTGATTGCGGAAAGTGTGCGTGCCTATTTCCACGATCCCTCCAATCGCGACTTCGTGTCCCGTCTGGCCGCCCATGGTCTTCAGATGCAGCTCTCCGAGGCTCATCGCCAGGCCCAGTCGGACCGTCTCTCCGGCAAGAGTGTGGTGATTAGCGGCGTATTTGCCCGTCACAGCCGTGACGAGTACAAGACGCTCATCGAGCAGCACGGAGGCCGCAATGTGGGCAGCATCAGCGCCAAAACCTCTTTTGTGCTGGCAGGCGAAAACATGGGGCCTGCCAAGCTTGAGAAGGCCCGTAAGCTGGGAGTTCCCCTCATGAGCGAGGATGAGTTTCTGGCTCTAATCCAGGGCTGACAGCGGCACGTCGAGCCATTCCTTCAGTTCTGCTTCCGCCAGCAACACATAGCGGAAACTCTGGGCATGGCTCTGGTTGTAGGTCTGTTCTATGGCATGCAGCGTATCGTCCGAAATGCCCTCCTTCAGCTTTTGCAGCGAGTCGTTGCCCATGACCAGCACATCCGTGGAGTCATCGATATACGTGTTGGCATATATGCCCCTGTTCCCCAGCGCGATGGACAGCCCGGGTGTCCGCTCCATCACGTCTGCGGCTACAAACAGTTCCTTCGTGTATAGGTTGTTCCGCCCGGCTTCCAACTTCATGCAGCACTGCATGTAGTGCTCCCATGTCAGGTGGAGGTCCTTCCTTATCTCCGTGTCCACCATCAGGGAGGCGATGTGTCCCTCCATGAGTCTGTCCACTCCCTGCTGGTCCAGCACCCGGGGATGGTAACCGTGAAAGGCGAGGGTGTGTAGATACTCCAGCTGGTCGGCTGGTGCATCGTTACCCACGAGTACGTAATGCACATTCCGGCTTACCTTGGTGCCCATCTTGCATTCGGCACCCATCTGTGTCAACCTTTTCGTCAGTTCTTTGGCTGGCTGTACAAAGCTGCCCAGTATGCACACAATCCTCCCCTTGAGCGGCTGTGTTTCATACGCCTCCATATCGGGAAACAAGAATGTCTGTTGTATCGTCATTTTAGTTCTTTTTTTCGGTGATTTTGCTGCAAAATTACAAAAAAAAACATGGGTCGGCAGAAAAAACAGCGGCAAATTTGCAAATAAAGGGAATAAAATTTGGCCGGTTGACAGAAAAGCCTTACCTTTGCAGCCGCAAATGCGGAAGTAGCTCAGTCGATAGAGCACTAGCCTTCCAAGCTGGGGGTCGCGGGTTTGAGCCCCGTCTTCCGCTCCATTCACTGATGAGTGTGCAACCCTTATTCTGGGCAGCACACTTTTTTTGTCGCTTTGACGGAAGAATTGTGGGCTGGTTGTCGATTTTTTTGTAACTTTGCACACAGGCAGACAAAGATAACCCCGTAAAGCGATGCTCACTTCACTCGAATCCCGCCTGCGCCTGCTCATTGCCGGCCAGGAATATAGGGCCCTGAAGGAAACTCTGGACACATTGTCGCACTCCAGGTTCCGCATGGCCGGACAGATAATCGGACAGCAGATTGCGCCCCAGCTGCGGAAGGACGCGTTCTGGGACCTGTTCCGTGTGCTTACCTCCTGGCAGCCCAAGGCCTTTTTGATGACCATGGCCAAGAGTGCGGCCACAGGTATTGCAGAAGGTCGGCTGAGCGTAGATGACGAGGGATTCGGACGGGAATGTGAACGGCTGAGGGAGAACGATAAGGACAGGCACAAGATGGTGATGACACTGCTGCCCGTGCTGACTGCACCTGAGGACATACGCAGGCTGCTGGTGGGTCTGGGATACACGGAGATGCACACCTGGATAGCTTTGCTGCTGGCCGACCTGCGCCTGCCCACTGCCTATTTGCTGCTGCAGGCGCTACACTATGTGGAAAACGACCGTACGATGCTGTTGCGGGTGGCTGTCCGTCTGAAGACACAGGGCGACTGGCTTTCCTTCAACATGGCCAGTCTGATGCGCACGATGTTCGGGCTGGAGGAACTGGGAGGCACCTATTCGCTCCAACTGGATGCCTATCAGCTCTCGGGCATTGAGCAGTCGTACGAGGTGTTCTGCAAAGTGCTTTCCATGCGATGAAGTGGGCATTAATGCAACCGCGTGCCCGGGTAGGGACGCAAAAAGGCCTGAAAAGAGAAAAAGCCATGCACAAATTGGGTAGAATGGCTTTTTTTTCATACCTTTGCAGCCATTATAATCATAAGAAATAAAGACAACCAATATTTAGAAAATGAAAAAGACGTTGAAGAAAGTGCTGGTGCTCGGCTCGGGTGCCTTGAAGATTGGTCAGGCCGGTGAGTTTGACTATTCGGGAAGTCAGGCGTTAAAGGCATTGAGGGAAGAAGGCATCCGCTCGGTGCTGGTGAACCCCAATATCGCCACCATCCAAACCAGTGAAGGCATTGCTGACAAGGTGTATTTCCTGCCGGTGAATACCTACTTTGTGACCGAAATCATCAAGAAGGAACGTCCCGACGGCATCCTGCTGGCCTTTGGTGGACAGACAGCGCTCAACTGTGGTACAGAACTCTACCTCAACGGAACCCTCAAGGAATATGGCGTGGAGGTGCTGGGTACCAGCGTGGAGGCCATTATGAACACCGAAGACCGCGACCTTTTCGTGAAGGAACTGCAGAAGGTGGACCTGAAGGTGCCCGTGAGCGAAGCCTGCGAGAGCATGGAACAGGCACTGGATGCCGCCCGCCGCATCGGATATCCCATCATGATACGTTCGGCCTATGCACTGGGAGGCCTGGGTTCTGGTGTGTGTCCCGATGAAGACACCTTCCGGAGGATTGCTGAGTCGGCCTTCACTTTTGCACCCCAGGTGCTTGTGGAAGAGAGCCTCAAGGGCTGGAAGGAGATTGAGTTTGAGGTGATCCGCGATGCCAACGACCACTGTTTCACGGTGGCCAGCATGGAGAACTTCGATCCCCTGGGCATCCACACGGGAGAGAGCATCGTGGTGGCGCCCACCTGTTCGCTTACGCAGGATCAGGTGGAGATGCTGCAGACACTGGCCATCCGATGTGTGCGCCATCTGGGCATCGTGGGCGAATGTAACATCCAGTATGCTTTCAACGCCCAGACCAACGACTACCGCATCATCGAAATCAATGCCCGCCTGAGCCGTTCCTCGGCACTGGCGTCCAAGGCCACCGGTTATCCCCT
Source organism: uncultured Prevotellaceae bacterium (assembly GCA_945865175.1). Lineage (GTDB taxonomy): Bacteria > Bacteroidota > Bacteroidia > Bacteroidales > Bacteroidaceae > Physcousia. The sequence continues at coordinate 14,396 of CAMBDA010000023.1, read as the reverse complement.
GGCCTTTGTAGCCGCCAAGATTGCGCTGGGGTACACCTTGGACCAGATAGGCGAGATGGGCACTAACAATTCGGCCTATGTGGCTCCGCAGCTCGACTATCTGATATGCAAGATTCCCAGATGGGACCTCACCAAATTTTCCGGCGTGAGCCGACGCATCGGCTCCAGCATGAAGTCGGTGGGCGAAATCATGAGCATCGGCCGCACCTTTGAGGAACTCATCCAGAAGGGCCTGCGCATGATTGGCCAGGGTATGCACGGATTCGTGGGCAACGATCACACGCGGTTCGACAACCTGGACGACGAGCTGGCCAACCCCACCGACCTGCGTGTGTTTGCCATTGCACAGGCGTTGGAAGAGGGCTACACCATTGAGCGCATAGAGGAGCTGACGAAGATTGACCCATGGTTCCTGCAGAAGATGAAGAACATCGTGGACTACAAGGCGGTGCTGGAAGGATATGACAGCATCGAGGCGTTGCCCGCCGATGTGCTCAGGAAGGCAAAGATGATGGGATTCAGTGATTTCCAGATAGCACGATTCGTGCTCAAGTCCCGCCAGGGCAACATGGAGAAGGAAAATCTGGCCGTACGCTCCCGCCGCAAGCAGTTGGGCATCCTGCCCGCCGTGAAGCGCATACCCACTGTGGCAAGCGAGCATCCCGACCTCACCAACTATCTGTACATGACCTATGCCGTGGAGGGATATGACATCAACTATTACCACAACGAGAAGAGTGTGGTGGTGCTGGGTTCCGGTGCCTATCGCATCGGTTCGAGCGTGGAGTTTGACTGGTGTTCGGTGAATGCCATCAACACCGCCCGCAAGCTGGGGTACAAGAGCATCATGATCAACTATAACCCCGAGACCGTGAGTACCGACTATGACATGTGTGACCGTCTTTACTTCGACGAACTCTCGTTTGAGCGCGTGCTCGATGTCATCGATCTGGAGCAGCCAAGCGGTGTGATTGTGTCGGTGGGCGGACAGATACCCAACAATCTGGCCATGAAACTGTACCGTCAGGGAGTGCCCATCCGCGGCACCTCGCCCATCAGCATCGACCGTGCCGAGAACCGCAACAAGTTCTCCGCCATGCTGGACCAGCTGGGCATCGACCAGCCCCGGTGGCGTGCACTCACTTCGATGGACGACGTGCACGAGTTTGTGGAGGAAGTGGGCTATCCCGTACTGGTGCGTCCCAGCTATGTGCTCTCAGGAGCGGCCATGAACGTGTGCTACGACGACGAGCAACTCCATCGCTTTCTGGAAATGGCAAGTGAGGTGAGCAAGGAATATCCCGTGGTGGTGAGCGAATTTCTGCAGGAAACAAACGAGATTGAGTTTGACGCTGTGGCGCAGAACGGCGAGGTGGTGGAATATGCCATCAGCGAGCATGTGGAGTATGCCGGCGTACACAGTGGTGATGCCACCATGGTGTTCCCCGCACAGCAGATTTCCTTTGCCACGGCCCGCCGCATCAAGAAGATTTCGCGTGCCATTGCCAAAGAGTTGAACATCTCGGGTCCCTTCAATATCCAGTATCTGGCCAAGGGACAGACGGTGAAGGTCATTGAATGCAACCTGCGTGCCAGCCGCAGCTTCCCCTTTGTGAGCAAGGTGCTGAAGCGCAACTTCATAGAGACGGCCACACGCATCATGCTGGACGCCCCCTATTCCAAGCCCGACAAGAGCGCGTTCGACATCGACCGCATCGGTGTGAAGGCCAGCCAGTTCTCCTTTGCACGCCTGCAGAATGCCGATCCCGTGCTGGGTGTGGACATGAGCAGTACGGGCGAAGTGGGCTGTTTGGGTGACGACTATAACGAGGCGCTCCTCAACGCCCTGATTGCCACGGGCTACAAGCTGCCCTCCAAGGAACACAGCATCATGATAAGCAGCGGAGAGACCAAGAGCAAGGTGGCACTGCTGGATGTGGCCCGCTCGCTGGTGGATGCCGGCTATCGTATCTGTGCCACTTGTGGCACGGCACAGTTCTTCAACGACCATGGCATTGAAGCCACTCCCGTGCGCTGGCCGGACGAAGAGCCGGAGGCCGACGACAATGTAATCAACATGATTGCCCGCCATGAGTTTGACCTTGTCATCAACATCCCCAAGAACCAGACCAAGCGCGAGCTTACCAACGGCTATCGCATCCGCCGTTCGGCTATCGACCACAACACGCCGCTCATCACCAACGCGCGTCTGGCAAGAGCTTTTATCGAGGCATTCACCCAACTCTCTCTGGGCGACATCCAGATCAAGAGCTGGCAGGAATACGAATAAGGACACAGTATACATATATATTATTATATAACACGATTCAGAAAAAAAGTATGTCTTACAATTTGTTGAAAGGAAAAAGAGGTATTGTCTTTGGTGCACTCAACGACCAGTCTATCGCATGGAAAGTGGCCGAGAGGGCTGTGGAGGAAGGCGCACAGATTGTGCTCACCAATACGGCTGTAGCCTGCCGCATGGGCACCATTCAGGAACTGGCCGAAAAGACGGGCTCCACCGTGATAGCGGCAGATGCCACCAAGGTGGAAGACCTGGAGATGCTCTTCGGCGAAGCCATCAAGGTACTGGGGGGAAAGATTGATTTCGTGCTCCACAGTTGTGCCATGTCGGCCAACATGCGCAAGAAGCGCACCTATGACGATCTGGATTACAGCCTGCTGGACAAGACACTCGACATCAGCGCCATCTCGTTTCACAAGATGCTGCAGGTGGCCAAGAAGATGGACGCACTGGCCGACTATGCCTCCGTGCTGGCGCTCACCTATGTGGCCAGCCACCGCACCTTCTTCGGCTACAACGACATGGCCGACGCCAAATCGCTCCTCGAAAGCATCGCCCGCAGCTTCGGCTATATCTACGGTCGCGAGAAGGGCGTGCGCGTGAACACCATCTCCCAGTCGCCCACCTATACGACAGCCGGCAGCGGCATCAAGGGTTTCGACGGGCTGTACGACTTCAGTGACCGCATGTCGCCCCTGGGGAACGCCAGTGCCGATGAATGTGCCGACTACTGCATCGTGATGTTCTCCGACCTTACACGCAAGGTGACCATGCAGACCCTCTTCCATGACGGCGGCTTCTCCAACATGGGCATGTCGCTCCGCGGCATGACACAGTACAACAAGTCGTTTATCGACGAGAACACCGACAAGGAGACGGGCAAGATCATCTACGGATAAAAAGGACGTTCCTTATTATCCCCACATATCATTACAAACAAAGAGGTTGTGTCAAAAGTAACTGACACAGCCTCTTAACATTATATAACGATTAAAAGCATTCACCATCCGCGTTAAAAGATTATAAAACAAAGTTTCTCTGCCGAAATAAAAACAAACTGTAAATCAGGCAGTAATAGCTTGTATGCCCAATTTCGGACACTTGCTGTTCTATTGCATATATAAGAATTAGTCTTTAACTTTGTAACGCTATTATCAGGAATGGATTTAATATCAATAAAAACAAATAAATTAGATAAATATGCAAAGCAACTCATCGCGGGTCAACTTGCAGTACCCGAACACAGTTTCAAATGCGAATAGTAGGCTACTCAAAGCCCTTCTGCTTGTCTTTCTGATGTGTGGAGGGAAGGAGGTGTCGAGAGCCGCCCGGTATGACGTGGCCGCCTTCCTTTATCCCGCTTATTGTGCCGATGACCCGCGATTGCGCCCCTTCTGGCCAATGGGTATAGGAGAATGGGAAACCGTCATGACCATGCAACAACGTCATCCGGGCCATCCCTGGAACAGAGTACCCCTGTGGGGCTATATCAACGAGGCCGACCCTGCGGTCATGGAAATGGAGATTGACCAGGCGGCCGACCACGGCATAAATGTGTTCATCTTTGACTGGTACTGGTATGACGGCCGACCCTTCATGGAGACCACCCTTCGCAACGGATTCCTGAAGGCCAGGAACCGAGACCGTATGAAGTTCTACCTCATGTGGGCCAATCATGATGTGCTCAATCTGTGGGATACACGTCTGGCCAGATTCGGGGAGGATAACGTCATCTGGCAAGGGAAGGTGGACCGCGAGGAGTTTGAACGAATATGCAGGCGCAATATAGAAATGTACTTCCACCTGCCCGAATACTACAAGATAGAGGGCAAGCCTGTGTATATGATCTATGATGTGCACAACCTGATAGAAGGTCTGGGAGGCGTGGAGAAGACACGAGAGGCACTCAGATGGTTCCGCAAGGAGGTAAAGAAGGCCGGATTCCCCGACTTGGAACTTATGCTCACCATGTGGGCCCCCAACCTGAACTACAGCGGGCTGGATGGCAACAAGACCGAAATTCCTGCCAATGAATTTATTACACAGCTGGGATTCAACAGCAGCACCCATTACCAGTTTGCCCATTATCTGAGGATGGACGAGGACTACGAGAAGATAACCGAAGGGGCCGTGCAGGAGTGGTCACGCCTGGACACCGCCTTCTCCATACCCTATTATCCCCATGTGAGCATCGGCTGGGACAACAGTCCCCGCACAAACAACAGCGCCGTCACCCGCAACAATACGCCTGAGAACTTCCGAAAAGCGCTCGTCCATGCCCGCGACTATGCCGACCGGCATCCCCGTCAGGCACCGCTCATCACCATCAACAGCTGGAACGAGTGGACCGAGACAAGCTATCTGCAGCCCGACAATGTGAACGGCTACGGGTATCTGGAGGCTGTCAAGAGTGTTTTTGTGGATTCCCTGCAGGCAAAGGACGTGCAGCTCAATCATTGAAGCAAGAATCTGGTGAAACTTTTTTTCGGGAGTATGTGTCATATTTCCGCAGGACTTCGCATATATATGAATGAAGACCTCTATATACATTATGACAATGCAAGAACAGGACATCATACAATCCATACTCCAGGGCGACAGCTCCCGATACGCATACGTGATGGACACCTACGGTCCCAGAGTCCGTGCGTTTGTGGCAGGCATGGTGCGCAATGCGCTCGATGTGGAGGAAATAGTGGGTGACACCTTCATTCAGGCCTATCGGCATCTCGACTCCTATGATGCCAGCCGCTCGCGGCTGATTACGTGGATTCAGCGTATCGCCTACCGGCAGGTGCTCCAGCATTTGCGACGCTGCAGACAGGAATGTCTCTCGATCGACGAACTGGGCGACGCGTCCATCGCCATGTCTCAGGACGAGGATGGCCATGCATGGGTCAATGAGCTGATTCTGTGTCTTCCTCCGGCCGACCGTGCACTCATCCATCTTTATTATTACGAGGGCATGAAGCTGTCCGAGATAGCTCCGATGCTGGAGGTTACGTCTGCCAGCCTGGCCACAAGACTCCTGCGAATCCGAAAGAAATTGTATCATTTAATCCAACCCCAATCCTTATGAAACGCGAAAACGATGAAATTCATGACGAACTGATTCGTCAATTTATCCGTCGGGGACGGAAGGCCGACGAACGCCCTCTTTCCCCTTGTACCCGTAGGCGTGTGATGCAGTCGCTTCCTTCCCGTCGTTCCCATCGCTGGATGTGGGCGGCATCCATCCTGCTTGTGGCCTGTATGGCCATTGGTGGAAACCTGCACTTCCTGGAGAAAATGACACCTTCACGACACGTTGCTACCCTCACGCCCCACACGGTTGTTCCATGGCCTTCGGGAATCAGTCATGCCCGATGGAAGGATATGCTTGCCCGCTATGACAGCCATCCGCAGGCCGACTCCTTGCTCCGCGACAGCCTGTTCCGGCTTTGTGCGCTCTATAAGGAGGTGTATGGGTGGGGATGCAACTGGTATTGTGGCGGAAAGGTGGAGGCCGTGGAGGCCACTTCCGTGCGCGATTCCATGCCTGGATTCACATATCTGCCCACCCAGGCAGCTGATTCCAGACTGTCCACCGCCTGGGTGGAGGGAGCAGAGGGCAATGGCATAGGGGAGAGGCTCACGTTTACGTTTTCGCCCCATTCATGGCCTGTGTCAGAGATAAAGATTGTGAACGGATATGCAAAGAATGAAAAGGTGTGGCGTGCCAATTCGCGCATCAGGAAACTCAAGGTCCTCCATAACGGCCAATGGGTGTACACGCTCCAGCTCGCCGACATCCGCGACCTGCAGGTGTTTCTCCTGCCCGACACCCTGGGTACGCCATCCGGCAAGGCTCCCTGGACCCTCTCTTTCGAAATTCTGGATGTATATCCGGGCACCAAGTTCTCTGACACTGCAATCACGGAAATCCTTTTCGGGCCTGCAGCGCATTGACTGCCGTTGGCCGTACAGGCCGGTTGCTATGAGACCTGATATTTTAAAGTTAGGCTTGTTCATAGTCACCCAATACTACTGATATTCCGGAGAAGATATACTTCTCGGGCCAAGTAAGTATCTTCTCTAAAAAAGGGTGGCAGAGGGTTAAAGTCTTGCCAGTTGAGACAGCAACTGATGTCCTGGCGCGTGGGGTTAAGGATGGTAAATGCCCAATCACCACCTGCCAGAGGCTTGAACCAGAACTGCAAGCCGTCGCGGTCGCAATAGTGCAAGCCTTGTATGCCCAGTGTGTCCTGGTCGATGGCAATCATGTCCTTGTTCATGATGATGTTGCGAGTGGCATCGCTCATATTGCGAAGGTCGTTACCCAGAATCAGCGGACTGGCCATCATGCACCACATGGTGAAGTGGGCGCGGTCTTCGTTTTCTGTCATGCCGTTGCCAACCTCCAGCATGTCGGGATGGCGCATTGCGGATTGACGTTGGTGGTGTTACCTCGGCCATAACATCGGCAATACCTCTGATAACATCCTCAGAGATGTTACCCTGAAACTTATTCCATGTGCTCCAGCCCATTTGTGGTGTATCGGCCAGACCTTCCCATTTTTGTGCCTTTACAGGCATTGCCATCAGAGCCAGCATGCCGCCCATGATGAGCATTTTCATTTTCTTTTTCATCATATCTGTTCATTTTATTAATAAAGTGGTTTCGGTGAACGTGAATGATTGTGAACAGCTTTGGTTCGACCCAGTGGCGTAATCGTCAGATTATCGAAATATGGTGTGCTCACCCGGCGTTGCTGCAGGGGTGCCATGATGCCTGCCATACCATGCTGATAGCGATCGGACGTGGCTCGAACCACCTGTTTGCCATCAACATAGCCGGTGATTTCGTCTCCCTCGAAACGCAGCTTCAGGTTGTGCCACTTTCCAGCAGTAATGCCCTGCACCTGTGCGCTGTCAAGCACATATTCGCCACCCACTTCGATGTCCTTACGGGCAAGTATGAGTGCCTGTTGCTCAGCATCGCCTATCAGCTCCTTTTGGTCGAGTTTTCCACGAGTTATATAAAGCTGGCACAGCCCGTGCTCGTTTATCTTCAGATAGTAGCCCTTGGCCCAAACGCCATAGCCCGAGCCTACATCGCAGATACGCCCCATCACAGCGGCCTCGTCCTGAGGATTCAGCAGCACATCGGCACTCACCTCGTAGTCGGTCCATGCCTCATCACCAATAATCGAGTAATGGTGCCACTCGGGTGCCCAACTGAGCGTGTGCTCACCAACAGTTTGCTGCAGGCATGTGCCCGCCATGCCACCTGGTGCCTGGCGCAGCTCAAAGCATCCGATGATATCGGCCATATAATGAGGCAGATAGCCCCATTTTGAGAGATGGTCATAATCCTCGTAGTTATCAACGTAGGGGATGGGGAACGAAGCAGGTGCAGGCACGCCAGCATAACTCCCCTTCTGCTGCCCACTGGTGGTTGAGAGAGAATAAACACAGGCTGGATCTAACGTCATTGTTAAACTACGTGCCCGGGGCAACATATCGGCCTGACGCACAAACTGTTCCTGCTCGTTACTACGCCACACGCAGAGTCTGGCTCCAGAAAGTTGTTTGGGCAAACTGATGCGTACTGTTTGCGGAGTGGTAGCATCTTTGGTTTCGATGATGATACTGTAGTCGTTGGTAGCCGGATTGCGCAGCATGCACATCGTACCACCTCCATAAAGTTTCAGGCAGCCATCATCAACGTATTGCCACCCAACCTCGGTAAACTGTCCGTAATGCGCATATCCCCAAAGCGATTCGCGCACGCTATAGTTACCACTCCATGGCTGTTGTGCTATCAGCATCGGGGGATCCTGACTATAAGGCTCCAATGGATAGGTGGCGCCTATGTCGTACCAGTTGATAACCTTTGTTGCACCACTCACAATATAGTTCTCGTTAAAGCACTTCACGATAGTAATCAAACAGTCGAACCCTTTGCGATACACGTGATCCTCGCTGTTCCAGATGGGTTTTCCCATCTTTTCGGCCATCGATCGCTGCTCGGCAGTAAGCGGTATCTCGCTGAATGTATGGGCACTCACAGCATAGATAGCATCGCGCAACTCGGGGTCGCGCTCCATGTCTTTCATAAAATCCATCTTATTGGCTCCCCAGTTGTCGAAAGCATGAAGTTTTACGTTCTTAAATCCGCGCTCGTTCATGGTGCGGCGCAGCATCTTGGCAAAGTCGTTGCTCCACCCTTTCTCGTTATGGCAGCCAATGGCATTGAGTTCGAGCCCGTACTGCTGGCGCAAAGCTGTGAGCCAATCTACATAATAATCGGCCATGTGCTGCGACCAGAAATCGCCCACCCATCGCGGTGCACTCCAACCCGTGGCATCAAGGTCGAGCTGGGGATTGCGGCTCTTGGCTTCGCGCAGCACCCACCAGGTATAGCCACGCTGAGCATCGAAATCGCCAAGATAGTGACTGTGCGAGGGCATGCTGCCCTGGGTGCTGTTGCCATCGCCAGGAATCTCAACCAGCAACGAGCTGACCGAGGCGCCAAACTTGGGCTTATACACCAGGTCTAGAATCTGAGAGCGCTGGGGCTCGGGATAGTCTTTCAGCAGCACCGAAGTGGCGCCGCCACCATTAACGGCACCGATGCCATCGAACTTTTTCCCTTTGAGGGCCGACTGTATGCGTATCTGCTGCACGCGTGCTTTTGCTTTCGAAGCATAAGGTGTTTCGGACTTGGAAACGACCAGCTCGGAACCGAGGAACTGCTTCCAGAAATCGGGTGTATTGTTACTACCGAAAAGGAATGGTCCGGTCCAAGGAGCCACGTACAGCCATTTGGCGCCATCGCGCATCATGGCCTCGGCACTGGGCAGACAATCGCATTCGGCCAGCGCCAGCACACTTAATAATAAAATACCACAAAATCTTCTCATAAATAATTTTTTGCAAATATAGTTGCGTATTCCGGCGATAGCCGTTCACCAATTCCGATGATATCCGTTCACTCGGTTGGTTATTTACTCTATCGGCGGCAAAGTTAATAAAATTATTCGATAATCCGTGGAAATCTATCTTATTTTGACATGTTTCCACGGGAAATAAGCATGTTTTTTCTCTGTAAAGTAAGTATAACCCTATACACTTTATACTATATAATATGGAACTCGAAAATTGCATAATAAAGATAGGAGGAAATAGTCTTTGGTATGTTCCTCCTATTCATTTACTGTGCCTGTTCAAAAATTACGCCGTCCACTCGCGTGGGCTTCTTACCGTTACCCATACTTCTTCGCCACTGTCAATGGCTTCTTCTATCTGGGCGTAGAGGCGGTTGAAGTGGATGCGGCTTTCGGTGAGACGGTAGTTATCGCGGGAGATTTCTCCCGTGATGTAACCGCGAGGTTGTTCTGTTGGCGTAGTGGTTTTGTCACTTATGGCTTGCGCTTTGCCAACGAGTATGCAGCCACGAGTATTCTTCTCCGTGTTGCCGGTGTGGATCATGATGCCCACGAAGTGAGGGACGTTCTGGAGGTATGGCATCTTGCGCTTGAAGGTCTTGGAGTAGGCTATCCCGATGCGGTAGCGACCTTCGGGGATGGCCGTCTTGCCTGCCGTCTTCTGCTCTGTCTGCCAGTTGATGGCACGGGGTTCGAGGGTGTCCGTCAGGTACTTGCCGTTCATCTGTATGGCTCCGATGGTGTAGGTGTCTCTGAAATAGATTCTCTTTACTGTTATTTCCATTTTCTTGAAGGTTTATGGTTTATCGTTTATGGTTTATGGATGAGTTATCGTTATCGTAGCGAAGCGTATCGTCATCGTAAAACCAACTGTAGCACTGTAGCGTGTAGCGCTTATGAATTATGTCGCACTTACAGCGCTCCGTTTATAATTTGGCATCAACAACGTAGCGCTTGCGCACTACGCTATTGTATGCCACCCTTTCAGGGTTTAGCCATCGTTATCGTCATCGTTATCGTTTGACATACGTTTCCGTCACCTCATCATAGTCGATGTAGCCGCGTGTCTTCCATGTGCGTAGGGTGCTCTTGCCATCTCCGCGTTTGCCCTGTGCCTGACGCATGCGAAGGTAATCGTCCATGGTGAATTCCTCGGGCAAGGTGCTCAGAAGGTTCTGAGGACCATGCTGTTGCTGACGCTCTTCCTCCTCAAACTCCTCCTCGATCTGCTGACCGAAGAAGTACATCTTCAGATACATGTCGCGACGTACGGAATAGCGCACGTACTCAGCCATCGTCTTGTCCCATTTGTAACCGTTGGCAATGTACAGCATCATCGCCTTGAGCCATCCAATCACCACGGCGCGGTACGAGAAGGTGCGGTAGCCCTCGCTCTCGCAGAGGTCGGCAATGCGGTCGTGCTCCTGCTTCATCTCCTCTGCCAGACGATTTGCCTGCGGACATTCAATCAATCCGCTGGCGGCGTTCAGACGATTCACATACAGCTTCAGGTCGTTCTGGAACTTATCGTCATACTCGCCAATCTTTGGCATCTCGTGGTCATCCTTGGACAAGAGCAACGCATTGACATTCAGTCGCGAAAGCGAACCATCGGCAATCCATGTGTTGGTGATGAACTTACGTGCAGACTTCAACGTACACGAGGCATTCCACACCCATCGTACGGTGTAAGAACCGCTCACACTGTCCAACCCTACACGACGTTGACCCCAACGGGCAGAATCCCATCCGTACCTTACCAGCACACCCACGGTGTCGTTCTTGCCGTTGCCGATGCGGTTGAGCAGTTCAATCTCATCCACCTTCGTGATGACACGCTTGCCACCGTTCGTCTCGGCATCGATGAGTGCCTGCGACAGAGCAGCAGGTGTCAGGTCATCATCCAGACGCTGTATCACGATGTCCTCAGGTCGAGGTTGCTTGTCCTTCGAAGCACCCTTACCCTGGTTCCTTCTGCGCCAGTCGAGCAGCCGACTTTCGTTCTCCTTATCGCGTGCGGTGATGTCTGCCAACAAACACTCAATCGGTTGGTTCACCGCCCCCTTTCCACTCGACTGCCTGCCGATAAGCGGAGAACTGATGTTCGCTTCATGAATCACACCATCGATGTAGCGGAACGTCACGCCCTTCAGGTGGGCACACATCGCTGGCCAAACGGCTTCCTCCACCATCGCCTTCAGTTTCATCGGTACCTTCGACGAAAGCAGCTTGAGCAACTCCGGCATACGCTTCGGACGTTCGGGCACACCTTTCTCCCCTTTGGGGGAGTCAGAGGGGGCGATGAGTGCCATCTTGCGTTCATCCTTTACCGCTTTCAGCAGTTGCTTCAGTCGGTACGGCATACTCTTGCGAGGTTCGTTCAGCGCATTCGTGATTGTCTTGCGCCACTCATCCTTAGGGAACCCGTCATAGCGTGGAATCACCCTCTCCATCATTCCCTGATCATAGTCGCAGATAGGTCGCAGCGTCATCGCCAACTCATACGTCTTCACGTTCCTGTCACCCTCTGCCGGTTCCTTCCCCTCGTTGAAGAGCTCCCAGTATTTGGCGATGATCACCGAATACGGGATGTCGTGATAGCTCAAATCCGGAACGGGTGACATAGCAGAGGATAGTGCGTTAGCGCTATCGTTATCAGCGTTATCCCCGTTCTCGAAGCCCTGATTATCGTGGCTGGAAGCCACTATCTCAGTAACCGGTTGCATACTCGACGAAGGAGAGGATGCTGCCGGATTCACGCCACCACTCTCTGCACCTGCCTGGAGGGCAGTACCTTGCTCGCCGACTTCCGAGGTAGTGCCCTCCAGGCATGTCTTGGCTACCTCGTTTACAAACAACTCATCATCCAGATAGATGAGATCCTCCTCGCTCGCCGTTGTCGTAAAGAACACCCTCGTGATGTCCTTCGCACCCTTGTCGAACTCCACACCAAGCAGGTCGCTTGCCCAACGGAGGTTGTCCTCTTGACTCAGCTCTGCCTTACGCTTGAACACAAGGTGATAGCCTTCACCACGTGCAGACAACTCCAGCATCAGCAATCCCAGTTCATCTTTCTTCGCGAGGATGCGCTCTTTCACTTCCTGCATCTGCTCCTTGGCGATGTGATCAACGTCCATGCCAACGGTGGTGGTCATCTGAGTACTGCCTTTCAGCGAACCATCCTCGTTAGGCATACACGAATAGTTCATCTGCAACAGACGATGCTTCGACTTCTCATCACCATTTCGAACGGCATCGACGATGTTCTTCTGTTTGGCAGAATCACGCAACTGCAAGTATTCGTCACGATTCGTGACCGGACGCATCATCTTCGCGCCCTCATTATAATATATTGTATAGCAACTCATAGTCGTTGTTATTGATTTACACAATAAATGTGCTAAAAATACGTTCTAATAATAGTATGGTACGTCTGGAAGACGTTATCTCAATAACCGGGTACACCGTAGCGTAGCGGAGGTGTGCTCGGTATCACCGACCGCTACACCACCAGCGTCTGGAAGACGCTACCTTGCATACATGGCACACGTTGTACTATATTACCATATCGTTTGGCGCACCAAGCGTAGCGAGCGCACTATCACCGAGGCGCATGACCGCGATCTTTACGCCTACATCCTCGGCATCTGCGAGCGCAAGCAATGCAAACTCATCCGCATTGGTGGCGTTGCCGATCACATCCACATGCTCATCACTATCCGTCCCGACATTGCAGTTAGCGACTTTATGCAGGTGCTCAAAACCGAGACATCGAAGTGGTTGAAGACGCAGCGAGATAAGTTCCCGATGTTTGCCGGTTGGGGTAACGGCTATGCTGCTTTTACCTATTGCGAACGTGACAAGGAGATGATCCGTCACTACATTATGAATCAGAAGGAGCATCATCGTGTCCACACCTTCCGCGAGGAGTATGAATCTCTGCTTGCGGAATGGGGTATCGATCCTGCCACAGACTTCTTCCTTCGTGACGAGTAGCGAGGTAGCGTCCTCCAGACGCTTGTTATCTGCTTGTCTTCTGTCCGGGCACATCCTCTCCACTTTGTTCCGAGTATGTACCCGGTTATTGAGATGGCGTCCTCCAGACGCTTTTTCTACCACTCCGTCAATGTTCTGCGTGTCTTGATATACGCCTTCATTTCCTCGCTCTCATCGTTGTAGAGAGCTTCGATGAGCGCTTTGCCCATACGCTTAGGAAAACGAAGCGTGAAAATTACGGTTGACTCGCTCTCCTTGATGTCCCCATGAGCGGTGGTGAAGAGTCGGTTGTAACGGCTACCGCTGCCCTGACGGTAGTGTTTGAAGTGGCTTGTGCCATCGTCCTCGGTGATCATGCGTCCCTTCTGCGAGGCGCGAGTGCCGCCTGCTACAATCTGCTGACCACGTTCAAATTCGCAAGGATAGATGTTAATGTCGCCACTGGTGTGAAACACTGTCTGTGTCTCCATGTTGATGTTCTCAACAAAAATGTTCTGCTGTTTCATTTCTTCCGAATGATTTTGTGAGAGAAGGAAGCGAGAAACGTAGCGCTACTTACCTCCGGAGATTCCTCTGCTCACCCTTCACTCGGGTTAGAAATTTACACAATGGTGTCAGACACCTTTGTGCAGTTTTTAGTTATATGCGAGGTCATACGCCTCCTCGATGAGTTCTTTGCTTTCAATGATGCCACTCTCCATGTGTGCCATGCTGCGAACAATCTCCACGAGGTCATCCTTGTCCTCCCACTTGAGAGCGTGACTCGCGTTGATGCCGGTGGTCTTGCTCACGTAGTTGATGTAGCTCTGTGTGTTGTTGCCATCGCTCGAAGGTGCCCGCTTGGCAATGATCTTGCCGATGGTGTCCTTACCCTTGCCGATGTAGTTACGGAGCAGCACGAACGCTGCACGATAGCCATACACACGGCTCTTGAACTGCACAAAACTCTTATCCGTCTGCTTCTCACGCATACCCACCCACCGGCTCTTGTCATGACGGATGTTGAGCGGGTTGTCGTTGCGGAGTCCTCGGGACCCCCTCTTGACCCCCTTGCCTCGACCTTGCTCAGCACGAGTGCCGGGGGATGAATTAGTTACTGTTGCCATAAAGCTGAAGTTTTGAGTTAGCCCTGAAAGGGCGAAATACTAAAGGATAGGGTGTAAACC
>CAMBDA010000022.1 GCA_945865175.1 uncultured Prevotellaceae bacterium | reverse complement strand
CCCTCTCACAGAACCGTGCGTGAAAGTCTCCCCTCACACGGCTCTTCACACTCAATTCTTTGTGCATAAACATAACCTTGGGGTCTGACCTCTCTGCCAATGATAGAAAAGACTACGGTCTTTGCCCGCTATCTCTTGCAGCCAACTGAAAGCCTTGACAATGGGCTTGCGATGGAAGCGCTTGTATTTCCTGCGTACCCAATAGGCAAGCACCATGTTCAGGTGGTTCATAACTTTGACAAACTCGGTCTTGCCAAACTTGTTGTAGTAATTGTACCAACCTCGCACTTGGCTCTCAATCTCTATCCCCACCTGCTGGAGTTTCCAGTCAAGATGGGAATGTAGCTTCCACTCTTTCATCTTCTCATGCAGCTTCTTCACCGATTTCTTGCTGATGGCAGGAAGAAAGCTCGTGAAGCACTGACACTGCTTTCGATTCCATGACTTGCGGCATTGGAAAGTATAGCCGAGAAAGTCGAAGGAAGCTTCATAGCCTTCAACCTTCTTTCGGGTTGATGTGGGGCATTGCACTATCTTTGTCTTCTCCGCATTGAGTTTCAAGCGGCATTGTTCAAAGCGGCAGGTCAGAACTTCTTTCAGATATTCCGCCTGCGCCTTGCTCACACAATGACATATCGTATCATCGGCATAACGTTCAAATGGTATATTCGGGTAGTGGATGCGCATCCACTTGTCAAACGTGTAGTGGAGAAACAGATTGGCAAGAACCGGACCTATGACCGAGCCTTGAGGCACTCCCATAGTACGTTCTATCGTCTCTCCCTTTGACGTGCGGTAAGGGACTTTGAGCCACCTGCGGATATAAAGCAGCACCCATTTCTCGCGTACATGATGTTCCACTGCCTTCATTAGCAGGTCGTGGTCTATCGTGTCGAAGAACTTGGATATGTCCATATCCAGTACCCAACCGAATTTGAAACATCGCTCACGTGCCTTGGCTATGGCATCGGAAGCGGAGCGGTTTGGACGATAACCATACAAGTCTTGGTCAAAGCAGGTTTATAATAGTAAGCCATAGCAGCTAACCATGTTTTGCGTTCAGCCTAGGCTGAACGGTGAAACATATTAACTTCTATGCCACTTTATATTAACTTCTACGACCGTTCAGCCTAGGCTGAACGCAAATTATAGTTCAGCTTCATAATGCCACAAGTATTTCGTAATGCGAATCACATATTATATAAGTGCCCTCACATTACGAACTATGGCTACAGGGTCATGGGGACAGGTAATTTTGGTTCACTCTTTAGGGTCGATGAACCTGTCCCCGATGATTCAATCACATGCGAAACTTAAGAGAGAGGGTGCATCGTGAATAATGGAGAAAGGAATAAATATGATTGCAGAAGTTTCAACTTTATCACCTGCTCAATTGAGCATATTGGATATGATGTCGTTTGTCAAGACTCCAACAGCTATTGATGAACAGAAGAGTGTTCTTTCTGACTATTTTGCCAATAAATTAAGTGAGGAAATTGACAAAATGTGGGAAAAAGGCGACTTGTCTGAGGCTAAAATAGAAAGTTTCCGCCATCTTCACGAATAAGGGACATGTCTTGAACGCTTGCGCTTATTCCCTGGTTGAGCTTGCGAAACTTGAGTAATTTATTCTTTTTCCTTTGCCGAACCGTTTTTTTGTGTTATCTTTGCCCCCGAATTGTGGGCATATCACTCCTGCAACTGTCAGAAAACTATGGGTACATATATTAATAAAGGTAATAAAGCATTCAGAGACATCGTGTCTCATGTATATGTTGACAAGACTTCGCTGATACCGCTGATTAATGCGAGCCTCAACTCCGAGAACCGCTATAGCTGCGTCACCCGTTGCCGCCGATTCGGCAAGTCGATGGCAGCAAAGATGCTGTGTGCCTACTATGACAAGTCGTGCGACTCGCGAGAGCTGTTCCGCGGTTTGAAGGCTGAGCAGGACAAGTCGTTCGAGACTTATCTCAACAAATACAATGTGCTCTATCTCGATGTGACTTCATTCACCGCTCGTCCGGAAATGAGGAAGAATATTGTGCGAACCATACAGGAGGAGATTATTTATGAACTTAAGGAGGCTTTTCCCGATGTAAAATACAAGGATAATTCCGACCTTATGGATGTGCTTTCCTCCATAACCCGAGGCACTGGAGAGAAATTTTTCTTTATCATTGACGAGTGGGACGCCATCTGCCGCGAGTTTCCCGAGCGACAAAAGCTGAAGGGTGACCCAGAGACTGTCACTCCCACCATACTCGACGAATATGTCATGCTGCTCCGCCGATTGTTCAAGACCCAGGACTCCGATGAGGTATTTGCCGGAGCGTATCTCACTGGCATCCTGCCCATAAAGAAATACAACACCGAGTCGGCTATGAACAATTTCTGCGAGTATTCCATGATTGACCCTGCTTTCCTTGCCGCTTGCTATGGATTTACCGAAGACGAGGTGAAGATGTTGGCAAAGAGACATAACGCATCTATGGACAACCTTAAGATGTGGTACGATGGATATAACATCGGCAGGGTGAAATCCATCTACAACCCTTATTCCGTGATGAAAGCTCTGCAACGTGGTTCATGCCGAAACTACTGGACTACTACGGGAGCCTACGACTCGGTCATCACATATATACAGATGAACTTCGACGGACTGAAGGACGACATCATCCGCATGCTGGCAGGAGAACGCGTGTATGTCGATACGACAGAGTTTCGAAATGACATGCAAATTATTAACAGCAAGAATGATGTCCTCACCGTATTGATTCATCTCGGATATTTGGCATACAACGAAGAAAGCCAAGAATGCTACATCCCCAACAAAGAGGTGGCCGACGAGATGAACAATGCGATTAAAGCCACGGCATGGACTCCATTGGCAAATACGATACAAAA
Source organism: uncultured Prevotellaceae bacterium (assembly GCA_945865175.1). Taxonomy (GTDB): domain Bacteria; phylum Bacteroidota; class Bacteroidia; order Bacteroidales; family Bacteroidaceae; genus Physcousia. Next base: position 47,837 of record CAMBDA010000022.1, on the reverse strand, counting down.
CTCCAAATTCCTCCTCGATGCCACCATAGCGGGCAATGAGAATGCTGTGGCTAAGGCCATCGACCTGGCTCACGACGAAAACACAAGCATTCTCGCCTACAACGATGAGAACTCCTTGGCTTGTGTCATCACCGTGGCATATATCTGGGCAAGAAATGAATATGTCATCCATCGCGAGTATGCCACTGGCAAGGGATATGCCGACCTGGTGATGATTCCTCGCCGCAACGTCAGCAAGCCTGCCCTCGTCATAGAACTCAAATTCAACGACACAGCCGACACTGCCATCGACCAGATTAAGCGCAAGCAATATCCCGCAAAGATTGCCGAATACACCGGCGACATCCTCCTCGTGGGCATCAGCTACGACAGGGAGTCTAAGCTGCACACTTGCAAGATCGAGAGATATAGCATGTCTTGTCTTTGCTAATTTTGTGTTGTCTTCGATCAACAAGGAGAATATAAAAAAACCGACTTAGAGGAGGAAAAGAGAATACATTATCCTTTCTGAGCCTGAGTTTTTATCTTAAAAAGTTGCCTCCATCTACCCGTAATTCGTTTTTTTTGCGTAAATTTGCCCTGATTTTGCTGTTGAAGCACCAAACTATACAATAAAACTGGAATATGGATACACTGGACAAAACAGACCTGAACATTCTGAGAACCCTGCAGGAAAACGGACGGCTCTCGACAAAAGAGCTGGCAAAGGCCGTGAACCTGTCGAGCACACCCGTCTTTGAACGGACAAAAAGGCTGGAAAAAAGCGGGTATATCAAGAAATACATCGCTGTGCTGGACGCTGAAAAGCTCAACCGGGGGTTTGTGGTCTTCTGCAACGTGAAGCTGCGGCGAATGAACCAGGACATCGCCCTCGACTTTGCCCGCCGCATCCAGGATATCCCACAGGTGACGGAATGCTACAACATCAGCGGAAACTTTGACTATATGCTCAAAATCTACGCGGCAGACATGAAGCAGTACCAGGAGTTCCTGCTCAACGAGCTGGGCGCCATCGAGAGCGTGGCCAGCATCGAAAGCACGTTTGTGATGAGCGAAGTGAAACATCAGTTCGGCATCAACCTATGATAGACCGGCAGACCATCGACAAGATTCTGGACGCGGCCGACATCGTGGATGTGGTGAGCGACTTCGTCACCCTGAAACGCGCAGGTGCCAACCTGAAAGGCCTGTGCCCGTTTCACGACGACCGCACGCCCTCCTTCATGGTGTCGCCGGCCAAGAACATCTGCCACTGCTTTGCCTGCGGAGAGGGAGGCAGCCCCCTCAACTTCATCATGAAGCACGAGAAACTCTCCTTCCCCGACGCACTGCGCTATCTGGCCCGGAAATACAACATTACCATCGAGGAAAAGGAACTGACCGAAGAGCAGAAACAGGCCCACACCGACCGTGACAGCATGTTCATCGTGAACGAATGGGCCAACAAATGGTTTCAGGAACAGCTCTATCAGACCGAGGAGGGAAGGGCTGTGGGGCTGGCCTATTTCCGTGCCAGAGGGTTCAGGGACGACATCCTGAGAAGGTTCCAGGTGGGCTACTGCCCCGACAGGCAGGAGAGCAGCATGGGAAGCGATGCCCTGAAGGCCGGCTATCAGGAGCGCTACCTCGTGAACATCCCCGACGAAAAGGACCCCAAGCAGAGCATCGGCACGGGCCTGTGCCTGAAAAACGAACACACGGGTGCACTGCGCGACCGTTTCCGCGGACGTGTGATATGGCCCATCTACAGCCAGAGCGGACGCGTGGCCGGCTTCGGCGGGCGCGTGCTCGACATGGCCACTAAGGGAGTGAACGTGAAATACCTGAACTCGCCCGAAAGCATCATCTACAGCAAGCGCAACGAACTGTTCGGCCTCTTCCAGGCGCGGCAGGCCATCAGCAAGAAAGACCTGTGCTTCCTGGTGGAAGGCTACACCGACGTGATGGCCATGCACCAGAACGGCATTGAAAACGTGGTAGCCTCGTCGGGTACCGCACTCACGCAGGGGCAGATTGCCATCATACACCGCCTCACGAGCAACATCACGGTCATCTATGACGGAGACCCCGCAGGCATCAAGGCCAGCGAGAGGGGTATCGACCTGCTGCTGGCCGCCGGCATGAACGTGAAGCTGCTGCTGCTGCCCGACGGCGACGACCCGGACAGCTTCGGACGCAAGCATACGGCACAGGAATACCAGCAGTATATCGCCTCGCACCAGGTGGACTTCATCCACTTCAAGACCGGACTGCTGATGGAGGAAGCCAAGGGCGATGCGCAAGCCCTCAGTAGCTTTATCAACAACATCGTGCGCAGCATCGCCATCATCCCCGACGAAATCACCCGCGTGCTCTACGTAAGACAGGCCGCGCAGACAGTGCAGATGAGCGAAAAACTGATTAGCGATGCCGTGCTACGCCAGATGAAGGCCAACAGGGAGGACTGGGCCAAGGAGCAGGAGCGGCGACGCCGGAACGAGGCAAGGAATGCGCCAGCCGACACCACCACACAGCCCCCCACCCCCGCACCCATAGAGGAGGAAACGTATACAAGCGTAGACAGGAAAAAAGAGGAACTGCTGATACAGATGGTGGTGAGAAACGGGGAGAAGACCATCATCGAGCTGGAGGAAGAAGACGGAGGCAGGCGGCCGCTGACACTGGCCGAATACATCTTCTACAACCTGGAGAGCGACGGGCTGTACATCCACACACCCGTCTACAGTAAAATCCTGGACGAAGCCGTGGCACACGCCCATGAAGAAGGATTCGAGGCAAACAAGCATTTCATCAACCATCCCGACCCTGAGGTGAGCAAGGCGGCCTTCCTGCTGAGCACCGACCTGGAGACCCTGAGCAAGGTGCACCAGACCCACAGACAGGACGAAACGGACCGTAAAATAGAGCAACTGGCCACCACCGTAGACCATCTGCTGTGCGACATCAAGCTGAGCGTGGTGCGCAAACAACTGCAGTACATCATCCAGCAGGTGAAGGATCCGGCCGTGAAGGCCGACAAGGAGCGCTTTGCCAAGCTACTCTACGATTTCAAGGAGAAGAAGGAGGTGGAACGCATTCTGGCCAAGCAATGCGGCGACAGGGTGATGGGCTGAACAACAGCCTCCCCCCTACCCTCTGATGATGCGCATGAACTCGTCGCGCTTCTCCACCTGATTGAAGGCTCCGCTGAAATCGGCAGTGGTGGTGACGCTTCCGGGGTCTTCCACCCCGCGCATCTGCATGCACAGATGCTGTGCCTCCACCACAACCATCACGCCCAATGGCTGCAAGGCCTCGTCTATGGCCGTGCGAATCTGGGAAGTGAGGCGTTCCTGCACCTGCAGCCGATGGGAGAAGCACTCCACCACACGGGGAATCTTGCTCAGCCCCGTGATGTATCCGTCTGGGATATAGGCCACATGCACCTTGCCGAAGAAGGGAAGCAGATGATGCTCGCAAAGCGAATAGAACTGGATGTCGCGCACCACCACCATCTGGCGGTAGTCCTCACGGAACCTGGCCGAACGGAGAATGGCCAGCGGATCCTGCCCATAGCCGCGCGTAAGGTCCTGCATGGCCCTGGCCACGCGCAGCGGTGTCCTCACCAGTCCCTCGCGTGTAGCATCCTCGCCCATGAGCTGCAGTATACGTTCCACATGTGACTGCAGCTCCTGCAGCTGTGGTTCTGAATGTGTTTCTTCCATCAAAATCAGGTGCTATGCTTTAGTTATTGTAGACGATAATCTTACTCTTCACGATGACGGCCTCCGGGAAGCGGCCGGTCTCCTTCAGCTTCTGGAACACTTCGTGGGCCTCCTCATAGGTACGGAAATCACCCACACGGCATATCCAGTGCGGACTGATGAAATGGGTGTATACGGGCAGTTCCAGGAACAGACTTTTCACACGCTGCCCCATCATATTGGCCTCTGTCTTGGCAGCACGCGAGTTGCCGCCCGAAAACACCTGGATGCGATACCCGTTGGCCCGCACACGCTGTCCTGTATGGCCCGTGGGTTCCTGTGTCTGCGTCAGGGTGTCCTGCTGCTGGCGCACAGGAGTCTCGGTACGCTTGGCTGAGGGAGTTGTGGGTTTGGGCGCTACAGGCGCAGCCTGCACACCGTTCACAAGGTCCGTGATGCGTGCGCTCTGATGAAGCACCACCTGGCCTTTACCCGCCTTCTGGCGCAACAAGTATTCGGTATATTTCTCCTGGGCCCTTCCATTGGAGGAAAGCAAGCCCACAAACACCGATATGAAGAGTAGTCTTATCATAAAAAGGTAAGTTCAAGAAAAAAATACAGTGTGGGTCTCCCGCCCCGCCGCCCGAAGACGGAAGGCAAGCTCCGGGAGAGCCCCCTTCCGTAAGGGAGCACGGAAGGGGGATAAGCCATTACGGCAGGAAAGGCCTATTTCCAAGCATCGATGATGCCCTTGAAATCGGGAGCCTTCAGCGAAGCACCGCCAATGAGGCCACCGTCGATGTCGGGCTTTGCAAACAGTTCGGGCGCATTGCTGGCCTTGCAGCTGCCACCGTACAGGATGCTGGTGGCATCGGCCACTTCCTGACCGTACACCTCAGCCACACAGCTGCGGATATAGGCATGGATTTCCTCGGCCTGCTCGGCTGTGGCGGTCTTGCCCGTACCAATGGCCCAGATGGGCTCGTAGGCAATCACCACATTGGCCCACTGCTCGGCTGTGAGATGGAACACGCTGCCAGCCAGCTCAGCCTTGCACACGGCTTCCTGCTCGCCTGCCTCGCGCTGCTCCAGGCTCTCACCGATGCAGAAAATCACCTTCAGACCGTTGGCCAGCGCCAGGTCAACCTTCTCCTTCAGGATTTCGGGAGTCTCATTGTAGTACTCGCGACGCTCCGAGTGGCCCAGAATGACATACTCGGCACCGGTGCTCTTGACCATCTCGGCGCTCACCTCACCGGTGTAGGCACCAGATGCCTTGTTGGCACAGTTCTCGGCGCTCACAGCGATGACGCTGTCCTTGAGCAGTTCGCTCACAGTAGCCAGATGGATGAAGGGTGTGCCGATGATCACATCACAGTTGGGCTTCTCGGCAGCCAGCATCTCTTTCAGTTCGGTAGCCAGTGCTACACCTTCCTGCAGGTTCTTGTTCATTTTCCAGTTACCTGCTACGATTTTCTTTCTCATTGTCTTTTTGTTTTATAGGTTCAAACTTTCTGTTTGTGTTGTTTTCTCATTTTCCAGAGCAGCCACAGGCGGTCGGCCAGCGTGATGGCCACCAGAGGCAGCACATACCACAGCAGCAGGCGCAGGATGCGCTGCAACCTGGTCTCCAGCTGGGGATGGGCCAACGGCGATGACTGGATGGGTCCCTGAAGCAGTTCCGTGCGCGGGAGGGCTGTATTGGGCCACTTGTTCACCACCGTGCTCCCATGCAGGAGCATCAGCCCGGGATTGGCCCTGACCATGGTCTTGAGCACCACGTCGTCGGTGTGGAAAAAGGGGTATTCGGCCCCCGTCATCTCCTGCCACCTGTAGATGGCGGCCTCTCCACTGGCAGTGAGGCAATAGAAAGGATAGCCATATTCCTCACAATAGTCGTAGAGTGCGTCTATGCGGTCCATCCCCCCGTCATCAGCCTGTTCCAGATAGGGCGCGATGAGCAGGAACTTGTAGCATGTGTCCGTGAGCACATCCATCGTGATGTCCTGGCCCGTGCCGGGGGTGGTGATGCTGAAGTCGGTAATTTCGGGGGCTGCACCCTGTCCGGGGCCGGCTGCCACGGTGCGGGTGTCCACAAAGGTCCAGGTGCTGTCGGGATAGTCCTCCAGCGAGAATTCCTGCCGCCTGCCCTCTTTTTCCATGATGAAGAAGGTTTCCACACTGCCCGTTTCTTCGGGCTGGGCCATCTTCTGGAGCAGGTCGGAGCCTATATGGTAGGGACGGAAGTCAATGAGCGGCAGCCCGTAGAGGTTGATGCACACAAAGACGAAGGCAAACACCTGGGAATAGAGTGTCACTATCCACTGGTTGTCCACGAGCAACAGCCTGGAAATGCGGTGCGACCTGAAGGCTACAAGTGCAGCGGCGGCCAGCAGCACCACATTCTTCCAGAAGGTCTGCCAGTTGGTGAGTTTCCACGCATCACCGAAGCATCCGCAATCGGGCGCAGCATCCGTCACGGCCAGATAGAGGGTGACGGGCGTGAACACCAGCATCAGAGCCAGCACGATACGGGAAGCCACCCTGCGGTTGACACCAAAAAACATGCTTATGCCCAGATAGAACTCCAGCAGGGCCAGACACACGGCCAACAGCAACGTCACCACCTGAGGCATCCACTGCCCCAGGCCCATGAGCTGCAGATAGTCGGCAATTTTGTATTGGGTGCCCGTCGCATCGATGAGTTTCACAATGCCGGACAGCACGAACGTGACAGCTATCAGCAGTCGGCATCCGTTGATCAACAGCCATTCACAGCGGCTCCACCACTTGCTATTGCACGTTATCGCCATAGGTGAGTTTTATCAGGCCAAACACTGCATAGTTGAGCATGTCCATATAGTTGGCTTCTACGCCCTCGGAAACGAGGGTCTGGCCCTGGAGTGTCTCAATCTGCTTGGTACGGAATATCTTCATGAGAATCAGGTCGGTGTAGCTGCTCACCCTCATGCTCCGCCAGGCCTCGTCGTAGTCGTGGTTCTTGCGCAGCATCAGGTTCAGGGCCTCCTGGGCATGACGGTCATATTGGGCCAGGGCCTCCTCTGCCTCCATGTCACATACATCCGAAAAGCCCTTCTCCAGCTGTATGAGGGCGATGATGGCATAGTTGACTATGCCCACCAGCTCGGGCCGGATTCCCTCGTCCACCTGGGCATGGCCTTTCGTCTCAAGGCTGCGGATGCGATTGGCCTTTATATAGATTTGGTCGGTGAGCGAGGTGGGCCGCATGATGCGCCATGCAGCACCATAGTCGTGCAGCTTCTTTGAGAACAAAGTACGGCATTCCTTCATGATTTGCTCAAACTGTTCGCGCGTATCCATATCTTTCTACAGGTCTATTCGTGTATATTTTCCACAAAGGTAATACTTTTTGTTGAATGGAGCGCGCTCTTTTGGCAAAGAAATCCCTTCATCCTGCAAAAAAGACGCAGATAGGGAACTTCAGCCCTGAAAAAGACGGGGGAAAAGCCCATGTGAGGCAGCAAAAAGGGCACCCGCAACCGGATGCCCTTTCAAGCGATATAATGAAAATTCTATGAGTATTTCAGAATCTGTCCAGGACGCAGGGTGGTGCGCTTGGTGATGTTGTTGGCCTTGCAGAGCTTCTCCACCGTGGTGCCATATTTCTTGGCGATGGTGTAGAGGCTCTCACCCTTACGCACGCGATGCACCTTGGCACGCTGCTGCTGGCGTTCGGCAATCTTGCGCTGTTGGAAAGCCTGGCTCTCCTCGGCCTTTTCCAGAGCTGCTGCCTCCTCCTCGCTCATCTCACTCTCGCCGCCCACAATCTCATGAGCGGCCAGGAGTGCATTCTGCCCGTTGGAACGGAACACGTAATAATCGCCCTGAATGTCCTGCGCCTCAAAGTTGAACAGTTTTTCAGGATTGATGAACTGGCCCAGGAAGCGGGTTTCGAAATGAAGGTGGGAGCCGGTGCTACGACCCGTATTGCCACCCAGTCCGATGGGTTCACCCACTTTCACCACCTGGTCTTCCTTCACCAACTGCTTGCTCAGATGGCCGTATAGGGTTTCCAAGCCATTGGGATGGCGCATGACAATGTATTTGCCATAGCCCCTGCCATCATAGTCGACTACACGCACCTTTCCGCTGAAGGCGGCACGGATGGTGTCACCCACATATACCTTGATATCGGTTCCATAGTGCTGGCGGCGGAAACTGCGGCGGTAGCCATAGCGGCTGGTCACCAGACGGCTGGAGGCAGGCATACAGAACTGACGGAGGTCTATCCTGTGCTCGGCAGGCAGTGTAACATCGGTGAGGCGGACAGACCTGTTGGTCCATGAGTTGTAGAGGTCAGCAGCCGGATTGTCCAAGTCCCACTGCACCTCCTCGTTTATCAGGCGGCTGATGGCAAGGCTGTCAATCGCCCTCATTTTCTTGTCCACAGGTGCCGCACTGGCCAGCACATCCTGCCCGAAACAGGGAACAGAAGCCACTGCCACCAGCGTCACCACCAGACCTTTCTTTATTTTTCCAATAGATTTATTCATGGATTAGTATATTTTTTAATTATACTTCATCTACAGCATAGAGGCGGTCCATGTTCAAATCACCCAAATCGTAGATTTCCTCAGGTTTGAAGAAGCGGGCCAACTCCTGTGCCGCAGCCTCAGGGGAGTCGGACGCATGTACGATATTCTGCTGGTTGCTCATACAATAGTCACCACGAATGGTGCCGGGGTCAGCCTTGCGTCCGTTGGTGTAGCCTGTGATGTAGCGCACCACTGCAATGGCGTCTACGCCTTCCAGACACATGGCCACCACAGGAGTCTTCATCATAGAGGCCTTCAGTAAGGGGAAGAAAGGTTTCTTTACCAAATGGGAATAATGCTCATTCAGAATCTCATCGGTAAGCTGCATCATCTTCATGCCAGCAATTCTAAGACCTTTCTTTTCGAAACGGCTGATTATCTCACCGATAAGAGCACGCTGTACCGTGCTGGGTTTGAGCAATACTAAAGTTCTTTCCATTTGATGTTTTCTTCCTTGTTTGAGTTTGTTTGTCGCTTATTACGGGCGGTTTTTTACATTAACCGGGTGCAAATTTACGAATTTTCCTGTAATTCAGCAACAATTTCTGCCATTTTTTAGTGTTTTTTTTGATTTAGAGACTAGGAAATAGCCCCCCAATCCACTTCCCGCTGCTCCAATTGCTGCAAATGGGCCAGCAGAGGCCGGTGGGCCGGGTCAGAGAGCGAGGGGTCCTGGCGGAGCACGGCTGCCGCCACATCACGGGCCTGCTGCACAATCTGTCCGTCGCGTGCCAGATTGGCAATCTTCAGGTCGAGGGCCACACCGCTCTGCTTGGTACCTTCCAGATCGCCGGGGCCACGCAGTTTCAGGTCTTCCTCTGCAATCTCAAAGCCGTCGTTGGTCTCTGTCATGATTTCCATGCGCCTACGTGCGGTGCCGCCCAACTGATAGTTGGTCACCAGAATGCAGTAGGACTGTTCGGCCCCACGCCCCACCCTTCCGCGCAACTGATGGAGCTGAGAGAGCCCGAACCGTTCGGCGTTCTGAATCACCATCACCGAGGCATTGGGCACATTCACTCCCACCTCTATCACCGTGGTGGCCACCAGTATCTGGGTCTCCCCTGCCACAAACCGGCGCATTTCCTCCTCCTTCTCGGCAGGCTTCATCTTGCCATGCACCATGCTCACTCTGAACATGGGAAAGACTTTCTGCAGACGGGCATATCCTTCTTCCACATTCTGAAGGTCCATCTTTTCGCTCTCCTTGATGAGCGGGTATACGAAATAGACCTGCCTTCCTGCCTCTATCTGGGTGCGGATGCGCACATACAAGTCCTCCATGCGGTTCTCGTAGACATGCTGTGTCTCCACAGGCTTACGCCCGGGAGGCAACTCGTCGATGACCGACACGTCCAGGTCGCCATAAAGCGTCATAGCCAAGGTTCGGGGGATGGGTGTGGCCGTCATCACCAGCACATGCGGAGGTTGCACATTCTTGCCCCACATCACGGCCCGCTGCGCCACACCGAACCGGTGCTGCTCGTCGATAATCACCAGACCCAGCCTGGCAAACTTTACCTGGTCCTCTATGATGGCATGCGTGCCCACAAGCACATTCACCCTGCCGGCCTGCAGGTCGTCGAGCACACGGCGGCGACTTTTCCCCTTGACAATGCCCGTGAGCAGCTCCACCTGCACGGGCATGTCGGACAGCAGCTGGCGGAAGGTGTGAAGGTGCTGCTCTGCCAGAATTTCCGTGGGCGCCATGAGGCACGCCTGGTAGCCGTTGTCAACGGCCAGCAAGGCCAGCAGCAGCGCCACCAGGGTTTTCCCACTGCCCACGTCACCCTGGAGCAGCCGGTTCATCTGACGGCCGCTCTGCATGTCGGCATGCATCTCGCGTATCACCCGCATCTGCGCCTGTGTGAGCGAAAAAGGCAAGTACTGGCGGTAAAAAGCATGGAAAAGCGGGCCCACACGGGCGAACACATGTCCGCCTACCTGCTGCTCCCGCTTATGCGAGAGACTGAGGATGGCCAGCTGCACATAAAAGAGTTCGTCAAACTTGAGGCGGTACATGGCCGCCGACAACTGCTGGGCGGAGGAGGGATAATGGGCCGCCCGCAATGCCTCGTCGAGGGGCAGCAGGTGGAGCTGCCCACGCAGATAGTCGGGAAGGGTTTCGGGCACCAGCTGGGTACATTGCCTGAAGAGGGTGCTGGTGAAATGCTCCATCGAGCGCGATGTGAGTCCTCCCTTCTTCATGCGTTCGGTGACGGTATAATAGGGTTGCATGCCCATCTTGCTGAGCGCAAGCGAGGCTGCGTCGTCCAAGTCGGGATGAGTGACCGTGATGCGGCCGTTGAACACCGAAGGGCGGCCGAAGACGATATAGGGATGACGCAGCTTGAGGGTGCGCGTGAGATAGGTGACGGAATTGAACCACACCAGGTCCATCACGTCATGCCCGTCCGTAAAATGTCCCACCAGTCGCGACTTGCGCCCCTCGCCCACCTTCTCAAAGCCCAGAAGCCACCCCTTCACCTGGACAAAAGGCATATCGGTGCGGAGTTCACGGATGGCATACAGGCGGGTACGGTCGATATGCTTATAAGGCAGGTAATACAAGAGGTCGTGCCAGTTGGAGAGTCCCAACTGGTCGTGCAGTATCTTTGCCCTGGCGGGTCCGATGCCGGGAAGATACTGTAGGTCGAGGGTACGGAGGTCCTGCATGCAAACACTTTCGATAGGCAATCAGCGGCCCAGCAGGCCCTGTGCCAGTTTGAGGTCGGCAGGCCGGGTGAGCTTGATATTCTCCGGATTGCCACCTTCCAGCGATACGGGATGCCCCCACGCTTCCACCACGGAAGCATCATCAGTGAAAGCAGGCGTGAAGGACTGGCTGTAGGCTGCCTTGAGCAGCTTGGCACGGAACACCTGAGGAGTCTGCACCAGCCTGAACTGCTCACGGTCCTCGGTGCGGCTACTTCCGTCGGGCAACAGCCGGCGCACGGTCTCCACCACAGGCACCACGGGAACCACCGCGCCGTCCACTGCGGCACGCTGGTAACAGGCTATAATCGTTTGGGCCGACACAAAGGGGCGCACACCGTCGTGAACACCCACAAGGGCATCCTCAGCCGCGTCGGGCACAAGCGCCAATCCGTTGCTCACCGAATGAAAACGCGTTTCCCCGCCCGGAGCAATCCTAACAGGGGTGTCGAAACGGTAGGTTCGGCAGAGCTGCTGCCAATAGGCATGCTGCTCGGCAGGCAACACCAGGATGATGCGGATGTCGGGCAGCGCACTCACGAACGCATCGATGGAGCGCATCAGCACAGGCCGGCCGTCGATGGGAAGGAACTGTTTGGGCACCTCTCCGCCCATCCGCAGTCCCTTGCCGCCTGCCACCATGATGACATAACGGTCCATCACGACAGCAGCTGGGTGTAAATCATGCCATCACGCAGGGGCGCACTGGTTGCCGCTCCCTGTAGGGCATCCACCAGCGCATAGCCAAACTCCATGGCTGCAGCAGGTCCGCGTCCGGTGATAATCTGTCCGTCGGCCTGCACCATGGCTGCCGTATAGTCTGCGCCCTCAAGTGCGGCCTCGCAACCAGGATAGCACGTGGCCTTGCGGCCCTGCAACAGGCCCAGCTGTCCCAGCACCATGGGGGCGGCACAAATGGCAGCCACCAGCGTTCCCTTGCCGGCAGCCTCTACCAGGCGCTGGCACAAGGGCTCGCATGCCCCCAGATTGGTGGCACCAGGCAAACCGCCCGGGAGCACCAGCGCATCAGCGGCATTCCAGTCTACATCCTCCAGCAGCATATCCGTCACCACCGGCACTCCATGGGTGCCTGCCACTACGGAATCGCCCGTCACGGAAACGGTTTTCACCTCTATGCCTGCACGGCGCATGATATCTACGGGAGCGAGGGCCTCTATCTCCTCAAACCCTGTTGCAAAAAATACGTAAACCATATAAAAATCTATTCCTTACTTGTTGATAATGCTTGACAATTTGCTCACACCAGACATTCCCGGTAGCGGCGGATGGTGGTCTCAAGTCCCAGATAAAGGGCATCGCAGATAAGCGCATGGCCGATGCTCACCTCGTCTATCCAGGGTATACGCTGGCACAGAAAGTGCAGGTTCTCCAAGCTCAGGTCGTGGCCGGCATTGAGTCCCAGACCTAGCGTGCGGGCACACTCGGCGGCCTTGACAAACGGTGCTACGGCAGCCTCGCGGTCGACCTTGTAGCCCGAAGCATACGGCTCGGTATAGAGCTCCACCCTGTCGGCGCCTGCACGGGCTGCACCCTCAACCATCTCAGGGGAAGCATCCACAAAGATGCTCACTCGTATGCCCTGCTGCTGGAAGGTCTGCGTCACATCCTTCAGAAATTCGGCATGGGTGAGGGTGTCCCATCCGGCATTGCTCGTAAGCTGATCGGGGGCATCGGGCACCAGGGTCACCTGTGTGGGCCGCACCTTGCACACCAATTCCACAAACGACGGGCAAGGCTGCCCCTCAATATTGAACTCCGTAGCAAGCCGGGGCTTCAGGTCGTATACATCACTGTATCTGATGTGGCGCTCATCGGGGCGGGGATGCACCGTGATACCCTGCGCTCCGAAACGTTCACAGTCGAGCGCTACAGCCAGCACATCGGGATTGTTTCCTCCTCTGGCATTGCGCAGGGTTGCCACCTTGTTGATATTCACACTTAATTTGGTCATTGCATCTTGGATTTTTTGTATTCCGCACTGCAAAGTTAGGAAAAAATCATTAACTTTGTGCCCTCAAACGGAATAAAATATGAAGAAACGACTCAGATTCGCCCTTTTCGGCAATATATATCAGGCAAAAAAATCGCAGGCCGTGTACAAACTTCTCTCCTTGCTGCAATCGTGGGGTGCGGCCATCTATATCGACCAGCCGCTCCATGAATTCTTTGTCAACGACCTCCAGATTGATGCCCAATATGACGGCCTCATCACAGACGACAACTTTGTGGCCGATGTGGTGATAAGCATGGGCGGAGACGGCACCTTCCTGGAAGCTGCCCGCCGCGTGGCAGGCAAAGAAGTACCCATCCTGGGCATCAACATGGGCCGTCTGGGTTTTCTGGCGGACTTCTCGCCCGAGGAGATAGAGCAGGCCATCCAGCAGGTCTATGAGGGCACACTTCGCGATGAGCCCAGGTCGGTGCTCCATATCGAGTATGAAGGTGAGTCGCCACAAGGCTATCCCTATGCCCTGAACGAGGTGGCCGTGCTAAAACACGACAACTCCAGCATGATCAGCATCCGTGTGGACATCAACGGGGAGTACCTCACCACCTACCAGGCCGACGGCCTCATCATCAACACGCCCACAGGAAGCACGGGGTATGCGCTGAGTGTGGGCGGCCCTGTGATGACACCCGAAAGCCACATACTGGGACTGGTGCCCGTGGCGCCGCACAGTCTGACGGCACGCCCAATCACACTCAGCGACGACATGCAGATAGAGCTGACAGTGGAAAGCAGGAGCCACAATTTTCTAGTGGCCATAGACGGACGCAGCGAATCGCTCCATGAAAACACCCGGCTGCGCATCAGCAGGGCACCCTATCAGGTACACGTACTGAAACGCAGCCGGGGGTCACTGTTCCGCACATTGCGCACCAAGCTGATGTGGGGAAGCGACATCAGATGCGCACACACGGACAACCTTTCCTAATACGAGGAGAGGGGGCGTTCAGGTGATTTCCATGCGGATATAGTCCTCACCAAAAATGAAGAGCGGGCCCGCATCCCTGAACCCAAGCGATTCATAGAGACGATGGGCGCCCGTATTGTCAGGCGCACAGGCCAGCACTGTTGTGCGCCCCATGCTGCGGCCCTGTTCGATACCGTGCTGCATCAGCACACGGCCAAGCCCCAACCCACGGAAGGAAGGCCATACAGCCAGACTGTCCAGATAATATTCGTCGGCCCCCACCTCGGCGTCCATCCGCTCCACGTCAAAGTGAATGAGCGGTTTCACCAAGGCAAAAGTGACATCGCGGCGGGCCATGTAGTCATCGCCCGGATAGGCGATCAGTCCTCCCGCCACCTCGCCGCTGTCGGCAATGGCCAGGGTGCAGTGCTGCCAGGTGTAGAGGGTGTCGGTGCGTGCAGCCACCTGCATGAGCAGTTCCATGCGTTTCTCATCATCAGGATGTATGGTACTTCCCGACTGCACATATCGTTCCATAACGGAATCGCCCAAGGCTTCGGCTACAATGAAGGCCACCTGCAGGGTGTCATCGGAGGTCGCTTTTCTCAGTTTCATTCCAGCAGGCATTCGTCAAGTTCATGTATGAGCAGTTCGCGGTCGAGATGCTGGCCGATGAACACCAGCTTCTGCATACGGTCGCCATAAGTATCGTCCCAGTCGCGCCGCAACCCGGCATCATGGGCCATCATATCCTGCAGTTCGTCCTCAGGCATGGTGGCATACCACTGGCCGGCATTGCGCAGCTGCACCTGCCGGCCAGCCTGTTCAAAGACATAGCAGGTGTCATACTCACTCTTGAAATAGCAGATACCCTTGGCACGGATAATGCTGTGCGGCCATTTGCGTGCCACGAAATGGTCGAACCGTCCCAGATCGAAAGGCCGGCGGCGGTAATAGACAAAGGTGCCGATGCCATATTCCTCGGTCTCTCCATGGTCATGGTGATGATGGTGGTGTCCGTGCTCGTGGCAGTGGTCATGGTCCTCCTCATCGTGGTGATGATGTTCATGCTCATCGCCATCGTCCTCATGGTGATGGCCATGTTCCTCTTCTACTTCCTCGTCACCATGGTGATGTTCTATTTCATCAATCCAGGCAGCCGAGGTGGCAACTGCTTCAAAATCGAAACGATGGGTGTGGAGAAGCGTTTCCAATGGCACATCGCCATAGTTGCACGCTATGATGTCGGCCTTGGGCTGCAGGGCACGTACGATGTGACGGATGCGGTCGAGCTCTTCTGCGCTCACATCATCGGCCTTGTTCAGCAACACGATGTTGCAGAACTCTATCTGCTGGATGACCAGGTTCTCGATGTCGTCCTCGTCCAGGTTCTGGTTGAGCAGACTGTGCCCGCTCGCAAACTCGTCCCTCATGCGGAGGGCATCCACCACGGTGACGATACAGTCGAGCCGAGCCAGACCGTCCACAGCCCAGAGGGGATTCACCTGCCCCATGGAACAGATAGTCTGGGCGATTGGGCCAGGTTCACACACACCACTGGCTTCCACCACGATATAGTCGAACCGGTGCTGCGCAATGATGTCGTGGAGCTGCTGCAGGAGGTCCATCTTGAGTGTGCAGCAGATACAGCCGTTCTGAAGGGCTACCAGGCTGTCGTCCTGCTGGCCCACTATACCACCCCGCTGAATGAGGTCGGCATCGATGTTCACCTCACCGATATCGTTCACTATCACAGCAAAGCGAATGCCCTGCCGATTGGAGAGGATTCGGTTGAGCAAGGTGGTTTTTCCGCTGCCCAGATAACCCGTGAGCAGCAATACGGGGGTTTCGTTGGTTTTCATCATACAATAATATATATAATATTGTAATGTGTCACTTCTTCACGCCCACGATGGTGGTGGGAGCCTGCTGCAGGTTGCGCTTGTCGGTCTGGGTGACCACCCGGGCGGCCAGCTGCATGAAGGCCTGTCCAGTGATGGTGGAAGGGTCGAGGGCTTCGGGTGTGCCCTCATCCCCATTCTGGCAAATGCTCTGCACCACGGGTATCTGGCCCAGCAGGGGCACGTTCATCTCCTCGGCCAGCCGCTTCACGCCCTCACGTCCGAACAGGAAATAGCGTTCGTCGGGATGAGCCGCGGGGGTAAACCAGGACATATTCTCCACCAGACCCAGAATGGGGACGTTCACCTTCTCGTTCTGGTACATATTGATTCCCTTGCGGGCATCTGCCAAAGCCACCTGCTGGGGCGTGCTCACAATCACGGCTCCCGTGATGGGAATGGTCTGCACCAGGGTGAGATGGATGTCGCTGGTGCCGGGAGGAGTGTCCAGGATAAAATAGTCCAGTTCCCCCCAGTTGGCATCCCCGATAAGCTGTTTCAGGGCATTGCACGCCATGCCGCCTCTCCACAGAGTGGCCTGCGAAGCATCCACAAAGAAGCCGATGCTGAGCACCTTCACTCCATACTGCTCGACGGGCATGATGAGGTCGCGTCCGTCGATACGCTCGCTATAGGGGCGCGCATCGGAAAGCTGGAACATCTTGGGCATACTGGGGCCAAAGATGTCGCAGTCGAGCAGGCCCACACGATGTCCCATCCGGGCCAGTGCCACTGCCAGATTGGCTGCCACGGTGCTCTTGCCCACCCCACCCTTTCCAGAGCTTACGGCGATGATGTTCTTCACACCGGGAAGCAAGTGGGGCAGGTCGGGACGGGGAGCCTGTAGTGTCCTGGTCTTCACTTCCACCTCCACTTCCTTGCCCACATAGGCATGGATGGCAGCCTCGCAGGCCTTTACCATCGACTTGAGGAAAGGATCGGTGGGCTTGTCGAAAATCAAAGTGAAGCTGACGTGAAGCCCTGCTATACGGAGGTCGTCCTCCACCATCTGCATCTCCACCACGTTTTTGCCCGTTCCGGGATAGCGCACGGTGGTCAGCGCGTCCATTATCTGTTTGGGATAGATTGTCATGACTGGTTGGTTATTTGTGCGTCACACATCCGCTGCGTTTGTCGCGGCTGTAACTGCGGTATTCATCAAGAGGTATCTCCACGTCCGGCTCCACCAGTTCGCCTTCCAGGGGCAACCTGAAACGGAGATACTTGATGGAGAGCCCGCGCGAGAGCCACATCCCCTCATAATAGGTCTGGATGGAGCGCGCCTCTGCCGTTTCCTCATCCTGCCGGCCATAGAGGTCGCGGGTGGACACGAGTGCCGGCAGATTGTTGGCACGCAGCATTTCCTCGGTGTAGGTAAACAGGAAATTGCTGTCGGTCTTCAGATGGCACAGGCCTCCGTCCACCAGGAACTGGCGGTATCGCTGCAAGAAGTAGGTGCTGGTGAGCCGTTTGGTGGCCTTCTTCATCTGCGGATCACTGAAGGTAAGCCAAATCTCGGCCACTTCGCCGGGAGCGAAGAAATGCGTGATAAACTCAATCTGCGTGCGCAGGAAACCCACATTGCCCATGCCGTCCTTCAAGGCCTCTTGCGCACCGGTCCACATGCGGGCACCCTTGATGTCCACCCCAATAAAGTTCTTATCGGGGCATAGGCGGGCCAGTCCCATCGTATACTCCCCGCGTCCGCAGCCCAGTTCCAATACGATGGGGTTGCCGTTATGGAAGAAATCCTCATGCCAGCGACCACGAAGGGGAAATGCGCCCTCCTGGATGCGCGAAAACGGACACTCCACCACCAAGGGGTTTTGCGCCATATCGGCAAACTTAGCCAGTTTTCCTTTGCTCATAGGGGCCGTATTTCTTATTTTTCAAATGCCAATGTGGTGCCGCCGATGTTGTGCCCGTCGGCAAAGATGTCCACGCGATAGGTGCCGGCACTCAACGTTTCGGCCACATCCCACCACACCTGGACTTTCTGCTCCTCTCCTGTGTACTCTATGTCCTTGCGGATGGAGAATTCCAGCTGTCGGTTTTCAAAGGGGAAAGTGCCGCCCTGGGTAAGCACCTGGCCTGTAGGTGTGGCAATGCGCACATAGATACTGCGTATGCCCGTTTCGGCTGTGACATTGCGGGCAATCGTAAAGCCAATGGCAAATTTCTTCACATCCTTTATCTTCTTTGCAGCCTTGCCACGCTTGTTGCGTCCTTCCATCCACACGCCGGAGGCATCGAGCTGTGCGGCGATGTCCACCTTGTGCGAGAGCGTCTCGTTTTCATCGCTGAGCGTATTGATATGGGCCCTTGCCTGCTGGTTCTGGGTCTTCAGGTTGTCGTTTTCACGGGCAAGCAGCTGGTTCTGACGATTGAGCGAGTCAATCTGCTGTACGAAGCTCTTGAGCACCTTGCGCAACGTGGCCAGTTCCTTCTTCAGGCGCATGATTTCTGCGGCATCGGAACTCTTCACACGCTTCAGTTCCTCCAGCAGTTCTTCGGTCCGCTGCTGTTCCTTTTCGAGCTGTGCCACCAGGGAGTCATTCTTGATCTGCGTCTTCATCTCGTTGTACTGCATGGCGAACTGCTCATATTCGTTCTGCATCTCACGCTTGTCCATCTCGGCCAGCTCCAGCATCTGGTCGCTTTCCTTTTTCTGGTTGTGCATACGGATTGCCAGAAAGCCGATAATTCCACACAAAATGGCAAATGCCAAGGCAATAATTAGGCTTTTTTTCTTCTTATCCATGATTAAATTGCAATTATTTTATGCAAAGGTAGATATTTTTTTTGGACGTGCAAATAAAAAAACGTATCTTTGTCCAAATATAAGCAAGCTTTGCATACTTTTACATAAAATGTCAATCACATCATGAAACCAGCTCAATCATTTTGGCTGACGCTTGCAGCACCCTTTCTGTTCGGGCAACAGGCGAACGCACAATCGGTAGAGCAGCTCAACGGCACCACCGTGCAAGTGAACCTACCAGAAGGCCAGCGAATGTATCTCGACTTCTATGGCCCCAGCATCATCCGTGTCTTCCAAGACCCACAAGGAGACATCATCCGTGACCCGAAGGCACGACCCGAAGCACGCATCCTGGCCGACAACCCACGCAAAGCAGTGGGCACGCTCAAGGTGGAAGGCAACGTGCTCACTACCGACTCCATCCAGGTGAAGGTGGACACCCGCACCGGCGCCCTCACCATCGAGAAGGACGGCAAGCCCATAGTGGAGCAGCTGGGCGGTGCCGATTTCGGGAAGAAAGGGGTATCGGTGGCCTTCCGCCAGTCGCCCACCGACTATTTCTACGGCGGCGGGTGCCAGAACGGGCGGTTCAGCCACAAGGAGCAGGTCATCAAGATTGTCAACGACAACAACTGGACCGACGGTGGCGTGGCCAGCCCCAACCCATTCTATTGGAGCACGCGCGGATACGGCTTGATGTGGCACACCTTCTCCCCGGGCGAATATGATTTCGGACGCAGCGAAGCGGACAAGACCATCGTGAACCACCAGACCGACTATGCCGACTATTTCCTGATGGTGGACAAGGGGGCAAAGGCATTGCTCAACGACTATTACCAAATCACCGGCCAGCCCGTGCTGCTGCCCAAGTTCGGATTCTACGAGGGACACCTCAATGCCTACAACCGCGACTACTGGACAGAATCGGAAAAAGGGTTCATGGCCTACGAGGACGGCAAGCGCTACAACGAAAGCCAGAAGGACAACGGTGGCATCCGCGAAAGCCTGAACGGCGAAAAGGACAACTACCAGTTCAGCGCACGTGCCGCCATAGACCGCTATCTCGACAACGACTTCCCCCTGGGATGGTTTCTGCCCAACGACGGCTACGGTGCCGGCTACGGACAAACCGGCTCCCTGGACGGCAATATCCAGAACCTGAAAGAGTTTGGCGAATATGCCCGCAGCAAGGGCGTGGAGATTGGCCTGTGGACCCAGAGCGACCTGCATCCCAAGGAGGGCATTGAGCCCCTGCTCCAGCGCGACATTGTGAAAGAAGTGCGCGACGCAGGCGTGCGCGTACTGAAGACCGACGTAGCATGGGTGGGCGCAGGCTACAGTTTCGGGCTCAACGGTGTGGCCAATGTGGCACACATCATGCCCTATTACGGAAAAGAGGCACGCCCGTTCATCATCACCCTCGACGGATGGGCAGGCACACAACGCTATGCAGGCATCTGGACAGGCGACCAGGCGGGTGGACAATGGGAATACATCCGCTTCCACATCCCCACCTATATCGGATGCAGCCTGAGCGGACAGCCCAATGTGAGCAGCGACTTGGACGGCATCTTCGGCGGAAAGCACACGCCCGTCAACGTGCGCGACTTCCAATGGAAGACCTTCACGCCCATGCAGCTCAACATGGACGGCTGGGGCTCCAACCCCAAGTACCCGCAGGCGCTGGGCGAACCAGCCACCAGCATCAACCGCTGGTACCTGAAGCTGAAGAGCCGGCTGATGCCATATACATATAGTATAGCGCGCGAGGCCGTGGACGGACTGCCTATCATCCGTGCCATGATGCTGGAAGAGGAGAACCCCTACACGCTGGGACGCTCCACACAGTACCAGTTCATGTACGGCCCCTCCATCCTGGTGGCACCCATCTACCAGGAAACCCGTGCCGACGAGGAAGGCAACGATGTGCGTGACGGCATCTATCTGCCAAAAGGCGAATGGACAGACTATTTCACAGGCGAGGTGTATGAAGGCGGCTGCATCCTCAACGACTATGCTGCCCCCCTGTGGAAACTGCCCATTTTCATCCGCAGAGGCAGCATCATCCCCACACACGTCTCCACCAATACGCCGGCCGAGGCGGATCCACGGCTGCGCATCTATGACCTCTATCCCGGCAAGGGTAGCCAAGCGTTCCGGGAATATGATGATGACGGCAAGACACAGGCCTATCTCCATGGTGCATCGGTGACCACCGTCATCCAGCAGACAATGGACAGCAAGGGCTACTACCGTATCCAGGTGCTCCCGGCCAAGGGAAGCTATGAAGGCTATGAACCCAACAAACGCACTTACCTGCGCATCCACTGCAGCCGGCAGCCGGCCAAGCTGACGGCATCCGTGAAGGGAAAGAAGGTGAAGCTGCAGCCTGCAACTGACTACCAGACCTGGGAACAGACGCCCAACAGCTATTATTACGGAAAGGACAACACCGCCTATATGGCCGAACAGACACTGATGATTCATCTGGCGCAAACCGATGTGACGGCAAGCGACATCCTGGTCACCATCAAGGACCTGCAGCTGCAACAAACCGGTCATCTGCTGAAGAGCCATGGCACACTGAATGCACCCAACAGCGCAGTCACCGAGGAGGCACGCCAGGCCTACACGCTGATGCCTTCGTGGGGAAAGGTGGAAAACGCCGACTACTATGAGATTGAGTTCCAAGGACAGCGCTATTCCCACATCCAGCAGCTGCAATACATGCTCGAAAACCTTGTCCCCGAGCAGACATACGAGCTGAAGGTGCGTGCCGTGAATGCCGACGGAACCAGCCAGTGGACCACCTTGAGCACAACCACCAAGGCCGACCCGCTCGAGCATGCCATCCACGGCATCAAGGCACAGACCACCTGCAACAACCAGGTCGGACAAGGCGTAGCCCATCTGTTCGACTTTGACGAGTCTTCGGTATGGCACACCGCATGGTCGGAAAAAGCAGTACCGTTTGACATCATCATCGACCTCAAGAGCGTGAATGTGCTCGACAAACTGCAGTACCTGCCCCGTCCCGATGCAGCCAACGGTACCATCCTCAAACTGAAGGCCGCCCACAGCATGGACCGCAACCAATGGACAGAAATGGGCGAGTTCACCTGGGCACGCAACGCCGACACCAAGCAAATCGACTTCACCGGACATCCCACCGCACGCTTCATCCGCCTGCAGGTGACCGAAGCCGTGGGCAATTTTGGCAGCGGACAGCAGATTTATGTGTTCCGCGTGCCCGACAGCGAATACTACATTCCCGGCGATATCAACCAGGACGGCAAACTCGACGAGAACGACCTCACCAGCTACATGAACTACACAGGCTTGCGTGAGGGCGACGGTGACTTTGGCGGCTACATCAGCAAGGGCGACCTCAACCACAACGGCCTCATTGATGCCTATGACATCTCGGCAGTGGCCGTGGAACTGGAAAACGGCGTGAGCGGCCGCAAGGTGCCCGCCGTTGCCGGCTCGGTGTCCATGAAGGCCGACAAGACACAGTACAACGCAGGCGATGACGTATGGGTTACCCTCACCGGCAAGGGACTCACCAGCGTGAATGCCATCAGCCTGGCCATCCCCTACGATGCAGCCACGCTGGAGTATGTAGGCGTAGAAGCCCCCAACCTGAGCCACATGTACAACATGGTCTACGACCGCCTGCACACCAACGGACAGAAGGCGCTCTATCCCACCTTTGTCAATCTGGGCGAGAAACCCTACCTCGAAGGTGACACGGAAATCATGAAGATTCACTTCCGCGCCAAGGCAAAGACCACCTTCGGCCTGAAGATGAAGGACGGACTGCTCGTAGACAAGGATTGCAACGCCGTAGCGTTCTGATTGAAAGCAGATTCCGAACAAAGATATTCCGTTTTGGAAAACTTTTTCTTTAACAAGAAGAAAAACATTACTGAATATCACTGCATTATAAAATAAAACGGAAAACTTTTCCCGTTTTGGCAATAAAAATATTGGCCGAAACGGGAAATTTTATGCCCATACATTTGGCAGTTAGTCCACTTTTCCGTACTTTTGCAGCGCATTTCAAGAAACAAAAAGAAAACAAGTCTCAACAAATACAGCACCCAATGATACAGACCGTAGTGAAGAGAGATGGAAGAATCGTGGGATTCAACGAGCAGAAGATCGCTGCCGCCATCCGCAAAGCCATGCTCACCACGCCCGAAGGTGAGGACGAAACGCTCATCGGGCAAATAGCCGACCGCATCTCCATGCGCGGAAAAAGCCAGATGACCGTGGAGGACATCCAGGACCTGGTGGAAAACGAACTGATGAAAAGTGCACGCAAAGAGGTGGCCAAGGCCTACATTAAGTACCGTAATGCACGAAGCGTGGCCCGAAAGGCAAAGACACGCGACATCTTCCTGGAAATCATCAATATCAAAAACAACGATGTGACCCGCGAAAATGCCAACATGAATGCCGACACCCCTGCCGGCATGATGATGAAGTTCAGCAGCGAAACCACCAAGCCGTTCGTCGATGACTACCTGCTCTCGGAGGACGCACGCGAAGCCGTGAGGGGCAACTACCTCCACATCCACGACAAGGACTACTACCCCACCAAAAGCCTCACCTGCGTACAACATCCGCTCGACAAGATTCTCACCAACGGTTTTCAGGCCGGGCACGGAGAGAGCCGTCCGGCCAAACGCATCGAAACGGCCAGCATTCTCGGCTGTATCAGCATGGAAACAGCCCAGAACGAGATGCACGGCGGACAGGCCATCCCCGCCTTCGACTTCTACCTGGCACCCTATGTGCGCGCCTCGTTCGTCGAGGAGGTGAAAGTGCTGGAGCAACTCATGGCCGAGAACTACAGCGAACTGTATGACGCACCCATCGAGGACTTTTTGGAGAAACCGCTCAACGGACTGGAAGGACGCGAACGCATCCTGCAGCATGCCATCAACAAGACCGTGGGCCGTGTACACCAGGCCATGGAGGCCTTTATCCACAACATGAACACCATCCACAGCCGGGGCGGCAATCAGGTGGTCTTCAGCAGCATCAACTACGGAACCGACACCAGCGCAGAAGGCCGTTGCATCATCCGCGAACTCCTGCGCAGCACCTACGAAGGCGTAGGCAATGGCGAAACAGCCATCTTCCCCATCCAGATATGGAAGAAGAAAAGAGGCGTGAGCTACCTGCCCACCGACCGCAACTATGACCTCTACAAGCTCGCATGTCAGGTGACCGCACGCCGCTTCTTCCCCAACTTCATCAATCTGGATGCCACCTACAACCAGAACGACAACTGGCAGGCCGACGACCCCAAGCGCTACCAATGGGAATGTGCCACCATGGGATGCCGCACACGCGTCTTCGAGAACAGGTTCGGGCCCAAGACCAGCATCGGCCGCGGCAACCTTTCGTTCAGCACCATCAACATCGTACGACTGGCCATCGAGTGCATGGACATCAAGAATGAGGAGGACCGCATTGCCGCCTTCCTTGCCAAACTCGACCACATGCTGCAGGTGACCGCACAGCAGCTCCACGACCGTCTGGAGTTCCAGAAGACGGCCTATGCCAAGCAGTTTCCGCTGGTAATGAGCGTACTGTGGAACGGTGCCGACCAGTTGGGTCCGGGCGACACCATCGCATCCGTCATCAACCAAGGCACCCTGGGCATCGGATTCATCGGTCTGGCCGAATGCCTGGTAGCCCTCGTGGGCAAGCACCACGGCGAGGACGAAGCGGCACAGCAGCTGGGCATACGCATCGTCACCTATATGCGCGACAGGGCCAACGAGTTCAGCGAGAAGTACCAGCACAACTACAGCATCCTGGCCACGCCCGCCGAGGGGCTGAGCGGACGCTTCACCAAACGCGACCGCAAGGATTTCGGACTGATTCCCGGCATCACCGACCGCGACTACTACACCAACAGCAACCATGTGCCCGTATACTATCACTGTACGGCACTCCACAAGGCACAAGTGGAAGCACCCTATCACGACCTGACCCGTGGCGGGCACATCTTCTATGTGGAAATCGACGGGGACGCCACCCACAATCCCGATGCCATCATGCGCATCGTGGACATGATGGATGCCTACAACATGGGCTATGGCAGCGTGAACCACACCCGCAACCGCTGCATGGAATGCGGCTATGAAAACGCCGAAAAGAAAATGGACGTGTGTCCCAAGTGCGGCAGCACCCACGTAGACCGCCTGCAACGCATCACAGGCTATCTGGTGGGCACCACCGACCGGTGGAACAAAGGGAAGCTGGCCGAGCTCAATGACCGTATCATACATGGAAATTAGACTCTTATCCATCCTTCACGACACCACAGTAGACGGACCGGGCCTTCGCACCTCCGTCTACTGTGCCGGTTGTGCCCACCAATGCCCGGGATGCCACAATCCGCAGAGCTGGCCCTTCGACGCAGGCAGGCCCACCCCCATCAAGGACATCCTGGACGAAATCCTGTCAGACCCCTTTGCCGATGTCACCTTCACAGGAGGCGACCCATTCTATCAGGCCGAGGCATTCGCAGCCCTGGCCCGCCTCATCCATACCCATAGCCAGAAAACCATCTGGTGCTATACGGGCTTTCACTATGAACAGATCCTCGCCCACCCCACCCTGAAGGCACTGTTACAAGAGACCGACGTGCTGGTGGACGGCCCTTTCGTGGCATCGCTCAAGGACGAATCGCTCGTTTTCCGCGGGAGCAGCAACCAACGCATCATCGACGTGCGTGAAAGCCTGCTACAAGAGACCATAATACCCCATGACCTGCATATTTTTTCACCTTTTATGAAAATATCATCCCAAAAAGTATAAAGAATCTCTTTTTTTTGCTACCTTTGCCCGCGAAAACAGCAAAATCTTGTAATTACCATATTATAATAATGAGTACGCAAACAGAAAAGATTCAGGAGTTGATAGACCTCCGTGCCAAAGCCCGTCTTGGCGGCGGCGAGAAAGCTATCGCTAAACAGCACGAAAAAGGCAAGTACACAGCACGCGAACGCATCGCCATGCTCTTGGACGAAGGCAGCTTCGAAGAGATGGACATGTTCGTAGAACATCGTTGCACCAATTTTGGAATGGACAAGAAGCATTACCTGGGCGACGGTGTGGTAACAGGAAGCGGCACCATTGGGGGCCGTTTGGTGTATGTATTCGCCCAGGACTTCACCGTATCTGCAGGTTCGCTCAGCGAGATGCTCGCCAGTAAAATCTGCAAGGTCATGGACATCGCCATGAAGGTGGGCGCACCCGTCATCGGACTCAATGACAGCGGTGGTGCCCGTCTGCAGGAAGGCATCAATGCCCTGGCCGGCTACAGCGAGATTTTCCAGCGCAACATCATGGCCAGCGGTGTGATTCCCCAAATCAGCGCCATCATGGGTCCCTGCGCCGGTGGTGCAGTGTACAGCCCCGCCCTCACCGATTTCACCCTGATGATGGAGAACACCTCCTACATGTTCCTCACCGGCCCTGCCGTAGTGAAGACCGTACTGGGAGAGGATGTCACCCAGGAACAGCTGGGAGGTGCCAGCGTACACGCCACCAAGAGCGGTGTCACCCATTTCACAGCCAGCTCGGAAGAGGAGGCCATGGCCATGATCAAGCAGCTGCTGAGCTACATTCCCCAGAACAACCTTGAGAAGACCCCCCGTGTGGAATGCTTCGACCCCATCGACCGCAAGGCAGATTTCCTCAACGAAATCATCCCCGAGAACCCCAACATGCCCTACGACATGTATGAGGTGATTGCAGGTATCGTGGACAACAGCGAGTTCTTCGAGGTACAGCCCAACTTTGCCAAGAATATCATCGTGGGCTTTGCCCGCTTCAACGGTGAGGCCGTGGGCATCGTGGCCAACCAGCCCAAGCAGATGGCCGGTGTGCTCGACTGCAACGCCAGCCGCAAGGGTGCACGCTTCGTACGCTTCTGCGACGCCTTCAACATTCCCATTGTCACCCTGGTGGACGTTCCCGGATTCCTCCCCGGCACAGGCCAGGAGTACAACGCCGTGATTCTGCATGGTGCCAAGCTGCTCTATGCCTACGGAGAATGCACGGTGCCCAAGGTGACCGTCACCCTGCGCAAGAGCTACGGCGGTTCCCACATCGTGATGAGCTGTAAACAGCTGCGCGGCGACATGAACTATGCATGGCCCAGCGCCGAGATTGCCGTGATGGGCGCAGCAGGTGCCGCCGCGGTGCTCTACGCCAAGGAAGCCAAGGCACTCAAGACAGAAGGCAAGGCTGAAGAGGCAAAGGCCTTCATCAAGGAGAAGGAAGACGAGTACACCAAGCTCTTCGCCAACCCCTACAATGCAGCCAAGTATGGCTACATCGACGATGTCATCGAGCCCCGCAACACACGTTTCCGCGTATGTCGCGCCCTGGCACAGCTGGCCAACAAGAAGCTCCACAACCCAGCCAAGAAGCATGGCAATATTCCTCTGTAAATCTAATCATAGAAGCGTATGTTAGTATTAGCAACAGATTGGTCTACCGTATGGTTGATGGCAGGCATCGGTGTGGGTGTGGTATTCACTATCCTCATATTGCTGGTGCTGGTGCTCCAAATCTTCACGGTAGTGGCCAAGAAAACCACCAAGGCCGTGAAACAGTCGGCTTCGGCCGTGAAGTCTGCAGTGACCACAGGCATCACCCCCGAGGACGAAGAACAGGCAGCCGTGGCCATCGCCATATACATGTATCAGGAATGCATGCACGACCGCGAGAGCGGGATGCTCACCATCCACCAGCCCGAGTTCTCGATGTGGCACGAGGAACTGAACGAGCGTTTGTAATTTAACCCCAAGCAATTCAAGTCAAAAAAATGAAAGATTTCAAGTATAAGATAAATGGCAACGACTATGCTGCCCACGTAGAGGAGCAGGAAGACGGAACCCTCAAAATCAACCTCAACGGCAAGGAGTTCGTAGTGGAACTGCCCGCCAAGGCCGCAGCCGTGCGTCCAGTCATCAAACCTGTAGCAGCCCCTACCGCTGTGACCACTCCCGCGCCCCGCGTGGTGCAGGCTGCAGGTCCGGCATCTGTCACCTCTCCGCTGCCCGGCACCATCACCGATGTCAAGGTGAAGGCTGGCCAGAAGGTGAAGCGCGGCGACGTGCTGCTGGTAATGGAGGCCATGAAGATGGCCAACGACATCGTGGCCGAGAACGACGGCACCATCAAGGCCGTGTGTGTAAAGAAGGGTGACAATGTGAACCAGGGCGATGTGCTCATCGAGATGGAAGCCGATGCAGTAGTGGCTGCGCCCGCCGCACCTGCCGCCACCACACCCAAACCCGCTCCCACACCTGGAGCACACACCATCACCGCACCCATGCCCGGCACCATCACCAAGGTGGTGGCCGAGGAAGGCCAGCGTGTGAAGCGTGGCGATGTGCTGCTGGTAATGGAAGCCATGAAGATGGCCAATGACATCGTGGCCGAGAGCGACGGCATTGTGAAAGCCATTCTGGCGAAGGCTGGAAGCCAGGTACAGAGCGGCGAAGTACTTGTAGAAATTGCATAAGCCGCCATGATGGAACATAAGTATAGAACCCTCCTGCTGATGGCCGTACTCCTGCTCATCGCCGTTCCTGCGATGGCAGCCGACGCATCCTTCAGCATGAGTGACTCGCTGCAAAAGTTCTGGAGCGAGATGGGCCTCACCTGCTTCTTCGTCGGAGAAGGCTGGAAGAACGCCGTGATGATTGGCATCGGCTGCTTCCTGCTCTATCTTGCCATCAAGAAGGAGTACGAGCCCTTGCTGTTGTTGCCGATAGCCTTCGGCATGATTCTGACCAACCTGCCCAGTGCGGGACTCTTCAGCACCACGATGTGGAACGACGAGTTTCTCAACCCCGACAGTCCCTATTATCACAGCTATGGCCACATCATGGCCCATGGCGGACTGCTGGACATTCTCTATATCGGTGTCAAGGCCGGCATCTATCCCTGCCTCATCTTTCTGGGAGTGGGTGCCATGACCGACTTCGGCCCCCTCATCGCCAACCCCAAGAGCCTGCTTTTGGGAGCAGCCGCCCAGATTGGCATCTTCGCCACCTTCCTGGTCACCCAGATTGATGTGTTCGGCTTCTCCATGGCAGAGTCGGCCTCTATCGGCATCATCGGTGGTGCCGACGGCCCCACAGCCATTTTCCTCACCACCAAGCTGGCCCCCCAGTTACTGGGTCCCATCGCCGTGGCCGCCTATAGCTACATGGCCCTTGTGCCCGTCATCCAGCCGCCCATCATGCGTCTGCTCACCACCGAAAAGGAGCGCAAGATTCGCATGAAGCAGCTGCGTACGGTCAGCAAGAGGGAAAAGATTATCTTCCCCATCGTGGTTGCCATCATCGTATCGCTCATCCTGCCCTCTGCAGCCACCCTTATCGGCTGTCTGATGCTGGGCAACCTGATGAAAGAGAGCGGTGTGGTGGAACGTCTGAGCAAGGCTGCACAGAACGAGCTCAACAACATCGTGGTCATCTGCCTGGGCATCACCGTAGGTGCAACCGCCTCGGCAGAAGCCTTCCTCAACTTCAAGACCATCAGCATTCTCTGCGTGGGAATCGTAGCCTTTGCATGCGGTTCGGCTGGCGGTGTACTGCTGGCCAAGTTCATGAACCTCTTCCTCAAAGAGAAAATCAACCCGCTCATCGGTTCAGCCGGTGTGAGCGCCGTGCCTATGGCCGCGCGCGTAAGCCAGGCCGAGGGACAGAAGGCCGACCCCACCAACTTCCTGCTCATGCATGCCATGGGTCCCAATGTGGCCGGTGTGATTGGTTCGGCTGTGGCAGCAGGCATTCTGCTCAGTTTCCTGGGATAAAAACAGATGGCACATGCCCATTTCCGCTAAGGCAGCGTCCACGCAGCACCTTCATGCAAGTGTGCCGGGTGGACGTTCCTTTTAACAAGACGCCTATATGACAAAGGACCCCCCACTCACCCTGCTCGACCTCAACTGCCACATCCAGCAGACACTGGACGATGCCTTTGCCCGGCCCTGCTGGGTGACAGGCGAACTGAGCGAGGCACGCCAGGCCTCCAACGGCCATTTCTACGGCGAGCTCATCCAGAAAGACGACAGCGGAGCAGGCGTGCTGGCCAGGGCACGTATCACCTGCTGGGCCCGCACCTTCAACCTGCTCCACCTGCGGTTCATGCAGGAGAGCGGCCAGAAGCTGCAGGCCGGCATCAAGGTGCTGCTGCTCGTGCAGGTCACCTTCCACCCCGCCTATGGTCTCTCGCTATCGATGCAAGACATCGACTCCGGCTATACAATGGGCAGCATGCTCCTGCTTCGCAGACAGATACTGCGCCAGCTGGAAGCCGATGGCATTCTCCACGACAACAAGACCCTTCCCCTGCCCCGGACTACCAGCCGCATCGCCATCGTCAGCGCAGAAGGGGCAGCAGGCTATGGCGACTTCTGCGACCAGTTGCTCCACAACGAATATGGCCTGCGGTTCACCGTCCGGCTGTTTCCCGCCGTGATGCAGGGGCAGCACGTGGAGGAAAGCGTAATAGCCGCCCTGGAGCAGATAGCCGGGCAGCAGACGGAATGGGATGCCGTGGTCATCATACGGGGCGGAGGCGCCACTGCCGACCTGGCCTGTTTCGACTCCTATCCGCTGGCCTCGTGTGTGGCACAGTTCCCCCTACCCGTAATCGTCGGCATCGGACACGACCGCGACACCACCGTACTGGACGAAGTGGCCCATCAGCGAGTGAAGACCCCCACAGCCGCTGCCGCCTTTCTCATCGACCATCAGCTGGTCGAGCTGTCTGCGCTCCAATCGCTGTGCACCACCATCCGCCAGCTGGCCGGCATGCAAATCCAGCAGGGCCTGCATTCCCTGCGGCAACTGACCCATGCCCTACCCCTCCTCTTCGGAAAGGCCACCATGGGCCACCGCCACCATACCGACCATCTGGCCTACCGTTTCAGCCATGCATCGGCCGGCCTGTTGCGTGCCCAGTCCCACAGGCTGGACCTGCTGGAACAACAGACGCGCTACAACGACCCCCAGCTGCAACTCAACCGCGGCTTTTCCCTCACCGTTGCAAACGGGCACGTCGTCAGCGACCCCTCCCAGTTGAAAAGCGGAGACACCATCGAGACACGGCTGGCCCGAGGCTCGGTACACAGCACCGTCACCACCATCCACCCACACCCAAAAGACACAAAGCAATGAAACAGATCACCTACGAACAGGCTATGACACAACTGGAAGCCCTGGCCGCCCAGATGGAAAAGGGGGAGTTGGGCAT
Source organism: uncultured Prevotellaceae bacterium (assembly GCA_945865175.1). Lineage (GTDB taxonomy): Bacteria > Bacteroidota > Bacteroidia > Bacteroidales > Bacteroidaceae > Physcousia. Next base: position 16,961 of record CAMBDA010000022.1, on the reverse strand, counting down.
CGACGAACTGTCCCAGCGCCTGAAAGAAGCTCAGCGGCTCATCAAGTTCTGCCGCCAGAAACTACTCAACGTGGAGAAGGAAATCCACGACATTCTGGAACAGGACGCCACCTCCTCCGAATAGCCGCCAGCAGCCACCACAAGGAGGCCAAGTACAAGAAAAAGAAGATATGACACAATTTTCTCATACAATCCTGCCCCGTGTCGGATTTTTTGAGTAACTTTGCATCATATTTACACATGAATCGAACAATAAAAGAACAAAAAGATATGAACGAGATTGATTGGTCAAGTCTGGGCTTCGGCTATCACAAGACAGACTACAACGTAAGATGCTATTATCGCAATGGCAAATGGGGAGAGATTGAAGTGTGCAGCGAGGAGACCATCCCCATGCACATGGCCGCCACCTGCCTCCACTACGGGCAGGAAGCCTTTGAAGGACTGAAGGCCTACCGCTGCCCCGACGGAAAGGTGCGCATCTTCCGTGCAGATGAGAATGCAGCCCGCCTGCAGAGCACCTGCCGCGGCATCCTCATGCCCGAACTGCCCACAGACAAGTTTATCGAGATGGTGGAGAAGGTGGTCCGTCTCAACGAACGTTTCATCCCGCCCTACGAAAGCGGGGCCACCCTGTATGTGCGTCCACTGCTGGTGGGTACGAGTGCACAGGTGGGTGTCCACCCCTCCACAGAATACCTGTTCCTCATCTTTGTCACACCCGTAGGACCCTATTTCAAAGGAGGCTTCGCCACCAATCCCTATGTCATCATCCGCGAATACGACCGTAGCGCACCCTTGGGCACCGGCATCTACAAGGTGGGAGGCAACTACGCGGCCAGTCTCCGCGCCAACAAGATGGCCCACGACCTGGGCTACAGCTGCGAATTCTATCTCGACGCCAAGGAAAAGAAATACATGGACGAATGCGGTGCCGCCAATTTCTTCGGCATCAAGGACGGCACCTACGTCACCCCCAAGAGCAGCAGCATCCTGCCCAGCATCACTAACAAGAGCCTGATGCAGCTGGCCATGGACATGGGGCTCAAGGTGGAACGCCGTCAGATACCAGAGGAAGAACTGGCCACCTTTGAAGAGGCCGGTGCATGCGGAACAGCAGCCGTCATCAGCCCCATCGAGAAAATCGACGACCTCGACACCAAGGCCAGCTATGTCATCAGCAAGGACGGACAGCCCGGCCCCATCTGCACCAAACTCTACAACAAACTGCGCAACATCCAGTACGGCATAGAGCCCGACATCCACGGATGGACCCGTGTAGTCATCGAGTAGGCCACTCATGACAGCCCTTCTGCAGACCATCAGCCGTGTGCTGGCCAGCCACGCCTCGGCTTTCATCATCGCGACAGCAGCAGTCACCATGCTGCTGCCCGATGTTTTTGTATGGGTGAGGGGCAACACCCAAACCTGCATTCTCGGCCTCATCATGCTCACAATGGGCCTCACCCTCACCACCCGCGATTTCCGCCTGCTTGCCCGCAGGCCGCTCGACATCCTTATTGGTGCATGCGCCCAGTTTGTCATCATGCCGGCTGTGGCATGGCTGCTGGTGGGCGTGTTCCGTCTCGACCCGGCCCTCTCGCTGGGCATTCTGCTGGTAGGCTGTTGCCCCGGAGGTGTATCAAGCAACATCATGTCCTACCTCTGCCATGGCGACGTGGCCTATTCGGTGGGCATGACATGTGCCTCCACCCTTCTGGCTCCCGTCATGACTCCCTTGCTCATGCAGTTCACCGCAGGCCGCATCATCGAGATTGATGCCCTGGGCATGTTCCGGGGCATACTCTTCGTCACGGTGCTTCCCGTGGCCATCGGCACATTTCTCAACTACCGCTATTCCGGCCGGCCGTCGTTTCCCGTCATCCAGCGGATTATGCCAGGCATCAGCGTCATCTGCCTGGCATGTATCGTGGGCGGTGTCATCAGCACGGTCCACCCCCACCTAGTGAGCGGAGGTCTGCGTCTGTTCCTCTGGACCTTTGCTGTCGTGCTCTGCCACAACTCGCTGGGTTACATGCTGGGATGGATGTTCGGCCACACGGCCCGCTTCACCACGGCCAAGAAACGGACACTCTCCATCGAAGTAGGCATGCAGAATGCAGGCCTTGCAACCGTGCTGGCCAGCACCTTCTTTGCCTCCCTTCCCCTGGCCATCCTTCCATGTGCCATTTCCTGTGCATGGCACAGCATATCAGGCACCATTCTGGCTGGTCTGTTCGTACGCCACGACACATCGAAACACCTAGTCCCCAAAGCCTCATGAAGCACCCCCTCTCCCTGCTCCTCATCCTGCTTTTCCCTGTTTTGTCAGGGCTGGCAAAAGGCAAGGCACTCCCCCTGAGCCAGGTTCCGCTGGCCGACCCCTATATCCTGGTGGCAGACAGCTGCTATTATGCCTATGGCACACACTCCGCCGACGGCATCGAGGTGTGGCGGTCTGCCGACCTCGCACAATGGGAACGCCTGGGTCTGGCCCTCCACAAGCAGCACACCTCAGAGACGCGCTGGTTCTGGGCACCGGAAGTATATCACAAGGACGGCACCTATTACATGTATTATTCTGCCAACGAGCATCTCTATGTGGCCACATCCACCTCCCCCACCGGTCCCTTCCGGCAACAGGGCGACTACCAGATGAAATCCCTGCTCGGCGACGAGAAGTGTATCGACTCTCACGTGTTTTTCGATGATGACGGCACGGCATGGCTCTTCTTCGTGCGCTTCACCGACGGCAACTGCATCTGGTCCTGCCAGCTCTCTGCCGACCTCATCACTCCCATTGCCGCCACACTCCAACCATGCATCGCGGTATCTCAGCCCTGGGAACAGGCAATGGGCCGTGTGGTGGAAGGCCCCTATGTAGTGAAGCACAAAGGATGCTACTATCTCACCTATTCCGCCAACGATTTCCGCAGTCCCCAATACGGCATCGGTTATGCCACCGCCTCCTCCCCCCAAGGGCCATGGACCAAGCATCCCCACAACCCCATCCTGCAGCAGGCAAGCGGCCTTGTGGGCACAGGCCACCATTCCATCTTCACCGACAAGCACGGCCGTCTGCGCCTCGTCTTCCATGCCCACCACGATACCGCCCGCGTACAGCCCCGCCTGATGTACATCACCCATGTCCGTTTCCGCCGTTCCCGACTAGAATGGCCCCGCGCCCCCATTCTCTCCCCGACGAAGATGGTGGAGTGAACGTGCGCATCGTGGAGAACATCCGTTGCATCGTGCGCGATACCGATGGATTGTTGGACGAGATAATGAAGTAAGCGTATGAATGAATTGATGACAAACGGCAATGTCTTGAACGACATCCGCAGGATTATAGAAGATGGCAGACGGCAGGCGTATGCTGCTGCCGGTCAAATAGCCATTGCTACCTATTGGAACATTGGCAGGCGAATTGTGGAGGAAGAACAAAACGAACAGGAGCGAGCCAAGTATGGCACTAAACTTATCGCCAATCTTGCCCGACAACTTACGTTGGAATATGGTTCGGGATTTGGACAGCGTAGCTTAGAGCAATATCGTCGTTTCTACTTGAGTTTCAAAGATATGAAGATTACGAACGCATGCGTTCGCAATTTGACTTGGACTCATTTTCGTGTCATTATGCGCGAAGCAACGCCTGAAGGAAGGCAATGGTATATGAAGGAGGCATCTGCAGCATAGAGCGCGACACCAATGGATTGCTGGACGAAAAAAAGTGTAAGCGTATGGAGAAGGTCTCGATAAGATTCTATAACGACCACGAGGTGCGAGCCGTCTGGAGTGAGGAAGACAACAAATGGTTTTTCTCTGTGCTGGATGTGTTGGCGGCTATCAACAATCAGGATGACTACCAGAAGACACGTAACTACTGGAAGTATCTGAAGGCTAAGCTGAAGAAAGATTCGCCTGAGATGGTTAGTGCCACTACCCAACTGAAACTGCGGGCTGCCGACGGAAAGAGATACAACACAGATATGCTTGATGCCAATGGCGTCATCCTATTGGCAAAGTCGGTTCCAAACCATCGTGCAACAGCCTTCCTCGATTGGCTGACATACAGCGACAACACAATCGACGGACAGAGTCGCAAGAAGGCGTACATGCTTTTTGAGAGCAAGCTGCTCGATAGCATACCGGTTGGAACCGTACAAGGGTTGCAGCAGATTCATTCGTTGCTTTTCGGCGGTCTTTACGACTTTGCAGGGCAGATACGCACAAAGACCATCTCGAAGGGTGGTTTCACCTTTTGCCTGCATGAGTATCTGCCACAGCAGTTGGAAATAGTGGAGCGAATGCCGGAAACGACATTCGATGAGATTGCCGACAAGTATGTGGAGATGAACGTCTGTCATCCTTTTATGGAGGGCAACGGACGAACCACCCGCATCTGGCTGGACCTCATGCTGAAGGCGCGTCTGCAAAGATGTGTTGACTGGAGCAAGATAAACAAGAACGACTACCTTCAAGCCATGACTTTGAGTGTGGCGGATGCTACACGCATCAAAGCTCTGCTCCATGGGGCTCTGACGGATCGCATCAACGACCGCGAGATGTTTATGAAAGGTATTGACTATTCCTATTATTATGAACAGGAGGACTGAGCAGTATGAAACGATACGATATATATAAGGATAGTGGAGTGCAATGGCTCGATCCCAGCATAGAGCGCGATACCGATGGATTGCTGGACGAAATAATGAAGTAAAAACTGCTTGGAAAAAGAAATTATGGGACAGAAAGAACAGATAAAACTCTTTGAGCAAAAAAGAGTGCGCAGTGTTTGGGACGAAGAGAAAGAGGAATGGTTCTTCTCGGTGATTGATGTGGTGGAAGTACTGACAGATAGCACTAATCCAACAGATTATCTTAAAAAAATGCGCAAGAGAAACCCTGAACTTGGCATCTACATAGGGACAAATTGTCCCCAGGTAGCCATGACCACTGCAACGGGATTATGACACAACGATACGATATATATAAGGATAGTGGGGTGCAATGGCTCGGGGAGATTCCAGGGCATAAAGGAATATAAGCAGCGACTGACAGGACAAATAAAAGTATGCTAAGCAATATGGAAGACTACAGCGAATACATAATACAAGGCGAACCCGAAAAAAGGGAACGTGTAAGGAACTGGATGACTGCCATCGGTTTGCAGGATGTTGATGACCTCAAACCTTCGCAGTACTTCCTTGATGCTGTCAGGCAGAACATCGAAGGCAAGATTACGCTTGAAGAAGTACGCCGTCTTGTCGATCAATATTATACTACGAAGGAGGGGCTTCAGCAAGAAAAACGCACGGAAGAAGCCGACAAGGTGGCTGTGCGTATAGCAGAACTGATTGCACACAAGACATTCAGTTTCCGCCCTAACTGCCTGGCTTCCATACATCGCCATCTGTTTGAAGGCATCTATAAGTTTGCTGGTACATACAGAGATTACAACATTACTAAGCCAGAACTCGTTTTGCGTGGTGACACCGTAAGATACGAATCTGGCAATATGATAAGCGACACCCTGGAGTATGAGTTTGACACCGAAAAGAAATTCTCATACGAAGGTCTGTCAATGCCAGAAATGATGAAGCATATAAGCCGTTTCATAGCAAATGTATGGCAGATACATCCTTTTGGCGAAGGAAACACCCGTACAACAGCTGTGTTCACGATACAGTTCCTGAGACACTTGGGCTTCGAGGTTACCAACGAGATCTTTGCAGAGAACTCAAAGTATTTCCGCAACTCACTCGTAAGAGCCAACTACACCAATATGCAGTATGGCATCACAGAGACAACAGAATATCTGGAACGATTCTTCCGCAACTTGCTAATGGGTGAACAAAATGAGTTGAAGAGCAGATACATGATTGTGGGTACAAAATGGGAAGAAAACATGAAAGATGATTCTACTGCTACCCAAGAAAGTACCCCAAAAGCCAATAAAAGCCTTATTGAAGCTACCCAAAAGGATAATTTTACTACCCAAAAGGAACAGGGTACTACCCAAAAGACGCTTAATACTACCCAAAAGAAGATTCTGAACTACCTCAAAGAGCATCCTCATGCTACGAGAAAAGATATGGCAGCTGTTATTGGCGACATTACCGAAGACGGCATAAAATTCAATATTGGAAAACTGCAACAATACGGACTCCTGAAACGTGAAGGTGGAAGAAAGAGCGGAACATGGGTGGTTATTGATAACAATCATTAAAGGACACTGTGTCTTTTTGAGTGACACAGGAAACAAATGAAACTTTCAAATTTACAGCCGAGTTTTCCGGGTTCATTTCAGTACATTGGTCCACTCTTCCGGGTCGATGAACCTGTCCCTTTGACCCCGGGGAGGCAATTCCCTGTTTCAGCCAAACTCATATCCTGTTTCAGCCAAATATACTATGCTTTAACCAAACATATAGCTTGTTTCATATAGCCATTCTATGAACATTTGCGTTCAGCCTAGGCTGAACGGTCAAGTATAGCTAACTTCTATGCCAATAGATATTATCTTCTACGACCGTTCAGCCCAGGCTGAACGAATAAGGAGGTTCCTTGTGACTGCTGTTGTATTTATATAGAACTTTGCTTTTGATTGAATCCTTTTGGAAGATATAGCTAAAGTAGCGGGCAATGTCAGAAGGCATGAATACGGTAGCCGATGGTAAGACCGAAAGTCTGCAGATGAGCATTGCCCAGGTTTTTACGCGCTATGGAACTGTCGGCCAACTGGGTCGTAGGGACAGGTGAGAATATCTTCTATGCCAAAGTAAGTACTACTGCTCAAAAAAACAGTTGCCATGAATGCCGCCAACCTGCGTATCGCTAAAAACACGGTCTACAGGAATTGTTCCCGCCGGTACTGCCGGACACTGAGTCCGATCTGCTTCCAGTCCTCATGAATCTGACGGAACTGTTCGATTGTCATGTATGTCATATGCCATAAAATTTAATACCATGCAAAGGTACAGACATAATTCCATGCGGACAATACGGGGTTTACTGATGGTTTACATTGCAGCAGCTTGCAGAGGCTTTGGTGCCACTGCCTGCACACCGACACCGAGAGACCTTCTCTCATCTCATTGGTAGTTACAGGCACATTTATATGGAAGGATAGCCAACCCTTCATATATAGATATGCGCCTCGTGGCACACGGACAGGTACCTGACCCGCCAGAACCCGCTTGCTTCCCTACCGTATGGTCCATCTCCGTTATGGAAGCGAGAGGAAACAGCGAGAAAGCGAGGGAAGAGGAGGTTAGAATCCACTTTTTCTTGCTACAAAATAAATAATATTCCAGAATAGTTTGGCAGTTTGGTCGTTTTTATATACTTTTGCAATGTGGCAATCATGATACCTATGAGCAATAGTTTTATAACAAATAAAGACAAATTTCTGTCGGACATTATCAATGGCATCCTCCCCAAAACAAATGCAGTTGATTTTCTTGTCGGCTATTTCTATTATTCGGGCTACAAGGCATTGTCAGAACAATTAAAGGGCAAGCATATCAGGATTCTGATAGGACTGGACATAGAGGTCCATATAACCAAACATATCTGTGAAGTTGAGACTTTCAGGCAACATCTTCAGTCGCGTGGAGTGTTGAAGGATGCGTATTATGCCCAATTCATCAAGGCATTCAACGATACAGACTTTCTTGATACGGAAGAGAAGGTTGAACAGTTCAAGATGTTCTATTCAAAGATTCTTGAAGGAACTTTGGAAATAAGAAAGACCCTCGAACCGTGCCACTCAAAAATGTATCTTTTCGCATACAATGATATTATCAATGAAGGAGGGGAAAACCCGGGAGTTCTTATAACAGGTTCCAGTAATCTGTCATACCAAGGACTGCAAGGACGTCTTGAACTCAATGCGCGTTTCAATGATAAGATAGAATATGACGAAGGCAAAGAGATATTCGAGGAACTTTGGAAAGATGCGGTGGTTATTGCTGACAAAAACAATATTGATGAATGGAACAATAAGGTGATGAAACATATTTGGTTTGATACGCTGTTTTCACCATATCTTATGTTCATTCGTGTACTTATTGAATACTTTGCCATCCCTTCCAAGGACAACTTGTTGACTCCGTACGATATAACAGATGGCAGATTCAGCAATCTGAAATATCAGACAGACGCTGTTTTGCTTGCACTAAAATCTTTGGAAAACCATAATGGTGCAATCATTGCCGACGTAGTTGGTCTCGGTAAAAGTATTGTTGCTTCAACCGTTTCACGTAACTTGCGTTTGAGAACTATTATCATAAGTCCTCCACACCTTTGCAGACAATGGGAAGAATACAAGGATGAATTCGGATTTTCTGCTTCTGTTTTCAGCAGTGGAAAGATTGAAGATGCCGTAAGTCATTACCAAAATATCGTGAAAGCAAACGAACAGTTCTTGATAATCATTGATGAAGCTCACCGTTTCCGCAATGAATATACCCAGGACTACGCTTTGCTTCATAATCTATGTACCGGCAACAAAGTGCTGTTGCTATCGGCAACGCCTTTCAACAATCAGCCTTCAGACATATATTCCCTTATTAAACTGTTCCAGATTCCTTCAAATTCTACATTGAAAACAGTGGAAAATTTGGGTGTTGCCTTCAAGCAGCTTATTGACAAATATAGAGAATTGAGAGAAACTCAACGCAAAGGTGAGATTACAGAAGAACAAGTGAAAATAGAAGTTGAAAACATATCTAAGGAGATACGTTCAATAATAGGGCCGTTGGTTGTCAGGCGTTCACGTCTTGACTTGATGGAAATACCCGAATATGCTGAAGACTTACAACAACAGAACATCCAATTGGTAATACCCAACGACCCGGAAGAGTTGACATACGACCTTCGTAAACTTAAGGATTTGTATCTCAGTACGCTTGACCGCATCTGTAAGACAGAAGGAAGTACCGATGATGTTTACCGTTTCAAGGCAGCACGCTATTCTCCTGTGTTGTATGTGCAAGAAGACAAGAAAGAGCAGTTAGCCAAAGAGCTTGAAGACAAGACAGGCATAAAGTTTGGCCTGTTGGTAGGACGACAGGCCAACGTCTCGAGTTTTATGCGCCATTTGTTGGTTTCACGTTTTGAGAGTTCAGTAGCTGCTTTCCAGTCATCTATAGACTATATGATTCAGTCGGCAGAACACCTTCTCTCATGGATTGACAAACGTCACAAAATCCCTGTTTACAAGAAAGGCAATCTGCCCGATGTTGAGAACTTCTATACTGACGATGGAACCGAAGAAATATCTGACGCTTTTGAGAAATATGAGTCAAGGGGCTTCTTTGAGATTGACATGAAGTATGTTAAGTCTGAGTTCATAGATGATGTGAATGCGGATATTGCCCTTCTGAAGAATCTTAGGGAACAGTGGTTCGGCAAAGAGAACAAAATCACGTTTGACCCCAAACTTGAATCGTTCATCGAAATCGTTAGGAAGCAGATGGAGGATGACCCCAATAGAAAGATAGTCGTGTTCACCGAATATGCTGATACCGCAAACTATCTTGGTAAAGCCCTCTTGGACGCTGGCCTCCCTGTGATGAAATATACCTCAGCGGATGCTTCTGACACCAACAAGGAACGTATACGTGCAAATTTTGATGCAGGACTTAAGAAAGCCTTGCAGCGTAATGACTATCACATATTGGTGGCGACAGATGCCATTTCTGAAGGATACAACTTGCATCGTGCAGGAGCCATATTCAACTACGACATTCCTTACAATCCGACACGAGTCATCCAACGTATTGGTCGAATAAACCGTATCAACAAGAAAGTGTTTGACGAACTGTATATCTACAACTATTTCCCAACTGATGTCGGCGAGGCTGAAACGCGCACCAAGGAAATCTCGACGCTGAAAATGGCAATGATTCATGCCATAATGGGTGAGGACACCAAGGCTTTGACAAAAGACGAAGAAGTAAAAGCATATTTTAAAGAGCGTTACCGTAAGGAACTTGCCAATAGTGAGGAGGGATCTTGGGATACGCCTTACAGGAAACTCTTGAACAAGATCAAAGGGACTGACATATATGAACAGGCTCTACTTCTTCCGCATAGGGCACGAACTGGACGTAAGGTTATTGGTTCGATACAGGAAAAATGTACAGATTGGATTGAAGAAGGCGAACAAGAACGTCGAGGGGTACTCATGTTCGGCAAGAAAGGTAATGACTTCGTTTTCAAGATAGGCCGTTTAGGTGAAACTCCAGTTATGTTGCCAGCTGAAGAGGCATTGGCTCTTTTCAAGGCAGATAAGGACGAACAGCCTGTGGATTTGAGCAAGGACTTCGATGAGGTTTACCAGCGAGTCAAGTCTTCTTTGTTCAAGAGTGAGGTACAGGAACGTAATGACAAGGAGTTGGTCAATGCCGTTGCCAAGATAAAAGTCCTGACAAAAGCAAAAATACAGCCAAAGGACTATCTTTGCGACTTAATCACTGTCATCAAGGCGGATGCCCTGTCAGGTTATGAAATACGTTTCATCAATCAGTTGACATTAAAAGATGCGGCATTGCTTCCTCTGAATATAACGCCGGAATACATTGCCCGTATCGTTTCGTCTCAAAACAAAGTGGATGATGGGGAAGAAACACTAATCATGAGTGAAGAACTTCAATAATAGAAACTGAATATTATGGAATTTAATAAAGCATATAACAGACAGGAATTTGTTGGCTTCCTGAAAAACCGTTTCCTTCCAGAGGACTTCGTTCAGACGGAAGAAAACGTTGAATTTGTTACCCAAACAAAGTATTCTACTCAAGCAGTAAAGTTGGGCACTTGCGAGTCGCTCGACCTTGTAGTCTATGAGATTCGACATACTTCAAAGAATGATGCAAGGGTATCGTTGTCAAAAGAGGCTTTCCGCCTGTTGGCCGACGAGATGGAAGACCGTGCCCTTGTTGCTTTCGTTCCTGAAGATAACGATGCAACCTATCGCTTCTCATTTATTGAAATTTCTCTTAATATTGATGAAGAGCACTCACGCATCTCGCGTTCATACAGCAATCCACGACGCTACAGCTACCTGCTCGGTGAGGGTATATCTTATTATACGCCAAACAAGTATCTTAACGAAAAAGGCAGAGTGGTTAATGACGAGGATTTACACAAACGTTTCTCTGTTGAGGTTCTGACCAATGACTTCTATGGCGAATTGAGCGACTGGTATGCTTGGGCAATAAAACAGATTAAGTTCCCTAATGATATTGAAGACAAAACGGATGATGAGAAATACAACAACGAGAGTGCCATTCGCTTGATTACCCGTCTAATGTTTGTATGGTTCTTGAAACAACGTGGTCTTATTCCAGAGGAGTTTTTCGATGAGAAATTTATTGCAGAAAACCTCTTGAAGGACTTTGACCCGCATAAAACGGAAGGACTGTTCAAGCAAAAGTCTTTGGAAAGCAAGTATTACAAGGCTATACTGCAAAACCTGTTCTTTGCCATGCTCAATCGTCCGATATGCGAAGAGGGCAGCAAAGAACTGAACGGCAGACGATTCAGAAAATCAGAAGGCGACTACAATATCAACTATCTGATGCGATATGAGGCATTTTTCAAAAACACTCAGCTGTTTGTTGACCTTGCAAACAAGACAGTGCCATTCCTCAACGGAGGATTGTTCGACTGTCTTGACGATAAGGATAAGGGAAAGTATTACGACTGTTTCACCGACCGCAAGGCTGTGAACAAATATCTCATATTCCCCGACTTCCTTTTCTTTGGCGAAGAGGCTGGCAAAAACATCGACCTCTCTGAGTTTTACGGCGATAAAAAAAAGAAAAAAGTCAGTGCCCGTGGTATCATTGATATTCTCAAACGATACAATTTCACGGTAGAGGAAAACACTCCTTTTGACAAGGAAGTTTCGCTCGACCCTGAGCTTCTTGGCAAGGTGTTTGAAAATCTTTTGGCGGCATATAACCCTGAAACACAGACAACCGCCCGTAAACAGACAGGTTCTTTCTATACGCCTCGTGAGATAGTTCAATATATGGTTGATGAGAGTCTTGTTGCACATCTGAAACGAACCGTAGGCGAAAACCTTGAAACGGAATACCGCAAACTGCTCCAATATACCGACGAGCCTTTTGAGCTGAATGAGGAGCAACGTCATGCCATCATGCAGTCGCTATACAACTGCAAGATACTCGACCCGGCTTGTGGTTCTGGTGCATTCCCTATGGGCATACTACAACAGATGGTGCATATTCTTCAACGGATTGACCCAAAAAATGAGAACTGGAAGGAGATGATGCTGAATCTGGCAGTAGGCGAGACTAAAGAAGCCTTTATGAACAACATTTCAGAAGAACGGTTGGAATTGCTGAAGGACATTGAGCGTAGTTTCGACGAGAACATCAACCGTCCCGACTATGCCCGCAAACTCTTTCTTATCGAGAACTGTATCTATGGCGTTGATATCCAACCGATAGCCATACAGATAAGCAAACTTCGTTTCTTTATCTCACTGGTTGTTGACCAAAAGACCAATGATAATCCGACGGACAACTTCGGCATTCGTCCTTTGCCCAATCTTGAAGCAAAATTCGTTGCCGCCAACACCTTGATAGGATTGGACAAGATTGACGCTTCGCTTTTCGATACGGATGAAGTGAAAGAAAAGGAAGAGGAAATGAAGGAAGCCCGTCATAAGATTTTCGGTGCGAAAACAGTCAAGACCAAGCGCAAGTATCGCCAACGCATAGCAGAAATCCGACAGGAATTATCAGAATTGCTTAAAGATTCAGGCGCGGTAGGCAATGAAGGTGCCAAACAACTGAACTCATGGGATATGTTCGACCAAAACGCATCCTCTCCCTTCTTTGACCCGGAATGGATGTTTGGGGTTAAGGATGGGTTTGATATTGTGATAGGTAATCCGCCGTATGGTGCAAAGTTGTCAGATGAAGAGAAGAAATTATATCGTCAGTTATATCCAGAAACACAATTTAAGATAGATACATATTCTCTTTTTATATTAAAGGCAATGGATTTGCTAATAAAATATGGTTTATCAACATATATTTTACCCAATACTTTACTTGATAATTATTATGAAGAGGAGGTCAGACGCAAGTTACTCGAAAGTTTTATGTTATTAGAGGTGAATGATCTTAATGATAAAGTCTTTGAAGGGGCTGTGGTTCATGCAATGATTCTGTCTTTTATGAATTCAACAAGTAGTGACTATTATGTGCGAATAAATACATCGAGGTCTTTGTATGGTTCTACCATAGGTGTTCCTGTGTCCTATTTTCTAAATCAAGCCAATGTAATGAAATGATAAGTATTAGAACATTTGAGCAGCAGGCATTGATAGAGAAATTGTGTTCAAATTGTATATCTTTAGAAGAGGTCTTGGATATTCGTCAGGCCATAAAGACGGGGAATGATAAAAAATATCTGTCACTAAATAAAGAGACGGATAATTTTAAAGCGATTCTTCGTGGAAAGGATATACAAAAATATTCGTTACATAATCCTAATATTTATATAAATTATGGAAAACATTTAGCTTGTCCGCGCCAACATTGGATTTTTGAACAGCCAAAGATACTGATAAGAGAGGCAGGTTCTACAATAACGGCGACTTATGATGATAATAATTATTATATTATGTCGTCTTTATATAATGCTATTTTGAAAGATTCAACGTATAATCTAAAATACATCTTGGCATTACTTAATTCCCGTATTTACCAATTCTTGATGAATAAATTAACTTTTGAGAAAACACAAGGAGCATTCACAAAGGCTAAGATATATCATTATTATAAATTGCCAGTAAAAAAACAAGCAAATCAACAAGTTTTTGTTGATATTGTCAATCGCATTTTATTTGCTAAAAAACGAGATGCTTATGCTGATACATCTTCTTTGGAAAAGAAAATAGATTTGTTAGCATACCATCTCTACGAACTAACTTACGATGAGGTTCTGATTATCGATCCTGATACTCCAATAACACGTGAGGAATATGAACGATGATATAATATATCTGAATAATAATCGTTTTTATCATGCGAGTTTATAACAAAATTCGAACATACAATGAATAAATACAAGCAAACTGGAAAATGTATCTGGTGTGGACGGATGGAGCCGGAAATCTCATTTGATTCAGCGCCACATGTTTTACCAAAAGCTCTTGGTGGAACAGAGTTGGGTATGGATGTGTGTGAAGAATGTAATCACTATTTTGGTACAGCTCCCAAAAATAGACATGGCATACCTTCTATTGATCATGCATTTAAAGAAGTCTTTGGTGCTTTTAGGATGTTTGGTAAAAGTCTTACCTCTAACAGTTACAAATCTTACTCGTCAGCATATTTCGAATATCGACACAAATATGGGATTATAAGAATAAAACAAAGGTTAAATACAATTGCAATAACAAGACAATTCAAACGCGGGTTGTATGAGGCTTTCCTTCAAAAATATCATTTAGTAACAGGAAATGGCAATAATCCAATATTTGATGCGGTTAGGAACTTTGCCAGATATGATAAAGAAGATTTAAGAGTGTATTATGCTTTTAACAATGTCATTTTAGCTCCAGGAGAAGATGAAACTAATCACCCAGTTCTGCACATTGGAAAAAATGCGGAGGACGAGATAAGTCATTATGGGTTTTTCCATTTCTTGCTTTTGGGGCACAATTTCTTTTTAGAGGTCTCACCTGTTGCCGCTAACGTCTATAGACAGAAATATTTGCAAGAAAAAGTTGCAACCTGTTTGTTGCCAGCAAAAGGTGATGAATCAATATATGAAATAAAAAATATTGAACAAATTGATTTCTTTATGCAACGGTTTAGAAGTAAAAAACAATTTGTAGTATTATAATTAATTGTTCATATTAAAAGATGAATACAGAACAGCAAAACATAGAATACAAGAGTCTTCAAAAGATACGCACTGGTGACAAAGGGTTTAGAGAACTCTCTGTTACTTGTGTGGCATTAGCCAATGCTCAAGGTGGACAGATATTTATAGGGGTTGAAGACAAAACGCGGATGCCCGCACCCAATCAGACAATAACTCAGGAAGAAGCCAACAATGCTGTTACAAAACTGCGTGGTCTGTGCTTCAATGTTGGCTTGACAGTTGGTGATATTTGCGAGGATGAAACTGGTAGTCAGTATTTCATAATTACAGTTTTCCCTTCCTTGCACTCTTATGCAACTACTTCTGATGGTAAAATGTATATAAGGGTGGCTGATAAGTGTGAACCCGTTCGTAGTGAGGATATTCAGAGAATTGGAGAGGAAAAGGGCGCATATCAATGGGAGTTGGTAACAACACCATTTTCTTTGGATGAAGACAACCTGGTTAACTTGAACAAATTCGCAGATGAAATCAGATGCTCGGACAAAGTTAAGCAACACATCAAGCAGCTTGATAATGTGGAAATAGGTGAGCACTACCACCTAATTGACGGTAGTAAATTGACAAATATAGGTGTTCTATGGTTGGGTACTGCAAAGCAGCGTAGTCGTATATGTTATCCAATATCTGTTGAGTATATTGTTTATGATGACTTGGAGAATAAGACAAACAAGTTGGAGTGGCGTGACAATAGGCTTAATCCAAAAGAACTGTTGGAAGACATCATGAGTAAGGCTGTTGAGTTGACTTATAGTTACGAAATGCCAAATGGCTTATTCCGTAAAAGCATACGTTATTATAATGAGAACTTGGTAAGAGAATTGTTGGTCAATAGTATAGCTCATAAGTCGAACACAATCTCTAATGACATCACGATTCGTGTTTATCCCGACCATATCTGCATATCTAATCCAGGTGGTTTGCCATTAGGCGTAACGAAAGACAATATTCTCCATACCAAACACAGGCGCAATCCAAATATGATTGAGATACTGAGTGCTCTTGGTCTTATGGAAGGGGAGGGCTCTGGTTATGATTTAATCTATGAGTTAAATGCTGCAGACTCTAAGATACAACCTGAGATAGAATCTACATTTAACACTGTTACAGTATATCAAAGTGCAAAAATTACAGACAAAGAGGTTGTAAGGCTGATGGATTATGTTGACCACAACTATCAGTTGTCACAGAAAAATAAAATTGCTTTTGGCATTATTGCGAGAGAAAAGCGCATTTCTTCAACAGACTTATCAAAGATATTACAATTGACTGGCGAGGAACGACTTAGGAGTTATACAGACAATCTTGACAAGATGCATCTGATAACAAGGGGTGGAGTAAAGAAAGGAACATACTTTCAGATAAATGAAACTCTTCTTAGAAATGCCAAATCCAACATTGTGACAACTCTAAAAACTATTGAGCCTTATGCCTTAAAGGCACTTATTATAGAGGATTTGAAGCAACATCCAAAGAGTAAGATTTCACAAATAGCAGAGCGCATCCCTGATGTCGAATTAAAAGAAATTAGAAAGATGGTGTATTCTATGGTGGACAAGGAAGTAATAAAGGAAGGTTCACGTTCCAATTGTTATTATCTTCTAAAATAGTGGCATAAAAAAAAAGAATTGAAAAAGAAATTATAAATATGACATAATTATATGCTTTATAGTCAGGTGATTATATAATTTATTTTGTTTTTTCTTTTTCATTATTTAAAAAAGACTTTAAAAGGATTGCTTTGCTAAAGGGGCATAGGGACAGGTACATAGGTTCACTATTTCGGACCGGTGAACCTGTCCCTATGATTCCTTCATCACAATAGTCCGGAATTGGATTAAGGGCAGCGGCAAATGGCGGTCGCTGCCTTTTTCTTTTGGCAAGATTATTGAGAAAAGTTTGGAGGAATGGGAAATAGTTTGTATATTTGCGGTTAGTTTGAGTAACTATTCAGCGATAAGTTTACCTGACTGGCGAAAACGGAGCATGTCCACCCACTCGGAGCGGTCTAATCCACCCACTTT
>CAMBDA010000021.1 GCA_945865175.1 uncultured Prevotellaceae bacterium | reverse complement strand
TCAGACGTAGAAAATGTAAAGCAGAAATGCGATTATTTTCAATTCAAACTCAATTTTTCTATTGTTGGGGCGTTTTTTTCAATCAAATCGGGCGAGGATGTGCTGTTTCCCATCCTCGCCCGTCTTGTATGATGTGCCATAATAAAACAAAACGACCCGCCGATTTAAGCACTGTGAAGAGGCTTGGCGGGTTCTCGTGGTGCAAAGGTACTGCCTAATTTGGGATAGCCAATTTTTTTTTGAAGAAAAAGAATAAAAGATAGAGAGAGGAGAACGGAACATGTCTTTATAACACATTACTTACGCTCAAGTGTCAATTCTAATCTTTGGATGCCCTTCTTATTCGCATTGGCAAGAATAAGGACGTATGCCAGTTGTTCTCCATTATTCATCGTGGTAGTCACGTAGCGGAAATCGTCTTCCGTAACGATATATTTCAGCATGGGACCGCCGCCAGATGCCACCACAAGACGTATCTTGTCAGAAAGAGGAGAGACAACGTAGGCATATCGAGCCATATACGTTGTACTATTGAGCTTCACCCAATCAGGGACTGTTGGGTCTAAAGTATTATTCAGATAGATGCGGCAGTTCTTGTAGGATGGTCTTTCATTTCCCTCTGAACTGTATATTTTCCCGTTGCCGTCAACAAATATTGGAGAGGACACGGAATACTTCTCTATAGGGCACTGTTCCTCATAGACAATGTCTGCCTCAGACTTTATGGCGTCTTCTACAGGAAGTTCCGGACTTGTAATTTCCTTGTCTTCCAAAATCTCGACAAGCTCATACTTCCAAGCCGAGCCATCTGTAAGAAGATTGGCAAATATAGTCTTCTTTGCCCTCAGCTTATACCTGTGCCCTTTCTCATACGTAAATCCTTCTATCTCAGAGAAACTCATCTTTCTCCAGGTCTGGTCAACGCCATCCTCCATGACGAGCATACATTCGATGGGGTTCTCCTTGTTGTGATCAAATAACAAATACATGATGTCTGTGTTCTCTGAAACCGACATAGTAACTTCAATCACCTTGTCTTTGAGTTCATCATCGTCATTGCATGATACCATTCCAATAGCAGAAATGATAACGACAAGCAATGTAGAAAAAAATAATTTCATTGTCTTCATAATTCAATTCGGCTTCACTCATTATCATGTTTTGTCGATGCAAAGATACAAAGAACATTTCACTTAAAAGTAAAAGTCTGTCTGTATTTATGCTTTTTTATACAAAAATCTGCTTTACTGCATGAAATCGGGTATCGAATGGGAACGAGTCACGGCCCGCCCACACCCCGAATTTCCGGCGTTCCGCATAAAAAAAAACGGCAAACACAGTTTATTTGAGAAATTATTGTTAAATTTGCACACAGAAATCGGTTAAACCCGCAATATCGTCATGGCCGTGGGCCGCAGTCACGGCGTGGAGAAAAGAAAAGAGAATGAAAATCATCGGATGAAGAAAAGCCCATAGAGAGAACAGGGTGGAAAATGCAAAGCAAAGAAGACAACAATGGCAAAATTTCAAATATACACATACATGTTCCGTCCTGTGACGGAAAGCCAGCCGGAGATTCCCTTTGAGGAGTTCCGGGCCGTAGACGTGCAGGAATCGCTCAATCACAAGCAGGAACTGACGGGAGCTTGTCTGGACGACCAGGAGAAACTGAAGTTTGAGTTCAACGGCATGGAATACGACCACAGGACGTACATCCGACAGGGAGGCATCTATGTGATGCGCATAGCCAACAACGGGCACAGACCCGCGAAGGTGGAGAACCACTTCCAGATAGCCGAGCTTGAGAACCATCCTTCCAGCCTTGCCATTATCGACAACAGGAAAGACCGTCAGGTGATAGCCATAGAGCGCAATACGGCCTTTGGCAAGGACCCTGCTCTGTATGCCATCATTCAGGAAACCCTCCGGAAGGCATTGGCCCCCAGGCGCCTGACGGTCGATGTGGCGCCAAAGTTCCATACGGCAGAATTCTGGCAGGTGTGGGAAACGTCGATGAAGCTGAAGGGCATCGAGTATGTGGACTTCCCGTTTGCCTACCCCAACCTGCCTGCCATCTCGGACATGGTGGGCGAGTACATGACGGAGATTGCCCGGCGGACGAACAGCGAACCCACACTTCACCTGCAGGGGCAGAACAGGGAGAGCGTGAAACTGGACCCCGCAGACGTGTGGCTGCTGAGCGCCATCAAGGCGTGTGCCGCCAGCGGCCGGCCTATCCTCATCAAGCCCAGGGGAACAGAGGTGAGAAAGATTGGCATTGAAAGTCCTGTGCTCGAGGAATTGCCCGATGCGGTGCTGAAGGAACTGGACGAGAAGGACCTGTTCGACTCCAGGTTCCAGCTGATTGTGGAATTTCTCAATGCCATCAAGCTCGTGTATGAATAAGGGCGACCTCGACCTCCTGGACCTCTGCATGGAAGACGACCTCTTCTGCGCACTGTACAATGCGCTGTGCTATTTCGGGAAGGAATGGCACACGGCTCCGGCCGTGGAACTGTGGGCGGAGGCATTACAGGCACGGCAGAGACTGCATGTGGCCCGGCGCCCCGACCTGCTGATTGGCCAGATATTCGCAGACGCGTCGGCACAGGAGGCCCTGCTGGTAGAGGCCCTGCTGATGTGGATGCTGTTCACGGAAGACGGGGGCACGGCCGTTTCTCCGCTCAGGGAATCGCTCGCCAGGCTGCTCATGGCCCATGGCGAGGCATGGCACAGCGTCTATGACAAGTTTCGGGAGAGCGAGGGGCAGAACGAGCAGGCGGGCTACACGGTTGCACCGTGTGACTACCGCTCAAAGGAGATTCCCGCCCCCGGGCGGAAGGAAGGCCGGGCAGACAATGAAAGCCTTGCCCATGAACTGGTGACAGAGGCTTTGTCCACCCATTCGCCCGAAATCTGCCGCACCCTCTACTACATCCTCGCGCGCATCAACTGTCAGAAGGGCCACATCTATGAGAGCGAGCTGAACAGGCTCAGCGGCACGACGGACGGGCTGGAGAGGATGGCGCATGAGCCGAGAATGACAGAGGCGCATAACCATTTTGCCGCCGACAGCTGCCGCTTCGAAGCCGGCAGCACGATGAACGGCAATGTGACGGCTGCGTGCGGATGCTTCCCCTCGCCCGCGGTGGCTGATGGCGGGGAGTATGGTCGAACGAAGAAACAATAGGAAAGATGAGCAACATAACAAACAATTATGCCGAGGGCAGCTGTGTGTTTGAAGCAGGCAGTTCCCAGAATGGCGACATTACGATAACCGGCCACATCTATCAGGGAGGGGCAAAGCCCTCCGGAGAAGCGGAAAAGACCGACAGGCAAGATGATGAGTACCCCGGGCAGTTGACCAACCGGCAGGTGGTGATCATGATGACCGCCCTGATGGGCATTTCCCTTTCGCCCGAGTACACCAATCAGCAACTGCTGGGCCGGATGCTGGGCCGGCTCACCGGCAGGAGCGCCGAGAGCCTGCGCAAGACCATCGGCAAGCTGGCAAAGGAAGGCATCGAGACGGAAGAGGCACGCAAGGACGCGCGTGTGGCCGCTGATGCGCTGGAGCCCTTCTGCAGCAGGATTGCCGACCGCATACGCAACGATGCAGAAGACAGTTAGGCTTTTTTTTCTGCACTTTTTTCTCGTGTGGAGGCCTCCACACCCCCTCCACCCCCATTTACTTTGCACCCGGAAATCAGAGGCAAGGTCTCCGGGTGCTTTTGTCTGCTGGAGCACCGCCCCGAACCCTAGGAACCATGCAGTAAGGCGCATGACGGACTCCCCCATGTTCTACCGGCTGGCACCGATGCTGCCCGGTGTGCCGGGAGAATGCTATTGAAACCCGAAAATACTGCTGCCAAGCAAATGTCAGACAAATGTCAGACAAATAATTTGGCACAAAAAGGACTTTCTGCGTAATTTTGCGCCCGATTTAGTAATCTTTAAAAACATTTCATGATGAAAGCGAAATTATATTGTATCGTTCTGTCGCTTCTATGTTGTACACATCTGCGAGCAGAAGACCTCACCGCTACGATATGCGATGAGACCAACAGCCCCATCGAAGGGGTGAATGTGTCACTCAGATCTTCACGTGGCAACAAGATTGTAGCTACTACTCTGACTGCGCACAACGGCTCTTTCGTGCTCCACGATGTACAGGCAGGGAAGTACACTCTGCTATGTACTCACGTGGGCTATTCAGACTATTCGGCTAACGTGCAAATTGTCAAGGAGCAGGATTTGGCATTGGGAACTTTGATTATGTTCACGGAAAGCGTTGAGACAAGCGAGGTAGTAGTTTCGGCCAGCCGCAATGTGTTTACTACAGACAAGCAGCTTATTTACCCATCCGACCAGCAAGCGGAAGCATCCAGCGGTGGGTTGGACTTACTGCAGAAACTTCCGATTCCATTGTTGAACGTGAATCCTGTCACGCGGACGGTTTCTTCATTTGACCCGTCTGGGGGCGTTGCACTGTTCATCAATGACATTCCTGCCGATGCCAACGACGTCGTCATTCTCGACCCTAAGCAGGTAAAACGTGTGGAGGTCGTCCGTAATCCTGGCATGAAATACGGCTCGAATCTGGCTATAGCCCTAAACATCGTCATGAAACAGATGCAGGATGGTATTGCTTTAGGCGTTAATACTAACAATTCCACAAAACTCACCTATGGTTACAACAATGCGTTCGCCACGTATAATCGCAAAAACTCCCAGTTGACGATTAACCAACGAGAAAACTACCAAAATTATTTCGAGCAGACTTCTGACGATGTGCGCGAGTACCTCATGCCAAATGGGGACTGGCACACCGTTCGCTTCCAGAGCCTGGATGCCCGCACGCTTTCCGCTACGCACGGCACGACCATGAAATACAATTTCACGAAGCCTGACAATTTTGTGTTCCAAACACAAGGCTACCTCAATCTACAGCGAAACCCTAAACAAAACCGCTCGTATCTCGTCAGTGAAACAGGAAAAGGGGACTACATCAACCGAACGGACACCCGCGACCAGTACGAATCGCCCGCACTGAGCTTGTACTTTAAGAAATACCTGCCGCACCAACAAGCACTCATCTTCAACGTCGTCGGCACATATATTCACTCTGACTATGACTACTTATACGAACAAGAGAATAACGGCTTTCAAACCGAATATAGTGTAGGGGGCAAGAAGGCATCGGTCATAGGCGAAGCAAAATACTACAAAGGATTAAAGTGGGGAAGTCTGACATCCGGCATACGCTCTTTCTACGGCTACACGCGCAACCATTATGTTGGCGACATCGACAACGAGGCTAAGATGGTTAACTCGAACACCAATGCATACGTACAGGCAGACGGACGCTGGAAGAAACTCTCTGGCAGTGCCACGCTCTCACTCGAAGACCAGTATTACACCCAGCAGGATGACAAATACCACAAACTAACTTTCAGCCCGCAAGCCAACCTCGGTTATGCTGTCACCCCGAGCATCAGTCTTGGCTATCGATTCAGCCTCGCCTCACGCCTTCCTTCGCTGGCATCAATGAACGACATCATCATTCAGAAGGATTTGTGGGAGCGCCGCGTGGGCAACCCTTTTCTGAAGCCCTTCAACCATGTAGAAAACTCGCTCCATGCGACTTACTACAAGGGAAAGATTTATGCAATGTTTAGTGCCACCTACGCCATCAACAAGAACGCCATTATGCCCACCATAACCCGGACGGAAACTGACGGGATGGTGTTCTTTGACAATGGGGCTAAGAACCAACGCGACATGAACCAGCTCGTGCTGACAGCCTATCTGCGCTATGCCGCCTTTAACAACAAACTCATCGTAACCGGTATAGGAAGCTATAATCATTTCAATGCTCAAAGTGATCTCTACACGAACAAACGGGGCTTCTTCTCTGGCAATATCGCTTTGGAAAGCTATCTCGGCAGTTTCTATCTTTCTGCCCGTTGCGCCAGCCGTGACTACAGCCTTTTTGCAGAAACCATTTGGTACAACGAATATACCAGCTCCATCAGCGCCTCCTACAAATGGAAAGACATCCAAGTAGGTATGACTTGGGAACAGCCCTTGCAACGAAATGGAACAAACAATCGGGTAGAGACCACCAACGATTTCGTTCACAAAATAGTGCGCCAAAGCAATCCCGAAGCTGGTAGCCACATTCTCCTAACCTTCGCATGGCGATGGAGCCACGGTTTCAAGGCCAAGACACAGGAGGCCGAACTGAACAACAGAGATGCCGACGCTGGTATTCTCAAATAAGTAATATTCATCCGACAGGTAATCATACTGTGCTTCATTCAGAAGCGTGCTGTATCTGATATTGGTGTATCGCATAATGACAAGTGGTTTTAATGAGGAGGTGGGACTGCCATGTCCCACCTCCGAATGTAAGAATGTTTGTTTCGGTCTGTTTTGACCTAATTTAATCGGTGAAGAATTCAGTGGAACAGAAATTCATTTCCGGTTTCCAGCGGAGCCGCACCCCGACCGAAGCCGGCACCGGCGCAAAAAGACGGGCCGGCAGGCGGAACAGGGAACAGATAACAGTGGAACAGAAATTCATTTCCGGTTTCCAGCGGAGCCGCACCCCGCCTGAAGCCGGCACCGGCGCAAAAAAAAGGACATGACATTTCCTTGCCCTCAGCGGCCGTTATCAAACAACCCTCGAGAACCGGGGAGAATGTCCGCCCCCGAAGGGGCGACACCATTCCATAATCATGCGCCTGCCCGGAGGGCCGCTCAGAAGGGGAGGTCGGTAGTGCTGTTGTCAGAAGCAAAGGGAGCACCTGCCAGCAGGTCGGCATTGGGATTGGCTGCAGGCTGTGGAGCTGCAGAGGGCTGTGGAGCAGGGTCGAAAGGCGGAATGCCCGCTGCATCCATGCCCACGGGTGCAGGAGCAGCGTTGACGTTGCGGTCCACCTTCCAGGCACGGATGGAGTTGAACCAACGGCCCTGGTATTCGCGCGCATCAATGTCGAAAGAGACGGTCATGGTTTCGCCCAGCTGTATGGCAAACTGGCTGATGCGGTCGGCACCGAATATCTCGAACACCATCTTGCGCGGATACTGGTCCGTCGTCTCCAGCACATAGCTGGCCATTTTCCATTCATTTCCCGTGCGGGGGGACACTCCGCTGCGCTCTGGCAGCACAGCAATGATTTTACCTGTTAATTCCATTTTATATAATAGTTTGATGATGTTATCTGCATACAAAGTTATACAAAATCTGCCAACCAGCCAGATTTTCGTTCCATTTTTTTTGCCGTATCGCAGAAATTGGCTACTTTTGTTGTCATGAAACGAAATTAAGGCACAGTAGCACACAGAAAAAATATACAATAATACACAGATATGAACTTTACCGTTTCCAGTTCGGCCATCAGCAGCCGATTTGCCGCCGCCGCCAAAGTGCAGGTGAGCAAAAACCTGATTCCCATCCTCGACTTCTTCCTGCTCGAAGTGAAGGGCGACACGCTTGTCATCACAGCCTCGGACAGCGAGAAGTACCTCACATGCACGCTGCCACTGATATCTTCCAATGGCGATGCACGCTTCTGCGTGGCCGCCAAGACCATTATGGAACCCCTGAAGGAACTGCCCGAACAGCCGCTCACCTTCGACCTGAACACCGACACCTTCTCGCTCAAGTGCAGCCACAGCAGCGGCTCGTTCGAGATTGTGGCACAGGACGCCTCGCCCTACCCCCAGCCTGCCGACATGACAGGAGAAATCCACAGGCTGAGCTTCAAGGCCTCCGAGCTGGCCAACGGCGTTTCGCGCTGCCTCTTTGCCACAGGCAACGACGAGATAAGGCTGGTGATGACGGGCGTGTGTCTCGACATCAAGCCCGACGAACTGATATTTGCCGGCACCGACGGACGCCGTCTGGTGCGGAACACGCTGAAAAACAAGCCCAACGACTTCACACGCAGTCTGGTGCTGCCCAAAAAGGTGTGTTCCGTGCTCAAGTCCGTGCTCGCCAAGGATGACATTCCCGTAGAACTGGAATTCGACGACGAGCGTGCACGCATCGTGGCCGGAGAGATGGAGCTGAGGTTCACGCTCATCGAAGGACGCTACCCCAACTACAACGGAGTGATTCCCACAGGCAACCCCTATGTGGTGACCGTTGACCGACAGTCCTTTGCCAGCGCCGTGAAGCGAGTGAGCGCATTCAGCAACCAGAGCAGCATGCTCGTGCGACTGGAGCTGGCCGACGGCAACATCCACATCTCGGGCCACGACTATGACCACTCCACCAGCGCCGAGGAACACCTCTGCTGCGACTACCACGGAAACCCCATCAGCATCGGATTCAGCGGACAGTACCTGCTGGAGATTGCATCCATGCTGGAAACCCCTTCCATCAAGCTGGAGCTGGGCGACTCCTCCCGGCCGGGCATCATACGCCCCGTCACCGACAACGAAGACAAGGAAGAACTGCTGATGCTCATCATGCCCATGAGAGTGGAAGACAATATGGGAGGAATGTAGGATGAAGCTGCAACTCACCAAGCCCATCGTGTTCTTCGACCTGGAAACCACAGGCGTCGACACCACCAACGACCACATCGTGGAGCTGTGCTACATCCGCGTGGAACCCAACGGCAACGAGGAGGCACGCAGCATGCGCATCAATCCGGGCGTGCACATTCCCGAAGAGGCCAGCCAGGTGCACGGCATCTATGACGAGGACGTGAAGGACTGCCCCACCTTCCCACAGGTGGCACCCATGCTGAAGGCCGTGTTTGAGGGAAGCGACATCGCAGGATTCAACAGCAACCATTTCGACGTGCCCATGCTCGTACAGGAATTCCTGAGCTGCGGCATCGACATCGACCTCTCGCAAAGCCGCCTGGTGGACGTGCAGAACATCTACCACAAGCTGGAACGGAGGACACTCTCGGCCGCCTACCTGTTCTACTGCGGCAAGGACCTGGAAAACGCCCACAGCGCACTGGCCGACACCAGGGCCACCTACGAAGTGCTGGAGGCGCAGCTCGACCGCTACCCCGATGTGCTCAAGAACGACGTGGCCTTCCTCTCGGACTTCTCGCGCCGCAGCAACAACGTGGACTTTGCCGGCCGTGTGGTATACGACGACAACGGGCTGGAGGTCATAAACTTCGGCAAGTACCGCAACATGCCCGTCCGCGACATCGTGCGCCGCGACCCGGGCTACTTCAGCTGGATTCAGCAGAGCGACTTCCCACTCAACACCAAACGTGTATTCGAACAACTGAGACTGAAATATGCTTCAAGGTAAACATATCGTACTGGGCATCACAGGCAGCATTGCCGCCTACAAGGCCTGCATGATCGTGCGCCTGCTGGTGAAGCAGGGCGCACAGGTGCAGGTGGTCATCACCGAAGCGGGAAAGGAATTCATCACCCCGCTCACCCTGAGCACCCTCACGCAAAAACCCGTAATCAGCGAATGCTTCAGCCGGCGCGACGGCACCTGGCACTCCCATGTGGACCTGGGCCTATGGGCCGACGCCATGCTCATCGCCCCGGCCACAGCCAACACCCTGGCCAAGATGGCCCACGGCGTGGCCGACAACATGCTGCTCACCACCTATCTGAGCATGAAGGCACCGGTGCTCGTGGCTCCGGCAATGGACCTCGACATGTATGCCCATCCGGCCACACAGGCCAACCTGCAGCTACTGGCGCAGAGAGGCGTGCACATCATTGAGCCGGGCACCGGATTCCTGGCCAGCACGCTCGAGGGAAAGGGCAGAATGGAAGAGCCCGAAGCCATCGTGCGGCAGCTGGACGAAGCCATCACACCCGCACAACCCCTGAAGGGACGCACCGTCCTCATCACGGCCGGGCCCACCTATGAGAAACTGGACCCCGTGCGCTTCATCGGCAACTACAGCAGCGGCAAGATGGGGCTGGCACTGGCACAGACATGCGCCCGATACGGCGCCCGGGTGGAACTGGTGTGCGGCCCCATACAGCAGGCACTCCCCCCCACCCCGGGCATCCGCCGCACCGACGTGGAAAGCGCGGCACAGATGTACGAGGCATGCATGCGGCTCTTCCCCGGCTGCGACGCAGGCATACTGTGTGCGGCAGTGGCCGACTACACGCCCTCCCAGGTGGCCGACGACAAAATCAAGCGCGAAGGCGACGCACTCGTGCTCCGACTCAACCCCACCCGCGACATCGCACAGGCCATGGGCCACATCAAGAAGCCCACCCAGCGGCTGGTGGGCTTCGCACTGGAAACCAGCCACGAAATGGAGAACGCATGCCGCAAGCTGGAAAAGAAGAACCTCGACTTTATCGTGCTCAACAGCCTGCAGGATGCAGGAGCCGGATTCCGCCACGACACCAACAAAATCACCATCGTGAGCCGCCAGGAAAAAAAGGAATTCCCCCTGAAGGAGAAAAGCGAAGTGGCGCGCGACATAGTGGACCAACTCGTAAGCATCCTACCCGCATGAGACGAACCGCAGCACTTGCCACACTCCTGTGCCTGCTGGCAGGCATGCCCGGGACGGCCCGCTCGCAAGAGCTGATGGCCAAGGTGAACGTGAACCGACAGAAGGTGTCGGACACGAAAGGCGACGTGTTTCCCGCACTGGAGAAGAAAGTCACCAGCCTGCTCAACAACACGCCCTGGACCACGCTCAAACTGAAGGAAAGCGAGCGCATCCAATGCACGTTCAACATCACCGTGAACACCTACAGCGACACCGACGACTCCTTCTCGGCATCACTGCTGGTAACGAGCAGCAGGCCCGTGTACGGGAGCGGCTACACAACCACGGCCTTCTCCAACAACGACACACAGTTCAGCTTCAAGTTCAACGAG
Source organism: uncultured Prevotellaceae bacterium (assembly GCA_945865175.1). Lineage (GTDB taxonomy): Bacteria > Bacteroidota > Bacteroidia > Bacteroidales > Bacteroidaceae > Physcousia. The sequence goes on along the minus strand of CAMBDA010000021.1, from coordinate 42,909 downwards.
TTTGACGAACTGGAATACAGACCGGAGCAGGTGGACAACCAGCTGGTGGCACTGCTGGCCTATTATGCCTACATGATCATCGCGGCCGACCTGGACACCATGTCGCCCCTGGGAGGCACCGAGGTGCTGCAGAAAGCCGAGGAAGTGGTGAATGCCGGACAGACATTGGACTACCCCGGATGGAAGGCCTTCGACGACAACAAGAACCGATTCGGTCTGGTCAACGACTGGCTCGACGGCCCGATGGAGCCCTTCCGCAGAATGATGTACACCTACCACCGCAAGGGACTGGACCGGATGGCCGAACAGCCCGACACGGCCAGGGCCGCCATCAGCGAGGCGCTGGGCCTGCTGGAGACAGCACACAAGGCCAAGAGCAAGAGCCACCTGCCGATGCTGTTCTCGGCCTACAAGCGCGACGAGCTGATCAGCATCTTTGCCGCCCACGGCACCAGCGAGGAGAAACAGGCTGCCTATGACATCCTGTTTGCCATCGACCCCTCGCAGGGCAGCAACTGGGAGAAGATGAAAAAATAACCCCACCCTCACCAACAAAAAATGCTCACACATCTATACATCAAGAACTATGCACTCATCGATGAACTGGACATCGACCTCCACCCCGGCTTCAGCGTCATTACGGGCGAAACGGGTGCCGGCAAGTCGATTATCCTGGGTGCCATCGGGTTGTTGCTAGGACAGCGGGCCGACGCCAAGGACATCCGGCAGGGTGCACGCAAATGCATCATCGAAGCCCAATTCTGCCTCAAGGGATTCGACCTGGAGGAATTCTTTATCCAAAACGATTTCGACATTGAGAATCAGGAATGTAGAATCAGAAGAGAACTTACGGATGCAGGCAAGAGCCGTGCCTTTGTCAACGACACGCCAGCCACCCTTTCCCAGCTGAAGGCACTGGGCGCGCGCATCATCGACATACACTCGCAACACCAGAACCTCCTGCTGGCCAACGAAGTGTTCCAGACCGACATGCTCGACCTCATGGGCAATGCCATGCCGGCACGACAGGACTTCGCCACCTGCTACCGCATGCACCGGCAGCTCTGCCAACAGCTGCAGGCGCTCCGCCAGGAGGCAGAAGAGGCCGGCCGCAACCACGACTACCTGGCCTTCCAGTGGGAACAGCTCTCCCAGCTGAAACCGCAGGCAGGAGAGGACGAGGCGCTGGAAAAGGAAGCCGGCACCCTGCAGCATGCCGAAGAGATAAAAACCGTGCTCTACCAGACGGGCCAGCGGCTCTCGGCCGAAGAGGGCGGCATTCTCGCAGGACTGCGCCATGCCTGCCAGCAACTGCAGCAGCTGCAGCGCGTCCATGACGGATGCGCCGGATGGGCCGAGCGGCTGGAAAACGCCTATATCGACATGAAAGACCTGTGCGACGACGTCACGATGGAGGCCGAGCGCATGGAGTTCGACCCCGTGCGCCTGCAACAGGTGAACGACCGCCTGGACGCGCTCTACAGCCTGGAACAGAAGCACCACGTGGAAAACGCCGCCCAGCTGGCCGAACTGACGGAGTCGCTGCGCGCCCAGCTCGACAAGACGGAGCAGTATGACGAACGGATAACCCAAGTGCAGGCCCAGGTGGAAGCCTGCCGTGAAGAACTGGAACGCCGGGGAGCGGCACTCACCGCACTGCGTACCGACGCAGCCACACGCATAGAGGCCCATCTGGCCGGGGCCCTGCTCCCACTGGGCATTCCCCACCCCCAGGTGCACATCGACATCGCGCCCCTGTCCCAGCCCTCTCCATTGGGAATGGACCGCGTGACCCTGATGTTCAGCGCCAACCGGAACAGCGCCCCCAAGCCTATAGCCGAAGTGGCAAGCGGCGGCGAAACCGCCCGCATGATGCTGGCCGTCAAGCAGATGCTGGCCAGTGTGAGACAAATGCCCACCATCATCTTCGACGAGATAGACACGGGCGTGAGCGGGCGCATAGCCGAGTGCATGGCACACATCATGCAGCAGATGAGCAGCACCCACGGCACACAGGTGCTGAGCATCACCCACCTGCCCCAGATTGCCGCACGCGGAGACGTGCACTACAAAGTGTACAAGCAAGACAACGATTCACACACGGCCAGCCACATCGTACGCCTCTCCGACAGCGAGCGCGTCACAGAGATTGCCCACATGCTCAGCGGAGCGGAAGTGACGGAGGCGGCCATTGAAAACGCAAAACAACTGTTGAAGAAATGAAGACCTATAGCAAAGTGGCCATTGCATGCCTGTGCATGATGGTCCACACAGTAGCCCTCTGCGGCGCCAAAGCCCCCAAATGGCTGAAAAAAGCCCGGCAGGCACAAGTGACCGTCATCGTGTTTGACCAAGCCGGTTCCCCACGCGAAGCCCAGGGCGTGGTGATGGGCGACAGCGGCGTGGTGGTGACAGAGTATGACGTGATGCGCGGTGGAGTGAGGGCCGAGGTGGTGAATGCCGGAGGAGAAACCTTTGCCGTGCATCGCATCCTGGGCGCCAGCAGCATGTACAACGTGTGCAAGCTCCAGCTGGCCCAGTGGGGCAAGATGAAGGGGCTGGAGGCAGCCGCCACACCCGTCCAGCCGCAGGCTGAAGTGTACATCCTGCCCACCAGCAAGGCCGACAAGAATGTGCCCTGCACCACAGACACGGTGGCCAAGGACGAACAGTTCCGCCAGCAATACCATTATTACACCCTCACCTCGGCCGCACCCTCACGGCTGGCCGGATGCCCCGTGATGAATGCCAACGGCGAGGTGGTGGGACTGCTGCAGATGGCTGTACAGGAGGGCAAACCGTCCTATGTGATGGACGCGTCCTTCCCCCTTTCGCTTAGCGTGCAGGCAATTGATGCAGGCAACGACGACCTGCAGGCACTCCCCATTCCCAAGGCCTTGCCCAAGACGGCCACCGATGCGGCCAGCTACATCTATCTGGCCGGCACACGCGACTCGGTGCGCTACCGCCAGCTTACCGACGACTTCATCCAGGCCTTCCCCGACAGCGCCACGGGCTACGTGATGCAGGCCGAATGGCTGGCCGGACTGGGCCAGTACGGCCAGGCACAGGCCGTCTACGACTACGGATTTGAGAAAGCCGCAAACCGGGCCGACGAACTCCACTATTCACTCTCCAACATGATGTATGCCGCATGCACCACGGCTGCCAGCCTGCCCCACGAACCATGGACCATGGAGCAGGCACTGGCCCAGGCCGAGGCTGCCTTTGCAAAGCGCCCGCTCTCGATCTACACCAAGCGCAAGGCCGACTGCCTGTATGCGCTCAAACGCTATGCCGAGGCACAGGACGCCTATCTTTCCCTCACCCGCACCAACCTGCGCTCGCCCGAACTGTTCATGTATGCCTCCCTGTGCCTGCAACGGCAGGAAGGCAGCCCGGCCGACAGCATCGTGGCACTCCAGGACAGCGCACTCGCCTTCTACGCCCAGCCCTATCCGCGCGAAGCCGCGCCCGTCATCCTCATGCGGGCCGCATCGCTGCAGGCGGCCGGCCGAAAGCGGGAGGCCGTGGCCGACTATAACACCTATGAGCATCTCAACGGCGGAAACATGACCGCAGCCTTCTATTACACACGCGAACAGCTGGAGGTGGAGTGCCGCATGTACCCTGCCGCACTCAACGACATAGAAAGAGCCGTCCGGCTGAGCCCCGACGATGCCGTACTGCGTGCCGAGCAGGCTGCCCTCAACTATCGGGTGGGCCAGGTGGAAGAAGCCGTCATGGCCGCTAAGGAGGCCATCCGCATCGACCCTGCCATGCCCGATGCCTACCGCATACTGGGCGTGTGCCTGCGCCAGCAAGGCAAAAAGGCAGAAGCACGCGCACAACTGCAGAAAGCCGTGGAGCTGGGCGACACCCTGGCCGGAGACATTCTGAACAAGGAGGAATAGGCCGTGGACATGGAAAAGCGCGTGGAAGCCTTTATCGACCGACATCATCTGCTGGTAAAGGACCGGCCGGTGCTGGTGGCACTGAGCGGCGGCGCCGATTCGGTGGCCCTGCTGTGTGTGCTGTGCAGACTGGGCTACACCGTGGAGGCCCTCCACTGCCATTTCCACCTGCGCGGAGAAGAGTCGGACCGCGACTGCGCCTTTGTCGCCCGGCTATGCCAGCAGATGGGCGTGCCCCTCAAGGTGAAGCACTTCCAGACAGCAGACTATGCCAGGCAGCACGGACAAAGCATAGAAATGGCTGCCCGCGAGCTGCGCTACCAGTGGTTCGGCCAACAGCTGCAGGAAAGTGGAGCCCAGGCCATCTGCGTGGGCCATCACACCGACGACCAGGCCGAAACCCTGCTGCTCAACCTGCTGCGCGGAACGGGCATCCGAGGACTGGCGGCCATGCACCCGCGCAACGGCCATGTGGCCAGACCGCTCCTGTGCGTCGGCCATGCCGACATCCTGGCCTATCTGAAAGACAGACAGCAGCCCTACGTGACCGACAGCACCAACCTGGTGCCCGACACGCGCCGCAACTACATCCGCCTCCACATCATGCCCTTGCTCCGACAACTGCATGCTACAGCACCACAGGCAATGGCACACACCGCGTCGCTGGTGCAGGAAGCCCTCCCCTGCTACCTTACAGGAGTGAAAGAACGCATGAAGCAGGCCGGATTTGCCGGCAACCGCCTGGAGACAGAACCTTTCCTTCAGGCCGGCGCCCCTCCCCTGCTGCTGCATGAATGGCTGGCTCCCTGCGGGTTCAATGCCACCACCGTGGACGACATCGCCAGACACATTCCCTGCCGGCCCGGCACCCAATGGATGAGCGGCACGCACAGGGTGGTGGCCGACCGCGGATGCCTGTTGCTACGCCCGCTTCACGAGCAGCCCAAGGCGCCCTGCCTGCGCATGCACACTGTAGAGACCATCGGAGCCACCGGGCCGCGCGTGGCCTATTTCGATGCCGACCTCATCACACAGCCGCTCCATACGCGGCTGGCCCGCAAGGGCGACTGGTTTGTGCCCTTCGGCATGAAAGGACGCAAGCTGCTGAGCGATTTCCTCACCGACAGCAAGGCCGGCGCCGATGAGAAAGCCGCCCAATATGTGGTGTGCCATGGCAACGACATCATCTGGGTGGTGGGACGACGGTCGGACAACCGCTATCGTGTGACACCCTCCACCCACCGCATCCTACGTCTGGAACTGACGGATGAAGAACAAGGTACATCAATGTAACAACATACTCACAACACATACACACCTACCATCATGAGCATGATAAAATGTCCCGAATGCGGGAACCGCGTATCTACAATGGCCGGCACATGCCCCACCTGCGGCGTGGCCATCCACGGTCACCTGATACACTGTGAAGACTGTGGCACCTACTATCTCGACCGAGACAGCAAATGCCCTTATTGCGGCAAAGAGGCACCAGCGCCCCAGGAAACCCCTGCTCCCTGTCCGCCACCGCCCGAGCAGCCCTCCCCTCATCACTCTCATCAAAGAAAGAACAGGCACCGCACGGCATGGCGTGCCGCTGGAATGGCCTTTTTCCTGCTGGTGGCCGGCGGCGCATCGGTGGGCGGTTACTATTACTACTTTCTGCAGCACGAAATGCGCATGGAACAGGAACGCTACGAAGCGCTGGAAAACCTGTCCGAGCCTGTCTTCTTTGAGCAGTTCCTGGCCGACTTCCCCCTGAGCGAGCACCAGGAAGAGGTAAAAGCAAGGCTCCAGCAGATAAAGGCCCAGCAGGCCGAATGGGCCAAGGCTTGCCAGGGCGACAGAGCCACCCTGCAGGCTTTCCTCGACAAGCACCCCGACTCGTTCCATGCGCCCCGCTGTGCACAGCTCATCGACTCCATCGACTGGCAACAGGCCCTTGCCGACACCACGGGAAAAGGCATCGACCATTATCTGGAACTGCACCCGGAGGGCATGTATGCCGACGTGGCCGCCAAACGCAAGAACGACCTGGCCAAAGCCCATGTTTCGACAACCGAGAAGAGCATGATACTGGGCATGCTGGACACTTTCTTCAACCAGTCGATGCAAAGCACCGAGGAGGAGGTAGTGGCACAGGCCATCGTTCAGCCCATGGAGTCGTTTTGCGGCAAGAAGAATGCCACGGCCGCCGACATCATCCAGTACGTGAAGAAAAAGAAGACGGCCGATGTGATCGGGCTCCACTATGTGGTGTCCAACACCCTTTCCGTACGCCGTGAGTCGGTTTCCGACGGGTCGCTCGGTTACCACGTGGAATGTACTGTCGACGAGACCGTGAGCCGCTCCGACACCACCAAGCCTACGACCCACTGCTACAAGGTGTCGTGCCGCCTCACCGCAGACAGGCAGATTGTACAAATGAGCATCCGTTAACCTCCTTACACCTTTTCTATATGAACTACATCGGACTTATCATAGGCGGGGTCACGTTTCTGGCCATCGGCCTCTTTCACCCCCTCGTCATCAAGGCGGAGTACTATTTCGGCAAACGCATCTGGTGGGTCTTTCTGGCCATGGGCATCGTATTCACTGCCCTCAGCCTGTATGCCACCAATGGATACGCCAGCATCATACTGGGCGTGCTGGCCTGTTCCTCCTTCTGGAGCATCGGCGAAATAATCGCACAGCATGAGCGTGTAAGAAAGGGCTGGTTCCCCATGAACCCCAAGCGGAAAGCCGACTACATGTAGCAGCCAGGGACAAACCGTCCGCACACACACAATCTCTCATAATGACCTGTTTTGCTACCCAACTGGAGAAAAATTGCTGCCCAGTTGGGTAGCAATTTTTTTCCAACTAGGCAGCAAAAACCATGTAGGACGTTCAACGAACACCCTGCGTTCCTATTCGCTAATCTTCACATTGGTGACATGTTCCAGCAGGAATCGGTTCTGGTTATAATGGAATGGCTTGAAGGCATGATTGGTGCGGATGACGTTGCGACGGAACACCAGCCCGTCCACACTCTTGGCATAGAGCACCGGCATGTCGAACATGTCAAACTCGTTGTCCTCAATCACAATGCCACCACTAGGACCCCCATGGAAATACTGGTGCTGCGCAGCAAGGTCGGGAATCTCGGGATAGATGCTGATGACTGCCGTGGTGAACTGGTACTGGCTGGTAAGCGCATTCAGGAAACGGTTGCGCCTAATCACCACATCGCGGCAGGCACCCGTCTCGTACCATCCGTTGCAGTCGCCGCAGAGCAGAATGGCCGAACCTGAAGTGTGGTCGAAGAAATTGTCCTCCACCACCGTCTTGCGGGGCGTGCTGAACAAGGCTCCGCGCGCACGGTTGTTGCGCACGATGTTGCGTGCAAACAGCACCTCGGGCGTCCAGGTGAGGTTTTCCAGACCAAAGCCCTCGGCCTCGCTCACACACGGGTCGATGGGCTTGTCGAAGGTAATCTGGAACTCATGCGCTCCCAATATGGTGTCACGGTCGGCCGGACGGATGGAAGCGATGCGGACTGCCTCTCCCAATGTTTCCATGGTGCGAGAGCGAATAACCTGTACCTCGTCACCCGGGCGGCCCCACTCGAAGCCCCACGACTGGCCGTGCATGTAGCGTCCCACCACCGTGCGGTCATCTATGCGGCGCACTACCTTCAGGTATGTGCCATGCACATTGATGGCATCATCCATCATGCCCTCGTACAGTCCGTCCACCGACTCGATGCGTCCCTTGCAACCCGAGAAATGGGTGGCATCGGCCTGTGTGCTGAAAAAGCGGGGGTCGTCCACACCCTTCAGGCACACGCCGAAATGGGACAGCTTGATGTTCTCACACAGCTGTGCCAGCAGGCCCATGCCCTCGGCGTAATGCACCTTCACCTGGCTCAGCACCGTGTTCACATTGTGGCTCAGGAAGAGGCCGGGAGCAGGACGGGATCCCACACGGAACACTGCCACCGTACCGGGCTTCAGGCGCGCATCTTTCCACTTGGGGGCTCTTATCAGCCCAGGTTCGGTTTCCTCGGCATCTTCCAGAGGAATGGAGATGTCGCCCGTGTTGTACACCACATGGCGTGTGTCGCCGTCAAAGGCAAAGCCAAAACCATAGGTGACAGCCCATCCTTCATCGTAGGCCTCAAAACGTCCGTCCTTGCAGCGGTACTTCACCCAGGGAGCGGGTTCGAACAGAATGCCCTTCTCCGCATCGTTCTCCACAATCTTCACCTGTGAAATGTGCGGATGCTCAAAGTCGATGCTCAGCGAGGACACCGTACAGTTTTCCGTGCGCAGCACCGACAGTGGCAACATGCGGCCGTGGAACACCAGCTGCGCCCCCTGTCCGTCCAGCAGCACATGCTTCATGTCCTCCAGTGCCACACCCACCATCTTGGGATTGTCCTGGTCGTGATTGGAGATGTAATACTCTCGTGCCGAAGCCCCCTTCTCAAAAAAGTCGTACCGCCCCTTCTCCAGGCGGATGACTACCGAATCCCCCTCGGCCACGGAATCCTTCACCTTCTGGATAAACTTTGCCATGAGCGGAGATGTGTTTTTCCCGGTGTCGGGCTTAATGCCGTACATACGGGCTTCGAACACCTTCACCGGTCGTGCCTGCGCACGGGTGCATACAGTGGCCATGGCCAATGCTGCCATCAAAATAATTTTCTTGTTCATACTTGTCTTATATGTGTGTGTTGTTTCAAAACGGTTCTTTTCCATAACGGGCTCCTCCTATATTCGCTTCAACAGCTCTACAGCCTCTCTCACACTTCCCACATCGGAAATGAGCAGGCTGGCACGGGTGGAGGATTCCTCCATGCGGCAACGGTGGGCATTGGCGTTGGCAAACTGGATGATGCGATCAAAGGCCTGGCTCTGATAGAATGGACTATCAGGATTGGCGATGAAATAGAGCCGCATGCGGCCACGCTTGAGCATGATGCGTTCAGACCCGAAATAACGGCCCAGCCTGCGGAGCACCACCACCTGGACAAGTTCCCTGCCTTCCTCAGGAATGGGGCCGAAACGGTCTTCCATGCGGCGGACAAAGGCCTCCACCTGCTCATCGGACTGGAGGCCGTCCAGCTCACGGTAAAGCATCAGACGCTCGCTGCCCGTGGGAACATACTGCTCGCTGAAGCACATCTGGATGTCGGTTTCAAAGAGGCATTCGTCCACAAAGTCGGTTCCTTCGTTCCGTTCGCCTGCACGCACCTCCTCCTTATAGAGTTCGCTGAACTCATCGTTACGCAGTTCCTTCACTGCCTGCGAAAGGATTTTCTGATACGTTTCATAGCCCAGGTCGGCAATGAAGCCGCTCTGCTCAGCTCCCAGCAGGTTGCCGGCCCCGCGAATGTCGAGGTCCTGCATGGCAATATGGAACCCACTGCCCAAATCACTGAAATTCTCAATAGCCTGCAGGCGTCTGCGTGCATCAACATTGAGCACCGAAAGGGGCGGTGCCAGCAGGTAGCAGAAGGCCTTTCTGTTGCTGCGTCCCACACGACCGCGCATCTGGTGTAAATCGCTCAGCCCGAAATTCTGGGCGGCATTGACAATAATGGTGTTGGCATTGGGAATGTCTATACCGCTCTCGATGATGGTGGTACTGATGAGCACATCATAGTCATAGTTGGCAAATCCCAGCACCACCTCTTCCAGCTTGCCCGGAGGCATCTGTCCATGCCCCACCACGGTACGTGCATCCGGCACATACTTGTGTATGAGTGTCTCCAGCTCAGAAAGGCTGGACACACGGTTGCTCACCAGAAACACCTGCCCGCCGCGGCTCATCTCGAAATTCACCGCCTCGGCAATAATCTCCGGACTGAAGGTGCACACCTGTGTCTGGATGGGGTAACGATTGGGGGGCGGCGTCTGGATTACACTGAGGTCGCGCGCTCCCATGAGGCTGAACTGGAGCGTGCGGGGAATGGGCGTGGCCGTGAGAGTGAGCGTGTCCACATTGGGCTTGAGCTGGCGGATGCGTTCCTTGGTGGCCACACCGAATTTCTGTTCCTCGTCTATAATCAGGAGACCCAGGTCCTTAAACCGCACACTCTTTCCAATGAGCTTCTGAGTGCCCACGATGATGTCGATGCGCCCCTCGGACAAATCTGCCAAAAGTGTCTTTGTCTGGGCTGCCGTACGTGCACGGCTCAGATACTCTATGCGCACAGGCATGTCACGCAGTCGCTCCTTGAAGGTGTTAAGATGCTGGTAGGCAAGCACGGTAGTGGGCACCATCACAGCCACCTGCTTTCCGTCTGCACACGCCTTGAAGGCTGCCCGAATGGCCACCTCTGTCTTGCCGAATCCCACATCACCACACACCAGACGGTCCATCGGCCGGGCTCGTTCCATGTCGGACTTCACATCATTGGTGGCCTTGAGCTGGTCGGGGGTGTCTTCATAGCGGAACGAAGCCTCCAGTTCGTGCTGGAGATAGGAATCGGGGCTAAAGGCAAAACCCTTTTCCTCGCGCCTTTTGCTGTAGAGAAGAATGAGGTCGCGGGCGATGTCCTTGATCTTTGCCTTGGTGCGCTCCTTCATGCGCTCCCATGCTCCTGTACCCAAGGCATTGATGCGCGGCTGTTCGCCTTCACGACCCTTATACTTATAAATCTTGTGCAGGCTGTGGATACTCACAAAGATGGCATCATCATTCTTATAGATAATCTTGATGACCTCCTGCATCTTGTCCCCGTTGGGAATGCGCACCAGCCCGCCAAAACGTCCGATGCCATGGTCGATGTGGACCACATAGTCGCCCAGCTCAAACTGCTGGAGTTCCTTGAGCGTGAGCGCCACACGGCCCTGACGGGCACGCTCGGCACTGACATTAAACTTGTGGAAGCGGTCGAATATCTGATGGTCGGTGAGAAAGACCGCCTTCAGGTCGTCATCCAGAAAGCCGCTGTGAATGGTGCGGTCCACAGGAACAAAGGACAGGCTGGGCGTATGGTCGGCAAATATCTGGGCCAGACGCTGGTTCTGCTTCTCGCTATCGGCCAGGATGTAAAGGCTGAAACCCTGGTCCACGTATGGCAGAAGCGTCTGGAACAGCAGTTCAAAATTCTTGTTGAATTGGGGCTGGGGATGCGTATGGAACCGTACCACTGCACCTCGGGCCTCAGTCTCGGGCTGGGGCCTGACAGACAGCAGCCGGAACGTGCCGGCCTTCTGGCGAAACACTTCTGGCTTCACCAACAACATGTCGCGCTCCAGCTGCTGGCGTGCCTCATGCTCGTCCACCTCAGTGACAGCCTCCACAGCCAAAGCCTGGGCAGTGAATCCCTGCCTGTAAATCTGTTCCACCATGTCGCATGCCAATTTCCAGTCGGCACTCACCACCAGTGTATCGGCACTCAAAAAATCCAGGACACACTGCATGCGCGTGCAGGAAGTCGTCAGGTTGGGTACGATGGTCACCTGGTCAAGACGCGAGATGCTGAGTTGGTCGCTCACGCTGAACAGGCGTATGCTGTCCACCTCATCGCCAAAGAAGTCGATACGGTAGGGGTTGTCATTATTGAAGGCATACACGTCCACCAGACTTCCACGGATGGCAAACTGACCGGGTGCGTACACATAGTCGGTGCGTGTGAAGCCCAGTTCCACCAGCATTTCCTGCACCATCGTAAGCTCGGCCTTCTCGCCCTGGCGGAGTGTCAGGCTCAGATGGGAAAGCGTGTCACGTGTGACCACCATCTCGGCCATGGCCTGAGGATAAGTGACCACATAGCAAAGGCCCGTGTCACCCTGAAGGCGTGTAAGCACCTCGGTACGCATGATTTCGTTGTCGGCATCACGCTGGCCATACTTCACATCCCGGCGGAAACTGCTGGGAAAGAAAAGTACGCTGCCCTCGGGAAGCATCTGATGAAGGTCATGGAAGAAATAGCCGGCCTCTTCCGAATCGTTCAGTACAAACAGAAGGGGAACCTTCCGGGCCTTGGACATGCGTGCAAACAACGCGGCAAAGGCCATTGAAAGCGAACTGCCCTGCATGCCACACAGATGAACGGGGCCCTTGGTGGCATGAATGGCATGCCAGAGGGCTTTTACCTGAGGGTGAGCGGCATATGCCTGAGTAAGTGCTTGTATTTGCATGACTATTATCAAAAAACTATCATTAGAGTGTGCGCAAAAAATCGCTGGCCGCCTGCAACGTATTGAGTTTGCCCACATCCACCAGCCTGAGCCCTTCCTCCACATGCCCCATGATGGGCTCACGGTCGCAGAGGCTCAAGTAGAAGTCCATGATGCCAAAGCGGCGGGGCCACTGGGAGAAATAGGAAAACAGGTGGGGATTCATCACATGAATGCCCGAAAAGGCATACGAGCGGCATGCTTCCACGCAAAGCGATGGAAACGGGCTTTTCACCTCGTGGGTGTCCAGATTGGTCCATCCCACCAGACGCATGGTATCATCGAAAAGAAGCCTTCTGCGACTGGGGCGCTCGCTCACCATCAGCATGGCCTGAGCCCCTGCACTTTGACGGTAGAACCGGGCTAAATCGGCATTGCTGAGGATGTCTACATTGTGGATGAGGAAAGGACCATCAGCCAGCAGGGAGGAGGCATGACGGATGGCACCGCCAGTTTCGAGCAGTTCCTCCCGTTCATCGCTGAAACGGATGTCTATTCCCATTGGGTGGACTTGGCACCATTGCTCTATCATGTCGGCAAAATGATGCACATTGATGACAGCCTCACGACAGCCCTGGCACCTGAGCTTCTCCAAGAGATGCTGCAGAAGCGGTTTTCCGTCCACTTCCACCAGGGCCTTGGGCATGCTGTCGGTAAGGGGCTTGAGACGTGTGCCCAGCCCCGCTGCAAATATCATCGTTTTCATCGGGCTGGCAATATTTTTGAGATTTGCTGTTCGCGGTGGCACACATGAATCTCCAGACCGAATTTCTCGTGGAGATGCAGCGCCAAATGTTCCGCACTGTACACACTACGGTGCTGTCCGCCCGTGCAACCGAAACAGAACATCAGGCTGGTGAATCCACGCTGGATGTAGCGTCTTACATGCGCATCGGCCAGTTTGTACACGCTGTCGAGGAAAGTAAGGATTTCACCGTCATCTTCCAGAAAGCGGATGACGGGTTCATCCAGTCCCGTAAGCTTCTTGTAAGGCTCGTAGCGGCCAGGATTGTGGGTGCTACGGCAGTCGAACACATAGCCTCCGCCATTGCCGCTCTCATCCGATGGAATGCCCTTACGATAGGAAAAGCTGAACACCTTTACCACCAGCGGTCCCTTGCCGTCATACTTGCTGAAGGTGGCCGGACCATCGGTGGGGTGTGCCTTGTAGGGATTTACCGTGGTAATCCTGTAGCCGTCAGCACGCTGTACGGGCGGTTCTGCCTTGGGCGCAAAACGCGGCAATTCCACCAGTTGGGTGAGCACCTCATTGAGATAAGGATAGGGACAGTGGCCACCCTGCAGCAGTTTGCGCAGATTGTCAATGGCCGGGGGAATGCTGTCGATAAAATGCTGTTTGCGCTGATAAAAGCCCCGGTAACCATAGGCGCCCAGCACCTGTAGCGTCCGGAAAAGCACACACAACTGCAAGTCCTTGCGGAACACATATTCATTGACCTCGGTGTAATGCTTCAGATTGTCAAGGTACACGCCAATCAGTTCCTCGCGCAGTTCGTCGCTGTAGTGAGCTGAAGCCTGCCACAGGAAACTGGCCAAATCGTATTGCACGGGACCCTTGCGTCCACCCTGGAAATCGATAAAGTGGGGATTTCCCTGTGCATCCAGCATTACATTACGTGCCTGGAAGTCGCGGTACATGAAGGCTGTGCCCTGAATATTGGCGATGTCGCGAGACATAAGCTGGAAAGAAGCCTCCAACTTCATCTCATGAAAGTCCACATCGGCAGTCTTCAAGAACAGATATTTAAAGTAATTAAGGTCGAAAAGCACATTGGTTGTGTCCATCTCCGGCTGAGGATAGCAACGCGAGAAGTCGAGGTTACGCGCGCCACGTATCTGCATGTCGGGCAATGCTGCCACCGTACGCCGGAGCAGTTGCCGCTCAAGACTATTGTAGCGGCCACCTGCATCGCGTCCACCCTTGAGTGCATCGTAGAGCGACTGGGTGCCAAGGTCGGTCTGCAGATAGCGCATGCCATCATCGCTCACACAAAGCACTTCGGGCACAGGCAGCCTGCGCAACGCAAAATGGCCCGACAGATAGCAGAAAGCCTGGTTTTCCTCCTGACTGGTGCCCACGACACCAATTACCGTCGACCTGTCCTTGTCGTACAGGCGGAAATACTGTCGGTTGCTTCCCGAAGCAGGAAGTGCCTCACATTGAGAGCAAGGCCGCCCAAAATGCTGGCTATATAGAATTTTCAGTTGTTCCATTTATACATTAATAAACTTTCTTGTTTTTTATCCGGGTTTTCTGAATCCGCGACACATGGCCTGCTCCTGCCCTACTCCTTTCGGTACCAGATGGCCATCACCTTGCGATGGACAGCCACCACATCCACAAGCGCAACCAGCAGGAAAAGCGCCAGCCCCACAAAAAAAGTAGGCCACATGGAAACCTCCTCCATCTGAGGGAACATGTTCCACAGCATCTCCATATAGTGGTGACGCACCAGCCATACAAGACCAACGGCCAAGGCCAGCACCAACGCATTGGCGCCCACTGCCAGACACTGATAGGGGGCACCCACCTGCCAAGGTGTGTAGCCGAGAAGAAGCAGGTTGCGCAGTTTCTCGGTATTCTTCTGCACCAGCAGATAGATGCTGAGCATCAATATGTAGAACGACAGGGCACTGATGAGCAGACCCACACCCACCACCAATGCTGTGAGCACCTTCAGGAAATAGGTGATACGCCCCGAGTCGAGCGTGTCCTGTTCCAGCTCATAATGATGGTTCTCCAGATAGGTGACTATCGCATCATCAGCCGGATTGCCCACCTCCACAATAAGGCGAGAAGGCTGCGGATGCACATCAGGCGCCAGCAGGGCATTGCTCCATTTCATGAACGATTCTGGCACCAGAATCGTGTTGATGCGGCTGCTGAAACCCACCACACGGGCACGCATGGTCTGGCTACGGGCTCCCGCACTCATCCGTACATTAAGGTCAATCATGCCCGCCATGGATTCTGTGATTTTGGGGAGCGACTGGCTGGAGGCAAATCCGAAATTGTAGACAGACAAATAGTTGCGGGGCAAGATGATGGGAATCACGGGATTGCCGGCATCAAACCGCCACTCCTCCCTTGATACATCCACATATTCGGAAGGCACGCTCTCGAAAAAGAGCGCTGTACCCATCGACATACCACCCTCAAAACCCAGACTACAAGACACCTTGTACTGGCTGCTTACAAATCCATCGGCACGCTTGCAGAAAGGCTGCTGGCGCAAATCCTGGATTTCCGCATCGGTGAAAGTGGAGTTCCCCAGGCCCAGAGCATCCAGGGCACCCACCTGCTTGTTCACAATCATATAGTCGGGCTTGATGATGCCGTCTTCCTGTCCGAAGAGCGGACGCACATCCTGATAGAACTGGATGCTGAGCAGCACTATCAACATGCCCAGCAGATTGGCCAGAAGGAACCCAGCCAACTGCAGGACGCTCACATGACGGCGCAAGAGTTTACATATCAGAATCATAGGCGTATCGTTTGGTTATAGGGCAACTTCATGTGCTTGCCAATGCTGGTGACCACCACAGCGGCTCCCTGGCTACGCACTTCCTGCATCATGGTTTCTGCCATGGCAGCAGCATTCTCATCATCCAGATGGCTGACAGGCTCGTCCAGCAGTAGGAAATCCATTGGCTGCACCAGCGCGCGTATCATGGCCACACGTTGCTGCTGGCCAAAACTCATCCGCGACACAAGGGTATCGATTCTGTCACCAATCCCCATAGCCTCGAACCATTGGCATATCTGGGCCACCGTTTTGTGACGGGTGAGCTGATTCTTGATAAGGACATTCTCCAGTGCCGTAAGCTCGGGAAAAAGGCGAAGCTCCTGAAAGAGGGTACTGATTGAATGGGTACGCAATCGCGACCATTCCCGCACACTGAGCTGACGGGCATCGGTGGAATCAAAGCATATCTGGCCCGAATAGTCCTGACGATAACCCATCAGGTAACTACAGAACGAACTTTTCCCTTTTCCGCTCTGTGCTTCCACGAGGTAAAGCCTGCCTCGTTCCAGCACGAGGTCTTGCTCCCACAGCTCGCTTTGGAGATCTGTGCGTCCGGCAAAAACGGCAGGCAACAAATGATGAAGCGTGATGGTCTGCATTGTCATCAGGGATTTTGAAATTGTTTTGTCCGATTGAGCCATTCCGTCCACGAGGATGCCAACATGAGGGTGGCCTGCAGGCCTTCCGCATGAATTACCAGTTGCAGACGCTCCAGGTCCGACATGTCGGCTACAGGGAGTTCTGCGGCAAAATGACCGGGGGACAGCGTGGCCACGAGATAGGTATTGGGGGGCAATGGGGCGGCAGGTTTTTCTGTACACAGTACATCATAGCTGGCCACATTGGCCACACTTAAAATATTGTCCTTCACCCGCAGTGACAGGGGATTACCGTTCCACTGCAGTTCACAGGCATTGGCACCATGACCCACCACCTTCATGTTGCCAAAGCCGCTCCAGGAGGAAGCACCGTCCAGAATCGTGTTGTCATTGACCTCCGCACAGAACCGGAAGTGGGGCAAGGCTCCACTGGCATCAGCCACCGTTAGCACCATATCGCCATCTATACTGCCCAGTATCTTGTCGGCATCAATGCACAGATTGAGGCCCGCCAGCAACATCCGCAGTTCCTTTTGCTGGCGCAGGAGCTTCAGTGCTTCTCCCCCGTTCACATTGACCCCTACAGCAAACAGGGCGTCTGCTGGCATGAGGTTAAGCCTGCTACCATCAACAGGGCGCAACACGCGTTTGCACACAGCAGTGAGATTGTCCAGCTCCTGGTCCGGATCAAGGAGGTGTGACTCCAGCGTCAACGTCCGGGTGTCTGCCTTGCATCCAGCCACCAGAATGGCACCCTTTCCCGCTGACACAGGCAACGCACCCAACCGAATGTCCTTGGCTGCCAAATGGCTGAGCTGCGAAGTATTGCAGGCCAGTCTCACACTGCCCTGTACTTGCTTCATAGCCTGGGCAAAAGGCATGGCCTCGTGTTCAGTGGTCATCAGTTTGTACATTTCCTTGCGCACTGCATTCTCCTGACCAGAAGCCGTCTCCATAACCAGCAGTCTGTCGCTGTCGAAACACAGGGTCCATTGCCGGAAAGCTGTCCACCGCAGGCCACGCTGCGTTTCCACTTTGGCACGTTGCGAGGAAAGCCATTCCTCCAACTGGTGCACATCAGAGAGGGGCAGCAACAGACACATGCGCTGCGAGGCTGTTGCAAAGAAATAGACAGGGAGGTCCAAGGCCAGCCCATAGTTGTGGTATTCCTCCATGTCAGCCAGGGATTGGATTTGGGCAGGGTCAATGCCTGTTTCCGACATCAACTCGGGCAGTTGAACACACACGAGCCACTGGCAGTCATCGGGCAACACACGGGCATAATTGTTGCGACTGTGACCGGAAATAAGGGCCACGCTGACAGACAGCACGACACAAAAGACGAGCAAGCCCAACAGGAAAAGATGTTTCTTTCTCATAATGCAATAATATTTTTCTGACTACGTAACTGCATGCAATGCACAGCCACCAGTGCAGCCGTTTCTGTACGCAAGCGGGAGGGACCCAGATGCACACTTCTGTAACCATTTTGCAGGGCCAGCTCCACCTCGCGTACCGAGAAGTCACCTTCAGGCCCTATCAGCACTGTAGTTGTCTGGCCAGTCTGCATAGCTTCCAGCAGATGGCTTCGCTGCCCTGGTGGGTCCTGCGGAATGTCGTCATGACAATGGCAGATGAAGCACTGCCCCCGCTGGGGCTGCGTGATGAAGCGGTCAAAGGACACCATGTCAGAAACCTCGGGTTTGAAAGCCTTTCGGCTCTGTTTCATAGCCGCCACCACAATACGTTCAATGCGCTCTGTCTTTATCTGATGCCGCTCGCTGTTGTCACAGTCGAGAAAAGTGAAGGCATCCAGGCCAATCTCGGTAGCCTTTTCCACAAACCATTCCGTGCGGTCAACGAGTTTGGTGGGGGCCATGGCCAGATGGATGCGTCCCTGCCACAGAGGCTGCTGGGGAAACGTGGCCGTAAGGCGGTAAAGGCAACGGTGGCCGGTGGCACCGGTGATGACCGCCTCGTAGAAGTTGCCTTTCCCATCCATCAGGAAAAGGGGGTCACCGATGTGGAGACGCAGCACACGCAAGGCATGGCGTGCTTCCTCCTCGGGCAGTTCACCATTCATCTGCGGAGTGTAGAAATAGTGCTGCTCCTTCATTGCTTGGGCTGATGGTTATAGCGGAACAATACAGCAAAGCACAGGGCCACCACGAGGGCATAGACGGCAAATATCGTCCAGCATGTGCTCCATCCCTCCATCACCTGCAGTCCAGGAGTGCCAGCAGGCAGGTCATAGACATAGCGGTTGATTACCTGCTGGGCCACCATCATGCCCACAGTGGAGCCGAAGCCATTGGTCATCATCATGAAAAGGCCCTGGGCGCTATTGCGGATGTTGTCGTCAGTTTCGCGGTCTACAAAGAGCGAGCCGCTGATATTGAAGAAGTCGAAAGCCACGCCATATACAATCATGCTGAGTACGAACATCCATACACCGTCACCGGGGTTCCCCACAGCAAAAAGCGCAAACCTGAGCACCCAGGCAAGCATGGCAATAAGCATGACACGCTTGATGCCAAAACGTCCCAGGAAGAAGGGGATGAGCAGAATGCACAGGGTTTCGCTGATTTGGCTCAGGGAGATGAGAATATTGGCATGTGCCACGCCAAAGGTTTGGGCGTATTCCTGAATCTGCCCGAAAGCCGAAATGAACGGATTGGCAAAACCATTGGTAATTTGCAGACACACACCCAACAGCATACTGAACACAAAGAACAGCGCCATGCGATAGTTGCGGAAGAGCGAAAAGGCATGCAGCCCCAGCGACTCATAGAGGCTCTTATGCTGCCCCTTCCTGGCCACTGGGCAGTGGGGCAAGAACAGGGTGGAAAGGGCCATGCAGATGCTCAACAGGCCACTGAAGCCAAATTGCAGTGCAGAGTCCTGAATGCCAGCAAGGTCCACCACCCACATGCTTACGATAAAGCCCACAGTCCCCCATACACGGATGGAAGGAAAGGTTTTCACCGTATCAAAGCCTCCGCGCTCCAGCACACTGTAGGCCACGCTGTTGCCCAGGGCAATGGTAGGCATATAGAAAGCAATGCTGAGCATATAGCAAGTGAAAAGCGTGGGAAAAGAGAGCGTCCCCGGAGAACAGGTGTAGCCATAATAGCTCGTGGTCAGCATCATCAGTCCTGCAATGAGATGACAGATACCCAGCATCCTCTGGGCGGGCACCCAGCGATCGGCAATGATGCCGATGAGAGCGGGCATGCACAACGATGCAAGGCCCTGGGCACTGTAGAACCAGCCTATTTCACTGGCCAGACCGTTCTTGGCCAGATAGGTGCCCATGCTGGTGAGATAAGCACCCCAGACGGCAAACTCCAGAAAGAGGAGTACTGTCAATTGGATTCTTGTTTTCATAATCTGTTGTTGAATGAATGATTGATTGGATGAAGTGATGAGTGGGGAAACGCCATTATTCCACGTAGAGCACCAGTCCCTTCAGGTATTCACCTTCGGGATGATAGATATTGATGGGATGGTCGGCTGGCTGATGAAGCTGATGAAGGATGCGCACTCGGCGGTGCGAGAGGGCAGCAGCCGTGAACACAGCCATGCGGAACTGGTCCTTGCTTACTGCCTGAGAACAGCTGAAGGTGAACAGGATGCCGCCCGGCTGAATCTTTTCCAGCGCCTTGGCATTGAGCTTGGTGTAGCCGCGAAGCGCATTCTTCAAGGCATCCTTGTGCTTGGCAAAGGCCGGAGGATCCAGGATAATCAAGTCATAAGGATGCTTCATCTCGCTCAGGAACTTGAAGGCATCTTCAGCCACAGCATCATGGCGCTCATCCGCTGGAAAGTTGAGTTCCACATTGGCATTCACCAGTTCTATGGCCTTGGCACTGCTGTCCACGCTCGTCACCTTATGGGCTCCGCCACGGAGGGCATACACGCTGAACCCACCCGTATAGCAAAACATATTCAGCACATTCCTTCCCCTGGAGTATTGCTCCAGAAGACTTCGGTTATCACGTTGGTCCACAAAGAATCCCGTCTTCTGTCCTTTCAGCCAGTCAATATGGAAAAGCAGGCCGTTCTCGCGTGCCACATCACCCTTGCTTTGGCCAAACAGGAAACCGTTTTCCTGTCCCAGCGATGCTTTGAAGGGCAAGGTGGTCTCGCTCTTGTAGTAGACAGCATCCAGCCTTTCGGCCATCAGGGAGGTAAGAGCCTCCACCAGCTGCTGGCGGCACAGGTGCATCCCCACACTGTGTGCCTGCATCACCGCTGTGCGGCCGTATATGTCAATGACCAGCCCAGGCAGGAAGTCACCCTCTCCGTGGACAAGACGGAACATGTCGTTGTCAGGCCGTCCGTATACGCCCACACTGCGCCTGGTGTCCAGCGCAGCAGACAATCGCTCTGTCCAGAAGGCAAGGTCGATGGGGCGGTCTTCGAAAGTGAGCACACGCACGGCAATGCTGCCTATCTGCCAATGGCCTCGTGCCAAGAACTGCCCGTCTGCAGCCAGCACATCCACGATGTCGCCCTCCTGAGGATTGCCTTCTATATGGTGCACAGCACCGGAAAATATCCACGGATGAAAACGCTGCAGGCTCTCTTCCTTGCCGCGTTTGAGGTGGATGATTGTAGTTGGTTTCATACTTCTATAATATGGTGTTATCTTGTTTTACTGCTTCTTGGACAGCACATCCTCTACCTGTGCATCCGTATGAGTGCACACCAGTCTGTAGCCATCCTGTCGCATACGTTCCAGCTCCTCGTGGAGCATGATGCAGGCCCAGGCATCGGTGGCCGCATAGAGTTTCTGCTTGTCGGTGAGTACGTCAGCTTCCCAGTTGCTCAGCCGCTGGGTCTTGCTGATACGCTGGCCGAAAATATTGGCATATAACTTTTGCAGGCTCATGTCCTTAATCCCGTATGTGCCCACAATCTGCTGAATATCCTCAAACCTGCCCGGAGTGAAATCACGCCGCCTTCTCAGCATACACAAGTCATCGTTCCAGCTGAGCCCCACCTTCAATACCTCTGTATCGGAGAGCAGCCGCACAATGCAGTCGGGCATATCGATATGGTTGAGACGGAAAAGAAAGCAGATGTCATGGCTGCTCACCTGCAACAGCGCCACCTTGTGGCCGTCTCCCCTATGGAAAGAAGGCTTCGTCTCTGTGTCCAGGCCCAGAATGGGCTGGGACAGCAGGTAGTCCACAGCACTTTTGGCCTTACTCTCACCACTGACCACCTCTATCCGTCCCGCAAAAGCGGCTTGCGGAAGACTGGCAATGACCCCCTTGTCAAATTTGTCAAAAATCGTCTTCATCGATGGTGTGGGTTATTTTATGATGAATCAAATGGAGCTGCCTGAGACTGTCTACCAGACACTTTCCCCAGGTGAGGTCGAATTCCTCGCGCACTTCCCAGAGCGAATCGTTCATGCATGCCTCTATACCCCGTTGATAGGCCGACACAAAATTGCGGAGCGTCTGGTACATGTCTGCCAGATTCTCGCTTACAGTGCGCCATTGCAGTTCATCGCTCATGATGCCGTTGTCATAGACAAGGTCCTCATAGGTGTCATCATCGCCCAGGACGGCATACACGAGATGACGCACATAGTCATAGTCGGCCTCCGTCACCTGCGCATCGGGCAGGAAATCCTCGTCCGACACGACCTCGGGCAACAGACGCGCCTTCAAGTAGAGCAAGGGCAACAATTTCAGCATCGTTTCCACAAACTCTCTCTTATCTCTGCCTTCGCTCTGCTCCAGAAAAGCACAGAATTCGGCCGAAACGGTCACAAATTCAAGCGTGTCATGTGAGTAAATTACCTTTGTATTGTCTTGCGTGGTCATGCTTGTTTTTTATGCAAATTCTTCATTAACGATGCAAAGTTACATTTTTTATTCCGAAAAAAGGAAAATATTGAAGATTTTGCACTAAATTTGCAAGCTGAACAATCAAAAAAATGAATATGAGCACAAAAAAGACAAGAAAGAAGAAAACACAAAATACTTCTCCTGCATGGCAAACCTTAGCCCGCAAAGCCATCGCAGGACTGAAAAAAGCCTTCAGAAATCAGGAGGAGATGGACACCGCAGACATGGACATGACCCGAAGGGAGAACATCAGGTTTCTGATGGGAGCCCTGCTGTGCCTGGTGTCCTGTTTCATCCTGCTCTCGCTGGTATCACACCTCTTCACTGGTGACGAGGACCAGATACTGCTCACCACCCCCGATGCCATCGCTGCCAACTGGATGGGTAACTGGGGTGCCGCGCTGGCCAGACACATCACCGATGAATGGTTCGGCATTGCCAGCATCTTCATTCCCCTGTTCATGTTGGCTGCCAGCGTCAGGGTGATGCGCATCAGTGACCTGAGACTACACAAATGGTTTCTCAACTGCATGCTGCTGATGATATGGTGGTCGGCATTCCTGGCCTATGCCAGTTCCCTTGTGCCCTTCATGGGCAAAAGCTATGTAAGCTGGGGCGGACAGGTGGGAATCCAAGAAACCGAATTCATCCGCACCAAGATCGGCACCCCAGGGCTGCTGATGATATTTCTGCTCAGTTTCATCGCATATCTGGGCTATCTGAGCGATGAGGCGCTGAAGAGCATCCGCCAGATGATAAGGGTAAAGCCCCAGGCTGTCAACAAAGAGTCTGACAACGAAACGGGAAGCGAGGAGCAGGAAAGCGCCCAGGACACCAGCAATGAGAAGGAGGATGACGACCAAGCCACAGATGCTACCGATGAAGCTGTAGCAGCCGCATCCAACGATGATGCCACCACACCGACAGCCGAAGAGGAAACAGGCGAAGGCAAGGTGATTGTCTTTGAAGACACTACCGCCCCAGACCTGAACACCGACAATCTCAAGACTGACGAGGTCACCTTCGAAGTGGTGGCCGAGGACCCTGCACAAGCTGACGATGCGACCGAAAAGGCAAAGGAAGAGAGCGAGATAAAGATGAAGGTGCTGAAGGGGAAAGAGCCCGAGCCTGCCAATGTGGAACCAGACCAGGCCTTGGAACCCTACGACCCGAAGCTCGACCTCAGCCACTATAAATACCCCACCCTGGACCTGTTGAAGAAGTATGATGTGGAAAACAAGTCCCTGGACATGGAGGAACAGAAGAAGAACAAGGACCAGATTCTGAGTGTGCTGAGCAACTTTGGCGTGTCCATCACCAGCATCAAGGCCACGGTGGGCCCCACCATCACCCTTTATGAAGTAACGCCTGCACCCGGTGTGCGCATCAGCAAGATCCGCAACCTGGAGGACGACATAGCCCTCAGCCTGAGTGCCCTGGGCATTCGCATCATCGCCCCTATACCAGGCAAGGGAACCATCGGTATCGAGGTTCCCAATGCCAAGCCACAAATGGTTCCGATGGAAAGCATCCTCAACAGCCGCAAGTATCAGGAGACCGACTACGAACTGCCTCTGGCCCTGGGAAAAACCATCACCAATGAGGTGTTCATGGTAGACTTGTGCAAGATGCCCCATCTGCTGGTGGCCGGTGCCACGGGTATGGGTAAATCTGTGGGATTGAACGTGATTCTCACATCGCTTCTCTACAAAAAACACCCTGCCGAACTGAAACTTGTAATGGTTGACCCCAAGAAAGTGGAGTTTAGCATCTATGCCCCCATCGTGAACCATTTCCTGGCACAGGTGGAGGGTAACGAATACGATGAACCCATCATTACCGATGTGAACAAGGTGGTGCAGACGCTCAAGAGCCTCTGTTCGGAGATGGACTCCCGCTATGACCTGCTCAAGAAAGCACGCTGTCGCAACATCAAGGAATACAACGAGATGTTCAAGAACCGCAGGCTCAATCCAGAGAACGGCCACCGCTTCATGCCCTATATCGTTGTGATTATCGATGAGTTTGGCGACCTCATCATGACCGCAGGAAAGGAGATTGAACTGCCCATCGCCCGCATTGCGCAGTTGGCACGTGCCGTTGGCATTCACATGATTATTGCCACTCAGCGACCCACCACCAACATCATTACAGGTACCATCAAGGCCAATTTCCCGGCACGAATGGCCTTCAAGGTGAGCGCCATGATTGACAGCCGCACCATCCTGGACCGTCCGGGGGCCAACCAGCTGGCCGTGAAGGGCGACATGCTTTTCCTCTCCAGTGGTGAGCCCGTGAGAGTGCAGTGTGCCTTCATCGACACGCCCGAGGTGGAGAACATCTGCAACCATGTGGCCTGCCAGCAGAGCTATCTGGGTCCCTACCAGCTGCCTCTCGTAGAAATGGAAGGCGGTGAAGGAGAGGCCAACGATGTGGACATGTCACGCCTTGACCCCATGTTTGAGGAAGTGGCCCGCATGGTGGTGGCAGAGCAATGCGGCAGCACCAGCATGATTCAGCGCAAGTTCAGCATTGGCTACAACCGTGCAGGCAGGCTGATGGACCAATTGGAGAAAGCCGGCATCGTGGGTCCGGCCAAGGGCAGCAAACCCCGCGAAGTGCTCTGCATCAGCGATGACGACCTGCAATACAAACTCAGCAACCTGAGATAGGATCCCAAAACCAGCGTACAAACCTATACCTATTAATTAATTTATATAGTTATGAACAAGCACCTAGCTCTTACAATCTTTTGTGCGTGCCTTGGCACAAGCGTGCATGCACAGGAAATCATCAGCCAGTATGAAGTGTTCCCCACCCTTCAGGAGACCGACATCCCCTATCGCATCCCTGCCATTGGCACCGCACGCAACGGAGACATTGTGGCCGTGGCCGATTTCAGATACTGCCGTACGGACATCGGACTGATGGGCACAGGTGATGGCAGAATCGACCTCAGAGCCCGCATCAGCCAAGACAAGGGTGCAACATGGGGCAACATCTTCACGGTGGTGAAAGCCCACGGCCGCAGCGGTGACGAAGCCTTCTATACAGGTTTTGGCGACCCGTGCATCGTGGCCGACCGAGAGAGCGACCGCGTACTGCTGATGAGCTGTGCCGGCAATATTCCCTTCTGGGGCGGCACACGCGAGAAGCACCAGCTGGTGGCCCGCTTCTACAGCAACGACAACGGACGCACATGGAGCCAGCCCGAGGAAATATCGGAACAGTTCTACTCACTCTTCGACAAGGCCAAGAACGGCCCCATCCGTTCCATGTTCATCGGTTCAGGAAAAATTCACCAGAGCCGCTACACTAAGGTGGGGAAATACTATAGAATCTACTGTTCCAATCTGGCCACGGATGCCAACGGTGAGCATATCAACTACATCCTCTACAGCGATGATTTCGGAGAAACCTGGAAGCTGCTGGGAGATGCCGATGATGTACCCATCATCAAGGGAGACGAGCCCAAGGCAGAAGAGCTTCCCGATGGACGTGTGCTCATAAGCAGCCGCATGGGCGGAGGACGTTTCTTCAACATCTTCACCTTCGATGATGTGGCCAATGGCACAGGCAAATGGGACAAGCAGGCCACCTCCGGCAAGGAGAACCACGGCACCGAGGCCCTGGGCAACTCGTGCAATGGCGAACCGCTGATTGTACCCGTCCAGCGCACCTCTGACGGCAAGTGCATGCACCTGGCCCTGCAAAGCGTCCCCTTTGGAAACGGACGTGCCAACGTGGGCATCTACTACAAAGAGCTGGCATCAGAAGCAGACTATGCCACACCCGCTGCCTTTGCAGCCAACTGGCAGGGCAAGGTGCAACTGAGCCATCTGCCCAGCGCCTATTCCACCATGACCCTTCTCAAGGACAACACCATCGGCTTCTTCTTTGAAGAGGAAACGCATTGCGGCCACGAAGGAGGCGGATTCACACTGATGTACAAGCGTTTCAGCATCGAAGGTCTCACGGATGGTGCCTATAAATACAAAAAATAATCCATTTGAAGCATATTTCCGTCAATGAGAAAGATTTTTGTTACACTGTTCTCATACCTGGCCATCGCCCTGCAGGCAGCCAGTGGCATTGAGATTCTCGACAAGGCCGCCCAGCGCATCACCGCCACAGGAAGCGCCGAATTGTCGTTCACAGCCACTTCGTTCAGCGGCACACAGCCACAGGGCTCCTCTTCCGGACAGATTCGCGTGAAGGGGCAGATGTTCAAGATTACCACCGATGAAATGATAACCTGGTACAACGGACACACCCAATGGAGTATGATGCCGGGAAGCGGGGAAGTGAATATGACCGTACCCACCGAAGAGGAAAAGCAGGCTGTAAACCCTTATGCCTTTATCCAGCTCTACAAACACGGCTATAAGGCAAGCGTGAAGAAAGGTTCTCTTCGCAACACCGACACCTATGAGGTACACCTCACTGCCACCGACAGCAAGCAGGAGATAAAGGAAATCTATGTGGATGTGCGCAAGAGCGACTACACCCTGCTCTGCATCCGGCTTCGTCAGGACACCGGCTGGCACCGCATCGTCCTGCACACGGTTTCTGCCGTGAAGGACATGAACGACAGTGAATTCAGTTTCCCCACACAAGACTATCCCGATGTGGAGGTTATCGACCTAAGATAATCAACCCCGATAATAAACATACAAAAAAAATGACACATACAAGACTACTGATTATTGGAAGCGGACCTGCCGGATACACGGCAGCCGTATACGCTGGCAGAGCAAACCTGTCTCCTGTACTCGTGGAGGGCATGCAACCAGGCGGACAACTGACCACAACAACCGAAGTGGAGAATTTCCCGGGCTTCCCCAGCGGCATAGACGCCAACGAACTGATGGAAAACATGAGGGCGCAGGCCGAACGGTTTGGATGCACGATGATAGCAGACGTGGTGGCGGAGACTGATTTCTCGCAACAGCCCTACACAGTGACACTCTCCGATGGCACCAGGCTCACTGCCGACAGCATTATCATTGCCACAGGAGCCAGCGCCAAGTACCTGGGCCTCGATGATGAGAAGAAATACATGGGACAGGGTGTGAGCGCATGTGCCACATGTGACGGTTTCTTCTACCGCAAGAAGGTGGTAGCCGTGGTGGGCGGAGGCGACACGGCCTGTGAGGAAGCCATCTACCTGGCCGGTCTGGCCCAGAAGGTGTACCTGATTGTGCGCAAGCCCTTCCTCCGTGCCAGCCAGATCATGCGTGACCGTGTGGCGGCCAACGAAAAGATAGAGGTGCTCTTCGAGACCAATACGGTGGGACTGTTCGGCCAGGATGGTGTGGAAGGGGCACATGTAGTATGGCGGAAGGGCATGCCCGATGAAAAGCGTTACGACATTGCCATCAACGGTTTCTTCCTTGCCATAGGCCACCACCCCAACAGCCAGGCCTTTGCGCCCTGGATCCGGACAGATGAGGCAGGTTTCATTGTCACCGAAGCCGGACGCACACAAACCAACCTTCCCGGCATCTTTGCCGCAGGTGATGTGGCCGACCCATTCTATCGACAGGCTGTAGTGGCAGCTGGCAGTGGTGCCAAGGCCGCCATTGAGGCCGAGAAGTATCTCACGACCCGTTAGGGCCCAACACCGTATGCCCATGAAAAAGTATGCTCTCTACAAGTTGCTGAAGCAGAACAACAATCTGCGCAACCTTCGCCACCCCATGTTTGAACGCAACAAGTTCATGAAATTCCTGGGATGGTTCATGTTTCTCTATTATGCTGCGTTACTCATCTTTCTGGGTGTGGCACTGGGGCTGGGAATGGGCGAGCACGGCATAGCCGCCTTCCACTATCTGGAC
This sequence comes from uncultured Prevotellaceae bacterium, assembly GCA_945865175.1. Lineage (GTDB taxonomy): Bacteria > Bacteroidota > Bacteroidia > Bacteroidales > Bacteroidaceae > Physcousia. Next base: position 14,973 of record CAMBDA010000021.1, on the reverse strand, counting down.
GGTGGACTGCCCATCATTATCATCATCGATTTCTGGGTCCGTTTTATCCTTCAGGAGACACCGGCTCAGACAGTACGTCCCTACCGCCTGCTGCCCATCAGCCGCAGTTTTCTGATGAACGTCTACCTCGTTTCCTCCGGTTTCAGCCTGGGCAATCTCTTCTGGTGGTTCATGCTGGTGCCATTCGGCATCATCAGTGTGATGCCTCTGCTCGGATGGGGCGGGCTGGCAGGGTGGCTATTGGGCTGGTGGATGCTGTGCGTGGCCAATGGCTTTGCCTATCTGTTCATACGTTCGCTCTGTATGAAGCATCTTGCATGGGCGGCCCTTCCGGCGCTGGTGCATGGTATCTGGGTGGCACTGATGGTGCTGCCCAAGCACAATCTGCTAGACATGCCCTGCACCGAGCTCATGTACGGCTTTGCCCTGTGGAATCCCCTCCCCTATCTGCTGGGCATGCTGCTGGTGGCCGCAAGCTACTGGGCCAACTACAAGCTGCAGTTGCAGATTACCTACGAGGATGTGGCACAGAAAGAAGAGGTGGAGATGAAGACGGCCCGCGATTTCAGTTTCTTCAATCGTTTCGGCACCCTAGGCGAATACCTGAAGATGGAGATGAAGCTCCGCCTTCGCAACAAGCAGGTGCGCACCCAGTTCTTTGTGGGCCTGGGCCTGATGCTCTTCTTCACCGGCATGATGTATTTCACCGATGTGTATGACAATACCTTCATGAAGAGTTTCATCTGCCTGTATGAGTACATCATTCTGGGGCTGATGACGCTGGTGGGCATCATGTGCTTCGAAGGCAACTACATCGATGGCCTTATGAGTCGCCGCGAGAGCATCTATGACCTGCTCTGCGCCAAGTACTACTTCAATTCCATCATCCTGCTTGTCCCCTTCCTCACCGTGCTGCCACTCACCATCATCGGAAAGATAAGCATCTGGATGAACCTGGGCTATCTGTTCTTCACCATTGGCGTCATCTATCCCTGCATCTTCCAGCTGGCCGTCTACAACAAGGAGTCCATCCCCCTCAACCAGAAGCTCATCGGCAAGCAAGGCAACATGATGCAGCAGATAGTGGCAATCGCAGCGCTGGTGCTGCCCTTGGGCATCGAGCGGATTTCCGTGCTCCTGGTGGGACCCGTGTGGGGCTATGCCCCCCTCGTATTGCTGGGCATTGTGGGACTCTACACCCACAAGCTGTGGCTTCGCAACATCTACAACCGCTTCATGAAACGCAGGTACCTGCTGATGGACGGCTTCCGCAACAGCCGCAAGAGCTGAACCACCTATCATTTAACAAATTATCATTAACACATTTCAAACGAACGAAATAAGATGAATATCACCCTATCAAACCTCAGCAAGACATTCGGGGAAAAAGTGGCAGTGGACATCAACCAATTCGAGATTTCATCCGGCCAGATACTGGGCCTTGTGGGAAACAACGGAGCCGGCAAGAGCACCCTGTTCCGCCTGATGCTCGACCTCATCAAGCCAGACAGCGGCAGGGTTCTCATGGGGACTACGGACGTGTCGCAGGGAGAGGAATGGAAAGACTGGACCGGAGCCTACATCGACGATTCCTTCCTCATCGACTACCTCACGCCTGACGAATACTTTGCCTTCATCGCCAAGGTGTCCGGAATAACCAGCGAACAGCGCAATGCCTTCCTGGAGAAGTTTTCCCACTTCATGGCAGGCGAGCTCACAGGACAGAAAAAACTGATTCGCAACCTCTCGGCAGGCAACAAGCAGAAGGTGGGCATTGTGGCAGCCATGATGCTGCAGCCCAAGATACTGATTCTGGACGAGCCCTTCAACTTCCTTGACCCCAGTAGCCAGAGTGCCATCAAACGGCTCATTGTGCAATACAACCAGGAGTCGGGCGCCACCATCCTCATCAGCAGCCACAACCTGCAGCACACCGTTGACATCAGCACACGCATTGCATTGCTGGAAAACGGACACATCATCCGCGACATAGAGGGTGGCGACAGCCATGCCATGGCCACACTGGAGGAATACTTCCAACTGCACGAATGACGTGCCCGTTTATAATCATTCACCCCCCAAAAAACAAAGAACCATCATGAAAAGAACAATCTGCTCGGCCGTGACCATCGCATGTGCCACATGGGCATGGGCACAACTGAACATCACCCACCTGAAGGTGGAACAGATGACCAATCCCACCACCGTGGATGCCCGGCATCCTCGATTCAGCTGGACCAACGAGCCCAAAAACAGCAACGAAAAAGGCAAACGTCAAACAGCCTACCGCATTGGCGTGGCCTCCACAAGACAGAAGGCCAAAGCCCGCCAGTTTGACGTGTGGGACAGCCAGCGACAGCAGTCGGATGCTTCCGTGCTGGTCCCCTACAGCGGCAGAGCGCTCCGTTCAGGTGCCGACTATTACTGGTGTGTCCAGACATGGGACGAGCACGGAGTGGCCTCGGCATGGAGCGAGACAGCCAGCTGGGGAATGGGACTTCTGGACAGAAACGACTGGAAAGGACAGTGGATAGCCCCCTCCAGGACCACCGATACGGCACCCATGCTCCGCAAGGCATTTGCCACAGCTGGGAACAGGATTGAACAGGCCAAGGTGTTCATCTGCGGCCTGGGCTATTTCCAGCTCTATGTCAACGACCAACGAGTGGGCAACGATGAGCTTGTGCCCGGATTCACCAATTTCAGCCACCGGCCCCAGCTGCCCCACCAGTCGATTGCCCTTGAGGATAACTTTACAGGCTACCGTGTGCTCTACCTCGCCTATGATGTCACAGACCACCTGCGCAAGGGCAAGAATGCCATTGGCGTGTTGCTGGGCAACGGATGGGCACGCCCGCCTCAGGACAAGCCGATGGCCGGCTACTACTGCGACCCCTGCCTGAAGTGCCAGCTGGAAATCACCTATGCCGATGGCAGCAAACAGATTGTGGCCACCGACAACACATGGCGCACACTCCCCTCGCCCATCCACTACAACAGTGTCTATTATGGAGAGCTCTATGATGCGCGAAGCGAAACGGAAGGATGGGCCGGTCCCCGTCTGGATGACAGCCAATGGGAACAGGTGGCCTGCGTGAGCGGTCCCACAGGCGAGCTGTCGGCCATGACTGCACCCACAGACAAGATTGTGGAAGTGCTCAAGCCCAAATCCATCACACGCCTTGAGGGTTCCACAGCCCGCTGGGAGGTGGACTTCGGCACGGAGATAGCCGGATGGATTCGGTTCAAGGACATTGTAGGGCAGCAGGGCGACACGCTCCAGGTGGACTACATATGCGAATCGCCCCAGGGGACCCAGCGCTATGTGTTCAGCGGCAAGGGGAAGGAAAGCTATGCCCCCCATTTCACATGGTTCACATTCAGCAAGGCCGTAATCAGCGGCATTGAAAGGCTGGAGGAGGCCAACCTCCAGGCAGAGGCCGTGAACACGGATGTGGCGCCCGATGCCACCTTCCACAGTTCCAATCCCCTGCTCGACAACATCCTCACTATCTGGAAACGGTCACAGCTCGACAACATGCACGGATGTATTGCCAGCGACTGTCCACACCGCGAACGCCACCCCTACACCGGTGACGGACAGATTGCCTGTGCCATGGTGATGGACCACTTTGATGCCGCAGCCTTCTACAACAAATGGATACGCGATGTGCGCGATGCACAGGACAAGACCACAGGCTATGTGCCCAACGGTGCCCCATGGCAGCCTGGATGCGGTGGTGGCGTGCCCTGGGGAGCGGCCATGAACGTGATGCCATGGGAATACTATGTCCACTATGGCGACCGGCAGATGCTGGAACAGTGCTATGAGCCCATGAAGGCACAGGTGGGCTACATGCGCACATGGCTCACCCCCGAAGGCATCATGTTCCAGAAGCGGAGCAATGTGGGCAGCCAGGAACCGTTATACTGGCTCAACCTGGGCGACTGGTGCCCGCCCTATCAGAACCCCCGCGATGAACTCGTCCACACTTTCTATTTATGGTACTGCACCCACATCACAGCGGCCACTGCTTCCGTTCTGGGCAAAAACCAGGAAGCACGGGCCTATGCCGACATGGCCGAGCAGACAGCCGCAGCCTTCCACCGTGTGTTCTGGAACGAACAGGAGCACACCTATGGCGACTTTGGTTCCAATGTGTTTGCGCTTTGCATGGGTGTGCCGGCCGAGCGCCAGCAGGATGTGGTGAATGCACTCCGCCAGGAGATAGAGGTGGCCCATAAGGGACATCTCCACACGGGCATCATGGGCACCCGTTTCCTCTTCGAGACGCTTGCCCGCTTTGGTATGAACCAACTGGCCTATGAGATTCTCAACAAGACCGACTTCCCCAGCTTCGGCCACTGGATTGCCCTGGGTGCCACCACCACCTGGGAACAATGGGACGGTGGCAATTCACACAACCACCCCATGTTCGGAGGCGGCCTCACCTGGTATGCGTCCACACTGGCTGGCATCCACACCGACCACAACCGGCCGGCCTATCGCCACGTGACCATCTGCCCGCAACTGCCTGACGGCCTCAGCCATGTGGACTACAGCAAGCACACGCCCTATGGCCTTCTTCGTAGCCACATCACGCGTGAGGACGGCCTCACCAGGGCCACCTTCACCATCCCCGTGGGCACCACGGCCACACTGGTCCTGCCTTCAGGCATACGCACCATCGACCAAGGCACCTGGACCTTCACCTACAAATAGCATCCCACCCGGGAAAACAAGGAACAGCCGGGGGCGCTTTCATAAACAGAAGAGGCGCCCCCGCATATCATACAATCCAGACATGAGCAGACAAAACTACAAAGACATCCGTGACGACTGGCAGCTGGCCAAGGTTCTTCATCAGCAGGAAGAAGAAATCCGGAGGTGCGCATTCCAGAACGTGAACCTCACCGCTGAAACACCACTGTCCCTCAGCCACACCTATCACGACTGTGTCTTCCTCGGATGCACCCTGCCCAAGGGTTTCAAGCGCCAATGCACCGACAGCCTTTTTCTTCCCAGAATGGGAGAAACCTTCAGCTATCGCAGCCACCTCTATACGGCAGAGGACCTCTACGATGAGTATGAGCCCGGGCATCCGGAATCGCTCCACAGATGCTTCGATGCCCGTGTGTACCGGCATTACCTGAAGATGGGCAAATTTCCCGCCAACATCAAGGAGACATTGGCCCGCACGCTCCACGACCATTCCATCAGCGACTGCCTGCACGACTTTCTGGAGACACGCACCGTAAAATCGCTTGTGGGCGTGATGGGCGGACATGCCATCAGGCGCGACCAGCCGGGCTTTGAACAGATTGTACAGCTGAGCAAGAAACTTACAGAGGACGGTTGCCTGATGATTTCCGGTGGAGGACCGGGAGCCATGGAAGCCACTCACCTGGGTGCATGGATGGCCGGACGCAACACACTGGAACTGCAAGACGCCCTCCACATCCTGCGCACGGCCCCCGACTACGACCAGCCCGAATGGCTCGACACAGCCATGCGCACCCGTCAGCGCTATCCGCAGGCCGACTACCAGAGTCTGGGCATCCCCACCTGGCTGTATGGCCACGAACCCACCACTCCCTTTGCCACCCATATCGCCAAGTATTTCGACAACAGCATTCGTGAAGACGGCATCCTCACCATCGCCATGGGCGGTATCATCTACACGCCAGGCAGTGCAGGCACCCTGCAGGAAATCTTCCAGGAAGCCGTTCAGAACCACTATCTGAGCTATGGGCTTTCCAGCCCCATGATTTTCCTTGGTGTGGACTACTGGAGCCGTGAGATGCCCGTATGGCCCCTGCTTACCGACCTCACCAGGCGCGGCAAATACAAGAACCTGCTGCTCACCCTCACCGATGATACAGACGAAGTGGTGGAGGTCATCAGGCGTTTCCGCCAGCTGCCACTGCCCGAGGGCTTTGCCCTTCCCTAACGTGCCCGCCTCACCAGTTCCAGGGCCTCGGCTGTGCTGATGGGCTTCTCACCCAGATAAGCCACAATAAAGGCATCCGGAAATTTCTCACGCACCTTCTTCAGCTGTTCCTTGGCCTGCTGATAGTCGGTGGTGCCCTGATAGAGGCACTTGAACGTGTCGCCCACCTTCACAAAGGTCACGGGAGAGACTCCCTTCAACCGCTTGTCGTCAGGCTTCATTTCAGTGGAATTGGAGAAAAGCTGAATGCTGAAGACCGGAATGGCTGTAGATGATTCCTGTGCATCCGCAGGAAGTGGCTGCTGTGCCCGATTGTCTGCTGTGGCAAGCGTATCCTTCTTTTCCGGATTGTCCGATGCTTTCGGGGGATTCTGCACCACGGGTTCTTCCTTCTTGGCAGGCTGCTCCTTGTCCTTCCGCTTGGCTGTTCGCTCCTTCACCTCCAGCCTCAGCGCATCCACTCCGCTTCTGGTGCCGTTCGAGTGCCGCAGTGTCTTCAAGGTCTTTTTGTAGGTCTTGCCCTGTGTAGTGGTATAGTATTCCATCAGGGCATTGAACAGCATGCGCGCAATCTCCTGTTGCCCGGTTTCGCTGGCCAGATAGATTTCATCCTCACGGTTGCTCATGAATCCCACTTCGGTCAGCACCGAGGGCATCATCACATTGGCTGTCACAAACAGTTTCGTGGCCTTTATCCCACGGTCGGCCTGACGGCCCGCATCATAATAGTTCTTCTGCAGCAGCAGGGCCAGCAGTTCGCTCTTTTCTATGTATCTGCTCCTTGCCCCCTCCAGCACGGCATTGCTCGTGGCTCCTCTGCGGGCGTAAAAGCTTTCAGTGCCCATCAGCAGTTTGTTGGGGGCCGAATTCACATGGATGCTCAGGAAAAGGTCTGCATTGGCCCTGTTGGCCTTTCTGCACCGTGCCTCCAGCGACACGAACTCGTCCTTGTCCCTTGTCACAATCACCCTGATGCCCGGCTTATGCTTGGCCAGCAGCTTCACGAGGAGTTGCGAGATGCGCAGGTTCACGTCCTTCTCCATGCACAGCCGCCCCTCCGTCCCATGGTCGTGCCCCCCATGTCCGGGGTCAATGACCCACACCAGCGGACGCAGGCCATGGGCCGCCAACTGGCAGGGCAGCCACACCAAAAACAACAGCATTCTCAGTTTCATGCGGCAAAATTACACCAAAACCGCATACAATGCAAAAAAAAATGCGTAAATTTGCGGAAAAAAGTAATGAGTGACGGTAATTTCAATCGGGCACTATTGCCCTCTACACCCTACAGGAGCGGCTACAACATGGGCCGAAGCCGGGGTATACATGCAGCACGCAAGGCCATGGAGCATGTGCTTCGCACCGCATTGCCACAGCTGGAGGAGGAAGCAGTCCAAGGGCTGCTGAAGGCATTCGACCAGGAGATGAAGGAAACTACTTCACCACAATAATGGCGTATGGGCCCACGACATGGACGTCCTGGGCAGGAAAGCGCTTCAAGACCTTCTGGGGCAGCATCACGATGGCAGGCTTCCCCTCGTAAAGCAGCTTGTCCAACTGCTTCTCGTCATCGATGCGTCCCACACTTGTATGGAGATACACATCCATGTGACTGGGCCTCCGCAAGTCGTAGGCCACGAAGTGTGTGATGCCTGTCTTCTCCGACAGTTCAGCGGCCTTGGCACACAGAGCGCCATATCCCAGACCGGGATTAAGGCGGGGCATGGACCATCCACCCACAAACACGGCAAAGAGCAATCCCAGCCCCAGCACACGAACGGCATCAGTGAGGCCCGTATAGTCGGCATGCTTGTACACGAGACGAAGGGCATAGATGCCGCTCACCGAAACGCCTGTAGCCGTGATGTAGCACAGCGTGTCGTTGAGCAGGGGATAGATGTCACCCACCACCATCACGACCAGCGCAGGCAGGGCCAGCGCAAAGGCCATTGCGGGCAACGAGATGGTGGCCCTGTACCATGCGTTCATCTTCACCCGCGGCAGGGCCATTGCGGCTGCATACACCATAAAGGGGAAGGCCGGCAACATGTACACCTGGAGCTTGGAGCTGACACAGGATATGGCAACAAACGTGGTGAGGGTGATGCACAGGAAATAGCGCTGCAGTTCGGTACGCACGAAGTCGGGCCGGAGCACTGTGACCAGAATGGCTGCCACGAAAATGGAATAAGGTGCAAAGGAATACCATATCGTGGCCAGATAGAAATAGAAAGGCCTGTCGTGGATGTCGGCATGGAAGAGAATGCCCATCTGATCCACGAGCATGTGGTGAAGATAGCCACTGCCGCCCTCCACATAGGCCATCCCCAGCCATACGGCCGACAAGACGGCCAGCACACTCCATGTGCGCCAGCCCCAATAGTAGGCCAGGGTGCGCATCCTTCCCTTCATCCACAGATACACAAGCGTGGAAAAGAGCGGCACAAAGAGGCCCACCACCCCATTGGTGAACATGGCCAGGAAGATGTAGAGGGGAAAGAGCCACTGCTCACGCCTTCTCTGCTGGGGCACGTATTTCATCCGCCAGAAGGCGCGCATGGCCAGCACCACAAACAGGCACATGAGAAGGTCCATCCGCAACGTTACGGCCAGTCCCAGGAACAGACCGGCTGTGGTGAGCATCATGCAGGCAAGCGAACGGCTGTCGGTGTCCAGTTCGTGGCTCACCCAATGGTCCATGATGCGCACAATCATGACGGCAGGAATCAGGGAAAACAGCGAAAGGAACCACATCTGGTGGCTGCCGAAAAGGCACTTCCCCAGCATCACAATCCACAGATAAAGGGGCGGCTTGTCGGCAAACACCTCACCCTGGTTGGTGAAAGCCCACCAGCGGTGCTCGCGCAAGGCTTCCTCGGCCAGACTCAGATAGCGCAGTTCATTGGCCGGTGTAAAATCACGCAACAGGATGACTGGCAGCACTGCCAGACACAGTCCCATATAGAGGAGTATCTTTTCGTTGTTCTTTCTCATATTATAATGCCTTCTTCTTCCCCGTTTCCGGGCATTTGCCGGACAAAGATACAACAAAAAACCGAGAATGCGGGAAAGATGGAGAAAAAACCATTCATTTTTTGTCCATCCAAATCATAGCTGCCATGAAAAAGCCTGAAAGGCCACCAATCAAAGGTAACCCTCGGTTACCCTGGCTGGCAGCCTTTCAGGCCAAGCAACCATGTGTTCAACAGCCGTTCCCCGTTTTTTTCAGGAAGGCTGTGTGTCCTTTCAAAGCAGTTTGTCCATCTCGGCAGCCTTGGCCGCCTGACCGGTCACTGTGTAGCACTGTTTCAGCTCATAGGCCCACTTCTGGGGTTCATCGGGCGTAATCTCGCGTGCACGCTCGAAATAGGGAATGGCCTCGCCAAAGAGCTTGATGGTCTGCTCCTTGGTTTTCTTGGCCTCTGCCTGGTTCTTGATGTTGCTGATGGTGGAGTTGAGGTCCAGGGCCTTGCGGAAGATGCACAGGCCACACTGGTACCATGCGTCATAGTAGTCGGGCTTGATTTCGGTACACTTCTGGTAGTACTTCATGGCCTCGTCATACTTGGTTTCAGCGAAATACACAAAGCCGCGTGCATAGTTGGCGATGAGCACATTGGGGTCCACTGCCAGCACGGCATCCGCAAACTCGCCCATCTTGTCGTGGCCCTTCTTCTGGTAGTAGGAGGCCAGAATCTGAATCAGGTCCTCGTTCTTGCCCGGGTCGGCAAGACACTGCTCGCGGGCCTTGCTGGCCCATGTGGCGGTGTCGCCCTGCTCCAGATAGGACATCAGGCGCACCTGGTTGGTACCCTGGACACCATCGGCAAACTGCAGGGCCTGCTCATAATACTTGTCCATGGCCTCATACTTCTTGCCCTCGTGTGCGATGTGAAAGGCATAATAGGCAATCTGTGCAGGCTCCACGGGCAGTTTCACCTGGTCGGCCACCTCGGGATAGAGCTTGCCATAGTTGAGCGCAATGTCATAGGCCTCCAGGGCACGGTCATAGCGCTTGCAGTCGCCTTCAAACTGGGCTGCATACACAAAGTATACGGCACTTGAGGCCAGATTGGCCTTCTTGCCCTCCAGTTCCTTTGCGTTGCCAGTCTCTCCAGGAGTGGGCTTGGTGTACTTGAGCTCATTGTGGAGGCCGTCACACAGGAGCTTCAGGTTGTCATAGTAGGCCACAGTGTCGAAAGTCTGCTTTTCAGAAGCCTTGCCCAGATACAGGTTGTGGCGCAGCATGGCCAGCATCTCGCTCACCTTGTAGGCCTCGCCCAGTTTCTTTTCTTCAATGTGGCCGCTCTTCAGCGCCTTGTTGATGAGGTCGAGGCCCTTCTGGCTCTCGGCAAACACTTCCTCCTCTTTGGCCGGATTCTCCTTGTCCTGAACCTTCAGATAGATGGCATCCTTGATTTTGGTAGCCTCGGCCATCTGCGTCTTTGCTTCCTTCTTGGCAGCCTTCAGTGCAGCAGCTTCGGCCTTGGCCTTTGCTTTGTCCTCGGCACTCTGTGCCATGACACCACTGGCCAGCAGTGTCAGTGCAAGTGATAGAAAAATCTTTTTCATATTAATATAGGTATTAATTAGGGTTATTATTGTCTGTTGTCTCTTCGGCTTCCCCAGGTTGCGAGTGGATGCCGGTCTGTGGGTCGCTTTCGGGGGCGTCATGGGATTCTGCCTCCTGAACATCCTCCGCTTCCTCGTCTCGGGGCACCACACACACATGGCTGATGGTATCGTTGCGCTTCTTCAGCTCAATCACCTTTGTGCCCTGGGTGTTGCGTCCCAGGTTGCGTATATCTTCCACATGCAGGCGGATGGTGGTGCCGCTCTTGTTGATGATCATGAGGTCCTCGTCATCGTGAACCACCAGCAGTGCCACCACATTGCCCGTCTTGTCGGTGATGTTGAGTGTCTTCACGCCCTTGGCCCTGCGGCTGGTCTTGCGGTATTCCTCCACACTCGTACGCTTGCCGAACCCTTGTTCGCTGAGCACCAGGATGGTTTCGTTCTCCACATCGTTCACCACTGCCATGCCAATGACTGCATCCGTGCCGTCTTCATCGATAAGCAGGCTGGACACACCGGTGGCCGTACGTCCCATGGCACGCACCTGATCCTCGTTGAAGCGGATGGCACGGCCGTTGCGGTTGGCAATCACCACCTCGTTGTGTCCGTTGGTCAGTGCCACGGCTATCACCCTGTCTTCCTCGCGTATGTTGATGGCATTCACGCCATTGGCACGCGGGCGGCTGTATTCCGTCAGACAGGTCTTCTTGATGATGCCTTCCTGGGTGCAGAAGAGCACATAGTGGCTCTGGCAGAATGCGGGGTCGCCCAGCTTGCGGATGCACAGGCAGGCATTCACGCTGTCGCCCTGTTCTATCATGAGCATGTTCTGGATGGCACGTCCCTTGTTGGTTTTCGAGCCCTCGGGGATGTCATACACCTTCAGCCAGTAGCAGCGGCCACGGGCTGTGAAGAACATCATGGTGTTGTGCATCGTGGCCATATAGATGTGCTCGATAAAGTCGTTGTCGCGTGTGGCGCTGGCCTTCACGCCTATGCCGCCCCGTCCTTGTGCACGGAACTCGCTCAGGGGGGTGCGCTTGATGTAGCCCATGTGGCTGATGGTAATCACCACCTCGTCATTGGCATAGAAGTCCTCTGCATTGAACTCCTCCGCACTGGGCATGATTTCGGTCTTGCGCTCGTCTCCGAACTTCTCCTTCACTTCCAGCAGTTCGTCCTTCATCACCTTGCGGCACAGGTTGTCATCAGTGAGAATCTGGTTGAAGTACTTGATGCGCTCCAGCAGTTCGTCATATTCGGCATGCAGTTTTTCCTGCTGCAGGCCCGTGAGCTGGCTCAGGCGCATGTCCACAATGGCCTTGGCCTGAACCTCGTCCAGCTGGAACCGCGCCATCAGGCCTTCTATGGCAGCCTGAGGAGTCTTGCTGGCCTTGATGATGTGCACCACCTCGTCTATGTTGTCACTTGCGATGATGAGTCCGGCCAGGATGTGCGCACGCTCCTCTGCCTTGCGCAGGTCGTAGCGTGTACGGCGAATGACCACCTCATGACGGTGCTCCACGAAATAACGGATGCAGTCGCGCAGGGTTAGCAGTTTGGGCCGGCCCTTCACCAGCGCAATGCTGTTCACGCTGAAACTGGTCTGCAACGGTGTCATCTTGAACAGCTTGTTCAGCACCACGCGTGCATTGGCGTCACGTTTCACGTCCACCACTATGCGCATGCCCTCCTTGTCCGACTCGTCATTGATGTTGCTGATGCCTTCAATCTTCTTGTCGTTCACCATCTGGGCAATGCCCTTGATCATCTCGGCCTTGTTCACACCGTATGGAATCTCTGTGACGATAATCTTGTCGTGCTGTTCACCGCTCTCAATCTCGGCCTTCGCGCGCATAATCACACGTCCGCGACCGGTCTCATAGGCATCCTTGATGCCCTGCACGCCCATGATGTAGGCACCGGTGGGGAAATCGGGACCCTTCACATAGGCCATCAGGTCCGCGCTCGTGAGCCCGGCATTGTCCACAAAAGCCACACAGGCGTCTATCACCTCTCCCAGATTGTGGGTGGGGATGTTGGTGGCCATGCCCACGGCAATACCGGTGGCTCCGTTCACGAGCAGGTTGGGTATGCGGGTGGGCATCACCGTGGGCTCGCGCAGGGTGTCATCAAAGTTGTTGGTCATGTCCACGGTTTCCTTGTCCAGGTCTTCCATCATGGCCTCGCCCATCAGGCTCAGGCGGGCCTCGGTGTAACGCATGGCGGCAGGGCTGTCACCGTCCACCGAACCGAAGTTTCCCTGTCCGTCCACCAGCGTGTAGCGCATGGCCCACTCCTGTGCCATGCGCACCAGGGCTCCGTACACACTGCTGTCACCGTGGGGATGATATTTACCCAACACCTCACCCACGATACGTGCGCACTTCTTGCTTGGTCTGCTATGCAAGTTCCCCAGTTCCTTCATCCCGAAGAGAATGCGGCGGTGCACAGGCTTGAAACCGTCTCTCACATCAGGCAGCGCACGGGCCACAATCACGCTCATCGAATAGTCGATGTAGCTTTTTCGCATTTCGTGCTCGATGTCTACCTTAATGATTCTTTCTTGATCTTCCATTTATAAATTATTAGTTGTATGCTTCACTTTTTCGGCAAAATGCCTAATTCGCTGCAAATTTAGCCATATTTGGCGATATGAGCAAATTTTAAGGGGTGTTTTTCCTGTCAGAAGGCCATATTGCACCATCTTTTCTATCGGATGTCCAGCTTCCTGATTTCAGCATTCTGAAAGGGCTTCACCTCGCGGTAACTGCAACCAAGCGCTGCAGCCACCAGATGTCTGGCAAAGAGCCCGTGGGTGACCACGACAAGGCTATCTCCCGCATACGTCCGTCCAAGCGTTTCCAGCACACACGTTGCCCGGCCGGAAAGTGCTTCATCGCTCTCCACACTGCCGGCTGGGAACATCCACCTGCCGTCCACCCTATACCTTTCCACGGCTTCTGCTATGGCCATTCCGGTAAAACGCCCCCAGTCGCGTTCCCTCAACAGTTCCATCGGGCACACCTGGAGCTGGAGCCTCCCGGCTATGATACGGGCCGAATCCACCGCACGCTGCAAGTCGCTGCACACGACACACCGGAACCTCTTCCCTTCACCGCCAGCCATTCTACCCTCTTCTTCGGCCAGTCGTGCAGCCGCCTGCTCCACCTGTCTCCTACCCTCTTCTGTGAGCACCCCAGGCAGATGTCCCTGCAGGATGCGCTGTTGGTTCTCTTCGGTCTGTCCGTGCCGTACAATATATAATGTAGTCATGTCATACAAATTTCCACCCACAAAAGTACACTTTTTCCCCAATATATGCAAATCCTCAAACCGTTAATTTACGTTAATTATTTAAGGAAAATTTGAGATATAGGACAGGAATTATAAAAAAAATTATACCTTTGCAACATAATGTTCCACTCTTAGTAAGAGTGAGACACTATCCTAAAAGGATATGATAGACGTTAGAGTCATAAACAACGAGGGTAAATACAAAGTCCTCAACCACAATTTTTCAAAGTCGACAAGTGCAAAAACTTGCCGACGCCGTAGGCGTTAAGAAAGCTCCCAAGAACAAATTGTCAAATTACGAATTTCTTCTAAAAAACAACAACTCAAATCATTGAGCCACAATGATTTGAAATCCCAAAAATCCCAACATATCGATTGCAATATGGCTGACGGAAATCACTGGTTCATAGCCGTTGTAACCCCCAATACAGAAAAATCCTGCCGAGAAAAGCTCAACAAGCTATTTGAAATCCTGAACAAGGAGAAAAAATACGATGAGAGCGAAGACGATGACAGGAAGGTCATCTCGTACGTACCTATCCAGAGAGAGCTGCACGAATGGAAAAGCACCGGCAAGAGAGTCTGGGTCGACAAGGTAATCTGTCCGTGCAACGTCTTCATCCGCTGTTCAGACGAAGACCGCTATGACATAGCCTGCCGCGCCAAGTTCATCCTCCACTTCATGATGGACAGGGCAAGGAAAACCAAAGAAGGCAGAAACGACTTTGCCCGCATCCCCAACAGCCAGATGGACGCCTTCCGCAGGATGGTGGGCGATGCAGAGAACCCAGTGACGATAGACCCGTCCAAGTTCCACTTGGGAAGCAAGGTAAGGGTAAAGACAGGCCGATTTGAAGGCATGGAAGGGCATCTCTACAGGGAGCCCAACGGTTCAACCTCGATAGCAGTAGTTATCGATTTCCTTGGCTGTGCCCGAACCGAATACCCCATAGAGATGCTTGAACTCGTAGAGGAGAAATAGAAATCCACAGATGTTAAACAGATTTTAAACAGATGAGTCTTTCTGTATAACATCTGTCTGACATCTGCGGATAAAAATCAAACACCATGTTCCTTTACAAAGATTTGACAGATAAAATCCTTAGGGCTTGTTATAATGTGCATAATGGCCTTGGATGCGGTTTCTTTG